>CAWJEM010000012.1:0-188403 GCA_963841905.1 uncultured Acidobacteriota bacterium
TTTTCTACTTCGCGGCGAGGTCGAAGCCGACCGTGATGGTCCACACGCCTTCCCCGTCGGCGACGAAGCTGCCTGGCGCCAGGAAGTCCGCTCCGTCGAAGGAATTGAGGAACTGCGCGTACCGGAACCCCACGCGCAGGCTTCTGCCGAACCGATCGACTCCACGGTCGCCTTTGAAGGCCGCAAACGGCTTGATGACGGGGCCAAGGTCCAGCACCGTCGACCAATTGTGGTCGATGCCGTCGCCGACGAACGGGCCGAACTGGAGCGCGGCGGTGAGGTCGAGAAATGGCACCTGACTCGGGGCCCAGGTCACCGAAGGACCAACGAGGACCTGGCTGATGATCTGGAGATTCTCCGTGGTGCTGAAGTCCTTCTTGTTGTAGAGCACACCGGCCCGAATCCCGAACGTCAGGTTTCGCCTCACCTCGCGAAGATTCCTGTCGCCCACGAAGTTCTCGCAGTCGAAGAAGCTCCTGGTGGTCGTGCCGTCGTTGTACGTGCAGCGGACGGGCAGGTCGAACGCCACGCCCACCATCTGCTGCCCGCTCATGTCGTTGAGCCACTTCAAGAACTCCCACACCTGCGCCTGGGCTGGGGCCGGGGAGAGTCCCACGAGCACCGCCGCGATTGCCGCACTTTTCCGCCATCTGGTCATGGCACCACCTCCGGTGTACACCAGCAGGATCCGAACGGACTGAGCTCAGAGCGATTGGAACGTTCCGAAACGGCAGCTACGGTTCGGCCATGGGCGTGCAATCCGTGGCGCGGGAGAGGAGGAAGACGTTCTCCTCGAATCCGCAAGCCTGGATGTCCTCGGTCCGGGTGACGATCCGGACACGCGGAGCTTCCCAGGCCGGGCAGTACACGAGCGACGACCGTTGCAGCTGGCTCGAGTCCCGCGCGGTGTCCCGCTCGCCCACCAGGTAGCACCGCTGACCGGCCACGAGCGCGACCGGCATCCTGTTCTGGATGGTCAGCTTGTGCGGGGCCACCAGAAACGCAATCAACAGGCCGGCCACCGCAATCCCGGCCGTCCGAATCGAGCCCGGCGTTCGACCGCCGCTTGATCCACGGACACGGCCGGCGGTTTTCCAGCCCGCGGCCATCAGGAACAACACCGCGGTGTAGCTTAACCGATACTGCAGGGCTCGAAAGTCGCTGGCTTCGCGCCAAGGCATGAACAGCGCCAGGCTGTCCTCGTTGACACTGTTGGTGAACGCGGAGATCACGTCGGCGAAGGCCATGAACAGGGCCAGCAGTGCGATGAACCCCCCGGCCACGACCAGGCGCGCAAGGACCGCTGCAGGGTCTTCTCCAGGCTTGCCAGTCGCCGCCACCAAACGGCGCCACCGATCAGGAGCGAACCGTCGCGGCCAGAACGGCAGCTTGAGCGCCAACTGCAGCAACGTACCGGCGCCCGCCATCAACGCCATGACGCCGGCCGGCAGAATCAGCGATCGCAAGCCGAGAGACGTCTGGTCCATGAACGACGACGAATCGAAGCCGCCGGGTCGATCGAGCACGAAGTTGAAGGTCCGACTGGTGAGGGCGCCGGAGACGATCCCGAGCGCGACAAGTCCGACCGCGACCTGGCCTGCTCGCTTGAAGATGTGCACCCAGCCTTGAGGCCCCGGAGGCTGCGGCTCCGGGAACCGTGGCGGCGTCGGCGTCACGGGCTCCACTGCACCGGGATCCCCCATGTCCCTGAGCAGCGCCACCGCCGACTCGTACCGCAGGGCGGGATCCGGCGCCGTGGCGCGCTCCACCACCCGGACGAAGGAGGTGGGGAGATCGAAGCGGCGCTCGTCGACGCTGGTGCGTCGCCCCTGGCGATGAGCTTCCCGCAACTCGGCCATCGCCCGGCCCGGCACCGGGTACTCGCCGGTGACCAGGAAATAGAGCAGCACGCCGACCGCGTAGACCTCGCTCCGGGGCGTCGCCAAATCCCCTTCGAGCAGCTCAGGCGCCATGTAGGCCGGAGTACCGACGCCCAGGTCGCGGCGCGCGTCTTGGACCGCGACATCCACGGTCGCGCCCAGGTCCATGAGCACGATCCGCCCTGCGCGCTCGCGCATGACGTTTCTAGCCTTCACGTCGCGGTGCAATATCCCCGCGGCGTGAATGGCCGCCAGCGCTCGACCGACGGCCTGGCCGACGGCCGCGGCTTCAAGGTGATTCAGCGGTCCATCGCTTCGGACCAGATCGTCGAGCGTGCGGCCTCGAATGAACTCCATGCAGAGGCCCAGCCGCCCCTCGTGCTCCTCGACATCGAACACCATTAGCACGTTGGGATGGCGCACCCGCGCCAGCGCCCGGCCCTCCTGTC
This sequence comes from uncultured Acidobacteriota bacterium, assembly GCA_963841905.1. Classification (GTDB taxonomy): domain Bacteria; phylum Acidobacteriota; class Vicinamibacteria; order Vicinamibacterales; family UBA2999; genus JACCSI01. The sequence continues at coordinate 2,330 of CAWJEM010000012.1, forward strand.
GCACGCGCGAGGTCACGTCCGTGCGCTGCGCGAGTGAGGGGTGAAGCAGCTTGATCGCGACGTCGCGGTCGAGCTCCTCGTCGCGTGCGAGGTAGACTGCGCCGAATCCACCCTGGCCGATCAGCCGGACGATTCGGTAGCGTCCCCATCGCTGGCCGAAGTCCGATACCGGGATGGTATCGTGCGTGCGCTCGTCCGGGGATGCCCCACCCGTGGAGGGCCTCATCCCCGGTCCGGCTTCGAGCAGAACCGTCAGGCGATGCGTCTCCTCGAGCCGTGCCAGGACACGGAGCTGCCGGAGGAATTCAACGTCGTCGGGTGCGACCGCAGCCCGTTCTGCGGCGGACCAGTCGATGACGGCGCCGTCGGCGAGTCGTGCCAGTACGTCTGAGAATTCGCGCGCGGCGCTCATGATGCAGTCACATCAATCGCATCTCGTCCGCCAGGCGCTCGAGCGCGCCCGTGACGGCCGCTCGGGCCGCGGCCGGCGTCGGCTTGTCCAGCGCAACCGCCAGATCCTCGTAGCTGTACTGCAGCTCCAGACGTGCGATGACAGCTTCCCGATCGTCGCGGTCGAGACGCTCCAGCGCGGCCTCGTATCGCTCGGTGTTCGCCACGCCTATCGCCCGCTCGAGCGGCGATTCCGTCGCTACCGGGACGTCGCCGGCGCTGGAAGACGCCGACGCGCGTTGGTTGCGAACGACTTCTCGCAGCCGCGCGGCGAGCGCCTGACGCAGGTGGACCTGAAGCGCGCCCTCCCTGGACGTCTCGACGGCCTCGAGTCGTGCAAGCGCGGCCACGACGGTCTCCTGCACGAAATCCGGGGCTTCGAGCCTCTCGCGAAGATGGGTTGGGAAGCGGCCGCGCGCCCACCGGCGCAGCGGAGGCAGACACCGATCGAGCAGGCGATTCAGAGCGTCACCGTCGCCGGCGCGCACGAGGGCGAGCAGGTGGACGGTGGCCTCGGGGTCGAAGGGGGCCTCGGGCTGCGGGTGGCCAGGCGGGCCGGCCTCGGGCGTGGGCGGAGTCATCGACCCTAGGCGGAATCGTCACAGATCATACCGCTGCCTGCAACTGCGCGGAAACGGCCGCTGTCTGCAGCCGATTTTCGTCAAGGAGTCGGAGAAGAGCAAGGGAAAAGGCTGACCGGGGAAGAGAAACCGCGCAGCACCCGCGCCCCCGACCGAGGACCAAGCGCCACGCGCCCGTTCCGCCTTGCTATCGCACGACCTGCCCGATGTCGTCTCTCATCTCTTTGAGATCGACCGGCCGATCGTCCCGTGGCAGTGAAAGAAAGTACTCCATCAACGGGCGGTCGTCATCAAGAATGGGGCCATCGCCGACGTAGCGCCGCAACGTCTCCGGTCCCGCCACGAACTGCGCCGTCAGCGCCTCGAACGAGCCCAAGCCTACCGACTCGAGTACGAGACGGGTCGCCGGATCCTGAAGCTTGCGCTCGAAGGCGTCGCGGGAAATGGTGAATGGCCGCCGCGAACCGACGAACAGGGTGCCGTCGGCCCAGGCGGTCGCATCGGGAAACGCCCGCAAGAACGTCCGCACGAGCAGGGAGTACTCGGAACGATTGGTACCGTACAGCCACTGGAGCAGAATCCCGTCTTCGTTGAGTGAGCGCCTGACCAGCTCGAAATACTCGAGGGAATACAAATGGTTGGCGCCGGCATGGACGGGCAGAATGAGGTCGGCCGTGATGACGTCGTACTTCTTACGGGTCATCATCAGGTAGTTGCGCCCATCCTCGATGCGGAGATGCGCATTCGAACGATGCAGCAGGTCGAAATTGATGGGGCGAAACCACTCCGAGGCCTGCACGACCGACTCCGCGAGCTCGATGACGTCGAGCTCCACACCCGGAAAACGACTCACCGAGCCTGCCGTTGCCCCGCCGCCGAGCCCCACGACGAGTGCCTGCCTGGGTCGGGGATGTAACGCCATGGGCAGATAGCCGATTCGATGATGAATGAATGCCATCTGCGGATGGTCGTTGGCCTGATGAGCGCCGTTCAGATAGAGCACGCGGTTTGGCGCTGCATTGCCGAGATCGCGCAAGTGCACGCTCGCAGTCGTCTGCACACCTTCCATCTTCCAGAGAAGCGGTTGGTCCGGATGCACTCGAGCCAGCATGACGACGAACGGATCCGGTGTCCAAAGCGCGGTGATGACAAATGCAGCGACAGCCGTCGCCGACAGCGCAAGGGTCAGCCCTCGACGTCGGCGGACATCCAGAATCAAGAGCAAGCCGGAAATCATGAGTGCGGACGCCACGACGAGAAGGGCGCCTCGAGAGCCGAGCGCAGGCAGCAGGAGGAACCCGGCGACGAGAGCACCGCCGAGGGCCCCGCATGTGTTCATGGCATAGAAGAAGCCGATTCGCCGCCCGACATTCGCACCAGATGTTTCACCGACATACAGGGCCGCGCCCAGCGGAAACGCCGCCCCCATCACCAATGCTGTCGGGAGGATGGCAATCACGGCGGCCACGAGGAGCGGTAGCAGGGAATGTACGCGCTCATCTGCGGGCGACGTCATCAGCCACCCAGCGATGTCGAAGCTCACATCCAATGCGCGGAAAGACAGCACGGAGGTGAACGCCATCGTCATTTCGAGGGCGACCAGCCATAGCCGTTTCATCGCCATTCCCGGCATGAACGGCTTGATCAGACAGCTGCCGGCCGCAATACCCGCGAGCATCGTCGCCAGCATGATCGTGAACCCATAGGTCGTGGGCTGCATGAAGATGACCAGCACGCGAAACCAGATCACTTCGAGAGCCAGCGACGCGAAGCCGGAGATGATGAAGACGGCCAGAACCAGGTGGCTTCCCGTCATCGTGGGTCCGAACGACATGTGATTTGCGATTGCTGGTTCTTCTCGTCCCTTGTCGTACCGCGCTGCGGCCAGGGCGGCAATGCCGACCAGGAGGTTGAGACAGGCCGCGACCAGGAATGACCGACGAATACCAAGTGCGGGGATCAACCAGAAGCCGGCTGCCAGGGTCCCGATGACGGCGCCGGCGGTGTTGATGCCGTAGAGCAAGCCAAGACGCGGGCCGAGGCCTTCCGAGGGCGTCAGAGACGATCGCACGATGAGCGGCAGGGTGGCGCCCATCAGCGCTGTCGGGACGACCAGGACGAGTGCGGAGCCGAGGAAGCGGACGAGGGTGACCAGCGTCAGCGAATCCCCGAGCAGCGGCCCGAGGAGCACATACGCATGCGTCAACCCCTCGAACGCGAGGCCTGTGAGGAGCGCGCAGGCACCAACCAGGATCTCCGCGATGCCGAAGGCCGCCAGCGGCCGACGAAGTCGGTCAGCAAGTCGCCCTGCAATCAGACTTCCGAGCGCGAGGCCGGCCATGAAGCTGGCGAGAACGGTACTGGCGGCATACACCGTCACACCGAACACCAGGCCCAGCATGCGCAGCCACAGCACCTGATAGATGAGCGCGCTCAGACCGGAGAAAAAGAACAGAAACGCCAGAAACGGCAACAGCGATAAGGCGAACAGCGATCGCGCAGGGCGATCCCGAGGAGTGGCCATGAGTGCCGACGGTACGCAGCGTGATCATATATCCGATCTTGGTCGATCGGCTGAGTTCGGCAGGCCCAGTACCATAAGATGGCGGGCGTGACCTCGAATTCCACGAGCGACCGCGTGATCGCGAACCCGAAACAGTGACGCGACGGCCAGCAGGCGTACTGCCCTACAGAACGTCCCCTCGTGGGTGCTCGTCCCGGCGTCGGTGCTTTTGATCGCGTGGTCGCTTGCCGTACCGGTCTTCGAGGGACCCGACGAGCCCGCTCACTGGCAGTATGCGCGTTATTTCCGCGCCCATCTGCAGCCGCCTCCGTTCACCGAGGACTACATCGAGGCCATTCAGCCGCCGCTCTACTATGCGCTCGTTGCCGCCCTGGCCTTTTCGGCGGATGTCCCTCCGCGTCTGACGTGGCGTGATGGCATCGGCGTGGTGCGCGATCCCGTCCCGCCTCGGATGTTCCAGAACGACTGGCAGGATTTCAGCCGCTACTGGCATATCCGTTTGATGCGGCTGGTGAGCGTCGCACTGTCACTCTTGACGGTCGGGTTCGTGTTTCGCACGGCCGAAGCTGCCGGGGCGCCCCGCGACGCAGCGGTGCTGGCCGCGGGCGGCATCGCCTTTCTTCCACAGTTCACATTCCGCGGAATGAACGTGACGAGCGACGTGCTCGTCACGACCATGTCGGCGCTGTGCGTGTGGCTGCTCGTGCGACTGCTGCGCGAGGGGTTTCGGTGGCGGCTCGCACTGATGGCTGGTCTCGCTACCAGTGCCGCCATCATGGCGAAGCTGATCGTGTTCCCGCTCGTTGGTTTGTTGGCTGGCACCCTCGTCATCTGTCCAGGCCAGCCCGCGAGTCGACTGCGGCGCCTGTGGGCTCTGGCGGTGCCGGTCGTCTGTCTGATGCCGCTCGCCTGGAGGAATACGCGGCTCTATGGCGACCCGCTGGTTGCCGGCGCCATGAATGAGGTCATGGCGCCACTCGTCGATCCACATCCGCTGTTCTCGCCCTATTTCATCGGCGATTTTCCGTACTACATGTGGCGCTCGTTCATCGGCCTGTTCGGCTGGATGAACATCCTGATGCCCGAGTGGGTCTACAACGGCTACCTCGGCCTGACGATCCTCGCCCTCGCCGGGTTCGTGTTGGCGGTCATGCGCCGACGCGTGTCCATTCCGGTCGCCTTGCTGCTCGTCGCGACGTGCGGTGTCGCGCTGGCCGCGGCCGTGGGTATCAACCTTGGCTACACCCAAGCGCAGGGGCGTTACATGTTTCCCGCGTTGGCGGCCCTTGGGACAATGTTCGGCATCGGTCTGAGCACGCTCCCCGGCTGGCGGCCAGTTGCCACCCGCGTGCTGCTCGTCACCCTTGCTGTCGCAAACGGGATCAGTCTCTGGAAGGTCGTCGTCCCACGCTACTGGCCTCCCGCCACTCCGCCTCTTTCAGAGGCGCGGCTGAGACTCGATCCCTCACCGCGCAGTGATGCCTCTTTCGTCGTGGCATTCGAGCCAAACGAGAGGACGCCGGCGGGACGCTACTGCTTCGTCCAGTTCGATCTCGCTGGCAACGGCGGTGTCGATGCTGTGACCGGCGAAGTCGAGGTCCAGCTCGTTCGCGCCAGCGAGACCGTGACGATTAAACACCCGTTCCAGTGGCGTCCCGATGGCACGTGCCATCGCATCACCGTTCCTCTCTGTTTCTCTTCCCAGTGGGACGGTGACCTCGCGACGTTGCGCGTCGCACCCGTGATCTCAGGGGAAGACCAGTTTGACGGCACACTGCGGCTGGGTGCGACCGAACTTGTCGGCAATCTCGGTCGGAGCGAGTTCTACCCGTTCCGCAGAGTCACCGATACCTGCCAGTCGGCCGGACAGAGTTGAGCGGCCGGTCGGGGCGGCGAAGATGAGTGCACTAGCTGCTGCCTGTTGCGTTCGAGCCAATCAACGCGACTAACACCGCCAAATGCCAACGCTCGAGGTGGCGACAGGGCTGGACTACAATCGAGCGTCGCGCATGATGACGTCACACGTACAGGGCCGATCATGAATCCGTCGACTACCGCGATTCCGCTCCGGTACCTGCGGCTCGAGGCTCTCGTTGCACGTCAGGCGCAGGATGTTTCTGCTGTTCCGACGCGAGTGCCTGTATGGACTGTCGTTCGAGTCGAACCGCTTCGACTTCGACTTTGAAATCGTCATCAAGCTGCTGCGCAAGGGGTATCAGCCGAGTGAACTGCCAGTGAACTATCGGGCGCGTTCTCCGGGTGAAGGCAAGAAAGTGTCGATGATCCGCGATCCCTGGACATGGATTCGAGCGCTCCTGAAGTTCCGTTGGTCCCCGCTTTACGCCGGGTACCGGGCCCGCGGACCGAACAACCCGAGCGCATGAGTCGCCCGACGACCTGGTTGCGGCTCGCCACGATCCTGCTGCGGCGGTATGGGCAACTCGGATCGCTGGGACGCCGTCGGCAGTGCTCGTCGTCGAAATGCGTGCCGATGCGGCCGGCGAGGCGCGGGTGCGGTCGACGACCGGCTGGCGAGGGCGCGAGGAACAGTCGACTGGAGTGGCCGTTCCGGCGTCCGCCGAATACACGGCGTTAAGGCTGCCGCTACCCGCGCGGACCATTCGCTCGCTCACACTGGAGCCGCTGACCGGCCCGGGCACCTTCAGCATTCGGCGTGCGTATGTGCTCGATTCGTCCGGCCAGGTGGATCGTGAGTTCGCGTTGAGCGAACTGGCCGCGCTCCATCAAATCGTGGCGCGGACCGACGGCACGTCGGAGACCACGTTCGTCACGGCCCCGAACGCCCGCACGCCGATGCTCCAGATCGTCCTGTCGCCGCCGTTGAAGCTGTCGACGCTCGCCTGGCTGCGGCGACTGGCGATCGCCGCAGTCGCCATCGGAGCGATGCTTGCGGCGGCTGGCGTCGGTTCACGGGCGGCTGACGGTCAGCCAGCATGCGCCGTCTGGGATGTTCGCGCGCCTGCTGCTCGGCTACGTGCTCGCCCTGGCCCTCGCCGTGATCGTCCCTGACGCGTCACGCCCGCCCGTGCCCGAAGGGACGCCGATTCCAGTGGTGCTGGTCCTGCGATGGATACTCTGCACGGTGTTCGTCTGGTCGATCGAGCCGGTCCTTCGTGCGTCGGCCGCCAGTGCGACGCTCGCGCGCGCGTTCGCGTTGGGCCGGCAGCATCCGCGGACGGCCGTGGCGCTCGCTGCGCTTGCCGGCACGCTGCTCTCCGCGTATCCCGTAGTGCTCCTGGGCCAGAGCCTGGTGTCGCCATTCATCGCCGGTACCCCGCTGCTGTACAACCAGCCGCCGTTCGCGCCGGGCTATGGCGCGCTTGAGTCGATTGAGGACAGCGCGGCACCGATGTTGGGGCGATCATCTGGCAGGACGTGCCGAATTCGAGCGTGCAGCGCGAGGCACTTGCCGGCGGAGAGTGGCCGCTGTGGAACCGCTACAACGCCGCAGGGCGGCCGCTGTGGGGAGAGGGACTCACGTTTCCCCTCGATCCGCTTCACTGGTTGACATGGATCACTCCCGACCCGGCGTTGGGGTGGGACCTCAAGTACGTCGGCCACCGGCTGGTGTTTTCAGCGGGCGTTGGCGTCGTCACGCTCGCGGCCACCGGAGCCCTGTCTGCCGGCGTGGTCGCGGCCGCCTCGGCGCCCTTCGTCGGCGTGTACACGTCCAAGATGGCTCACCCGGGCATGTTCTGCCTGACCTATGCGCCGTGGGTGCTGCTGGCGTGGTGGCAGCTCGCCACAGCCGGCAGTCGCGGGCAGAGAGTATCGGCGGCGCTGCGGCTGGCGGTCTCGTCCGCGCTTCTGCTCCTGGGCTCGCTGCCGAAGGAAGCCGTAGTCACGCTGCTCGGTGTCCACGCGGCCGGAGCGATCGCGGTCCTCACATCGCCCGGCGGCTGGGCAGCACGCGGCTCGGCGTTTCGCTGCCGCCGGGTTGGCTGGCGTGGCCATGGTGCTCGTCACAGCTCCACACTGGCTGATATTTGCGGACGCGCTGGCGAAATCGGTCACCGACTACGACGTGCCCGAGGTCGTCTTCGGCGGCCGGCCGGAGGCCGCGGCGTTCTTTCTCGGTCCGCTCACCCTAGGCAGCCTCCATACCGGACTTCATCTGCTCGCCCTGGTACTGATCGTGTCAGGGATCATTGGCCTCAGGCCGCTTGTCACGCGCCGTCCGATGTTCGTCGCCGCGTGCGGCCTGGCCGGCTCCGTCCTCGTTGCCATTGCCTTCGGGGCACTCCCGGCCTCTTGGCTCGTCAGGATTCCGCTCATCAGAAACATCCATCACATCAACGATACGTTTCCGACCGCTTCGTTACCGCTGTTGATGGTCTTCGCGGCGTCGGGCGTCGAGGTGCTTCGACACGCAAGTACACGACGAACGACGCTGATCACAATGGGGGTCGCGATTGTGGTCGCATGGCTCGCGGCCGACCTGTCGAGCGCTGCGATGGTGCGGGACGTTGAGCCCACAAGCATCCTCCGATTGGGACTCCTCCCGCTGGCGATTGCCTTGCCTTGGGGCTTCCGGGCCATTCGGGCGGGCACCGCACTCTTGCCCCTGGCTGTTGCCGCCGCTGTCGCGGCCTTGTTGTTGCCGGGCGGCCTTCATGCCGAATCGGCCAATGCCGGGCTCGATGCTCTCCTGATGCAACCCAGGCCACGAGGCCTCATCGAGCAGATCTCTCCAGCTGTGGAAACGGTCCACCGTGCGGACGAACCCTCACGGACGGTGGGCCTGGACGGCACGTTGTGGGCGGGTAGCCAGGCGCTCTACCGGCTCGAAAGCATTGGCGGAGCGGGCGCACTGCGGGTGCCGGTCTACGAGGAGCTAGTAGAGGCAGCCGATATCACGCGTCCATGGGGGCCGGGGGCTTTGGTTGACGCAAGTCCGGGGCGCTGACCTGACCAGGATGCAGCCCCTGCTGGACATGTTGAACGTCGGCTTCCTCTTAGCGCGGCAGGATGTGGTCCCCCCAGGGTTCGCCGATGTTCCTGTGTCCGGTCCGGACAGCCTCAGGGTGGCCCGCCGGACGACCGCATGGCCGCGCGCGTTCTTTGTCGAAAGCGTCGCGACGTACGACGAAGCGCGTAGCCTGATCCGCGAGGTCGCGGAACACGCCGGGCCAATGGCTGCGGTCCAGTCCACTGATCGTCAGGCACTCGACGCCACGCACGCGATGAGAATGCCCTCCCGCCTGGTCGTGCCGGCGACCAACTACGATCTCACGATGAACACGACCAGCTTCTCGGTGCGCACGCCGGGACCCGGGATCGCGGTCTTGAGCGAGACGTATCTGCCTGACGACTTCCGCGCGACATTGAATGGCCGGCGTGTGGACTACTTCCGCGTCAATCATGCGTTCAAGGGGGTGGCCATCCCTGGCGGCGGCGACTGGCGGGTGTCGTTCGAATTCCGGCCGCGGCTTTGGACCGTGTCATGGATCGCGGCGGCCGCCGGACTGGGGTTGCTGGCCGCTCTCGCCGTATCGGCCCGGCGCCACGCCTATGCGCGCAAGGTGACGCGCAACGAGAATCCTGCCGCCCGGGCGTCGCCGTAGACCATCCTGACGGTTTCGGGAGATCTGGAGTGGCTGGGCCGCACGTTCGCGGACAGCCTTCAGGCTGAACTCGGCAATCGCGAGCGTGTGGCCGTCGTGCCTCGCGACAAGGTTCAACGCGTGTTGGAAGCGCTCGCCAAAGAAGCGACGCCGGCGCATGCGCGATCGGTTGGCGGCTTGGATGCGGATGGGCCGTCTCGGGGACGGTGAGCCGGGCAGGTTCGCACTTGTCGTGCACGTCGACGTCTGGGAAGTCCCCACCGCAAGCATCGTGGCTTCAGAGGAGCTGACTGGCCCCCAGAACGCGCTGTTCATATTGCGGGACCAGCCAGTTCCACCCGTTCCGCAGTGTCACCGATGCCTGCCAGTCGGCCGGACAGAGTTGAGCGGCCGGTCGGGGCGGCGCATTCGTCGGCATGCGGTAACCTGTCACTGGTGAAACGCTGGCTCGTCAGGGCCTTCTGGGCCGCGGTGCTCATATTCGCAACCGTGGTCATCGGCGGCGCCGTTGACGCGCGGCGGCGCCTGCCGGATCTCGAAACATGGCACCGCTACGTGCCGACAGACGCGACGGCGTCGGATCTCGAGTCAGCAACCCTCGCGGATTACCTGCGGCGGGAAGAGACCGTTTTCCGGGACGTGCACGATCGCATCGAGCGCACGTCCGCCGGATCGGCGGCACCGCCGGCCAACCGCTACGACAGCCGCAGCCGATCGCATCCCTCGCGGATGGGTCCGGATCGTAACCGCACGTACGAGATTGTGCCGACCGGCGAGATTGCGGGCGGGGCCCTTCTGGTTCACGGTCTCACCGACTCGCCGTACAGCATGCGCGCGGTCGGAGAAACCTTAAAGGCGGGCGGTTATTACGGTCTGGCGCTGCGGATGCCCGGGCACGGCACGGTGCCGGCCGGGCTCACCACCACTGTCTGGGAGGACTGGCTCGCCACGGTCCGTCTCGGCGTCCGCCACGTGCGGGAACGGATCGGTCCCGGCAAGCCGCTGGTGCTCGTCGGCTACTCGAACGGCGGTGCGCTCGTGCTGAAATACGCGCTCGAAGAGGTCGAGCGCGGCGAGGATTTGCCGTCGACGCGCCTCGCACTGATCTCGCCGATGATCGGCGTCGCCCCATTTGCGTGGCTGGCGCGCGTCATCAGCCTCCTCGGTCCGATCCCATATTTCGAGAAGGCCCGATGGCTCGACGTCATACCCGAGTACAACCCCTTCAAGTACAACTCGTTTCCTGCGAACGCCGGCTTGCAGTCGTGGCGGTTGTCGACCGACGTGCAGGCCCAGATCCTTCGCCTCGGCAAAGCCGGCCGCCTGAAGGAGCTGCCGCCGGTGCTCGCGTTCCAATCGATCGTGGACGCCACGGTCAGCACCGCCGCGGTGGTGCACGCGCTCTTCGATCAGCTCGAGAGCAACGGATCGGAGCTCGTGCTCTTCGACATCAACCGGTTGTCGGGGATGGAGCCGTTCATCGACCCGGCGGTCGCCACGATCCTGTCGCGCCTCACCGACAGGTCGCCGCGACGCTATGCGCGCTCGCTCGTCACCAACGCGAATCAGGATTCGCTCGAGGTGGTGGAGCGCTCGATCCATCCAAACGCAACGGAGATCATCACGCGGCCGCTCGGGCTCGCCTGGCCGCCAGAGATGTTCTCGCTCGCACACATCGCCCTGCCCTTCACACCCGATGACGACTTGTATGGCCGGAACCCGCTGCCCTCGTCGTCCGACGGGGTGCGGCTGGGCACCCTCAGTCCGAGAGGCGAGCGCGCGGTGCTGACGGTTCCACTGGAGACGCTGATGCGGGTCTCGTCCAACCCGTTCTTCCCGTACCTGGCCGCGCGTCTGACGGCATTTGTCCAGAACGGGAAGACGTCCGGCGGAGAGCCGTAAGGCCAGCATCGTCGGGCGTATACTTTCGACTGCTGGGAAGCGATTTCCTGGCAAGCTCATCTGCGAAGGAGAGACCCATGCGTGCGAAACGACCGGCTCGAAGGGAATTCCTTAAAAGCGGCGCCGCGTTGGCCGGTGGCTTCACCTTGGGAGCCGTAGCGCCCGCGAGCGGCCAATCACCCGCGAGCGACCATTCACACGCGTCGCCGCAGATGATCAAGGAAGGCAAGGATCAGATCGCCTACGGCGCGCGCTCACCTCACGTCACCTCGGTACGCATACCCCACGGCGGCAGGCCGTCGCCCGATAACTGGGGGCTCACGTTTCATGTGGCGACGCCGCTCCAGGATTCGGTGGGGGTGATCACGCCGTCCTCGCTCCACTACTATGCGACGACCCGTGGTTCCTTCTTACCGGACATCGATCCCCGGGAGCATCGTCTGCTGATCCACGGCATGGTGGACCGTCCGCTGACGTTCACCATGGAAGACTTGAAGCGCCTCCCTTCCGTGACGCGCCTTCATTTCATCGAGTGCGCGGGGAATCGGTCGTCGCGGAGGGCGAAGACGGTCCAGGAAACGCATGGAATGACCAGTTGCGCCGAATGGTCCGGCGTGCTCCTTTCGACGTTGCTCAAGGAGTGCGGCCTGAAAGGCAGCGCGACGTGGTTCGTCGCAGAAGGCGCGGAGGAAGTGAAGGGCGCGTCGAGCATGCCGATTGCCAAGGCGATGGACGACTGCATCGTCGCCTACGGCATGAACGGCGAGGCCGTGCGGCCTCAGAACGGATTTCCGGTGCGGCTGATGGTTCCCGGCTTCGAAGGAATCTTTCACACCAAGTGGCTGCGGCGAATCAAGATCGTCGATCGGTACTACATGAACTACAACGACTTCGGCCATCTCGATCAGGACGCCAAGGTCGCGGCGTTGGACTACCAGATCGGGCCCAAATCGGTCATTACGTTCCCTTCTGGCGAACAACAACTACCCGGTAAGGGTTTCTACGAGATCAGCGGCCTGGCCTGGTCCGGTGGCGGCGCCATCAAGCAGGTGGAGGTGTCGACCGACGCCGGCAAGCACTGGAACAACGCTGAGATCAATGGGACGCCACAGCGTATGGCCCATACCCGTTTCAGCTATCACTGGAATTGGGACGGACAAGAGACCGAGCTCCTTTCGCGCTGCACGGACGAACTGGGTCAGGTTCAGCCGTCGCGCGCACAGGTCGCCAAGTTCTGGAACGTGCCCCTGGATCCGTCATACAGAGTGCCGGGGCTGGACAACACCATCCAACCTTGGAGGATCGCGAGCGATGGGAGCGTGCACAATGGGAACGCTTAGGGTTCTCCCGTTGGTGTTGCTCATGGGGGTCTCCGCGCTGGCGCAGTCGCCCACCTACGGTGTGGGCCGCACGCCCAGCGCAGAGGAAATCCGTGCTTGGGATATCTCCATCGGTCCTACCGGAGAGGAACTTCCGCCAGGACGCGGCACTGTCAGAGAGGGCGCGGAGGTCTATCGCGCGAAGGGGTGCGCGGGATGCCACGGGGCCACAGCCATCGACGGCAAGGCTCCCATTCTGAAAAGCAAATCCGGCCCGGACGTTGAGCTTTGGGCACGGGGACGAATCCTGCCGCTTCGCGCGCCGTTCGCGACGACGGTCTGGGATTACATCAATCGTGCGATGCCCCTCAATAAAGAGGGAACGCTCACCGCCGATGAGGTGTACACGCTGACGGCGTATCTGCTTTTCATCAATGATGTCATCCGGGAGGACGAGGTACTCGACGCCAAGAGTCTGCCGGAGGTCAAGATGCCCATTGGTGACAAATACGCTTCCCTACCCGAGTGGAAGCCCAGAACGCCAAGGCTCAAAGGTTACCCGCACTAGGCTCAGGGAACTCGCAGAACCTCTGAAAAGAAGCGGAAGACCCGGGTTTCTAGACGCTCGCGGATCCTGTTCTCGTGGTTCCCGTCCGAATAGACCTCGAACGTGTGCGCGATACCGCGGTTCGCCAACTCTGTGGAAAACGCACGCGTCGTGGTTCGAATGTGCGAGAACTCTTCCCGCGCACCGTAGTCCAAGTAGATTCCTCGCAGCCGCTCCAGATTCTGTCGGGTACTCGTCGACCACGTAGAGAGGCATCTTCGAACGCCACGCGGCGATGATGGCGTCCTTCGGAACCATGCGGCCGTCATTCGGTTCGAACGGCAGATCGATGTACAGCTCGGGCTTCGCGGGATTCGGCGAAAACGCCGCCGACAGCGCAATGAATGCTGAAGTGTAAAACTCCTCTGGCGACTGAGGGCGTGGCTGGAGTTGACTCCTCGTGCGGACCTGAGCGGCCGCCACCCAGGCCTGATTCTCCGGACCGAGGTCGCCTTCGAGTCCGACGCAACAGGGACTCAGGGCATAGAACGCACCGAACACGTCGGGATGCTTCATGCCGAGCATGATGGCGCCGTATCCGCCCATGGAATGCCCTGCGATACCACGACTCTCGGCCGCCGCGATCGTGCGGAAGTTGCCATCCACCCATCGGACGAGCTCTCGAGCCACGAAATCTTCCCATCCGCCAGTGACCGGCGAGTTCGTATAGAAGCTGCCAAAGTAGGCGTTTCGCCCATTCGGCACCACGACGATCATCTCCTTCGACGTCGCTGTGGCGATCAGGCCGTCCATCAGCGTCGCGAGTTGCATGCCTTGGTATCCAGGGATTCCTTCGCGCGTCCCGAACGCTTGCAGGTTGCTGAGATACCCGTGAAGCAAGTAAACCGTTGGATATCGCCGGGTGGCCGAGGTTTTGTACGTCGGAGGCAAGTAGACCGCGACATTTCGCTGGGCGGGATCGCCGAGCAGGTTGTTTTTCAGCGCGTCGACCACAATCGAGTGGATGACCACCTCGCCAGCAGGACGCGCCGCCGGCTGACGGGCGGCCGCGACAGTCGTCAGGAGGAGAACGAGAGCGATTGCGAGGCGACGTGTACCCACGCGACGAGATCCTGACTCGCGACGTCACGGCTGTCAACGCACTTCAGAACTCGATCACGAAACCACCCGACGGAACGATCGGCATGAGCGACTCCATGGTGTCGAAGACCCGTCCGGCGCGGTCTACGAAATAGTTGGCGTTGCGCACGTTCGTGCGATTCAACACGTTCGCGACGTCGACGAACAACACGATTCGACGGCCCGACCAGTTGAATGCACGATCCGCGCGGACGTCCAGACGTGAATACGCGGGCAGTCGCAGCGTATTGCGCTGGTTCGTAAGATCGAAGAAGAGCGGACGGCCATCGTCAACCGGGTTCTGGCCCAGGGAAGCCGACGGTTCCCCGATGTACCCGATCACGGGATAGTTCGAGCCGTATCTGTACCTCACGCTCACACTGGCGCGGCTCGACAGACGATAGTTTCCATACAGCGTCAGTGTGTGGCGTTGGTCCGCATCCGCCCAGAAGCTCTCACCGGTTCGGGTATCCGTATACCGCAGGCGACCAAAGGCATATCCGGCCCAGCCGGAAAACCCATCAGTCGCATCGCGCCGCACGACGATTTCGGCGCCACGCGCCTCGCCCCGCAGAGCATTGACCCAGGGCGCGTCGAACGAGCCCGCGCTGATCGTGCCGGTCGGCGTGAGGCGCGTCTCGGAGCCGGGCGTCCACAGCACGTCTCTCTCGTGACGCGTGTAGACGTTGAAGAGGAGGCGTGTCTGGCGAGGCAGCGTGTGCTCGACCCCTGCATCGATGTGCAGCGCGCGTTCCGGCTGCAAGCCTCGGCCCCCGCCGTGGATGCCGTAAACCGTCTCGAGGTCGGGAAACTGTCGATAGATGCCGGTGCCACCACGCAGTCGCGTGTGCGTTGACAGCCGTAGATCGGCATTGACCCACGGCGATGCGGTCGTTGATCCCGTCAGCGCCCAGTGATCGACGCGTGTGCCAGCCGTCACGGCCAGTCGCGAGCCAGGCCCGATTCGAACCTGGCCGTACGCTGACCCGGCTGCCGCGCGTTCGTCGTAGTTGTTCAGCACAACTTGGCTGCTCGTCGGCGACAACTGTCGCAGGACGGTACTTCTCCCGTCGAGCTGCTTCGCGTCGCCGCCGAATTCGATCACCACGCGCGTCGCCGGCGAAAACGAGGCGTCGGCCCGCCACCCGAGCTCGGTGGACCGCGCGGTGTCGATCGTCGCGCCGTCGCGATTGTCGTTGTCGAACCGCAAGCCGGTTGAATACAGACGCTGCGTGAACGCGAAGCGGGGGCCCGCAAGGTACCGCCACGACAGCGACGTCAGCCACGCACGGCTGATTCCGGTCCGGATCTCGTTCACGCCGATGCCTGGATCGCCCTCCTCGAATTTCGCGCGACCCATGAGCATTGTGATCGAGACCTGATGGCGGGGGGTGAAGTCGAACACGGCCTTCGCCTGCGCATCGACGAAGCCGAACGCGAATCCAGCCTCGGGATCGATCCGCTCGATCAGGTAGTCGAGATAACTCCGGCGGACCGAGAGAAGCCACGATCCCTTTTCGTGGGCAAACGGCCCTTCACCAAGGAAAGTCGCGCTCGTGCCACTCAGGCCTGCGCGTCCGTGAAATTCGTCGCGCCTGCCTTCCCGGGTCGCGAGGTCGACCTCGGCGCCCAATTGGCGCCCTGTGCGCTGCGGATAGCTGCCCGGGAGCAAAGAGACGCTCTCGAGCGTCTCGCTGTTGATCATCGCGATGGACCCGCCGTCGGAGATGCCATTGACCGTGTGCATCAGATACCGCGTTGGAACCCCATCGACCACCAGGCCGACGTGGCGAAACGGGTTGCCGCGAACGGCAAACTCACTATAGAAATCGTCGGTTGCCGTCGCCGACGGCAACGCCTGTATTGCACGCAGCGGATCATCGAGAACCGCGCCTTTCAAGGTTTCGAGCTCGCGGCCGTAAAGCGAAGTGCCTCCGGGAACCGAGTCGGACTCGCCTTGCAGCGAACCTGCTACGGTCACACGCTCGGCATAGGCCCCCGCACCCTCCGACAGCCGGATCGTCATGTCCACGGGCGCAGCCGCGACGTCGACATCGGTGCGCAGCAGCGCATACCCGATCACCGACGCGACGATCGTCTGTCGCCCCTGAGGCACCACCAGGCTAAAGCGGCCGGCGGCGTCCGTCTCGGCCACACTCGCGTGGTTTTCCACGTAGACCGACACGCCTTTGATCGGTTGGTCCGTGCGATCGTCGATCACGAGGCCAGCTACCGTACCCGTTTGCGCTAACGCTCGGGCGGTGATGCACAACGCGAACAGGGCTGACCAACTGTAATGAGTCATTCGGGCCCCACGTGAGAAGCGGCGTTGACGCCGCCCCGATAGCACGGCGGGTGCCAGGGCCGAAGTGCCCGAGGCTTGGGATGAATGTCACTGTGAAGGCGTCGGGGCGGGATCATGTCATCCGGCCGGGACACGTGGCTGTCCTTGTCGCGCTACGTTCCGCCACGCGGCTACCGCAAGGCGCGTCACCGATTCGCGAATTCGTTCCAACTGGCAAACGCTTGGCTCGGTTTTCTCGCGTCCGAACACAGGCGTCCGTTGTCGGACAGACTGCCCCCGGGGGAGCCTGGCTGTAACTCATTGTGGCTTCACCTGTTAGACGTTCACAGGCTATGGCATGCAAGCTGCTCTGCGTGACTTCGGATCACGGGTTGGTCGGCACGTGCCGACCGCCCACGCCTCGACGTCGTTTCGCAACGGGAGCGGTGACATGCCGGCATGCGTCGCCGCCGATTGCCAGAGGAGCGCTATGAGCTTCGTTGCCGACTTGAAAGTTGCGTTCCGCTCAGTCACTCGCGCAAAGGGGCTGGCGCTGACCGTCATCGTCACCCTTGCGCTGGGCATCGGCGCCAATGCGGCCATCTTCAGTGTTGTTCGGAGTGTGCTCCTCCGTCCGCTCGTCAATCGGGACGCGGATCGGCTGATCTACATCCGCCAAACCGCCGAGGGCCTTGGGACCGAAAACCTTACCTTCTCGGTCCCGGAAATCAATGACTTCAAGTCGCGTGTCACGGCGATCACCGCATTCGGCGATTTTTCCACCGTCGACTTCACGTTAATCGGCTTCGGCCATGAGCCTCGTGTGGTGAAGGCTGGTGTCGTCAACGGGTCATTTTTCGAGGTGATGGGACTTCGCCCGGTGCTTGGCCGTTTGTTGAACGCCGCCGATGATGGCCCCGGGGCGGCGGGTGCGGTTGTGCTCACGCACAGGTTCTGGGCAACGGTACTCCTGAGCGACCCAACCGTGATTGGCCAGACGATCCGTCTCGGTCCAGGCGTTGCGACCGTCGTCGGCGTCCTCGAACCATCCGTGCCCTATCCGGAGGAGACCCAGCTCATTGCGAACGTCGTCACAAGCCCGCACCATCTCGGAGCGACGATGGTGACCGGCCGCACCCACCGCATGACGGAGCTGTTCGGGCGGCTGGCGCCAGGTGCCACGTTGGACGCGGCACGCGCCGAACTCACCAGCGTGCACGCGTCGATCATGCGCGAGCATCCCGATGCGTACTCCGCGCGGGCCCAAGTTCAACTGCAGGTCAGGACGCTCCGCGATCAGCTCGCGTCGCCCGCGCGGACCGTCCTCCTCGTGCTCCTGGCGGCGGCCGCGGTGGTGTTCGTCATCGCGTGCTCGAATGTCGCCAATCTGATTCTGGCCCGCTCGGTCCGTCGTGAAACAGAACTCGCCGTGCGTGCCGCGCTTGGCGCTGGCCGGGGCGCACTCCGAACTACCCTGCTCGCCGAAAGCCTGCTCCTCTGTACGGCCGGCGCCGCGCTCGGGCTGATGCTGGCGGATTCACTCGTGACGGTGGTGGCGCGCTATGCCGCGCGCTTTTCCGTTCGTGCGCTCGAAGCCACGGTGGACGACAGCGTGCTCTGGCTCGGGGCAGGGCTGGCGGTGACGGCGGCGGTGTTGCTTGCCTACGTGCCACGGCTCCCGTCATCCGATCGGCCGGGTGGTCTGGGGCTGACCGGCGGCAGCGTGCGGATCACGCCAGGCACGAACCGCCGCCTGCGGATCTTTGCGACGATTCAGATCGCATGTTCGTTCGTGCTGCTGGCGGGCGCCGGCATGCTGGTCGCCACGCTCACGGCATTGCAGACGGTGAACACCGGCTACGACATGCGACGAGTACTGGCGATCGACGTTCCACCGTCGGCGACGGGCTTCGGCGACGCATCAAGGCACGACTTCTTCCGGGAGGCGACTCGGCGGATCAGCGAGTTGCCGGGCGTGCAAGGTGTCGCGGCCGGACTGGTCGTGCCCTGGCGCGACCGGGGGGCCGGCCCCAATGTCCAGTTTGCAGCCGAGGGGTACCAGCCCGCAGATGGCGAAGAAAACCCGACTGCTCGGTTACGGGCCGTCTCGCCTGGATTCTTCGGAGTGCTCGGTGTCCCGATCCTCTCGGGCCGCGACTTTACGGACGAGGACCGTAGCGACACCGAACCCGTGGCCATCGTCAGTCAGAGCGTGGCACAGCGTCTGTTCCCGAACGCCGACGCGGTCAATCGACGTTTGTGGTGGGGGCTGCGCGGAACTCCTCAGCAGCGCCGCATCGTCGGCATCGTCGCGGACGTGGACGACCAGAACGTTGTGCAAGAGCCGACGCTGACCATCTACGAACCGATTCGGGGGGGCAGACTGGGGAGCCTGGCCAGCCGGCTGTTCGTCCGTGCCGCAGGAGACCCCTACGCGCTCGTCGCGTCCGTGACGCGCACCGTCCGCCAGATCTCCGCCGACCAGGCGGTCGAGCGACCGGCGACGCTCGAGGATGTGCGGGCCGACGTGTTAACGCCGGAACGGTTGAACACGTTCGTGTTCTCTGCATTGGGTGGCCTCGCGCTGCTCATCGCGGTAGTCGGCGTCGCGGGCGTTTTGGCCTTCTCGGTGAGCGCGCGCACCCGTGAGTTCGGTATCCGACTGGCCGTCGGTTCATCGCCGCGGGATCTGCGGGCCGGCGTGCTTCGGGATGCCGTGCGAATTGCGGCGGTCGGGATCGCCGCCGGCGTGGCCGGCGGCTACATGCTGGCGCGCGTGGCAGAGGGATTTTTCGAGACCGTGCAGCTGCCGGGCGCTCTCCCAATGATTGCCGCAGCCGCTCTGCTCATCGGCGCAGCGATCGGGGCGTCGCTGCTGCCGGCCAGGCGCGCCTCACGTGTCGATGCCTTACAAGCGCTGAGATCGGAGTAGGTGTTTGAGTACCGGGTACAGCGCCGTTGCTCTAGACCGCTCGTGGCTGCGTTGACATAACCGAACGTTAGGTTTTACGATATCCGCGTAACCTGGGCCGAGGTGATCCGCAAGCTGGGCAACCGCATCCTGCGCGAGGCGGGTGTCGAATGACGGTTCTTTATCCGATTGTCCTTGAAACCGAGGCGAGTGGTGCCGTGAGCGCGTACGTGCCGGGGCTGCCGGTGTATGCCGCGGCCGAGACCCTTGCGAAGGCCGAACGCGCCATTCGCGACGTGCTGACGGCCTACTTGGAGGCGCACCCAACAAGTCGGCCAGATGCACGCGTCCGCGTGGCGCGCTTCTCAGATCGAGGGAAGACGAGGGTCGATATCGTTGGCGTCGCCGCTCTGGTGGGCGCGCACCGAAGCCCAACCAAGGCGCGCGCCTCGCGCAGGAACGGCCGGCTTGGTGGTCGTCCCCGCACTGCCAAGGCCGCTGCACAACGACGCGCCAAGGCGCCGCGCTGAGCAACCGCATTCCTGCCTCGTCGGTCGACGGCACTACGCGGACCCGCCGGTGATGACCGGCCGGAGCAGGGACTGAAGCAATCGAAGGCGCCAGGCGCCGTCCTGTGGGTTGTGGTAGTTGAGCCCGCTTTCCTCGGGCAACAGGTCAGCGAGGTTGCGCGCCGGTTCAAACGCTGTGCCCTCGTGCCACTCGTTGAACGTGTTGACGTAGGTCAGGAAGAAGCCACGCGCGTCGTTGAACGATCCGGGGCCGACCTGCACGTCGATCGTGGTTTCCATCGATTCGAGGACGCGGTTGACCGACGCCACGTGCGCCTTGCGCCGCGAGTCGGGCGACCTCCAGTCGATCGGCCCGACGGGCGGTTCAAACGGACGCGGGAGGTCGCACTCGTCGATCGGCACGATCGGCACATACCGGTCGAACCCACAGTTGATCGGGAAGGAAAACAGGAGCCTGTTCTTGCCGCTCGCCGAAGCGGCAGACGCCCACACCGAGGGACGGACAAAGCTGTCGTAGATCGCGATGCCGTCAAAGCCAGCGGCGATCGTGCTCCGGAAGTCCAGCGAGTCTGCGAGCAGCACGATGTGATCGAAGGAGGGCCGGACCTGCTCACGAATCTCGTCGGTCTGCTGTCGCCACTCGCCGGTGGTGGCGAAGTCTGGCACGCGGCGAGTCCTGCCTGTGCAGTCGACGTATGCTGGTGGCAGGATAGTCCGAAATGACTTGAAGACCGGCGTTGCAGACCCGTCGGCATGCTCGAGCAGTAGAAACGCATCCCAGCGTCGGCGCTCGCCGTATTCGCGGAGAATGTAACGGATGTCTTCCGCGTAGGACCGCACGCGATCGTCACGGTACGGTTCGAGATGAAAGGTGACATGGATGTCGTGCGCCCGCATGACATCCATGATGAGGGGCACGGCTTTGTCACAGTAGCTGTTCTGTCCCCACCAGCTGACAGCGATCGCCCCGACACCGCTCTCGGCGATCCATCGCGCGTGCTGTGCGATCACTTTCGCATCGCCGGAATCGTAGGGACCGAGCGCCGGTATCATCGGGGAAGCGATATCGAACGGCGGCCGGTGTCCACCCTCATTCCAGTGGTCGTAGGGATCTGTCTGGTACCAAGGGTAATACTCGAACACGAAGTGACGGCGGAGGTCGCGAAACCGCGAACGCAGCCGCTCACCGGTGTCAACGCTGGGCTCGGGACGCCCCGGCTCCGACTCACGCGGGCCCGTGTCGGCGGCAGGCGCGCGCCTAGTGTCCGACTGCAGCAGGCGGACGACGGTCTCGAGCGGACTGTCGCGAGGTATTACGCGTGACCGGATGGCTGCACCGATCGAAGAATCGCCATGCCACTCGTCTGCGGCCACCGGAAATCCCAGGGCGCGGCGCTCCGCCGGCGGCACCGCCGCGGCGCTCAGTGGCCTTGTTAGCCAACGCGAATGTCGCGCCAGCGCCCCGCCTGAGACCGCAGCAAGCCCCGCACGCAATAACTGCCGTCGTGTCGGTCGAGCCGTCATGGTCTACGCGTTCCGTGTCTCAGCAGTGGGCGATTTGTGTCCGACAATCGCTCGCCTGCGGTCATGTAACGAATGGCCCATGAATAACTCCAACCTGTAATCACGCGGGATGGTAATACCTCTGTAAATTCGCTTCCTAGACATTCGTCTTGACTCCACTCTTACAAGATGTAAGATAGGCGCCCATGACCGACCCTCGACTGCCGTCGATGTCGCGGACCGAGTCGCTCGTGATGGAACTGCTGCACGGCCGCGAGCGGTACGGCCTCGAGTTGGTCGACGCCTCCGGCGGGGCGCTCAAGCGCGGGTCCGTCTACGTGATCCTGGCTCGCATGGAAGAAAAGGGATTCGTCGACTCCCGGCAAGAAGTGCGGGCGCACGGAGCCAGCGGGCTTCCCCGCCGTCTCTATCGCGCGACTCCCTACGGCGCGAAAGTACACGGCGCATTTGCAATGCTGCGTGATGCTCTCGCACTCAGACCCGCGGAGGCGCAATGAGCTTCGAATCCCGGATCACTGCGTTTGCCGAGCGCTTTCTCTCCGATCGCACGTTCCAGCTCGTCGTCGCGCCGGCGCTCGCGGATCTGCAATTCGAGCACAGCGTAGGGCCGCGAAGACGCACACAGAACCGCCTTGGGTTGCTCAGGGCCGTCGCCGGCGGTCTTCGCAACGACTTCGCACGCGACTGCGGCAGCTTCGTCGTGCTGACGCTCGTGCCAGCCGGCTACTACATCTTCCTGATGGTCATCCTCTTCGACTTCTTCTCGATCGCGATCTCGACCGGCTTTGTCGTCGTGGCCCTACTGATTCTGGTGTTGTCGATCGGTCCAGTGATGGCCTGCTTCTGGCCCGAGCGGCGAACCGGTCCCGTCGACTAGACGTCTTGACGGCCGGAGTTCCTTGCATATGAGTCAATTTTCTCATCCGGCCTTCAAGACGTCTCGCCCGCCGAGGGGCCCCCGCCACGCGTTTCGTGCGTGGTGGGGTTGGGAGGCGGGCAAGACCAACACTGCCCCTAACGAGGCGGAGCCACCGCCCGTGAATGCTCTGCGGTCCGAGGCGGGGCCTCGTTAGGTTTTGCGATGCCCGAGTTGCGCGCGCACCAATTGTCGAAGCACTTCTCAGGCGTGCGGGTCGTCAAGGACGTCAGCTTTACGATTCGTCCCGGTGAGATTGTTGGCTATCTTGGTCCCAACGGCTCTGGCAAGACCACGACGGCCAGGATGCTCGCCGGCCTGCTCGAGCCCTCGTCTGGGCTGGTGGAGTACGGCGGCCGCAACATCCGCGATGACCTCGTCGCTTTCCGGCGTGCGCTGGGCTTCATTCCGGAAGAGCCGTACCTCTATCCGTTTCTCTCCGGCCGCGAATATCTTCAGCTGATCGGCCGCCTGCGCGAAATTCCAGAAGGGCTCCTGACTACGAAGATCGAGAGCTTCCTGGATCTGTTCAGCCTGAGTCCCGCGTCCGATCAGGCGATCGCGTCCTACTCGAAGGGGATGCGGCAGAAGATCGTCATCTCCGCCGCGCTCCTCCACGACCCGTCCGTCATCCTCTTCGACGAGCCCGAGACGGGCCTCGACGTCACGACGACGATGATGCTGCGTCACCTCGTGCGCACGCTGGCGGCGCGTGGCAAGGCTATTCTCTACAGCTCCCACATCCTCGAAGTCGTCGAGCGCGTCTGCGACCGGGTCATCGTGCTGCACAAAGGGGGCGTCGTCGCGGACGACTCGATCGAGCGGCTGCGCACGCTGCTGTCGCGGACTTCGCTCGAGGGCGTGTTCGCTCAACTCGTCATCCGCGAAGATCCGGAAAAACTGGCACGCGATCTGGCAGACATCTCCGCCCTGGGGGCATAAGTGGATGCGGCCCGCCTGCGCACGCCGCACGCCCTGCTGACGACGCATTTCCTTCGCCAGTTTCTCGAGAACGACCTCATCTCGCCGGAGTCCGACCGATCGCAACTGCTCGCAGTAGTCGGCGCCATGCTCGTGTCGCTGACGCTGTTTGTCAGCGTCATGATGTCGTTCAACTACGTCATGGTGGTGTTGACGCCGGGGCAGGCTGCCGTCCTGTCGCTCAACGACAAGTTCTTCTACTTGGCGCTGGCGATGATCGTCACCGCGCTCGTGGCCGCCTCGCAGTGGGACGCGCTCGCGATCGACGCGCGCGACGCGGCGATTCTCGAGCCGCTACCGGTCGCCACGGGGACGATCCGGCGCGCGAAGCTGACGGCCGTCGCGATTCTCGGCGTGGCCGTCGCGGTGGCCGTCAATGCCTTCCCGAGCATCGTGTTCCCGTCGCTGCTGGTGTACAACTTCCGTCAGATGAGCCTCGTCGCAATGCTGGGGCTCATGGTCACACACGCGACGGTCACGGTCGTCGCGGCGGCGTTTGGCTACCTCGCAGTCATCGCGCTTCGCGAAACGCTGGTCGCTATCCTCGGCCCGCGCTGGTTCAGTCGCGTCTCACCCTGGGCCCAGGGCGTGCTCATCGTCATGCTGGGCGGCTCGCTCCTGCTGCTGCCGCCCGCGGCGAACCACATCGCGCAACGTGGATTCGAGGGATGGCGGGCGATGTCGCCGCCCATGTGGTTTCTCGGCGCCTATGAGATGACGGCGGGCGGCGTCATCGCGGACTTGCCGCGAACCCGGATGACGCCGCGGCAAGCCAACAACGATCACCTCGCGAGCTCGACGTATCGCGAGCGGCGCGGACACTTTCCGGCGATGGCCGGGCGCGCGGGATTGGCCATCGGCCTGACGTTCCTGGTTGCGGCCGGCGCCTACATCTTGAATGCGCGGCGCCTGCCGTCGCTCGGGCCAACAGGGTCGCCGGCCTTCCGGCGACGCTGGCGGCGGGGCGGCCAGCTCGCGAACGCGCTCGTCCTCCGCAAGGCCGCGGTGCGCGCAGGCTTCTACTTCACCCTGGCCGCGATGTGGCGGAGCAACACGCATCGACTGACGCTTGCGTGCGCCGCCGCCGCGGGGTTGGCAATGGCCGTCGTCGTTCTATCCAGCTCGAATGTGCAGCCTGGAGGAGGCGCGTCGTCTCGACTTCTTTCGATGCAGCCGCTCCTCTATGGCGCCCTGCTCGTCGGCTTCCGCCATGTGATCCGCGTGCCGGCGGAACTGCGCGCCAACTGGGGCTTTCAGCTCGCGTGGCGTGGTCACGACCGCGCGTTCGTCGCAGGAGTAAAGTGTGCCGCCGTCGTGGCCCTTGTGCTGCCGGCCCTCGCGGCCGTGCTGCCACTCTTCGTATTCGTGCTCGGTGCGCCGCTGGCGCTGATGCACGCGGCCTTAGGGCTTGCCGGCGCTATCGTGTTGCTCGAAGCGCTGATGCTCACCTACGACAAGGTGCCGTTCACCTGCACCTACCTACCGAGCGAAAACATGAAAGCGCTCGCGCCAGTCTACGCGATCGCTTTTCTCGTCGGCGCATCGCTGTTCGCCCGAATGCAGTACGACGCGCTGCAGGGTACGAGCGCGTTCACGTCGCTGATGACGCTCGCGGTCGTATTCGCGACCCTCCGCGTCATGTCCCTCAAGCGCGCGCGTCTTCCGTACGTCGAGTTCGACGAAGTGCCTGCCACCTTTCAACGCCTCGGCTTGGATACGTGAGTGTCCGTCGCGATCCTTCTCGGCAGGCCATAACAAGCCGGAAAGCTTCTCGACAAGAGACTATTGGCCTGTAGCAGCTGAATGACTACTGGCCGGCGCGCTTCGGACTTCCGCCTGAAGGCGGAAGCCACGGTTATTGTTCGGCACCACGCTACGGACTTCCGCCTGAAGGCGGAAGCCACGGATATTGTTCGGCACCACAGCTACGGACTTCCGCCTGAAGGCGGAAGCCACGGATATTGTTCGGGCACCACAGCTACGGACTTCCGCCTGAAGGCGGAAGCCACGGATATAGTTCGGGCACTTGTGGCTTCCGGCTTTAGCCGGAAGACAGGGCCGCGATACCGAATCAGCTGATACACGCCACTAGTGTTGCTGTTGCCTCGACCTGCTGCTCGCGGGCTTCATTTCGATTGAGCAGGCAGATGGCTCAGGCACTACTCGTCTGATGCTCATCACCAAACTCCATTCTCCACGGTTGGTTCAGCTTCCGATGAAGAACTTGTCGCGGTGGTCGAAGGACTGTTCGAGATTATCGGTTAGGAATGTTCAGCCGTTAACCTATTGCTCACGTGATCAACCCACTTTTGGCCGCACGCGATCTCTGCCGAACGTAGAGCCACCACGCGCCACCAAAACCGACGATGGCCTGAAGCGCCACGGCGATCGTTCGGATCGTACCTGCGTCTGGTGTACCGCCCCCAACGAACCAGTTCACTGCCTGCCCACCGAGCGTCAACAACATGCCCGCCAGCAGCCCTCGCCCGAAGGATGACTGTTCGGTCATTTCATCCTCACTTTCGTCCGTGTAACGTCCCACGAAGTTCTTCATCTGATTGGCACACGAGCTCAAGGTGTGGGAGGTCGGATCGCATCCCGGTCCACGGCCACGCCTCGGAGAATCACCGCGTGGATTCGCTCGGTGTTCCGCATATCGTCCAACGGCGAGGCGTCGAGAATCACCAGAGTCCCCTCATCGCCGATCGCCATGCCCCACTTCCGCCCCAGCAGCCGACCGGCGTTGATCGTCGTCGCGGCCAGGGCATCCCAGGGTGACAATCCCGCCTCCACCAGTAACCGCAGCTCGCGGTGCACGGAGTAACCCTGGAACACAGCCGGATTTCCGCCGTCGGTGCCCGTGACCATGGGCACTCCTGCGGCCGCCAGTGTTCGAACGGCCGCCGCGTTCGATTCTCGCGAGGTGCGCTGCAGCTCCAGCCAACCCGCGAGCTGTCCCGCGGGCGGCGGTTTCTTGAACACCGCGATCCCTTTCGCGCCGATCAGCGAGGCGAGCAGGGGCGAGTCGAGCAGGGACGGGTCGTCGGCAAAGCGCGCGTAGTCACCCTGCACAGCCAGAGTTGGGATGTGGAGCGTGCCGCGCTCCACCATGAGCGCCGGAATGTCGGCCGGGGGCGGACCGTCCGGCGTGTGCGTCACTGCCGCAGCGCCGGCCAGGATGGCGTGGCGAACGTCCTCCCACGTACCCACGTGGACCACCGTCTTGAGCCCGTTCGCTGTCGCCGTAGCCACCACGGCGTCGAACGTCGCGCGATCGATCGTCGGCATGGATCGGCCGAGATAGGTCCGATGGTCGTACACCACCTTCACCACGTCGGGCTTCTTTGTGGCCAGCTCGTTCACCTCGCGCTTTGCGTCCGCTGGCGAATCGACGATCCGTGTCGGCACCCCGTACTCCGAGCAGTGGCCCTTCGTTGCCGTGAGACACGGGCCCGCCGCGAAGATATCCGCCCCAGGCGTTTTCGCCGTGGTTCGACTCGCGCGGGCCGCGAAAATGGCGTCTTCGCCGCTGAACAGATCGAGGTAGCGCGCGACTCCGGCGTAGAGCGCCGCCCGCGCAACGCCCTCTGGCCCCATCATCTGAAACCCCCCAGGCGGCATGAAGTTGCCCACCGAGTGGGTGTGCATGTCGGAGAGCGCCGGCATCACCCACCGTCCGCCCGCATCGATGACCGGTCCCGTAAAGTCCGGCGGTTTGGATGCCGGGAAACCTGCGAGCTTGCCGTCCACGATCAGCACGTTCCGACTGCTCTCCGCGCGAGCGTCTATGTTCAAGACGCGCGCGTTGGAGATGAACAGATCCTGCGCTGTAACGGTTTGGCTAACCCCGATCGCGGCCATCAGCATCACCAGACCGCACGTTACCGCCGTGTCACATCTCGGGCTCGACAAGGGACGCCTCCTGTTAGCGGGACAATAGCCTTGCCTAACGCTCAGCACCGCTCAGACGGCAATCAGCTCTGAACTACGACCTGCAATCACGCGGGATGCTAACACGCACCGACACGAGGTGGCGCAGCTTCGCTGGACGCGCTTGGCACGTCTGATGCTGTTCACGCGGCGAGACGCGTCGGCTGAGGGTTGACGTCTGTCCTGCCGCACTAGAGCCTAGAAATGGCGACGCACAACAAGAGCAGATTCGAGCGTGAACCAGCCGATCCGAGCGAGAGCGACCTGGGTGACGCTGACGCTCGGATGGGCGCTGTGAATTCGTCATCCGGCCGACTCTGGGACCTTCGGCGGGGGGACGCCGACGACAACCGTACGAGTCCCTATGGGCGCGGCTGGCGTAACGTCGTGGTCTCCACGGCGCTCGAGTTCAACTACCTCACGGCCTCGATCGCGTTCGTCGCGCTCATCATCGTGCCGGCGCTGCTGGTGGGGCTTGCGCCGCCGCTGCTCCTCACGTACGGCCGTCAGTGGGTCAACGCCATCGTCGGCAGCTATCCGGTCGCCGCGTTGTTCTGGCTGGCCGTGCTGGTAGGTGTGGCTCTCTGGATCGGCAGGCCGCTCTTGGCCATGGCTGTCGAGAACCTCTGGCATCTTCACTACACTCTCGTGTTTCCGATCTTCGTCGGGCTGCGCGAGACCATCAGCTCCGCCATCGAACGGCTGCCGGGGCAAATCAGCGCTTCGGCAGTGCTCGATCGACGACGCCGCATCGGGACGGGGCTCGCCGCGATGCTGCTGGCTGGCGGGGGCCTCCTCCTGGCCTGGAGTGTCGGAGTCCTGGCAGAGCCCGGGCTCACCGAGGTGGTGATGCAACCGTGGGCGGTGGCGCAGGCCGGCCTGAGCAATGCCGCAGTGTTTCTCGGCCTCTCCACCGCTGCTGTCAGCCTGTATTGGTTCTGGCGCGAGATCGCCTCGCTGCGTCCGCTGCGCGACTGGTCGCCAGGGCCACCAATCGGATCGGTCGACGATCGTACGGGTGGCGCACCTGTCCGATCTGCACTTGGTTGGCGAGCGCTACGGCTATCGCATGGAATGCGGCACACATGGCCCCCGAGGCAACCGCAGCGTCCGGCACGCGTTCCGCCAACTCAGCGCGATCCATGCGGTCGACCCCGCTCGATCGCGTGCTCGTCACCGGCGACGTCACCGACGCCGGCACGCGGGCCGAATGGGTAGAGTTCCTCGACCTGCTTCGATGCTGTCCCGACATTCGATCGCGCGTCCTGTTCGTGCCGGGCAACCACGACCTCAACATCGTCGATCGCACCAACACGGGACGCTTCGATATACCCTGGAGTGTCGGCCACGCACTCCGCCGGCTCAGGTTCGTGGTTGCGCTCGATGCCATCCAGGGGGAGAGCGTCCACATCGTAGACCGCATGTCCGGCGCCATCGGGCCCTCGCTCCGGGACTATCTGCAAGACGGCGAGCGGCTGGCGCGGCTGCGCGGGCTTGCCGAAGAGGGCACGTGGCGCGGACGACGGGAGATGGCAAGGGTGTGGGACGACATCTTCCCGCTGGCCGTCCCGCCGACGGAGCCGGGCGGATGCGGAGCGATCCTCCTCGATTCGAACGCCCGCAGCCACTTCTCGGCGACCAACGCAGTCGGCGTCATCGGCCGTTCGCAGCTGAAGCGGCTCAGGGCGATCCTGAACTCGTTTCCCGAACGCGCCTGGATCATCCTGCTCCACCATCACGTCGTCGAGTATCCCGTCGGCTCGGTCAAGCTGGGCGACCGGATTGCCCTGTCGCTCATGAACGCCCCCGACGTTCTGTCGGCGATCGCGCGCCATGCTTCGCGCGTGGTGATCTTCCACGGCCATCGGCACCACGACTGGATCGGCACGAGCGGCGGCGTCGTGCTGTGCTCGGCGCCGTCGGTGGTGTCTTGGCTCGGTGGGCCCGGACCTGTATCGGGGCAGCTTCCACGTCAACGAGCTCGCCCTGACCGGCGGCGGAGCGATGCGGCTGACGTCATCGGAACGCGTGCGGGTCTCGTAAGACGGCATCCGGCGCGCTCGCGGCGGCGCCTGGGGTTGTCGGCAGCGGCAGTTCGATGCCCTCTTTCGCGAGTGCCCCGACGATGGCGATGCGAGCCGTCGAGACGATGTTGATGAAATCGGCGCGTCTGGAATCGGCCCAGAAACGCGCCTCGACCTGGAGGTGCTGCGGCGCCAGATCGTTCAGCTGAATCGTGGGGGCAGGGGTTGACGCGATCCCGGCGACGTCGCGCAGCGTCGCGAGAACGATCGACAGTGTCCGCGCGACGTCCTCGCGGTAACTGAGATAGACAAATATCGACGTGCGCCTCAATGGAGAGGCGCTGTTGTTCGTGACTCGGGAGGTCGAGACTTCGGCGTTCGGCACGAACACCAGCCTCCCATCGCCCGTGCGGATGTGCGTCGCCCGCAGATCGATCGCCTCGACGGTGCCTTCCGTATCACCGACGACGATCTGATCGCCGATGTCGAAGAACCGCAAGGCGAGGATCAGAACGCCGCTGACGAAGTTCGACAGGACCTCCCTCAATGCGAACCCGAGCGCGACACCCGTGAGGCCGAGCGCGGTGACAACCGACTCAGGGTTCACGCCGACGGCATCGAGTGCCACGATGCACCCAACCAGCCAGACGGCATAGTACGAGACCTGCACCAGCAGCAACTTGATCGTCGGGTCGCGCACGTACCTTGCGGCCTTGCGGACGACTACCCTGACGAACGCCGCAAGGGTCCAGAAAACACCTAGCACGATCAGGGCGGCGGCGATCCCCGGCAGCATGCGTGAGCTCGACTGGACGAGCCGTTGAAATGAACCCTGAACGCTGACAGCGACATCCTGCGGAGGCGGATGGTCGGCCGCCGCCGGCTGCGCGGCGAACGCCGTCTCACTGGATAACAGCAAAGGGGCGGCAATTGCCGGCGCTGCCTCGACAAACGAACACGTGAGGAGCGCGAAGAGGAGCGCACCGCCACTCGTGCTGCTGAACATACGATCAAGCAGCCATCAGCCGTGAAGGAGCCTTGCCTTGGCCGCGGCAAATTCCTGCAGCGTCAGCGCTCCGGCGCCCCGCCGTCTCTGCCGCCGATCGAATGAGTCCTCTCCTTCGCACCATGATCAGCTCCTCCTTGTGGATGCCCGAACACACTAGCAATGTCTACACCGCATTCTCTTGTTCGACCTCGTCGAAACCGTTCCGGCGAGCAATGACCTTGCACAGCTCGCCACCATAGAACAGCAGCTGACTGACGACGTACATCCAGAGCATGATCATGAGCACGCCGCCAATCGCCCCCTGCGCAGTGAAGCTGTCGCCGAACAACACGCCGTAGAGCGCCAGAAATTCGGCGGCGATCAACCACGCTACCGCGCACAGCACCGCCGCGAGCGACACGTCGCGCCACCGGAGCGGGACCGGCGGCAGGAACTTGAAAAGGAGCGCGAACGTGAGGGTGACCATGATCAGGGGGGTAGGCAGACCGAGCAGCCATCCGGCTGTGTCGCTGAGCTGCGGCAGGTTGCTGACGAGCGCGCTCAGCCACTGAACCACGGCGATCAGGTCCGAAAGCGACGATCAGCAGCGCGCCTCCGGTCATCACCATGAGAAACGAGATCAGCTGCTCCAGAAACGTCGTCTGCATAACGGCCCGCAGCGAGCCGGACACCAGCGGTGCCTCGAACTTCCAGATGGCGCGAAAGCTCAGCCGCAGCTGTTTGAAGAGCACCGACGCCGTCAGCAGCAGGCTGCCCAGGCTGACCAGAGTCGTGACGACCGATTGCTGCTCCAGACGCTCGAGCACCTCCTGCAGCGTCATGCGAAGCTGCGCTCCGAAGCCGGCCTCCACCGCTCGCAGGACCTCTTGCTCGGCGGCAACCGCCAGATCGGAGTAGCGCAGCAGCAGACCCAGCCCCGCCAGCAGCAGGAGGAGGAGTGGGACCAGTGAGACGAGAGCGTAGTCCACCATCGCCCCTGCGAAGAAGCGCGCATAGTCACGCTCGTATTCGGCCCAGGCTGTCCGCAGCAGGTCGAAGAACGCGCGACCGCGTCCGGGTGTCTTCTTCGTCAGCGTGTCTTTACCTCTTTGACCTGCGATAAGAGAGCAAGTTGTAGACCGGCCTTAGGCACCGCCACAGCCGGCTGGCGGCAGTGCAGCCTCGTCGGATTGGTGGAACGCTGGGTCGGCCCGTGACATGGCGTGAGAGAAGTCACGGGATTCAACGGTTCGCGTGCGTGGCGCCCGCAAGAGGAAGGAAGCAGGCCGGTAGACGCGCGTCGGATGGCACCCGGTTTGAGAGACGTCGAATGTGATGTCATCTCTCACAACAATCCGACTCCTTCTCCTGGTTCCGTTGGTCTTGTGCAGTTGCGCGGACACGGCCGCGCCACGGTCTGCCGCGCCAGACGCTCCGTTGGCCGCGACGCAGGCCGCCCAGCCGCTCACCGCCGGGACAGCGGGCGCGCCTGCCCAGGATGAGCCGCTGCCCCCGCTCGCGCACGAATCCGCCCTTCCCGAATCGCTGCGCGAAATGATCGGCACGCCGTTCACCGGCGATCTCGACGAAATGGAGGCGCGCCGCATGATTCGGGTCGGCGTCACCTTCAACCGCACGCATTATTTCGTCGACAACGGAACGCAGCGAGGCCTGACTTTCGCGTACATCAAGCGGTTCGAGGAGCAGCTCAATGTGGCACGCAAGACCCGGAATCTCCGAATTCATGTGGTCGTCGTGCCGATGCGGCGCGACCTGCTCCTACGCGCACTTACGGCGGGACGGATCGATGCGGTGGCGGCCCAGAAGACCATTACTGCCGAGCGGCAGGAACACGTGGACTTCTCCATTCCCCTCCGGCGGAACGTCAGCGAGGTGGTGGTGATCGCGCCAGGCGTGCCGACAGTGAAGACCGCGGAAGACCTGTCTGGGAAGGAGGTCTTCGTCAGGCGGTCGAGCAGCTATTACCAGAGCCTGGGCACGCTCAACGCACAGCTCGAGGCGAACGGGCAGCAACCGGTCACGATCCTGGACGCCCCCGAGAATCTCGAAGACGACGACCTGCTCGAGATGGTGAATGCCGGCCTCGTCGACATGACTGTGGTCGATGACTATCTTGCAGATTTCTGGTCGCAGATCTTCACCGACATGCAGGTGCAGAAGAGCGCGACGCTCAGGACGGGCGCCGATCTGGCGGTTGCCTTCCGGAAGAACAGTCCCAAGCTGGAGGCGGAGCTCAACGGGTTCATCCGCCGCCATACCCTGGGGACCGAGTTCGGCAACGTCATCGCCAGACGCTATGTGCAGAACACCCAGTTTGCCAGACGCGCGACGACCGGAGAGGGGCGGAAGAACTTCCTGGCGCTGAAGGATCTGTTTCGCAAATACAGTGACCAGTACGATCTCGATTACCTGCTGATGATGGCGAAGGGCT
This sequence comes from uncultured Acidobacteriota bacterium, assembly GCA_963841905.1. GTDB lineage: Bacteria > Acidobacteriota > Vicinamibacteria > Vicinamibacterales > UBA2999 > JACCSI01. Next base: position 34,918 of record CAWJEM010000012.1, read on the forward strand.
ACCAGGAATCACGGTTGAATCAAAGCGTCCGGAGTCGGGTGGGGGCCATCGGCATCATGCAAATCATGCCTGCCACAGGGAAATCGCTGAACGTCGGCGATATACGGCAGGTGGAGCCGAATGTCCACGCAGGCGTGAAGTACTCACGCAGGCTGATGGACGAATACCTGGGGAACGAGCGCCTGGACGATCTCAACAAGGGTTTCCTTACGCTCGCGTCCTACAACGCCGGCCCCAGCCGGATTCGGCAGCTCCGCCGCGAGGCGGAGCGGCGGGGCCTCGATCCGAACATCTGGTTCGGCAACGTCGAGCGGATCGCGTCCGAGCGCATCGGCCGCGAGACCGTCGGGTATGTGAGCAACATCTACAAGTACTTCATCGCCTTTCGCCTGGTTGCCGAAGAAGAAGAGCGCCGGGCAGCCCAGAGGTCGAAATTGAAGGGTAAGGGTCCGGGTTAACTAAATCAGCTGAAGTTGGTTGTCGCGCGTTCTCACGGATGAGTCTCAATCAGTGCGATCCCACCTGCATCACCTAACGGCGGTCTGAGTCTTGCTCAATCGACTGGCATTCGCGCGCGTGAGCCCGGAGACAGGGGCACGCGAGCAACAGGCCGTTGAAGTGGTCCTGGGTTACATGTGTGGACGTCAGACGGAGCGGCGAATTCGTGGGCTCGCCATTCGTGTGGAAACGGACGTGTAGGGGCCACCGCCGACCTCGTGGCGTGTATCCGTTGATTCGCTATCTTCCGCCTGAAGGCGGAAGCCACAGGAGCATTAATTCACAGGCCCTGAAGGCGGAAGATACAGGAGCATAATTCACAGGCTCTATTGCCGAAGCCACGAGTCACCCACAATATCGCGTGGCTTCCGCCTTCAGGCGGAAGTCCGAAGCGCGCCACCGACCACTAATGGAGGAGGTTCTTGAAGATGACGCCGTCCTTCATGATGACGAGCAGGTTCTTCTCCGGATCCGTGATCAGCGCGATGTTGGCGAGGGGATCGCCGTCGACGAGCAGCAGATCCGCAAGCGCGCCTTCGTCGACGACGCCGAGACGGCCAGGGTAGGGATTGCGCTTCCCGGACAGCGCCAGCAGTTGGGCATTGGTCCCGGTCGCCATGGCGAGCGTTTCGGCGGGGGTGTACCACTTCACCAGCTTGGCAAGGAGTGCCCCGTGTTGCCGGGCCAGCGCGGGCGAGAACAGAATGTCGGTACCGAAGGCCGTCTTGATCTTGTATTTCTTTGCGAGGTTGATGGTCGCGTCGGTCCCTGCGAAGACCTGCATCGCCTTCTCGCGCTCGAACGAACCCGGCGGAAACGCTTCCGCCAACTCGTCGGGAAACGCCTGCGTGCTCAACCAGATGCCCTTTTCGGCGATCAGCTTGGCGGTCGCCTCGTCCATCAGGTGGCCGTGTTCGATGACTCTCACACCGGCCGCAATCGCGCGCTGGATCGATACGGGGGTGTAGGCGTGGACGCCGACGTAGGTCCCCCAGTTTTCAGCCGCTTCAACGGCAGCGCGCAACTCTTCCTCGGTGAACGTGGACGCGTCGAGCGGACTATGAGGCGAGGCCACGCCGCCGCCGCCGGTCAGCTTGATGTGCGATGCGCCCATCATGAGCTGCTCGCGCACCCGCATGCGAACTTCATCCGGGCTGTCCGCGATCATGGCGGCGCCGAGCAGCTCTCCGCGCGACTGCGGCATCCCGGCGGTGCGCGGAAGCTCGAACGGCTGGCGGAAATCGCCGTGACCACTGGTCACGGAGATGATGGCGCCGGACGGGAAGATCCGCGGGCCGACCACGAGACCTTCGTCAATGGCACGCTTGAGCCCGAACGATGGCCCGCCGAGATCCCGCACCGTCGTGAACCCCCGGAGCAGGGTGGCGGTTGCCTCCGCGCCGGCCACGAGATTGAGGTGACCGACATCCCCCATGAGAAGCTCCACCGGGGTCGGCCTGACCAACATCGTGTGCCAGTGATTGTCGATGAGGCCCGGCATTAGCGTGCGTCCGTCGCCACGGATTCGCTGCAGCGTGGTGCCGGCCGGATCGGCAATTGGCGTATCTGAGATCGTCTTGATCACGTTGCCGATCACGAGCACGTTCGACGGACCTGACAGTCCGCTCTTGGTTCCGTTGAAGATGCGGACGTTCTCGAAAACGACCCCTCGGGCCGCTGGGACCTGCGCGAACATTTCCGGCGCCGACATGGCAGCCGCAACGAGAAGGATGTTGATCAGCGTTGTTCGGACGGATGGCATAAGCACTCCTCGAGCCGTGCACTCAGCCGGCCCAGTTCTCGACGTCGGCCGATCATCGACCGGGTTGAAGCGGCAAACTTCGTTTCGGGAGCCGGCACGGCCCATCGCAAGGCCACGACCAGACCCACGGGGCGGCGGAGTGCGAAAGCCGGGCCACCACAAGATGGGAAGCCTGGGCTCTGAAAATGCCCCGACCGATTCAGATTCCGTCGCGTGCCGCCACGAGCGTCTGAGGATGCTTCCGCGACATGGCGCGGGCGGGCCACCGTGTTCCTGGGTTAACGGGCGGCACGCGCTTTGCGAGAAAGTGCGGTAAGGCGTCCGTCCACCTCAGTCCGACGTGGAGGGCACCAAGACAACGGCACGGCGAATCCGATCAGCCAAGGTGGACCAGATGTCGGCCGCGGATGCGGATTGAGTCCAAGCCGCTGCAGAAGTGAGGAGAGGGTCATGAGCGACGAAGTTAAACAGATCGAGGTAGCCACGACACACGAAGACCACGGGTTCAGGCACCCGTACGCCCTCCTGCTCGCCGGGACGGCGATAGGCGTCGGTCTGGGACTGCTGATCGCACCACACAAGGGATCCGAAACGCGCAAGCAAGTAGCCGATGGGTTCACGCGCGTGAAGAGTTCGTGCGCTTCCGGACTCCACAAGGCGAAAGACGTCGCCGGCGACTGGGCACATAAAGGCGGCGACGCCTATAACAGCACCAAGGGCTACGTGCGAGAAGTCTCGGAGGCCGTGACCAGGAAGGCCCACAGACAGGCCGACGCCATCGCAAAACCGGAGTTGCCGATCGCGACGCCTCGTGAGCAGCCACCTGCACGTCCTACCGTGGCCGTGCACTCCGGCTCATCGGTCCACCGATCGGCGGGCGCCCCGGAGGCGATGAAGCAAGGCGCCTGATTCGACGACTCGTCATGCTGCGACCACCGTCCTTTCCTATGCTCCGCCTGACGAGGGGCGCCGTGCGGCAAATGTCCGCGCTGTCGCCCCTCTTCTGGTGCACGTTACAGTTATCGCGCGTCCTTCCACCGTCAGGCGTGAATGAAAAGACCCCAGCCTACGATCCCTGAGGCGGTTCGTTCGAGTCAGAAAGTCCATCCCAGTCCAAACGACACGCCGAGGTTGCTGCGGTCGCGTTCGCCCGGCGGATCGCTGTCGAAGCTTTCGAATATGTTCACGCTCCAGTAAATGTCCCAGAACGTCTCCCGTCGCAGGCGAGCGTCGATCTCCAGGCGGGCACGCTGACGCTCCAGACTGATGAACGTCGTGGCCGCCACGGCGGTTTCAGCTGACCAGGCAGGCGAGAAATAGTCCCAATCGACGCCGCCAAACAATTCGCTGGAGTCGTCGCGCTCGTCCTCGCCGCCATAGCGCTCCCCGTCGTAGTCCAAACCGCCCTCGACCGACAGGAGCATCCGGTTCGACTGAACCAGCATCCGGCCGACACCGCCAGCGACGAGGATCCGCCAATCGAGATCCAGTGCGTCGTCCTCCTGAAGCCCGAACCTCGCCACCGCAAACCAGCGCCGTGAAAAAAACCGCCGCGGGACGAATTCCAGACTGTTCCGCGTCAGCGTATCTTCATCATCGCGCCGCTGGAGCCAGGAGGAGAAGGTCAACGATGTTGCGTACGAACGCGTGCGATTGTCTGCGGTCGCATCGAGGGTATAGCTCCTCGCGTCATCTGCCTGCGTGAAGCTGGCGCCGAAGTCGATCGAGCCGGTCGTGCGAGCGCGGAAGACGGCTCCGACCTGGGTGATCCGGATCACCTCCTTCATGTCGATCGGCTGCGTTGGCCCCGATGCGGTCTGCACGACCAGCTGACCGGGGGACGGCGACGAGATCGATCCGGTGAACGTTTCGCCGGATGCCAGCTCGACGTTGAGATTCTGCGAGCTGGTGAGTCTGACGACCTCTAACCAGACGATCGAGATGGTGCCAGCGAAACGCCGATGGCCCGGGCCGGCCGATGCGGTGCGAAAGGACAGCACGCCGCGCTCGAGCCTGCGGACGTCACCCCTGATCCGATCGCCGTTGGCCACCTCCACGACGTCCGGGTCCTGTGCGTACGCCGTCTCCCGAAGGGAGAAGATCAGAACGACTAGGGACAGGACTCGGATCGCAGGGGACAGCTTCATTGCACGTCAACGGGCTCAATGAAGCGCCCGTCCTCCCAGTCGCGTGTTTTGGCTCATGCGTGTTGACGGAAAGGTCAATGTGAGCCTGCGCGTCCTGCGAGCGCCGATTTTGCGAGACGCGTGCCACCTCGTTCGCGAGCGGGACCCGTCGCCTGAACAGCCAGGATCTCCAGAATTCTCCGGCGGCGTCCTCATCGAGTCCTGACACAATCCAAATGCCAGCCGAGCGACCAAGCATTCGACACGAACGTGCGGCCGGGCGCGGCGCGTCGGCTCGACGGTTGTGATTTCCCGCGATGGGTCGTGGCAATCTCACGACGTGGCGCGGCGACACCCTCGCCGATGAAGCCGCGCCCCGGCCATTCGTCGCCCTCCGGTTCGTCCGTGCGGTCAACCGCGCGGCAACGTCAGCATGATCCCCACGCCAAGGAGCAGCGTCAGCGCACCAAGGGCGAGCACCGTCAAGTCGATCGCCTGCCATCTGAACTTGCCGCTGGTGCCGGCGAAGAACAGCACGGAGGCGAAGATGACGGTGAATAGCAGGTAGCGGTTCGCAATCGCTCCCGCCCTGTCGGCCGCGTCGGACTCACTGGTGGCAACCTGCTCCCAGCGGTCGGCCTCGCTTCTCTCCGGCAGCACGTATTCCGGCTGGTCGAAGGGCGAGGCGGGCGCCTCGGCGTTCGTGAGCGGGCTCGTCGCCCGCCAGGCGCTGGTCGCCGACTTCAGCGGCTCGGGGAAGCGAACGAACAGGAAGTCCGCCATCTTGCCGTCGCCCTGGTTGACGGCAGATACCCAATGCAGAAAGAGCGTCACGTGCACGGACGTCCGCTGCATGGCCAGGTTGGTGAGCTTGGCGACCCTGATAATGGCGGTGTTCGACTTCGATTGGTGAGTCTGGTGATGCGTGTTCCAAAGCGCCGACTCGTACGCGCTCCAGGCTGTGGCCAGCGTGGCCGCGGCCATCAGGGCGGCCGACAGCAGCTCGATCCAGTCGCGTTTGGTCCTAGCGTCGGTCACGCCGAGACTCCTTCCAGAAGCGTGCCGACGCTCGCCTAGACACGTTGCGCAGGCAGGTGCGGGCAGTCGCCCGGCACCGGCACACAACTCGCATGACACGACGGTCTCACGAGTCATCGACTTGGAGACGCACCAATATGGCCACCCCGACCACTTCAGCTCGAACCGGCGACGCCTCGAAGACCACCTCTTTCGATCGTGAGCTCGAGGAACGCCTGCTTCGCTACGCCCGCATCGACACTCAAAGCGACGAGAAATCCACGACGTCGCCGAGCACGGAGAAGCAGTACGACCTGCTCAAGCTGCTCGTGGACGAGCTGACGGATCATCGGCGCCCAGGACGTGCGGCTCACCGACTACGGCGTCGTCGCTGGCCACGATCCCAGCCACCATCGACAGGGACGCGCCCACGATCGCCTTTCTGGCGCACGTGGACACGGCGCCGCGCGTTCAACGCGACCGGCGTCAAGCCGATCGTCCATCGCCACTATGCCGGCGGCGACATCGTCCTGCCCGACGACCCGGCGTGGTGCTGTCGCCGAAGCAGTTCCCCTACCTGGCCACGAAGGTGGGCGACGACATCGTCACCGCCAGCGGGACCACGCTGCTGGGCGCCGACGACAAGGCGGGCGTCGCCATCGTCATGACCGTGGCCCGCCACCTGCTGCAGAACCGAGACCTGCCTCACGGCCCCATCCGGATCGGCTTCACGCCGGACGAGGAGATCGGCCGGGGCGTCCATCGCAACCTGCCGGAAGACTTGAAGGCCGACGTCGCGTACACGCTCGACGGGGCCGAGCTCGGCGAGATCGTCTACGAGACGTTCTCGGCCGACAAGGCGGACGTGCACATGCAGGGCGTGTCGATCCATCCGGGCCAGGCCAAGGACAAGCTGGTCAACGCGCTGCACCTGGCGGCCAAGATCGTCGACACGCTGCCGCACGTCACGCTGACTCCCGAAACTACAGCCGGCCGTCAGGGTTTCATCCACATCTACCAGATGAGCGGCACCGCCGCCGCAGCCGACCTTCAGTTCATCCTGCGCGACTTCGAGCTGGACGGCCTGCGCGCGCACGGCGAACTGCTGCAACAGGTCTGCGCCACCGTGCAGGCGACCGAGCCGCGCGCCCGGATCACGTGCACTATCACGCAGCAGTATCGGAACATGCGCTACTGGCTGGAAAACGACATGCGCCCGGTGGAACTGGCGCGGGAGGCCTGTCGGCAATCTGGGCATCGAACACGTCTCCACGCCCACCCGCGGCGGCACCGATGGCTCCCGCCTCACTGAAATGGGCGTGCCGACGCCCAACCTGTTCACCGGGATGCAGAACATTCACGGGCCCGCACGAATGGGTCAGCGTGCAGGACATGGCTCGCGCCACCGAGATGTGCATCGAGCTGGCCCAGTTGTGGAGCAGCACGAAGCGTTCGGCGTCCGCGGTAAAGCCGCCCCGCAAACGAGAGGGACCGGCGCCGGTGGACTGGGCCGGATGATTGAGCGGGAGCCTGCGCCGTTCGGCAGCCCCGAATTATTCACGCGATCGGTACATCGATGCAGCCCGTTTGCGAAGAAGACCGGTGGAGTCAGGGGCTCGAGATGTCGTCACCGCGCATCGAGGAGCGACGCAGTCATGGGCAGGATTCGCGAAGGGATTGACAGAATTCTCCCGGCAACAGCAGCCACGTCGAGAGTGCATATTCTGGCGACTGGAGGAACCATCGCCGGCGAAGCCGCGTCCGAAGTGGATCCGGGTTACCGCTCCGGCGAGGTCGCCGTCGAAAGGCTCATCGACGCCGTCTCCGGGCTGCGCAAGCTTGCGAAGGTGCAGGGAGAGCAGGTGGCGCAGGTCGGCAGCCAGGACATGAACGACGCGCTCTGGCTGAAGCTGGCGGCCCGAGTCCACGCACTGTTCGCCGCCGACGAGGCGGACGGCGTGGTGATTACCCACGGCACCGATACGACTGAGGAAACGGGATACTTCCTGCACCTCGTGGTGAAGAGCGATCGGCCGGTCGTCCTGACGGGCGCGATGCGGCCCGCGACGGCGTTGAGCGCGGACGGTCCGCTCAATTTGTACAACGCGGTGGCGGTGGCGACCGATGCCGATGCTCGCGGCCGCGGAGCCATCGTCGTGCTCAACGACGATCTTCACTGCGCGCGCGACGTCACGAAGTCGAACACCACGGACGTGCAGACCTTCATCTCACCGGGGCCGGGCCTGCTCGGTACGGTCAGCTATGGACGCGTCCGGTACTTCCGCCGGCCGACCCGGCGCCACACGACCGATTCCGAGCTCTCGGTGGACGGCCTCGAGCGCCTGCCTCGCGTCGACATCCTCTACGCGCACGCCGGCATGCCTCACGATCTCGTGCGCGCCAGTATCTCGCTCGGCGCGCGTGGCATCGTGATGGCGGGCATGGGCAACGGCAACGTGTCCAGCGACACGGCGGACGCGCTCGCCGATGCTGCCAACAACGGGGTCGTCGTCGTACGGAGCACGCGCGTCGTCAGCGGCGACGTCGGCCGCAACATCGAGATGGACGACGACACGCTGGGACTGGTCGCGGCCGACCAGCTCAACCCACAGAAGAGCCGCGTCCTGCTGCAGTTGTGCCTGGCGAGCGGAATGGACCGCGCAGCCGTGCAGGAAGCGTTCTACGTGGACCAGCCAGAGCACGCGATGGAAGTGACGGCTCTGTTAGCGGAGGCGGGTCGTTGGGCACTGATTGGAGCGATTCTCGCCGCTGCGCTCATCGGTTTTTTGTACGTCACTCGGGGCACGGCGGTCCGGCACGTCCATGGCGTCGGCGGCGACGGCAGTCCGATTGCGCCCGACGAACCGACGTTTCCGCTCTGCGTGGCGATGCTCACGGCGCCACGCTCCTGGCAGAGAACCGAGTCGAAATCACGTTGAATGGAGACGGCACATACGCGCGGCTCTGGGACGATCTGCGGTCGGCAAGGGAATCGATCACACTCCAGCTGTATTACAGCCAACGCGGCCAGATGGCCGCGACACTGCGGCAGATCCTTCTGGATCGCGCCGCCGCCGGAGTACGCGTCTCCGTGCTCTACGATGCATTCGGAACCTCGCGCATTCCACGGCGCGACCGCGCCTCGCTCCAGGAGGCTGGCGTAATCGTCGTGCCTTTTCGTCCAATCCGTCTTTCAGCGCTGCACCTAGCGCAGAACCGGTCTCACGTCCGGGGGATTTTGGTCGACGGTCGCATCGGCTGGACCGGCGGCTTCGGCATCGACGACAAGTGGCTGGGAGACGGGCGTAGCAATGGATCGTGGCGGGAAACGAATGTGCGATTCGAGGGCCCCGCCGTCCGCCAGCTCAAGGCGGCGTTCGTCGCTTCCTGGGCCGAAGCCACCGGAGTCCTTCTCAGCGGACGCGCGACTCTCACAAGCGCCGAGGGCGACACCGTGACGGCGGGGCTTCTCAATACCGTCCCGACGATGGGGAGCACAGCCGCTGAGCGCTTTCTCGCCCTTTCGATCGCGGGTGCGACCAAGACGCTCTACGTAACGAACGCCTATTTCATACCCGACGACAGTTTCGTCGGGCTGCTCGGAGATGCGGCGCGCCGCGGCGTCGACGTGCGAATCCTCACGGCCGGGTCGCGCACGGATGTTCCGATGGTCAGGCTCGCCGGCCGTGCGCGGTACGAGGAGCTGCTGGAAGCCGGCGTGCGGATCTACGAGTGGCAGCCGTCGGTGATGCACGCCAAGACGTTCGTCGTGGACGGTCTGTGGGCCACGATCGGCTCGATAAACTTCGACAATCGCTCGCTGTCGCTCAACGACGAGGCGACGCTGATGATCCTGAACGAGCATGTGGGCCGGCAGATGGTGCCGATATTCTTCGACGACCTTCGCCACGCCGAGGAGATCGTGCTGCAGCGTTTCCGTCAACGCTGGTGGATCGTTCGCGTCGCTGAAGACGCGTCCAACGGCATCGCACGAGTCCTGTGAGGACGCTGTCCGAGACTGAACCGAGTTGGGGATCGGATTCAAGATTGACCACCCGATTCAGAGATTGGCCGCCCGTTGCGCTCCGCGACTCGAGTACGCGGCTTGTCCCGCTGACGCCCGCCGGATTCCCCAGACAGTCATCGCCACGGTCGCCGTCGCCGTCGCGATCGTGAAGACCGGGAGGCCCCAGGCGTCGATGAGGGGCACGGCGAGGGCGGTGAGAAAGCCGCCACCAACCAGAGGGCGGGTGATCAGCTGCCGATAGCTATAGCCCCTGACGACATCGGTCTGGCGCGCCGGGTCGACCATGTCGACCATCACGAATCCGGTCGCGATGTTGCCCTGGGACTCGCCGAACTCGGCGATCGAATGCTCGAACCAGTTCCGCGGGAAGACTCGCCGGCCGATGACCATTGCCAGGAAAACGCTCCACCCCACGGACGCGAGTGCCAGGATGATCAGCGGGCCGACGTGCGCGCCGAGCGCGCTCAACGACAGCGTGCCGATGGCACAGATGACGATCCCGTCGACCGCGATTCCCCCGAGCCCTTCGACGGACCGGCGATTGACCGCCCATTCGAAGTTGTAGCGGACCGCGCAAAGCTGGACGAGTACGCCGCCGATGATCGTGAACGGAAAGAGCGGAAACTTGTCGAAGAAGTTCGAGCCGACAAGGTTGAACGCCCAACGGAATGCCTCGAGCAACGCGCCGCCGACCGCAATCGACACGCCGAGGAACACTGCCGCCGCAGTGACCTGGGCCATCCCCCGCCACTCGTCCATCGGCTGGTCGTCCGGGCCGGGCAGGTGACGATCGATGTCCAGGTCCTCGTCGGGAGAGGTCGGATTCTGGCGGGCGACGGAGATCGACGGCGACTTGATCGCGTAGTTGACCAGCATCGTGCCGACAATGATTCCGGTCACCATGCCAATTGTCGCCAGGCCGAGCCCGACCTCGAGGAGCTCTTCGGCGCCGTACTTGACCAGGACGGGCGTCAGGCCGGCGAGGGTGCCATGGCCGCCGGCGAAGGACATCTCGATGAGCGCACCGGCTTTGCTGCTGAACCCGAAGACCGGTTCGAGCAGCAGCAGGACCACGATGCCGGCGACCGCGAACTGGCCCGCCGACATGATGCCGGCCATGATCACGTGCGACCCGGAGATGGTCCAGATCGTCTTGAGCGGCGGCAAGCGCTCGCCCAGCAGGAGCGACGCGCACATTACGTTGATCAGCAGGCCGGGCAGCGCTTTCCAGACGGCGAATGTTTCAGTCGAGAAAACCCCGGTCCCACCGTTGAGACGGCCGACCCCCTCCGGACCGAGGCCAAGAGCGAGAAAGCCGCCGATCACGGCGGTCGGGAGGAAGAGGGCGCGCAGCGGGCGTGTCCACCGGCGGACGAGCGCAGCACCGGCAAATACAAGCGAGAGCATCACGAGCGACAGACCGACGTCTTCCGCGCTGCCCAGCATCCGTCGTCCCTCCGGTTGGAGATCGTGAGCAAAGTGGTGGCCAACGCGCAGCGGTCACGACGAAGCGCGAAGGCTGGTCGCACACGACATCTCGTGGGTTGCGCCGTCCTCCGGCGTGGGGCGCAGCGGTCCGGAGCACGATCGATCTCGATCGCAACAGCGACTCTGCCCTGCTGACGGTTCGAGACCGGCACGCAACTGGCAATCGGTCGTGTCCGCTCGTGTCGGATCACTTGCGGTTGATCTCGGTCCTAGGGCGTGATCTTCAGCCGACACCTCATGAAGGCTTCTGTCAGGTATCAGAGGTAAAGACGTATGCCGCACTCCAACGACAAAGCGCGGAAGTATTCGCGCGACCACGCCGAGAGATTTCGTCATGAGCTTCGGGAATTCCTGCGCATCCCGAGCTTGAGCGCCGACTCTGCCCATGACGGTGACGTCAAACGCGCCGCAGAATGGCTAGCGGAACACCTGCATGCCCTGGGTCTCCACAACGCCAGGCTCATGCCCACGGCCGGCCATCCGGTCGTCTACGCCGAGTGGATGGGCGCGGGGCCGGATAAGCCGACCGTGCTGGTGTACGGGCACTACGACGTGGTGCCCGCCGCGATGGAGGACGGCTGGCTAACGCCACCCTTCGAGCCGGTCGAGAAGGACGGCAAGATCTACGCGCGTGGCGCCACCGACGATAAAGGGCAACTGTTCATCCACATCAAGGCGCTCGAGTCCTGTCTCGAAGGCGGCGGCGGCGCACCCGTCAATCTGAAATTTCTGTTCGAGGGCGAAGAAGAGATCTCTTCTCCCAACCTGGCGCCGTTCATCAAGAAGCATCTGGACTTGCTCAAGGCCGACGTATGCGTGATCAGCGATTCGTCCATGTCCCGGATCGAACAGCCGGCCGTGACACACAGCCTGCGTGGAATGACGTATATCCAAGTCGAGGTGCAGGGACCGACCGACGACCTGCACAGCGGCTTCTGGGGCGGCGCCACGCACAATCCCGCTCTCGCCCTCGTCGAGCTCCTCGGGAAACTCTACAACCCCGACAACACAATCGCGGTTCCAGGCTTCTACGACGACGTCGTCCCGCTGACGGCGGAAGAGCGCGAGATGATCGCGAAGAGCGCGCTGACCGAAGAACAGTTCAAGAATGTCACGGGCGTCCCCGCCAGTTGGGGAGACAAGAAATACACCCTTCGCGAACGCGTCTCAGCCCGCCCCACCCTCGACATCAACGGCATGTGGAGCGGCTACTCCGGCCCCGGGCCGAAGACCATCATTCCAGCCAGGGCCGGCGCAAAGCTGAGTTCACGTCTGGTCGGCAATCAGGATCCGGACAGGATTTACAACCTGCTGAGGAAGCACATCGAGTCCATCGCACCGCCGACCGTGAAGGTGAAGGTCAGCTTGTTGACCAAGGGCAAGCCGGCGCTGATTCCCTTCGACCTGCCAGAAATGCGGGCCGCATCGCGCGCCTACGAGAAAGGGTGGGGGCACAAGCCGGTATTCACACGCGGCGGCGGCAGCATCCCGATCGTCGCGGATATCTACGACACGATGAAGATCCCGGTGGTCATGATGGGCTACGGGCTGGACAGCGACGGCCTGCATGCCCCCAATGAGCACTACAGCATCGAGATGTTCCATCGCGGCGTTGAAACGGCGATCGTCTATCTCGAGGAATTGGCGTCAATCCCGCACAGCGCCGAAACAGCGGCAGCTGGCGTGTAAACGACGCTTGGTTTTAGGTGCGCGCCTTCAGTCGCGCCAGATTCGGTTCCATGGTTCCGGCAAGCGTGGCTTGTGGATTGCAATCGAGCGAGCTGCCTCGCGATCAAAAGCGTGCGGCTGTGAAGCAGTTAGAAGTTTCGCAGCGGCGTTCGCGCAGTCGTGGCCGATCTGCGAGCGCGCGAAAACGGCGAGAACGGTTTGAGCACAGCTCTATTTCACACAGGAGGTTCCGATGCCAACAGCCCTAGCGGAGAAAATGAAGGACACGATCGTCGCCACCATCAGAGGCACGGGGGAGATCGTGAACGCGGTCACCGAGACCGTGAGCGATACACTCACCACTGCTCTGAAAGGCACTGGATCGGTCGGCCAGGCGCTGACAGGCGCCGTGAGCGACGTAGCCTGCGGCGTGATCGAGGGCACCTCGCAAGTCGGCGGCGATCTCGGGAAAGCAGCCAAGGGCGCTGTCATCGGGGTCCTCCGTGGCACGAAAGACGTCGGGGCCGAGGCCGTTGACACGATCGGCTCCACAGTCCAGAACCTCGTCAAGACCACCGTGGAAGTCGGCGGCGATGCCGGCTCCGCCGCGCGGCAAGCGATGGAGGGTGCCATCGAGGGAACCCGCAGCGTTGGCGTGAAGGGGTTTGATGCGGTCGCCGCCGCGGCGGCTGGCGCCATTCAGGGCCTCGGACATGTGGGCAAGTCGGCCACTACGACGACGGCCAGCGTAGCGCGCGAACTGATTCAGGGAGCGTCGAACGTTGGCGGTGACGTTGGCTCCGTTGCCAAGGGCACCATGTTGGGCGTCCTTCGCGGAACCAAAGAGCTGACCGGGCAAGCGGCCGACACAGTCGGCGCGACGGCTGGAAGTCTGGTCAAAGCCACCGCCGACGTCGGCGGCGACATTGGCGGAACTGCCAAGGCCGCCATCGAGGGTGCGATCCAGGGCGCGAGGGAAATTGGCGTGGACGCCGCCGCAGCGGCGTCAGCAGCTGCCAACGGCGCACTGAAGGCGGCCGGCGATATCGGCGTCACGGCTGTCGAGCAGGTCGAGCGAGCAGCGACCGGCGTGATCTCGGGCGTGAAAGTCGTCGTCGCAACGCCGTTCCGAACCTAGGGGAACCTTGGCTGCTGCGTGCATGCGACGACGAGTGCGACCAAGGAGGCTCTCGGCGTGTCCGTTGGATGAGGAGCCACGGACACGACGAGACTCTCCAAAGTCGCGTCAGCCCATCCTCTGACGTGGCGAGTCTTCCTCGCCATCACTTACGCAATTCCCCATCCGCCGACCACCATGAAATAGGCGACCAGCGCGACGAGCGCGGCCGCCGAAGCGTAGCTCAGGACATTCGTACGGTGGCTTGTGTCGCGTCCTGGAAGTCTCGTCAGCATTGAGCTGGCGCCGGCCTCCTGACCACTCAGGCCGTCCTGCCCGCGGCGCGGAGGACGAGAAAATCCGCCAGCAGCGGCACCGGTCGCCCGGTTGCGGCCTTCGCGACACCCGTTCCAGCGTTAGTGCCGGTGATATCGAGATGCGCCCACCTGTACGGCCGGGCCGTCGTTCGCGAGCAGCCCGCTCGTGATGTGCCCCAGCGCAATTACGCAGGCGCCCGTCAGAGTGGCGATGTCGATCACGCAGGCAGGATCGAAACGCTCGGCGCACGTCAACGCGTCGGCCAGGGCCAGTCGCCCTTCCGCGTCGGTATTCAGAACCTCGATCGTCTGGCCGGACATCGACGTCACGACGTCACCCGGGCGCGTGGCGTTGCCGCCGGGCATGTTCTCGATGGCCGGCACGAGGCCAATCACATTGAGTAGGAGGCGCAGCCGCGCGGCGGTCTTGATCGCACCGATCACGCCCGAGCGCCTGCGCGGTTTCCGCGAGATACGCCGGGTTGCACACGTTTCCCGGCAGGTTGCCGAGATCCTAGGCCAGCGCGATGCCCTCGGCGACAGCCTGTCCTCGCCCGACGGCGCTCTCGAGCTCCGGGGTGACCTTGCGGTCAATCAGCAGGACGACGTTGCGCGCACCCCAGACCGGCTCCCTGCCACCGTTCGACGCCCACGGTGAGGCGAACCGATAGGCACCGTCCGCGAGCAGCACGGTTGCCTGCTGGACGCGCCACGCGAGCGAGCGGCCAGGCACGTCCCAGTCGTCGAGGGCGATGGCCGCATCGTGCGCCGGGATGTTCGCCAACGCTCGCGCCACGCTGCCGAACGCTTCACGGAACTCCCGGTCACCGAATTCCTGGCGTTTCCCGAGACTGACCAGCAACACACGGTCGGCCGAAACGCCGGGCAGGTTGCGCAGGAGCTGCGTGGCGCCTGGCGTCTCGTCGAGGTCGCCGAGCATGATGACGGCTGACAGCTCTCCCTTCGAGGCGTCGTCGAGGCGCCGCGACCCCGGCGGCAGTGGGCCAGCCTCGAAGGCGGCGACGGCCAGAACGCCCGTCCGCACGCTTTCGACTGGCGCGCTGTCGAGTGTCACCTCCATCGGGCGGCTCGCGATCCCGGCTGGCGACTCCTGCGTCCCTGCCCGGACAAGTCGCCGTCTTCTGAATGGGGTCAACATGGTTGCAGTCCGTCACCTGACGAATCGTCAGACGCCCCACGGCAGTCCCAAGACGTGCCAGAGACCCAGGAGCAGCGGCCACAACACGAAGAGCACCACGACGTACGGCAGCATCAGTGCGATGACCGTACCCACGCCTGCGTCCTTCTGGTATTTCATGGCAAAGACGACAATCAACCCGAAATACGCATTCATGGGCGAGACGGAATTGATGGGCGAATCGCCCACCCGGTAGGCCGCCATCACGGCTTCCGGATCGACGCCCAGCCGCATCAGGAGCGGCACAAAAATCGGCGCAAAAATGGCCCATTTCGGGATGGCGCCGGTCATGATCAGATCGAGGAGGCCGACCACGAACACGAACCCGATGAGCAACGGCAAAGCGCCAAGCCCCGCCGCTTCGAGCGCGTCGCCCATCTTCACGGCCGCGAGCGTCGCCATGTTGGTGTAGGCGAAGAACGCGTTGAACTGGCTGATGACGAACAGGAGAAAGATCAGGGCACCGAGGCCCGCAACGGCTTTCTCCATCGCCTTGATGACGTCCACGCTGTTCTTCATGGTGCCTGCGCCAAAGCCATAGGCCGCTCCGGCCACGAGGAACACCAACGCGATGAACACAATCAGGCCGTTCATAAATGGTGAGTCCGCGATCAGGGACCCGGTGTCCGCATTACGGAGAGGCGCTCCCGGGGGGAGCCACAAGAGAAAGAAGAAGAGGAGCGTGCCGATAAGTCCCCACATCGCGTACTTCAGACCTCGCGCCTCCTCCTGTGTCACTCCTCCGCCAGCCCCGTCCTCGTGTCCCTCTCCTGTGTACGGGCCCAGACGAGGCTCGATCACCCTGTCGCTGATGATGGCAACCACCAGCGTGAGCAGGACGACCGACGCAATCGAAAACCAGAGGTTGGACGTCAGCGAGATGGTGACGCCTGGATTCATCAGCGCGATGGCGTCGTTCGTAATTCCGACCAGCATGCCATCGAGCGGCTTGGGGAAGATGTTCACGCTGAATACGGCGGCGACGCCGGCAAATGATGCGGCAAGCCCGGCCAGCGGATGCCGGCCGACGCTGAGATACGCTGCCGCCGCCAGCGGAATCAGAACGAGATATCCAGCATCCGCAGCGATGCTCGAGACGATCCCGATGAACACGAGGATGTAGGTCAGGGCCGCTGGCGGGGCGACCATCACGAGCTTGCGAATCATGGCTCTGATCAGGCCAGCGGTCTCTGCGACCCCGACGCCCAGCATCGCGACGATGATGACCCCTGTAGCCGTGAAGTTCATGAAGTTCTGAACGACCCCTGCGTACATGAAGCGGATTCCGTCCGACGTCAGCAGACTACGAACGGCGGTCGTGACCTCTTCAGGCTTGTGGGTCTCGGTGTTGATGGACTGATAGGTGACGCTCGCGCCCATCATGTAGAGCAGCTGGGAGAACAGGATCACCAGACCGATCAGCAGCACGAAGATCACAACCGGGTGGGGAACCTTGTTCCCCACCCGTTCGACGACGTCGAGAAACTTCTCGAGTCCCGTCTTTTCGTGCGGGTACGTGTGAGTCAGATTCATCGAATCGACGCGTGCGTGAGCCATGACACCTATCCCTTGTTGAACTTCTCGCCCTCGAACACGAATTCAGGACTTGCTCAGGAACGATTACACGCCGGACTCGAGCGCCTGGCGCAGCGTCGCTTCGTCGTCCTTGTTGAGCGATGTCTGGAACACCTTGCCCTTGCCGGTGAATTCCTTCAGGCCGTTGAGGACTTTGTCCGTCGTGGCCTTCCGGATGAGGACGAAGAGCGCGGACGAACCCGGTTTGAAGGACTGTCCGACGTCCTTCATCATCCTGTCGTCCAGGCCGATGTCCTGAAAACGACCCGACAGCGCACCCGCGCCGGCGCCGACCACCGCACCGAGGAGCGGATTGAGGAAGAGCAGGCCGATGAGCATGCCCCAGAAGCCGCCACCAACCGCGCCCGCGGCGGTCAGGTTGACGGCCTGGTCGAGCCTGGTCCTGCCTTTCTGATCCTTGGTGACGACGACCGCGTCTTCGAGCTCGATCAGATAGTCCTTCTGCATCCTCGCAAGCGCCGCTCGCATTTCGAACGCCGTTGCTTCGTCGTTGAATACCACCGCTACAAGGGTGCTCATTGGTTGTGCTCCTTTTGATGAACTCGCCGGTTCCTCGCACCGGGACCCTCCACAGACACACGCATCATCAAGACGCGTTCCAGATGACGGCACGACGACATTCCGTTGAAGAGAATGCGCTCTGACATAAGGTGCAAAGCAGTTGTCAGCCGGTTTTCGCTCATCGACCTCGTTGCTCGTTGTGTCCTCACGGATGTCGTGGATCACGCGCCGCCCACAGAGCATGACAGTCGGCGCGCCCGTCAAATCTCGCGGCGCCCCGCGGAATGTCGCGGTGCTTGCGTCCTTGGCTCTCCGGTTATCGCAGACGCTCGTCGTGCTGGATGGTCAATCACGAATCGGCGCGGCACGCTTCTGGAATAGGGGTCCGCAAACAGCAGTGCTGGAGCGTCTGGACCCGCTGCGCAGGATATGGGCGAGACCAAGGAGAGTCCGCGCACGAACTTCTTTTACGTGAGTGATGACGGAGAGATTCTGGCGATTCGGATGGGCGACTGGAAAGTGGTCTTGATGGAACAGCGGGCCAAGACGCTGCAGTGCTGGTTCGAACACCTACTGGGACTGGATCATCTCTCACGCCTACATCATGTATGCGGTGCAGGGGTCGTCGCGCAACAGAACGACGCGTTCACGAAGTTCCCGCCGCGCCAGTCGGCGTCGTTCAACCTGAATGCGCTGATGGAGCAACTCCAGGAAGCGTCGAGCGGCAAAGGACATTGAGCCGCGACCTACGAACGTCGCCGAACAGAGGTCCGCCGCTCAGCGTCCAGCCCGACTCAGGCCACCTGCGACACGGCGCGTGCACACACGGTGCGCGCCCTCAGGATGCCAAGCCTGCGCATGCGGCTTCGAAGTGTGCTCGATTTCATGCCCAGAACATTCGCCGCGCCTCGCGGGCCTTCGATGCGCCAGCTGGAGCACTGCAGCGTCCGCAGAATGTGCGCCCGTTCGACATCGACCATAGTGGCGGCCGACGAGCCCGGCACGTCGATGGGCTCGGACACAATCGGATCGAGAAGGCGAAGCGTCGAGTCGGGCGTCGTAATGATGGCGCGCTCGAGGACGTTCTCGAGCTCCCGGACATTGCCGGGCCAATCGTAGGCGAGCAGCGTATCGAGCACCGGCGGCGGGATCACGGTGATGCAGTGCGCGTGTTTCCGGGCCAGACGCTCGACCAGGTGCTGCACCAGCGCCACGATGTCACTCCTCCGCTCGCGTAGTGGCGGCATCGTAATCGGGAACACGTTCAACCGATAGTACAGGTCGCGCCGGAATCGGCCGGTCCGGGCCTCCTCGATCAAGTTCCGGTTGGTCGCCGCAATGACACGAACATCCACACGGATCGTGCGCGGCGACCCCAGCCGCTCGAACTCGCCGTGCTGGAGGATCCGGAGTAGCTTCGATTGCGCCTCCAGAGGCAGCTCGCCGATTTCGTCCAGGAAGATCGTCCCCCCGTGGGCGATCTCGAACCGACCCGCCTGCGTGGCTCGCGCATCCGTAAAGGCGCCTTTCTCCCGGCCGAAGAGCTCGCTCTCGACTAGCGTCGCAGGCAACGACGCGCAATCGACGCTGACGAACGGCGCGTCACGACGCCGGCTCGCCTGATGCACTACGCGGGCGGCGACGCCCTTGCCCGTCCCGGTCTCGCCCAGCAGAAGGACGGTCGCCGTGGTCGAAGCCACTTGCTCCAACCGCACGCGCACCGAGCGCAGCGTCTCGCAGTCGCCGACGAGATCGGTTAGCTCCTCCGATCCGGGCGATAGGAAGAACGTGTGACGCGAGGGAAAGTTCCCAAGTTTCATAAAGCACCTCTCGAGAACGCCGGCAAGAGCCGAACGCGATTGGGCGCTACTTTGGCTGTTTGCGGTGACGTCGACAAGCTAGCACTTGGTCGTATTGGCCTTTCGTCGTACGTAGCCGATTGACAACGCCTCCTTCCCTCGCACGCTATCGAACCCGCTGCTCTTGGGTGGCCCGCCGACCGCGCCGTGCGTGACGGTCGCTTATAGACGAATCCCGGGTAATAGGCGGATAATCGCCATTTTGCGAGCTGGAGAAGCGGAGGCTCTTTATGTGCTGGCCTGGTCGCTTGAGCTGGCCCCTCCTCGTGGCGCTAACGGTGACGCCACAGGCCGCGGCGCAAACCCCATTGCTCTCGGACGTATCCACCACCGCCCGAGATCGAGGCACTGCGGTCTCGCCTGCGCGCGCTTGACGACGAGCGAGCGCGGATTACGCAGCAACTGGCAGAGTTGGAACGCCGCGCATCGACGCGTGGTTGCTGTGCCGTCGGGTGTCACAGCGCCGGCCTCGGCCGCCGTGTCTTCGGCTGACGACCTCCGGTACCTCGAGACCGTCGTCGTATCGGGGACCCGTCGGGAAGCCGAGCTCGCCGACGTTCCGGCGGCCGTGACACTCGTTGGGCAGGAGGCCATCCAGCACATGCAACGTGGCATCAATCTCGAAGAATCGCTTCGGCGCGTGCCCGGCGCTCTGCTGCGCGATCAGCTGGGTGGGTCGTCGCGCGTGACGATCTCGATTCGCGGTGCCGGCGCCACGACAGCGGACGGCGCCCGCGGCGTGCGGGTCTTCGTCGATGGGATTCCGAAGAACAACGCCGGCGGATCCGCGCAGGACTTCATCAACATCGACCTCTCGGCCGCCGAGAGCATCGAAGTGCTGCGCGGACCGTCGTCTGCGCTGTATGGCAATCAGGCGGGCGGCGTGTTGAGCATCACGAGCGAGTCCGGAGGACCTCGGCCGGCGTTCGCCTTCAGCCAGGTCCTGGGTTCTTACGGGTTCTCGCGCACGCATGTGGGGGGCGGCGGTCAGGCCAGCGAAGGACAATTCAATTATTTCGGCACGGCATTCAAGACCGCGCTCGACGGCTTCCGCGGTCGAATTCCAGCCAGGACGACGCCGGCTTCACGGGCAAGTTCGGAATGACGATCGACGATCGGTCGACGCTCTCGATGGTCACGGGCTATGACAATCAGAACACAGCGCCTGCCGGGCGAGTTGACGGCCGACGAAATGGCGGCAAGACCCGCGCCAGGCCAACCCGGTCGCCGTGGCGCTCGGCGGGAACTCCCTGGCGCTCGACGAATTTCGCTTCGGCGGCACGTACCGCCGCGATTTCACCGCCGCACAGGTCGAAGCGACCGGGTACTATACGCCGAGAGGCATCGCTCACCTTTTCATCGAGACGGTCCGCTTCAATCAGCATTTCGTGAATCGCGGCGCGTCGGGACGTCTCGTCGTACCGGCGTTGTTCGGCATGCCTGCCCGCCTGACCACCGGCGTCGACTACCAGAACACCCCTATCACGAGCGGGAGCTTCGGCCGGGCCAACACCCTGCTGGCAGGCCGGGCGCTGTCCGAAGTCGAGGAGTCCGCCACGACCGTCGGCCCCTTTGCACTGGTCGACGTGACGCTCGGCGACCGCGTCTCCGCCACGGCCGGCCTGCGCTACGACCACATCACGTTCTCGACCGAGAACCTGCTCCGTCCGCAGGACCGCCGGTCCGAGATCGTGTACGAGCAGTTCTCGCCGCGTCTCGGTCTCACGTTCCGGCTGACAGACGACGTGGCGTTGTACACCAGCTATAACGAGGGTTTTGAGGCGCCGATCCTGGACCAGCTGCGCAGCTCACCGTCAAACGACGGCGAGTTCGAAGCCAACCGGACCCTGGAGCCCATCGACGTGCGCGCGTTCGAGGTCGGCGCCCGCGGGCAGCTTGGGCGGCACGTGACATTCGAAGCTTCGGCGTATCGCCAGCGCACCAACAATCTCATCGTCAATCTGGGCTTTCTTCGCCCGCCACCGCTCACGGGACAGTTCTTCGCCTTCGTGAACGCCGGCAAGGTCGATCAGGACGGAGTGGAGCTCGGTGCGACGTGGCGTCCGTTCAAAGGAATGCAGGTGGCGGGGTCGTATACGTACAGCGATTTCATCTATCGCGATTTCGTCTCGGGCGCCCAGAACGCCTCCGGCAATACCGTCCCCGGCGTGCCGGCCCACAACGTGTTCGGCGAGGTGACTTACCGGATAGAACCGGGTCTGTCGGCGACATTCGACGTCCAGCGAGTCGGCCGCTTCTTTCTCAACGACCTCAACACGGCGTCGAACGACCCGTACATAGTTGCCAACCTGCGCGTCGGCTACGATTTCAGCTTGAAACGGGGCTTCAAACTCTCTCCTTGGGTAGGGCTGATGAATCTGCGTGACGAGGTGTACGTGGCCCAGACCAGGATAAACGCCGCCGCGGGGCGCTATTTCAACCCGCTTCCCGGCTTCACATTCCTCGCCGGCCTGAAGTTCGGGCATTAGACTCGTTGCTCGATGGCGTCCACATTGCGCCTTTTGATCGCTGTGCTCCTGGCTGCGTCGACCGGATCGGTCGTGATGGCGCAAGCCCCGTTGGCAGACCAATCAGAGGCGGTAACGCCAGCCGTCAAACCGCCGGAGGACGCCCCGCAGCCTCGACGGGTGCTCGCACTCTACTGGTACGGCGCCGAGCATCCGTCAACGATTACGTTCGATCAGCAGATTCAGGCGGTGCTCCAACAGCAGGCTGCGGGCGAGGTCGTGCACCATGCCGAGTACCCTGGAGCTGGACCGGTTTCAAGGTGAAGACCACGCGCGCATCATGCGCGATTTTTTGCGCCGGAAGATACCGTGATCGAAAGATCGATGTCCTACTCCCCTGGGGAGCTCCGCCGCTCGAGTTTCTGCTCAAGTATCGCGACGATCTCTTCCCTGGTGCACCGATCGTCTTCTACGCGTCGAGCATCGAAACGGTCAAGCACCTCGCGGCGGAGCCGCTCACGGGTGTCCTGAACCCCGAGGCCTTCGAGACGACGATGGAGCTTGCGCTCAGGTTGCATCCCGACGCGACCGAGGCGTTCATCATCAGTGGCACAGCCGAACCATAACAAGCTGTATCGAGCGCGAGGCCTCACAACAGTTCGAAAAGTTCAAGAGCAGGGTGAAATTCACCTACCTGACCGACCTCAGCTACGTTGACCTACTCGCGACCGTGAGGTCTCTCCCGAGACGATCGGTCATCCTCTACGCACGAGCAACTCATGAGGATTCCGGTGTAGGCCAGCAGCCAGGCGATTGTCCTGGACGCTATCTCGCGCGCGGCCCCCGTCCCCGTCTACAGTCCCTGGAGATCGCTCCTCGGTCACGGATCCGTCGGGGGCATCGTCGACGATCCGGTGGGTGGCGCCACGAAGGCTGCGGAAATCGCCCTGCGTGTCGCCCGCGGCGCCCGGCCGCAGGATATCCCCACCGATCGCACACCCAGGATCCCGTCCTTCGACGCGCGCCAGTTGGCCCGTTGGGGCATCAGCGAGCGCTCGCTCCCCGCCGGCAGCGTCGTCCTGTTCAAGGAACCAACGCTCTGGTCCCAATACCAGCATTACGTGATCGGCACCGGCCTGGCCCTGGCGCTGCAGACACTGCTGATCGGCATGCTGCTCGTCCAACGTACCAGACGCCGGCGCGTCGAGGGGGCGTTGCGCGAGAGTGAAGAGCGTTTCCGCCTGATGGCAGATACGGCGCCGGTGCTGGTCTGGCGGTCGAACGTCGACAAGGCATGCGACTTCTTCAACCGTCCCTGGCTCGAGTTCCGCGGGCGCACCATGGAACAGGAGGCCGGGTCAGGCTGGACGCAGGGCGTTCATCCGGCCGACCTCGCCCGGTGCCTGGCGATCTACACGTCGGCATTCGACGAACGGCGATCGTTTGACATGGAGTATCGGCTTCAACGAGCTGATGGCGAGTATCGGTGGATCGTGGATTCGGGGGTTCCTCGCTTCGCGCCGGACGGCGCTTTCCTCGGCTATATCGGGTCCTGCTTCGACATCACCGAACGTAGGCAGGCCTTGCAGGCTTTACAAGAAAGCGAGAGGCGCTACGCGCTCGCAACGGCCGCGGCGTCCGTTGGCGTATGGGAGTGGAACCTCGAGACCAACGCGATCTACACCGATCCGGCCCTCAAGCCGCTCCTGGGCTTTTCGGACTCTGAAATCGAGGACGACTTCGACGCCTGGATCAAGCGCGTGCATCCCGACGACGTTTCCCAGCTGCTGACAGGCCTACGGGACTGTTCCGATGGAAGGACCGCGTCTTTTGAGAACGAGCACCGGATACTGCACAAAGATGGGAGCCCTTTGTGGTTCCACGCCCGCGGATCCGCGATACGCCTGCCGGACGGACGCGGGGTCAAGATGCTAGGCACCATCACGGACATCACGGAGCGGAAGCGCGCCGAGGCCCGGCTACACGAGGTGCAGGAAGAATTGGCGCGCGTGAGCAGGCTGACCGCGCTGGGCGAGTTCGCGGCATCGATCGGCCACGAGCTTGGTCATCCCCTCAACGCCATCCTGCTGAACGCCAAAGCCTCGCTCAGATGGCTCGAAGATCAAGCCCCCCCAATGGGGGACGTGCGCAGCGCGCTTCGGGATATCGCCGAAGCCAGCGACCGGGCGAACGAAGTGGTGCGCCGCAACCGGACTCTGTTTCGACACCACACCGTGGATAAACAGCCGCTGGACGTCAACAACCTCGTCAGCGAGGTCGCCCTGCTGACCCGGATACGGCTGGAGAACAGTCAAATCCAGCTCGAAACGAGAGTCGCCCAGAACCTACCGGCAGTTCTCGGCGACCCTGTGGAGCTGCAACAAGTGCTCGTCAACCTGCTCATCAACGCCATGGACGCCATGGAGAGTGTCGACCGCCGAACGCGGCGGCTGCTGGTCGAAACAGAGTTGACGGAGCCGTCGTTCGTGCGAATCAGCGTGCGTGACACGGGCGTCGGGCTCGCCGGTGTGGACGTCAACCGGCTGTTCACCGCGTTCTACACCACGAAGTCGGCTGGAACGGGTGTCGGCCTGTCGATCAGCCGATCGATCGTCGAAGCGCACGGGGGCCGGATCTGGGCAGAACCGAGAGTCGGCCCGGGCGCGACGTTCTGCTTCACGATACCTGTCACCAAGGTCGAGTCGATCCACCCGGACCGCCCCGCGGAGACCACCCCACCGCGCACACAACGCGCGGCGGGGACCCCGGAGCGGGGCAAAACAATACTGCCCCAGCGAAGCGGAGCCGACGTGCTCTTCTAGGCGGAGCGTCGCTGAGTATGTCCTAAGTCCGACTTGTCAGGCCGAGGGGCCGAGCGTAGGGTGAACTGGGGCTCGCATCGAAGTCTGAACCAACCGGTCTAGCAGTCTGAGTTTGCGCAACGGAGTAGTCTCGCCATGGATCTCGAACCACGCGTGTTCGTTGTCGACGACGAAGGGATCAGTCTGAGGGCTGTCGAGCGGCTGCTTCGTTCGCATGGTTATCTCGTCAGTACCTTCAGCTCACCAAAGGCTTTTTTGGAACAGCTCCCATACCCCGGCCCGGCCTGCCTCGTGCTTGACATGAGCATGCCCGAACTTACGGGCCTCCAGGTCCAGGATTCGATCGCCCTGAAGGAAATGGCACTCCCAACGGTCTTCCTCAGCGGCGCGAGCGATGTGCCTGGCACAGCACAAGCCATGCGGAAGGGCGCCATCGATTTTCTGGTAAAGCCAATCGACGACCAGACCTTGCTCGAGTCGGTGTCGCGGGCTCTGGATGCCGCAATCGAGATCAGTCGTCGCCGCCGCGAGGAGGACCAGGACAGCGAGCGCCTCGCGCGGCTGACGAAACGGGAGCGTCAAGTGTGCGACCTGATCGCGAAGGGACTTCTGAACAAGCAGATTGCGTACGAGCTCGGCATCAGTGAAAAGACGGTCAAGTTGCACCGCGGCCGTGTAATGCGGAAGCTTGACCTCGATTCGGTCGCGGCGGTCGTCTGGCTCTTGTCCCGTCGGCCGAAATCCGGAGCCGCGTGAGAACCCTCAAAGACGGCGCCTGAGACGAGGATGCCGCACCTGTTCCGCGCACAAGGCGGCGCGTCCGATCAGGAACTCGGAAAGCAGTGGCACTGGCCGGCCGGTAGCTCCCTTGTCGTCTCCCGAGACCGCGTTGGTCCCAGCGATGTCCAGATGCGCCCACTTGAATGCGCGTGCGAAGCGCCCAAGGAAGCAGGCAGCCGTGATGGCGCCGGCAGGACGGCTGCCGACGTTGCTCATGTCGGCGAAGTTGCTCCTGAGTTGATCTTGATAGTCATCGAGCATCGGCAGTCGCCAGGCATGGTCGCCCGAGTCGATGGCACTCTGCAGCAGTTCGTTGGCGAGCTGATCATCGTTCGAAAAAAGACCGCTGGTGACATGCCCGAGAGAAATCACGCAGGCCCACGTCAGCGTGGCGATGTCGATCACGCAGGCCGGATCGAAACGCTCGGCGTACGTCAGAGCGTCGGCCAGGGCGAGCCGCCCTAGGGCGTCAGGGTCGAGTATCTCGATGGTCTGGCCGGACATCGACGTTACGACGTCGCCGGGGCGGGTGGCATTCCCGCCCGGCATGTTCTCGACCGCGGGGACGATGCCCACGACGCTGAGCGGCAGCCGCAGGCGGGCGACGACCTTGATTGCCCCAAGTACGGCCGCGGCGCCGCACATGTCGAACTTCATCTCGTCCATGCCGGCGCCCGGTTTCAGGGAGATCCCGCCGCTGTCGAAGGTCACCCCCTTGCCGACGAGCACGACCGGCCTGGCCGATCTCCCCCCGGGAACGTAGTGCATGACGATGAACTTGCACGGCTGCGCCGAGGCCTGTCCCACGGCCAGCGCCGCTCCCATGCCGAGCTCTTTCATGTCGTCGCGCTCGAGCACTTCCACCTCGAAGCCGAACTCCCTGCCCAGCCCTCGCGCCGTCTCCGCGAGAAACAGCGGAGTGCACACGTTGCCGGGCAGGTTGCCCAGATCCCTCGCGAGCGCCATTCCCTCAGCGATCGCCTGGCCCCTTCGGAGCGCACGCTCGTCTTCCACGCTGGCAGGACCTTCAATCAGCAGGACCAGGCGACGCGGACCGCGGCACCCTCTCGCGGCGCCGCTCGTCGCCTTGGGTGCAACGAAACGGTAAACCCCCTCGGCCAGCAGTCGGCTCGCCTGCTGCAGGCGCCACGGCCGCGACCGATTGGGCACATTGATGTCTGCGAGCGCCACTGCGGCATCTTTGGCCGCGCCTGCAGCCAGGGCTCGAGCGACGCCGGCCAGCGCGTCGCGAAACGCTTGTTCCGGGTAGCGGTCGCGGCTCCCAAGGTTGACCAGCAGGACTCGATCGGCCGCGAGGCCGTCGAGGTTGTGCACCAGCAGCGTCGCGCCAGATTTCTCTGCCAGATCGCCAAGCTTCAGGACGGCCGCCAGTCTGCCGCCCGTTGCCCTATCGACTCGCTCGGACGTTGGAGGCAGCGAACCATCCGCGAACGCGCCGACGACCAGTACCCCGGTCCGGATTTTCTCGGGGCTGGAGACAGCCAGCGTCAGTTCAAGTGGTCGGCGCGTCACACCTTCCCTCGAGGCGCCGCAGGACCTAGGACAAGCATCATGCTGATCGCGGCCTTGCTACCCGCGCCTGCGTGGGAGTGCGGTTCGTCCAATCGGCCAGTAACGACACGGGAGCAAGCCGAATGCCACGCGTACCAACGACACGTTCTGAGACAAGTCTGGACGGTCCGTGACTGAAACTCTGCCAGCGAAATGCCGCACCTCAGTTGTCTGCGTCCGTGACGGCTTCGATCCACTACCGAGCGCGGGCGCGCCGCGGCGGGACACGGCAGAAGTCCAGAGATTCGACTATTCCTGAGCGGGCTGTGGCCCACTGCACTTCATCGCGCCGTTCGACGGATCGCAGTCCGCACCTCCTTCAGGGCTAGCGGTGTGGCGCAGCTTTCGCATCTCAGCCCTGGCGCAGCGCGTGTCGGCCGCGCGATCGGCGCCGATCTCATTCATCGACCGAGGAGGTAAGGAGTATGCGAACGATCAATCGCGTCTGGCTGGCTAGTCTGGTCATCGCGGCCGCCGGTTGTGCAGCGACGACCGCGTTCACAACGACATGGAGGAATCCCGACACGAAGCCGCTCTCGTTCGCGGGTCAGAAGGTGGTCGCTCTCGTGATCAGCACTCACGAGGCGACGCGCCGCACCGCCGAGGACACGCTCGCCGCGCAGATCACCGCCCTAGGAGTTCAAGGCGTGCCCGCCTGGACGATCCTTCCAACCGCTGACGTGCAGAACGAGGATAGGGCCCGGGTCGCGATTGCCTCCGCCGGGGCGGCGGCGATCGTGATAATGGAAATCGTCGCCCAAGACCGGCAATCGAGCTCGTCCAACGTGCAGGTGGGGCTGGGCTGGTCGAACCGAGGGTCATTCTGGCCACACTATCGCCACGCTTGGCAGGTCGCCTGGAGTCCCGCGCCTGCTTCGCGCTCGAACGTGTGGGTCGAGACCCACGTGCACACCTTGGAACCGGACGAACTGATCTGGGCCGGTCGCAGCCGGACCGCCAATGCGGACTCCGCACCCGACCTGTTCGCGGAAGTGGCAAGCGCGGCGGCCAGAGAAGTCGAAAGGGCCGGCCTGCTCAAGATCTCGAGTGGGCCTTCCCGACAGGTGAAGGAAGGAACATGATGAACGGTATCGCCCGGACAAGGCTCGTCACTGCGGTCGCGGTGCTCGCGTTCTGTGGCGTTGCAACGGCGCAAACGCGCGTCAACTACGGCCGCATCACTGCGGCGACGCTGGTGACTCAGCAGAACGAGGAGGCGCAGGCGGGTGGCGCCGTGCTCGGAGGCATGGTCGGCCTTGCCTCGTCAGCCGGCAGGTCCGGCGGCAGCGCCGTGGCGCGCGGGATCGGCGGCGCGCTTGCCGGTCAGCAGATCGGGCGCGTCGCCAGTCAGCGCCAGGCCTTTCAGTACACGATCCTGATCGACGACAGGTCGACGATCACGATGATCATCGACGAAGCCGGCCTTCGTGCGGGCGATTGCGTCGCGGTCGAGCGCGGCCCGTTCCACAACCTGCGACTCGTCGACGAGTCCCGCTGCGCGTCGCTCGCATCCGCTGCCGCCAAACCGGCCCCGGCGCCGAACGAGACCGCGGAGGATGTGCGCATCGCGGACGCGTGCTCCCAGGCGAAGGACAGACTGTTCGATTCCAAGACCGACGACCA
Organism: uncultured Acidobacteriota bacterium; assembly: GCA_963841905.1. Classification (GTDB taxonomy): domain Bacteria; phylum Acidobacteriota; class Vicinamibacteria; order Vicinamibacterales; family UBA2999; genus JACCSI01. The sequence continues at coordinate 63,357 of CAWJEM010000012.1, forward strand.
GTTCGAACGTGCCTATCGCACGGTGAGGCTGCTCTGCAACGACTGATCGGCGTATCCTGACGTGGGGACGTGCGCTCACGAATAGTCGTGGGCGCCGCTCCTGGACCCGCCTGCCCACCGTGCCGCGTACTCGCGAAAGAACTCCGCTTCAGCGATCACGGCCTTCCTGAATTCATCGAGCAGGACACGTTCGTTTGGGGCGTGAATATTGCTGAAGCCGTCGGTGGCGCCAAAGAGCAGGATCTCGGCATACGGGATCGCCGTGTGGAGCGCCATGACGAGTGGAATCGACCCGCCGGTTGCGATGCTCACGGTATTAGCGCCCCAGGCAGTCGAGAGCGCCGCTCGTGCCGCGTCATACGCAGGACCCGACGTTTGTGCTGCAAACCCGTTCCCAGTCGCCCCCGGTGTGACCTCAAGTGCGATGCCAAAGGGGCGCACGCTCTCGAGGTGATCGATGAGCGCGGCCTGTCCGTCTTCGGCGTCCTGCTCGGGATGGACGCGAAGACTGATCTTCGCGCGCGCGTACGGGACGACAGCGTTGACCGCCTCGTCGACCCGGAGCACGTCCATCCCGGTCACGGTGACGGCTGGCCCGAACCAGAGCCGTTCGCCCAGTCCGCCGGTGCCGAAGAAGGGCAGGCCTTTCTGCACTTCCGCGAGCTCACGGAACTCGTCCGCACTGTAGGAGGCGCCGCTCCATTCCTCGCGGCGCAGGCCCGGCACCGCGACGTTGCCATCCTGGTCGTGCAAAGTGGCAAGCGCATGCAGGAGCACGATTAAGGCATCCGGCGCCGCACCGCCGTACTGGCCGCTGTGCTTGGGGCCGGCAAGTGTCTTCACCGACACGGTCACGACTGCCATGCCGCGAAGGGCGACCGTCAAAGTCGGCACCCCCGGCCTCACGCTGCCCATGTCGGCGATCATCACGGCGTCGCACTGAAACAGCTCGGGCTCCTGGACTGGATAAGTGTTCAAAGCGCTCCCGACCTCCTCCTGGCCCTCGACGACCACCTTGATCCCGACAGGCGGCTTCCCGTTGAACGCGCGAAGCGCTCCGACATGGGCCATCACGTTCGCCTTCGAATCCGAGGCGCCGCGACCGAAGAGCGCACCATCGCGCTCGGTGGGTTCGAACGGCGGCGAGTGCCATTTCGACTCGTCGCCAGGCGGCACGACGTCGTAGTGCCCGTACAGCAACACCGTCGGCGCACCGGGCGGAGCGGGACTCTCGCCGATGATGATGGGGTACGTGTTCGGGAGGTCGAGCGTTTCGACTGTGCTGAGACCGGCCGTGCGCAGCAGATCGCAGACGAGCCCGTGCGCCTCGTGCACCGGCTCCGGCGGAAAGCTGGGTTCGGAGATTGACGGGATGCGCACGAGCTGTTTGAGGTCGGATGTCAGCTGCGGCATCAGACGATCAACGACCTTCGCCATCGATCGGCTCGGCATGCCTGGCTTCGTGCAAGCGACACGCCGCAGCGGCAGCGAGACTCACGCGCCCTGAATGACCGACCGTTCCCACGAACCGCCGGATCGGTCCTCCGATCCGCGACGGACCGCGGGCTCGGTCGCTGCCGGACGCGGGCGATTGGAGGACGTTCATCCGTGCCCCGGACTTTCCGACGACGTGGCGCTCCGGTCAACTTGCCGTCTCAACCACGCGCGAATTGCAATTCACTGTTTTTTTTCGCGAAGTTGTTGCTAGCTTGCCAGTGCAAACGGATACCACCCCGCCACTCTTCCTGCGGGTGGCCTGACTTTCGCAACCTGCCCCGTTCGAAGCGCTAGTGCTCCTCGGTTTCGCGGCCGATGACGCGCGCGCGCAGCGCGTTGAGCCGCAGCCGTTCATTGGCGTTCGCTTTGGCCGTGGATTCGACGTCGAACACTCCGGCTTGTGGGTCGAATCGTTGTCTCGGAAATTCAGCGGACGGTCCCACCGCCCGCGTCATGTAAGGAGTTTGATGATGAGCACGATGCCACTGACACTCGTCCTCGGCGTGACTCTGACAGCTGCCACTCTGACGGCAGCCATACCTGGCGTCGCCGCGCTAGAAACGGCCGTCGAGGAGTTCACCGCCTTCGCCATCAACACCAACAGTCGCCCGACCGGCCCGAATCGTCCGACAACCGCGTCGCTCTCCATCACCATCGAGCGGTGGTCGACGGATGAGGAGCGAGACACACTGATGGCCATCGTGAAGGAGCAGTCGGACGTCCGCCGCATGAACGACGCGCTGCTGAGCGCATTGCAGCGGCTGCCCCGAGTCGGCCGGATCCGGGAAGCGAACTCGCTGGGCTGGGACCTTCGCTACGCCCGGCAGACGCCACTCGACGAGGGTGGGCGGCAGATCCTCATCGGCACCGATCGGCCGATTGAGTTCTGGGAAGCGCGCGACCAACCGCGCTCCTTCGACTATCGGTTCACGATCCTGGATATGCGGCTGGACAAGGAACACCGGGGCGAGGGCAAGATGCTCGCCGACACCCGACTCATCATCGATCCCAGGACGAACGGTCTCGTGCTGGAACACTACGACATCCAGCCGGTGCGCCTCAACCAGATCAGGCGAGGGAACTAGGGGCGCAGGATCATGACCACCGTCGCACTGTTCTTCTTCGCCGCCGTACTGTCGCAGACGCCAGAGACGAGGCCCGTGCCAGCGGACTCCGCCGAGATCGGCGCGCGAGGGTGCATAAAGGGTCGCGTGTTCACCGTCACGCCGCGGCCCGAGGATGAGGGCCTCATCCTCGGACCCGACGTCACCGGTTGGAACTTTCGCGTCTCGGGACCACGCGCACTGCTCGATCAGGTGAGGAAGTACAACGGTAACCTGGTCGAGGTCGTCGGCCTCGTCAAGAAATCGGCTCTCACCAGACCGGGTCCGGGCAGCGGCTCACGCGTCACCATGACCGCCCCACGCACGGACCCCACGCGCCAAAGCGCGCGTACCATGCCTGCAGGCGGCCTCCCCGTCATGGACCTGACGGCGATCCGCTACCTGTCGGACGTCTGTCCCGTCAGGTAGCAACCGCCCCGCGCTGAATGGCCAACCGTCTGAACTGCTGCGGAGCGCAGACGACCGACCGTGAGGAGCGGAATCGACGCGGTTGGACGCTGGAGATCTACGAATATGACTGCGTTCCCTCGATTGGACAAACAGGGAATTTCCAGGACGGGCGAAGACTGTAAGGCTGGGCGTTTTTGTGGGAAAACGCATCAGGAGCAGCGTGGCTTCTTGTCCGCTGTAGCTTGAGCGGAGCCTGACGTCACGCGTTTGCACGGTATCCTTAGTCCATGCGACACCATCGCGCGCCCCTTCTCTCGATCGTCGCGATCGGCCTCCTCACCGTTGCCACATCGGCGCAGCAGAGCGATCGCGCTCGCGCGCTCGACGAGCAGATCGGGCGCATCTTTCAGGCGAACGAGTATCGGCTGCCGCGTTTCGGTCCCGCGCGATGGCTGCCCGACGGTACGGCGTACACGGTGCTGGAGCGCTCGGGTGAAAAAGCGACGGCATCAGACATCGTTCGATATGACGCCGCCACCGGGGCGCGCACGATCCTCGTAGCGGGCGTTGCGCTCGTACCCGCGGGCAAAAGCGAGCCGCTCGACATCGACGACTACGCCTGGTCCAGTAACGCGCGGCACCTGCTCATCTTCGCCAACACGCGCAAGGTCTGGCGCAACAACACGCGCGGCGACTATTGGATGCTCGACACCGAGTCGAAGCGCTTGCACCAGGTTGGTGGCGGCGCGCCCGAAGCGTCGCTGATGTTTGCCAAGTTCTCGCCGGACGGATCGAAGGTGGCCTACGTGCGCGCCAACGACATCTATATGGAGGCGGCTGCCGGCGGCGACGTGACGCGCCTGACATCCGACGGATCGGAGACGACGATCAACGGGACGTCGGATTGGGTGTACGAAGAGGAGCTCGGGGTTCGCGACTGCTTCCGCTGGAGTCCGGACAGCGCGCGCATTGCGTATTGGCAGTTCGACACGACCGGTGTTGGCATCTTCTCGCTCATCAACAACACCGACGCGCTGTACCCCGTCATTACTCGTATCCCATATCCGAAAGTCGGCACGCCCAATTCCGCTGTGCGCATTGGCGTGGTCGATCTGCAGACGCGGGCCACGAAATGGACGAACACACCGGGCAATCCGCGCGACAACTACCTGGCCAATCTCGAGTGGAGAGATCCCGAGACGGTGGTGATGGAGCAGTTGAATCGGCTGCAGAACCGCCACGACGTGCTCCTGGGCAACGCTCGCGAGGGCGAGGTGCGCCGGGTGTTTCGCGACGAGTCGAAGACCTGGATCGAGCGCATGGATCCCGTCCAGTGGATCGACAAGGGCCGCGCGTTTCTCACGTTCAGCGAGCGTGACGGATGGCGTCACATGTTCCGCGTGCCGCGCGACGGCGGCGAAGCCACTTTGCTGACACGTTTCGATGCGGATGTGATCGACAGCGTGGGCGTGGACGAAGCCGGCGGCTGGCTCTATTTTCTCGCTTCGCCACAAAACGCGACGCAGCGCTATCTCTATCGCGCCCGGCTCGACGGCACTGGTTCGCCCCAACGCATGACGCCCAACGATCAGCCCGGCACGCACACCTACGATGCGGCGCCGAACGCGCGGCTGTCGTTCCACACCTACTCGTCGATCGATCGGCTGCCGGTCACCGATGTCGTCGATCTGACCGATCATCGGACGCTGCGCGCGTTGACCGATCCGTCGGCTGTGGCGGCCAAACTTGCGCCGGTGCTCAAGCAGCCGGCGGAGTTCTTCACGATCGACATCGGCGAAGGTGTGATGCTCGATGGCTGGATGCTCAAGCCGCCGAATTTCGATCCGTCGCGACGCTATCCCGTCGTTGTCTATGTCTACGGTGAAGTGGCAGGTCAGACGGTCCTCGATCGCTGGATGGGCAACCAGATGCTCTTCCACCGTGCGCTTGCCAACGCCGGCTACATCGTGGTGAGCATGGACAACCGTGGCACACCGGCCCCGAAGGGTGCGCCGTGGCGCCACGTCGTTTACGGCACGGTCGGCGAGCTCTCGTCGCGCGAGCAGGACGCCGCCATTCGCGCGCTCGCCGCGAAGCACTCCTTCATCGATCGCGATCGCATCGGGATCTGGGGCTGGAGCGGCGGCGGATCGAACACCCTCAACGCGATGTTCCGCTATCCCGATACCTACACGGTCGGTGTTTCGGTCGCCCCGGTTCCGGATCAGAAGCTCTACGACACCATCTATCAGGAGCGCTACATGGGGCTGCCCAAGGACAACGAGGCGGGCTACAAAGTGGGATCGCCGATCAACTTCGCCGAGGGCTTGAAGGGCACGCTCCTGATCGTCCACGGCACAGGCGACGATAACGTGCACGCGCAGGGAACCGAGCGCTTGGTGAATCGGTTGATTGAGCTGGGGAAGCCGTTTGACTTGATGATGTATCCGAACCGGACTCACTCGATCTCAGAAGGTCCCGGCACCAGCGCGCACATCTATCGATTGATCGCGAGGTATTTCGTCGCACACCTTGCGCCGGGAGCCACGATCACTCCGTCCGCGCGCTGAGGCCGCGGTTGAAACGCAGATTAGTCAGGGAGTTCCAACTCGAACACGTGCGACACCGGATCCGACGGCGTGATCCCGAACAGGAGCCCTCGCATCAGGCCTAGTGCCCCTGGCGCTTCTCCTGAGGACGGGGCCGGCACGATCGCGACGTCGATCGCGCTGGGCCGCTAGACGTCCTTCTCCACGCGAATGGCGAGGTCCGGATGCGATGCCCTCGTCCAGCGCCTCGTACTACCAGGTGCTGTTCCGATTCAGGCATTCCGACTCCGCGGTGCTCGGTCTGTTGTGGGCCCAGGAAGAGGGCCGGTGGAGGCTCAAGTCCTATCGCACGTTCGAGATATAGCTCACGGTTATCGTATAGTCTGACCGTGGCGTCCCAAGCCACGCCCGTCCCCGCGACCGAGCGGCTGGAAACGCTCGACGTGCTCCGCGGCTTTGCCCTTCTCGGCATCCTCGCGATGAACATCCGCGCGATGGCAGCGCCGTTCGGCACCTACATGTACCCGTTTGGCCTGTTCGAGTTCACAGGAACGAATCGCGCAGCGTACATCTTCACCGCTACCGCCTTCGACCTCAAGATGATGGGCCTCTTCTCCATGCTCTTCGGGGTGAGCGTCCTCTTCTTCGCTGCCAAGCCCACCGAATCGGGCCGCTCCCCACGTGCGCTATGGTTCAGGCGAATGTTCTGGCTGCTGGCCATCGGTGTGCTGCATGCCTATCTCATTTGGGATGGGGACATCCTTGTGCCGTACGCGCTCTGCGGCTTCATCCTCCTGTGGTGGGTCCGGCGACTCTCGGCTATGGCCCTCATGGCGACTGCCGGTGTGCTACTCCTCGTCGGGGCGCTGCTCACCTTCGGCCAAGCGATGGCCTGGGAATCGATGAGCGACGCGGAGCGCGCGCCAATGATGGCGATGCTGATGCCATCTGCCGAGCAGACCCGCAAGGAGCTCGACGTGATGCTGGGCAGTTACGCCGGCATCGTTCGACATCGCGCTCCAACCGCGTTCATGTTCCAAACGTTCGTCTTCGCGGTTTTTTTCTTCTGGCGCTGCAGCGGCATGATGCTGCTGGGAATGGGCCTGTACAAGGCGGGCTTTCTCGACGGACGCCGCACGGCCGCTACGTATACGCTGGTCGCGGCACTCTGCCTCCCGGTTGGGATCGCGCTCGCGTGGTACGGGACGGTTCAACTCGAGCGTGTCGCCTTTGGGCTGCCGCAGCGTACGGTGGCCGACCTCTGGAATTACTCTGGCGCGATCCTCGCGTCGGTTGGTTATGCGGCCCTGCTCATCCTCGTTGTGAAGCGAGGTGTCCTTGGTCCTGTTCGCCGTACTCTCGCGGCCGTCGGCCAGATGGCCCTGACCAACTACCTGATGCAGAGCATCATCACTGCAGTTCTGTTTCTCGGCTGGGGCTTTGGGTTCGCCGGACGGCTCGACTATGCGGGACAGTTGGGGGTGGTCGCGTCGATCTGGACGTTCCAGCTTGTTTTCAGCCGCTGGTGGCTTGTGCTCTACCGCTTCGGCCCTGCCGAGTGGCTGTGGCGATCGTTGACGTACTGGAGGTGGCAGCCGATTCGGCATGACACGACGCGGTCGCCACGTCTCGGAGGCGCTGCCGCGGGAGGATAGCGTCTCGACCTTCTTTGCCATTCAAGCGACAACAGCGTGTACAAGATGTGAAGGAGACGGCGCGCACGGAAGCTGATGACGCTTCCGGCGCGCCTGGTGGCTGGTGTCCGACTCGCTCCTAGCGAAGCTCCGCCTCAAACCGCCGAGAAGAGAGGTGTCGGCTCCGCTTCGCTAGGGCTATGTTGTTTTGCCCCGCGCCGCGGGGCGAGACATCTTCTAAGGGCTGGAGAAACTTCCTCGAATTGTCACGATGATGGCCTTAGAAGATGTCTAAAACCCGCTGACGTTCAGTCTTCCACCCGTCGACGTTCTCCCATTCATCGACGGCGTTGGGATCGCTGAAGTCAAGATTGCCTGTTTAATCATCGCGGCGGTCGCGCCGAAGTGGCTTGCACCATACAGCGCGGCTGCCCCTGTGACGTGCGGCGTGGCCATCGAGGTGCCGCTGTACGAGGCATAGCTCGAGCTGTTGGCTTTGCCCGGCACCGTGGAATAGATGCCGGAGCCGGGCGCACCGAGGTCAACAGTGCTCAGTCCATAGTTCGAGAATCCGGACTTGGCCCCGGTGCTGGTCAAAGCCGCGACCGCAATGACGCAGTCCCACGGCTTGCTCTTCGACGTGCATTGGTAATTCGACGGGTAACTCGGGGTCGTGTCGTTGTTGTCACCGAGGCCATCGTTTCCGCCGTTTCCGGCGGCCGCGACGAACAGGATGCCTTGGTCGCCACCGCGATTGATGGCGTCGAGCAGACCCTCTGAGAAGCCACCACCACCCCATGAGTTATTGGTCGCCACAAGATAGATGCCGTGACGGGTTTTGAGATCGGTGAGGTAGTCGACGGCTTTGATCGCGTTGGCAGTCGTGCCGCCGCGGCGCCCGAGGAATTTCACGGGAATCATGACCACGTTCCAATTCACCCCGGCGACGCCAGTCCCGTTTCCGCCGACTGCGCCGATCGTGCCGGCCACGTGCGTGCCGTGATCGTCCTGCGTCCCGTCATAAATCGTGTTGTTCCTGCCGTCAAAATCCCACCCGTGCACATCGTCCACGAACCCGTTGCCATCCTCATCGACGCCATTGACCGTGTTGTCGACTGGGTTGACCCACATGTTCGGATTGAGATCTTCGTGGTTTCTCATCACACCTTCGTCGATGATGCCCACGTAAACGGTGTCCGAGCCAACTTTGCTGCGCGCCCAGGCCTCGCCCGCCTGGCTCCCGAATGGGTTGGCGGGCGCAGTGGCGTCGCCATACATGCCCCACAGCGATCCGTTGGAATAGTACGGGTCGTTGGACGTCGCTTGATGCTGATAGATCCAATTGGGCTCGGCGAATTCAACCGCCGAATCCTCAGCGAGCCCACGCGCAGCGTCGGAAACTGCCAGGCCGGGAGGAATGCGCACCAACTCCAAATCTCCCTTTCCATCGTCGCGACGAGTGGCAGCAACCACCACTTCCTCGCGAACACCGCCGACACGCGCACGCGCGGAGGCGCGGAGTTCGGGCGTGGCGTCAGCCCGAAATTGCACCAGGACCTGGTTGGGGACGAACTCGGGAAGACCGACAGGACTCTGAGCGGTACCTTGCGTCGTCAGAAAGGACAGTCCAGCCACCGCTGACGATGCCAACAACATTCTCAACTGCATGAGGTCTCCTCGCCGGAAAACGATGGTGAGAGCAGAGAGAATAGCTGAGCTTAATAGTTGGCGTCAATGTCCTCTTGTGTCAGTTTGTGAACCTTAGCGAACTCTGCCGAGGATTTCACCGATCTGGCGGGCGTCGTATACGGTGAACCCGATTCGCGCGTTGACGCTCGCGACCGCGCGCAGGGTTTCACGCTCGAGGCGGAGCTCGAAGGAGTCAGGACTCGAGGCGGAGCTCGAAGGCGTGTGGTTGACGCGCAACCGCGATCGTTGACATGTCGCACTAATTGACCAGTCTCAGGCGGCCGGCGGCCTGAAGCACCGCCAGCGCATCGACGGTGACCCACTCGTTTTCCCTCTGCTTGCTCGTGCCGCCCCAGTCGACCCACTCGACACCGCCCTTCGCGCTCGCCGACGTGCTGTAGTGGCGTGCGTCCGCTGCGAACCCGCCGCCCGGCAAGCGCTTCGACTCGAGCAGATCCAGCGCGTCACTGCATCGCGGGTCGTCGATGAAGCCCGCCTCGGCCATCACTTTGAGTCCGTGCAGAACGTCGTAGTGCCAATAGAGCGGATAGTGGAGCGCTACGAACTCGCGGCGCATCACCGCGTCGTTGGACCGACGGCGGAAGAGCTTTCGGCCGAGAAAAATTTCGGCCGCGCGTTTGGCCGCGCGTCTCGCCTTGAAGTGGCCCGTCGTGCCAGCGAAGAGCGAGAGGGCGCGCAAGGGCAGGATCGATTCCATGAACGACGAGTGCAGGGCTTCTGGGTTGCGATCGCAGTTCCAGCCGCCGTCTGGCCACTGCCAGTGCAGTAACCGTTCGACCAGATGCTCCGCGCGCGAGTCCTCGAGCCCCAGCGTGAGCACGCTGAAGAGGGCGTTGCTCTGCTGCGACGCGCAGCGCCGGTACCGTCCCTGGATAACGGGAACGCCCCGCCGTCCATAGCTCCCGGCCCTGGTGTCGGCATCGAACTCTTCATAGAAGGATTCGCGGTTGAGCCACCGCTCCATCAACTGGTCGCGCATCGGCTGGAGGCTCTTGTCTCCACGCGGGTAGCCGATGTCGGCGAGGGTCGCGAGCACCCAGTGCGCTCCCCGCCATTTGTCGTAGACGCCGCGGCCGCGGAGCCGGCCCGACGCGTCGCGCCCGGACAGAAGCCGGCGAACGCGGGAAGACCTGCGAATCTCCTCTTGAAGGGCGCGGATCCGGCGATTGCCTACAGACTCCTTCAACACGTGGACGCGCGTCTTGAAGCGGATTGCTGGCTCTTCTGAAGCGAGCAGCCGATCGATGACCCGCTCGGCAGTTACCATGACGGAACCTCACTTCTCGACAGCGGCTCTTCAATGTTTACTTCGCCGCGAACCCGGCAAGCTTCCCCGGTCAACGCGGTGAGCGCTCAAGCACCGCAACGCGCACTGGCGAAACGGCCAGACCGTCGGGGTCGTCGTGGCCGGTCGCGAGCGTGCGCCGGGACTTGAGATCATTGAGCTCCATAATGAACAGCGCCCGGTCGGCGCGATCGCTCACGAGCGCCCGCTCGCCGACCACGTGGATGCCGAATCCTCCCGGCCCCTTGCGTCCCTCGTGCATTGCGAGGCGACTGACAAGCGCGCGGCTCTTCGCGTCGTACACGGACAGATATTGCGCTGGCGCATCATCCGTGCCGGCATGCGGCACGAGGACGCGCCCCGACGCCGACACCTCGGCGCGGCGCGCGTCGGGCGGCACCTCAATGGTCTGTGTCACCTTCTGCGCTCGGGTATCGACGATCGAGATGGACCGAGCGACCCGGTTGACCACCCACACTTCGCCCCCGTCCGGTGTCACCGCCAGACCCTCTGCACCCGCGCCGGTCGGAATCACGACCGGCGGTGCCTCGCTGGCAAGCGAGACGATCGACAGCGTGCCCTCGGCGCCGCGACTGGTGACGAACGCTCGGGCGCCGTCCGGGCTGAGGCGCACCATGTGCCCTTCGCGGCCCCCGGTTGGATAGGTGCGAAGCACGCGCCGATCGACGACATCCAGGAGCGCGATCCGATCCGACTGCTCGAGCGTCACCACGGCCCGGCGCCCATCAGGCATGAAGACGACACTGTGAGGCCTGGATTTCGGGCCGAGGTCTATGCGTCCGACGATCCGCGCCTCGGCCACATCGATGATGACCACGTGGCGACCAGGGGCGTCGTTGGGGCCGTATTCGCCCGTGAGCGCCAGGCGCCCGTCCGGGCTGACCCCGACCTCGTGCGGAATGGCAGGTCCGATCGGCAGCCGTGCGATCTCGACGGCGGTGGCCAGATCGAAGAGCGAGATGCTGCCACCGGTGCGGTTGGCGACGAGCAGCGTGCCACTGAGGCCTTGAGTCGCTACGCTCGTGGATATCGCGAACAGCAGCGCGACGAACGGGGCGTAAAGCCGTGCATGCATAGGCATAGGCTCTGAGTTTCCGACTCTTGCCGTGGATTTTCGAGTGTAACCCAGTGGCGTCGCACGGGTCACTTCCGCTCCAACAGCAGGATGAGAAGCATGCGTGCGGCGTCGACAGCCTCGACTGCATGGGGCACGTTGGCCGGCATGCGCACGATGCTTCCCGGCTGAGCGACCACCGAATCCCCACCAATCGTCAACCGCAGCGCGCCCTCCAGCACCAAGACCAGAGCCTCGAAGGGCGAGCTGTGCTCGCTCAGCTCCTCACCAGTGTCGAAAGCAAACAGCGTGAGGCTTCCGCCCGAGGTCTTGGCGAGAACGCGGCTGGCAATGCCGCGCTCGGTAGGCGTAATCAGCGAATCGAGTGCCAGAGCCGCAGCCGGCACGATGGTGGAGGAAGGAGATGGCATTGGCGTCCTTTCCGTTTGAGGATGATGCTTCGAGGGTCACGGATGTGCATAACTCCCAGCGTTCGGGATGAGATCGAAGAAGAGCTGCTCCGGCACGCGACCCTCCCAGGTGCCCGAGGCCTTTGCGTAGCCAACGACGAGCAGGAACACCGCCGTGGCCCCAGCCGCGATGTTCCCCTCCGCACCGCGACTGCGGATGAAAGACATCGTGCCCAGGCATCGCCACGCGGGGTACGACGGCAGTCATGTGGACGGTTCCGATGTCTGCCCACCTGTCCCGAATTCAGGCTGCGGAAAAAACAGCGGCGCGTGCGGGATTTCTCACGGTCTGACGTTGTCGCTTTCAAGAGCGGCGGGTCGATCCGTTACGTCGTTGCTCACTCGCGTATCAGTGTCGGTGGCTCAATCGACGATTTGCAAGCGTTTGCGGCGTCTCAGACACCGTGGAATGCAACTTGCTCTCTGCCCACCCAACGCGTCGACATGTCGACGCCCGCGTCCCAGCGGGTCGCGGTAAGGAGGCATTATGAAGAAATTCGCAACGCTGATTGCGATGCTGGCAGTCCTGACGGCTTTTACGTCGACCGCCGTGGCACAGGAGCCCGTGCAGTACAGCGTGACCGTCGAAGGCACCGTCGTCAAGGGGTCCCCGAGCGACCATTTCCTGACGTTCAACGGACCCGTCAACGTTCCCGACGTCACCCTCCCCGCCGGCACCTATATCTTCACGATGTTGGGATCCTCAGTCGTGCAGGTGCTCAGCGCGGATCGTTCGCAGCAGCTCGCCATGTTCTTTACCACACCCGTTCAGCGGCTGGAAGCAACCGACGACTACGAGGTGAGGCTGGTCGTGACTAGCGACGACTCGCCCCGTCGGATCTCGAAGTGGTTCTTGCCAAATCAGTCGCTCGGGTTCGAGTTCCTCTACTCGACGAGCGATGTACGTGGCGAGCGTTAGTCCCGTTTGTCGAGATGACTACAGTCACGGGACGGCGCAGGCTTCGATGTGTTCGAGCCAAGCATCAAGTCGTTGGTGCCGCCCACGCGCAACCGCAGGGAGTCACTTCGCCGTGGAAACGATCGGTCTACGGTTGAGGGCTTCACGCGTTCGGCGCCCAACCAGCGACTGATCCGGTTCGCCGAGGAGCTGGGTAGACATATACGCGGCCGCCGGCTGGCAATCGACGTGGGCTGCGGCGCCGGTCGCAATACGATTCCGCTGGCGACGCTCGGCTGGGACGTGCTCGGGATCGACATGTCCTGGCCGATGCTGCACGCGGCGGACAATCGTATTCGGCAACAGGATCGGCAGGTCAGCCAACGCATACGACTTGCGCGCGCCTCGATGGATTGTTTGCCGTTGCCATCCGGCCGCGCCGATCTGGTAGTGGCGCACGGCATCTGGAACCTCGCCCGTACGTCACTGGAGTTCCGGCGGGCGATTCGAGAAGCCGCCCGCGTCGCCCGCCAAGGGGCCGCGTTGTTCGTCTTCACGTTTTCTCGACACACGCTTCCACCGACGGCAGAGCCACTGGCCGGTGAGCCGTTCGTCTTCACCCAGTTCTCGGGATCGCCCCAGTGCTTCTTGGCGGCCGACCAGCTCGTGCAGGAACTGGCTGAGGCCGGCTTCATGCCGGACCCGGAGGAACCGCTGCGCGAGCTCAATCGGCTGGCCCCTCGCGCGCTCACAATTGGGAGTGGGCCCGTCATCTACGAAGGCGGGTTCAGGCGCTCGCTCGATCGGTGACCTTCGGCACGCACCGAGTGAATTAGCATCGATGCGAAGGTCTTCCTCGAATTGCGATCGATCATTCACCTGCGAGGCTGCAGCAGAATTCTGACGGCGAGTACCGCTGCGTCGTGTGCGGCGTCGCCAGCTCAGACGTGCTGATCGACCAGGATCGGGTTCCCGTCCGGGTCCACGGCAATGAAGCTGGCGGGCCCGGTCGTCTTCTCATCCGCCTCGTTCATGAGCACGACCCCTTGGGCCTTCAACTTGCGCTGCAGATCGCGAACGTCGGTGAAGCTGCTGAGCTTTTGGGCGCTGCTGTCCCATCCGGGGTTGAACGTGAGGATGTTCTTTTCGAACATTCCTTGAAAGAGGCCGATGACGTGACTGCCGTTCTTCAAGATCAGCCAATTCTGTGAGGCATTTCCGGCAAAGGTTGTAAAGCCAAACTTCTCGTAGAACGCCCTCGAAGCCTCGAGATCCTTGACGGCCAGGCTGATTGAAAACGCGCCGAGTTCCATGACTGCTCCTTTCGCCGCACGACCGCGGCGCAGACATTCCCGTCTTCTCCCGCACATGATAGACAAAGCGAAGGCGATCGGCTTGCGATGCTGAGAGTCAAGAAACGAATTCTCGCCTGCCTCAAGGGTATTGCGACGGGCGACGCCATCGGCAAGCAGACCGAGACCTTGTCTCGGGAGGGCGTCGTCCGATGGCATCCGGAGGGAGTTCGCGGATTCGAGGGACCTCCAGGAACCGTGATTCCGCGGTATGCCGGCAATGCCAGGCGCGAGTGGCTGATCGGTGAGACGACCGACGATACGGAGCGAACCATTGCGGTCGCGCGTGCGATTCTCCAGGATGGCCACGTCCGGCATGCAAGCGTCGGTCGGGAGTTGCTCAGGTGCACCAAGAGCGTGCATCCCGGCGTGAAGTCGTTGTGGGAATTTCACCAGGCCGGCGATGCGGCACGCGTGACCGATGACCACGATGGGTGTGGCGCCGCCATCCGCGTCGCTCCGGTTGGCATCCTTTACAGATCACGACGACTCGAGGAGATCGTCACCGGTGCGCGACAAGCATCGATCTCGACCCATGGAGGTCCGCTGGCGCTTGCGGCCGCGGCTGCCACGGCAGCCGCCGTTTCGGCGGCTATCGATGGCGCGGGGCCGCACGAGATGATCCAACTCGTGCAGCGTGCAGCCGCTCGAGCCGAATATGAGCGATCTGGATCAACGGACGCGGTGTTCGCTCAAGCGATTCGCACCATATACGCCGATTTGCACCGACGGCCAGCGCTTCTGGCCGCGGATGTCGGAGCCACGTATTTCCCTGACCACCCGCTGACGATCGTGCCGCTCGCGATCGCACTGGCGACGGTGATGCAATCCGCCGAGGCGGCGATCCTTCTCGCCACAAACATCGGAGGAGACAGCGACTCCGTTGCGTCGATCGCTGGCTCGATCCTGGCCGCACGGTTCCCCGAAACCGTGAATGAGCAGTGGTATGCCGTGGTCGAAGCCGTCAATGAGCACCGTCTGACCACGCTTGCTGAAGAACTGGCCGAACTCCGGCGCTAAGCGAGGTCGGCTTGGTCGCGGTTCACGGCTCCTCAGCTCAGCGACGTGCGGCTATTGGTCTTGTGCCACTGAGGCATTGAGTGCGGCGAGGTGACGCGCTGCGTTTCGTTCCTCCTTCCGCACCTTCCGGTTGGGCGGCTGCGGCGCAGTCCTGGCCGCGTCAGTACTGGTTGATATCGCGGCGCAGTGCCGGTGGCACTCCAGCGAACTTCCTCTCGGCGAATTCCGCCAGTAAGTCGGCATATGTTTCATCGGCCAACGGATTCGCGCCGTGCAGCGATGGCTCGCCTGTGTCGAGATCCACGTCGGTCAGCGTCAGCCGACCGATTCGTATCGCATCGAGCGAGGCGCGATAGAAAGCGCTGGAGGCTCGAAAGCTCTCGAGGAACATCCGCTCTGTCTCCGCCGTGAGCGGCTCGAACGCCAGCGGCTTGAACGGACCGAACCTGGGCAGAATCTTGAAAATCATCACGACGAAGCGTGCCAGCAGTCCGGGCTTGCGATATTTTGTCCCGTAGGTGTCCTCATATTGGCGAGGTGTCACGGTGTACACAACGTCTCGTTCGGTGACACCCGGCGTCGCGGCGAGGATCTCATCGCGCTTCTCGCGCCACGCGAGCCGCGTCATGTCGGGGATCATCCTGCTCACGGCGTAGCGATAGGTGCCGATCGCGAGGTCAGTGTCGCCAAACACGTCCCTGAGCTCGAGGCCATACGTGTCGCGGAACGCACGCTCGAGCACCGGCATCGCAACCTCGAACCCGATCAGATTCTGATAGACGTCTGACTTGAAAGTGCCGCGCGCAACCTGCACCACATCGAACGCAAATTCCACCATGACGTGCCGCGCGGGCGAATCCACGTACAACACCTCGTTCCCGTGCTTGGCCCGGATCTTCGGGTAGATCATCGGCACTGCTCGGTTCACCGCCAGTGGGTGGGCGATGTCGTCGCCGGCGTAATGCGCAAGAGCGCCGAGCGCAAATGCGTACTCGTTGACATTCTGCGCATCGCGAACCAGGGCCTCGACGAATTCGCCAGCGCGGACGTAGTGGACGAGATTTGAAAAGAAACGGCTGCCAAACGGGTAATACCCAAGGTCCTGAATGAGCGATCCGCCGTACGCGTAGGCGCGTGCGCCATCGAGCTCGCTCGTCGAGCTGCCGGGAAACCTCTTCTCGAGCAACGGCACAAGCTGGTCCCGCCACGCCGCATCAATCAGGGCTTCGTGCGCGAAAACGGAATACGCGGCCACACTCGAAGGCGCTGCCAGCAGCGTCACGGCCAGTGCTGTTGTCGCCAACCGGCGTCGAGGAAATCTCATCCTCGAGACCCAATCAAGTCACGTGCCGTCTTCCAGGTGATGCGGTTCCGACATGCGAGTCAGGCAGCGAGTGGTCACCTACGTCGCACGGGAATGATCCAAGTCGCCACAGTCGCACACCGTTTCCGTGCAACATCGCCCCTGCAAACCCGAGAAACAGATTGGTAAGTCCCGTGCCTTCTAGAAGTTGTCGGCCCCAGTCGGGTCGCACAACGTGGCCCCCCGGTTGCACTGAAAGGCACAGCCCCCCTTCCCCAGCAGCGGAGATTCCTCCAATGGAACGAAACGGGAAGGTTCTCGTTGTCGACGACTACGAGCCGAACGCCAACGCGATGCGTGATCTCCTGGTCACCGCCGGCCACGCGGTACGTGTCGCCAGCAACGGCAGCGACGCGCTCCGCCTCGCCGAAGACGAGGTGCCAGATTTGGTGCTGCTCGATGTCGTCATGCCCCACATGTCAGGCGTCGAGGTCTGTCGCGAGCTCAAGACGCGCAATGAGACGCGCCTGACACCGGTTGTCCTCATCACGGCGAGTCAGGACCGCGAGTACCGCCTCGCCGGGCTCGAGGCCGGCGCTGATGATTTTCTCAGCAAGCCGATCGACATAACGGAGTTTCGGATGCGAGTCCGGTCACTCCTGCGCGTAAAACGTCTCATCGACGAGCTCGAGTCAACCGAGGCGATCATGACGATGCTCGGGCGGATCGTCGAGGCACGCGATCCGTACACGGAAGGGCATTGTCAGCGGCTCGCAGACTACGCAACCGCGCTTGGCGCAGCGCTGGGACTGACGGAGGTCGATATCGACACGCTGAATCGCGGCGCCGCCTTGCACGACGTGGGGAAGATCGGACTCCCCGACCTCGTGCTCCGGAAGGAGGGCCGGTTGGACGCTGACGAGACGATGCTGATGAAGCAGCACCCCGTGATTGGCGACAACCTTTGTCGGACCGTGAAGTCACTCGAACGGGTGCGGCCGATCGTTCGTTGGCATCACGAACGGGCAGATGGCCGTGGGTACCCCGACGGTCTCTCGGGAGGGGACATTCCACTGCTTGCGCAGATTGTTGGGGTCGTCGATGTGTTCGACGCGATCACGACCGATCGGCCCTACCGAAAGGCGATGACGCCGGAGGGGGCGTACAAGGTCATGCTCGCGGAAGCGACCGCCGGGTGGTGTCCGGTGGAATTGGTCACGGCGTTCGTCGACCTCCATCGTGCCCGGCACCTTGAGGCGCCGACGTGCCCACCTGAGGTGGCACACAGGAAGGTCTACGACCTCGTCCGACCTGTCCGCAGCGTGATGGAGGCTCCGAAAGCGGTGACGATGACAAGAGCTCGTAAGACCCGATCGCGCTCGATTCGACTCATGAGATCGACAGCTGCGCAAGCATTGCGCGGTTGACCGAAATCCCGGTTTGCAAGAGGCGCTTCCGCGCAACGCGTGCAATGGGTTGTAATCCGCATCGCCCGCTGCTATCGTTTCAACGGGTTCACACGTTCCACCAGCGCCGCGATGAGCGGCGACCACAGGATTACAGCTCGCGAGGATAACTCGCGCAGCGAGGTTCATATGTAGGCCGAAGTCCAACCAACAGCGCACGAGACGTGTTCTCGGCGCAGTGCTCATTGACAAGCCGTCGAGGCCACCGATGCCCGGCGGCTTTTGCATTTCATGGGCATATTCGAGAGCACGCTCATGCTCGTGGGACATAGGGAGACACTCACATGAGTCAAGAAACGCAGCGCGACCAGATATCGAAGAAGAAGGTGGTCTATACGATGCCCGCCATGGAAGCCGTAATGATTCGACGGGAGGAGCCGTACCGAGTCGCGGATACCGGTGCGCTCACGATGGATTTGTACTACCCACCCGCAACAAAGCCGGCGTGCAAACACCTGCGGTGATCTTCGTGACCGGATACTCGGATCTCGGCGCGGAGAAGCTGCTCGGCTCCAGGTTCAAAGACACGGGATCATTCGTGTCCTGGGCCCAGCTGGTCGCTGCCTGCGGTCTCGTGGGCATCACGTACGCCAACAGCGAGCCTGAAGATGTCTACGAAGCGCTTCACCATGTCCGACACAACGCGACGTCGCTGGGGATCGACGCACGCCGGATTGGTGTATGGGCCTGCTCCGGGCATGGACCGAACGCGTTGTCAGTGCTGATGGAACGCGGTCGTGATGGTCTGAAGTGTGCGGTGCTGGCCTATGCCTACACGCTCGACCTCGATGGCTCGACCGGCGTCGCTGATGCGGCAAAACAATTCCGGTTTGTCACGCCTGCCGCGGGTCGATCCGTCGCTGATCTCCCGCGCGATCTCCCGATATTCATCGCTCGAGCAGGCCGTGACCAAATGCCGGGGCTCAACGACACCCTCGACAGATTCGTAGGAGCCGCGTTAGCCATGAACCTTCCGGTGACGGTAACGAACCATGCCACTGGGCCGCACGCTTTCGACTTGTTCGACGATACGAGGACCTCGCGCGACATCATCAAACAGGTACTGGCGTTCTTGCAGTTTCATCTCTCCACATAGGTGAGCGCCACTCCTCCCGCGCAGCGTCCACCGCCGTTCAAGATTTCGGTGACCGATCTTCCGCCTGAAGGCGGAAGCCACAGGAGTACATCGAATCAAGGCACGCGGAAGCCACAGGAGCACATGGAATCAAGCAGGCTACGATGCCGCGTACGCCGTCTTGACGACCGTGTAAAACTCCTTCGCATACGCGCCCTGCTCGCGCGGGCCGTAGCTCGATTTCTTTCGGCCGCCGAATGGCACGTGGTAGTCGAGGCCGGTCGTGGGCAGATTCACCATCACGAGGCCGCTTTCGGAGTTTCGCTTGAAGTGACTGGCGTGCCTCAGCGAGGTGGTCACGATCCCGGCCGACGGGCCAAACCGCGTGGCATTGGCGATGTCGACCATCGACGGAGAGACCGCGGAAGCGAGCGCCTCGGATTCTTTGCGCACGAATTGCGGAACCTGATCAACACCGCGATCATGGCCTTCGAGGTTCTCAAGACAGGAAACGTCGGCGTCGCCGGGAGTACAGGGACCGTGCTCCATCGCACCCTCATGGGATTACGCGCGCTGGTTGGTCGCTCGCTCGCCGAGGTTCGTCTCACCCAAGGCGTCCAGAATCTGGAGCAATTCCTGGTGTCCGGATCCATCGACGAGCTCGCACCGGCAACATTACAGGCAAACGCCCGCGGCATCAGACTCATCGTCATGCCCCTCGACGACGGCGTGGTCATTGACCGGACCGACCGGTTCTTACGGCGGTGGTCGGCAACCTGTTGCAGAACGCATTCAAATTCACCCAGCCTCGTACCACGGTCACGCTCAGCGTCAGCGTCAGCGCCAGCGACGAGCGCGTGCTCATCGAAATCCAGGACGAGTGCGGCGGTCTCCCGGCTGGCCGCCTGGACGAGCTGTTCCGTCTGTTCGAGCAGCGCAGCGTCGATCGAACCGGGTTGGGCCTCGGTCTGGCGTTCAGCCGATGGGGGGGGCGGAGCGAATAGTGGACGAATCACGTGCGCAACCTGTCGGAAGAAGGATGCGTCTTCACTGTCGACCTGCCCAGGCTCCCAGTCCCGACCGTCGCGCTGGTTTAGTGCGGCGTTCCACGACGGACGGGTGACGCACCAAGAGCAAGTCACTTGGTCTCGGACCACAGGCTGAACGGTGACCCGGAGCTCTTGTGCGTTGCGAATATACGGCGTTCGTGTCAATCTGAACATCGCAAGGTCAGCTGTTCGGCAGTGAACGGCAGGTGCCATGGCCAAGTCGAAACGCGCACCGACGCTCAAACCCACCGCAGCACTCGACTGGACCGGCGCACGAACCGAGCGCGTCGCGTATGGATCCGCGGCCACGATCTTTGCTCAAGGCGACGCGGCCACGAGCGTCCTGTATGTCGAGAAAGGCACCGTGCGGCTGTCGGTCGTGTCGCACGCGGGCAAAGAGGCCGTGGTCGCCGTCCTCGATGCCGGCCACTTCTTCGGCGAGGGCTGCCTGGCTGGCCAGTCGCGACGGATGGCAACTGCAACGGCAATGGACTCCTGCACGGTCTTGACCGTCGACAAGTCCGAAATGGTGCGGCTGCTCCACGCCCAGCCCGCCTTCGCGGATCGTTTCCTGACACACATGCTGACCAGGAACATCCGCATCGAAGAGGATCTGATCGATCAGCTCTTCAACTCCAGCGAGAAGCGGCTGGCGCGCACCCTTCTACTGCTCGCGCGTTTCGGTGAGCCTGAGGCGTCTCACCGGACCCTTCCGAAAGTGTCGCAAGAAGTCCTGGCGGAGATGGTCGGCACCACGCGCTCCCGCGTCAACTTCTTCATGAACAAGTTTCGCAAGCTCGGGTTCATCGACTACAACGGCGGCTTGAAGGTCAACAACTCCCTCCTGAGCGTGGTGCTGCGCCACTGACGCAAGCACCAGCGCCAGACCCCGGCGCTAGACTCCTGAACTCCGTTCAAACGCGCCCTTCAATTGAGCACATGCCTCCGCAAAGGTCGCGCCGATTGGCTGCGGCACGCCGATATGAAAGCCCTGTGCGTAGTCAATGCCGCTGCGTCGCAGCCGATCCGTCATGTCCTGATCGGTGACAAATTCCGCCACGGT
Organism: uncultured Acidobacteriota bacterium; assembly: GCA_963841905.1. Lineage (GTDB taxonomy): Bacteria > Acidobacteriota > Vicinamibacteria > Vicinamibacterales > UBA2999 > JACCSI01. Next base: position 84,317 of record CAWJEM010000012.1, read on the forward strand.
TTTCTTCCCCATCCCCCGGGCGATCCCCACGATCGCCTCGACGACCAGTTGGTCGGTGGTATTGGCACCAAAGCCACGAATGAAGTCGCCATCGATCTTGAAGTAGTCGAAGGGGAGATGCTTCAAGTAATAGAACGAGCCGAAACCCGAGCCAAAATCGTCCAGCGCGAAGCGGCAACCCCGACTCCTCAACTCCGTCGTGAACGTTTTTGCGTGGTCGATGCTGCCAATCGCCGCGGTCTCTGTCAGTTCGAAGACGAGGCACGCGGGGTCGATGCGCGCGTCCGCGAGCGCTCGATCGATGACCCTGACGAGTTGCGGGTTGCCGATGGACTTTGCGGAAATGTTCACGTTGAGCGTCAGCGAGCGGCCTGCCCTAGCTTCCAGGGCGATCAAGGCGACCGCCTGCCGGACCACCCAGGAATCGATCGCGACAATAGTCCCGAACCGTTCGGCGACGTACAGAAAGGCGCTTGGCGGGAGCAGGCTGCCGTGATCGGTACGCAACCGAAGGAGCAACTCGTACTGACTGACGGTGTTGGTTGCTAGATCGAGGATGGGCTGGCAGTGTAGCTCGAGCTGATCGCGCGAGAGGGCGCGTTGAATGCGCTCAGCCTCGGCTAGCCGCGACGAGTTCCGTGGCTGCGCGTCGGGCTGCGCCCGATAGACGGCGAACCGGTCCCGGCCCGCTTCCTTCGCCTCGTACATGGCGAGGTCGGCCGCCGCCAGGATCTCGATGTTCGTGAGTCCGTCGAACAGCGCGACACCGACACTGGCCGTGACCGGAATCTGGTGTTCGGCCAGCATCGCCGTTTGGCGGCGGAGCGTCTTCACCATGCCGTCCGCGACCACCTCGGCTTGCGCGGCGTCGACCTGAGGCAGGATGATCCCGAACTCGTCACCGCCCAACCGTGCCAGGACGTCCGTTTCGCGGATCCGGTCCCGCAGGGCCGCGGCGACAGTCTTGAGGAGGTCGTCACCCGCTTTGTGGCCGAACCTGTCGTTGACGGCTTTGAAGTGATCCAGATCGAGCAGGAGCACCGCCCCGCCGCCGCCGTAGCGAGCCGCGGACTTGGTCTCCTGAGCCAGCGCCTGCTCGAAGTGCCGGCCGTTGAACAACGCCGTCAGAAAATCGTGATCGACGAGGTGCTCCAACCGCCCTTCAAGCTCTCTGCGCTCCGAGATGTCCTGTACCTGCGCGATGACGTGCAGCGGTCGGCCCTCGTCGTCACGAACAAGAGACACGCTCAATAGCACCCAGAGCGAATGACCCCAGGCGTGGCGGTATCGCTTCTCGATTTGATACTTCTGGATGAGACCGTCGCGCAGCTCCCGCATCTGAAGCACATCAACGTCGACGTCGTGCGGATCCGACAGGTCGTGGAACGAGCGAGCGTACACCTCCGCAGCGCCGTACCCAGTAATCCGACACAATGCGTCATTCACACGCAGCAACCGGCCGCTCATATCCACGAGGGCCATGCCGATCGGCGCGTGCGTGAATGCGTTTTCAAAAGCGCTACGCATAGGGCCCCACACCCCTGGCTTCTGAACCCGTCTGGGGCGATGGGCACTGTCGCACAGCTCCGCAAGCACCGGTGTTCAGAATTGAACAGGCTTGCACCGACCGATGAGGTGGGTAATGCAATCGCTTCGGCTTTCCCGAATGGATCCACAGCGTCCGTTTGAGTACATCTCTTGGGCCGCACGACTGCTACGCTGCCCGTAGGTAGATGTCATGAACAAGCCTCTCAAACCAACCGCGGGCGCTCCTCGAACTGCGGAACCTGGAACGATTACGACGGCCGGCGATGGCCGTGAGGAGGGCGACCCAGGCCGGGCGGGAGCGGAAGACCGCCCGATGTCATCGGAAGCTGCGCGGGATGAGGCCGAACAATTCAGGCGACAGGCCGAGGAAGCGCGTGAAGTCCGCGACCACCACCGCGAGGCGCTCGAAGCCAACCGACAACAGCAGGAGCAGGTGCGCGAAACCGCTGAAGCGGCCCGTGGTGCCAGCGAGGAGGCGCGCCTCGCCGGCGAGGCTGCGCGGGGGGCGGTGGTGGATGCGGTGCGCGCCACCGCCGCTAGTCTGAACGCGACACTCGAACAAATGAAGGTCGTCGAGGAGATGCGGCGGACGCTCCGTGAGCTGAGGGACGCGAACGAGCTCGACTCCAACTAGGGCACGGGCTACTGGCGCTTGACGACCTCTACCGCGACCGGCTCGACTCGTGCGGTTGGGACGTCCGCGGCGGTCGCCTCGTCGAACCGCACGATCAGCAGCGTGATGTTATCGCTCGCCCCGCCCTCATTGGCCTGTGCGAGCAGCTCCCTGGCGGCGACCTCGGGTACGGGCTCCGCACCCAATGTGGCTGCGATCGCCTCGTTCGTCACCATCTCCGTCAGTCCGTCCGAACACAGCAGTAACCGATCGCCAGCCTGAACTTCGAACGCGCGGGCTTCGACTTTGACCCCCGGCTCCTGGCCACCGACAACGTTCGTAATGACATGGCGGAGACGGTGTCCGGCGACCTCGTCCGGTCGAAGGGCTCCAGTGCGCACCATGTCGGCCATCAGCGTGTGGTCCTGGGTGAGCTGGTGCAACTCGTCGTCTCGGTATAAGTACGCGCGACTGTCCCCCACGTGCACAATGCACAGCTGCGTACCCAGATGGAACGCCATCGTCAGCGTCGTCCCCATGCCGCTCAGTTCCGGATGATCCGCCGCCTCGGCGAGAATGCGGGCGTCGGCCTGACCGAGCGCGGACTGGAACTGCGCGAGGGCTCTCTGTGCTTCAGTGCTATTCGCCCCAAAGAACCACCTGAATGTGTTGAGCGTGAACTGCTCGATGGCGACCACGGCCAGGGCGCTCGCCCGTTCGCCCGCCTGGTGCCCGCCCATGCCGTCGGCGACGAGAAACAGATGTGCGCGCTCCTCGCCAACCTGCACCTTCGGCTCCGGCAGGCTCGTCTGCCAGACACGCATCGCTTTGGTGAGTTCGGCGATGAGAAACTGATCCTCATTGGCCGGGCGCACCTTTCCCTTGTCGGTGATCCCAAATGCCTTCACCTTCAGCGCGCGGGGCCCCATGACTACGCCTTGCTCTTGGCTGGGCTGGGCCGCGTTCAAGCGGTCCTGGGAGGGCTTGGGCGGTGCCGCGGGAGCACTGGGCTCGGCCGCTATCTCGGTCCGGTCTCCACGTGCGAGCGGAATCTCAGGCGACCGGCCAGGTCCTGTTGGCAGTTCCGGGCCACGCATCTGATTGGGCGGCAAATTGTCTTTGCGAAACGCTGCGTCTTCCTTCAGCCCGAGTTCGAGCTTGTCCCCCCACGTCATGGCGACCTCCTGCAGGACGAGCGTAGCGTCGCGCGTGAGCGTGCGCTGTACGGTCTTATACAGGGCGGTTCGCGCTGGCCCACGGACGCCCACGATGCATGACCGCACACTTGTGCCAGAGTGGCACCACCATTGCGTTGGGCAGATCATGCCACCTTCGTGCCTTTCGCAACCGCCTTCCTATTGAGCGTCGTCCTAGCCACGGGTGTCAGCGCTGGCGCAGTTGATCAGTCGCGAGGCGACTGTGTTGTTGTGAACAGCAATTCGGGCGACGGCGCGCTATCGTGCAAACATGTTGAATGATTCAGTAAGCGACACACGCATGCAGACTACGCACGGGTCTGGATTCACCATCGGACTCCTCACGGGCGGGATCGTCGGAGCGGTGCTGGCGTTAGCGTTCACGCCACGTGCTGGCGCAGATTTGCGGCGAAGCGTGGCGAGCGCCGCCAAGAATCTCGGTAGCGTCGCGTCCGACCACTACCAGGACGCCAGCGCCCTCGTCAGCGATGCCGTCGCACAGCTCGGCAACAAGGCGCGGACAGTGCGCGACGATGGCGCCGAGGCGGTTGTGAGCGATGCGCACGACGTCGCGCGATTCACGACGTCCACCAAGAGCGGAGAGCGGCCGCAGCCTTCAGCGAACCGCGCTCTGTAACGCCTCAACCGCCATCGCGAGACCGTCTTGAGTCCCTATCTCCCGATGGCGTGTTCAGCTGCCAACCTAGTGTTGATTGGCTCGAACTATGATGCGGCGTACGACGTCTTGACTATCGTGTAGAACTCCTTCGCATACGCGCCCTGCTCGCGCGGGCCGTAGCTCGATTTCTTTCGGCCGCCGAACGGCACGTGGTAGTCGAGGCCGGCCGTGGGAAGATTCACCATCACGAGGCCGCTTTCGGAGTTCCGCTTGAAGTGACTGGCGTACTTCAGCGAGGTGGTCACGATCCCAGCCGATAGTCCAAAGGGCGTGGCGTTGGCGATCGTCAGGGCTTCGTCGTAGTTCCGCACCCTGATCACTGACGCCACGGGTCCGAAGATCTCTTCTCTGTTGATGCGCATGTCCTGAGCGGTCTCCGTGAAGATCGCCGGCGCCATGTAGTAGCCTTCAGTGTCGCGCCTCAGGCGTTCACCACCCTGCGCGAGCCGCGCACCTTCCCTCTTGCCAATCTCGACGTACTGCTGGTTCTTGTCGAGCTGTCGTTCATCAACGACCGGTCCAATTTCGGTGCCCGGCTTCAGCGCATCGTCGATCACGAGCGTCTTCATGCGCGCAATCACGGCGTCCACGAATCGATCGTGAATGCCTTCAGTGACTATCAGCCGGCTCGAAGCCGTACATCGCTGACCTGCTTGAAAGAACGCACCGTTGACCGCGACCGACACCGCCGTCGCCAGGTCCGCATCGTCCAGGACGATGAGGGGGTTCTTGCCTCCCATCTCCAACTGCACGCGGGCGCCCGTGTTCACGGCGGCCATAGCCACAGAGGGACCGACATCCTGCGACCCGGTGAAGCTCACGGCATCGATTTCAGTTGATGCCGCCAGCGCGGCGCCGAGTCGGCTGCCGGGTCCCATCACGAGGTTGAGCACACCGGCCGGGAGGCCAGCGCGCTGAACGATATCCACCAGCGTCCACGGCGAGGCTGGGACCAGTTCGGCGGGTTTGAACACCACGCAGTTGCCGAACGCCAGGGCCGGTGCAATCTTCCACGCGGGGATGGCCAACGGAAAATTCCAGGGTGTGATCGCGGCGATCACGCCGAGCGGCTCGCGGGTCACCTCGACTTCGATGCCTGGCCGGGTTGAATCGACTTTCTCTCCACCCCCTCGAACCGCCTCGCCGGCGAAGAACTTGAAGATCGCTCCGGCACGTGCCGCCTCGCCAACGCCATCGGCGAGCGGTTTCCCTTGCTCGCGCGAGAGCAGGCGTCCCAATTCGTCCTTCCGCGCGAGAATCTCCGTCCCTGCGCGGTCGAGGATATCGAACCGCTCCTGCGGTGTCGTGCGCGACCACTTGGCAAACGCGGTCCTCGCCGACGCGATGGCCTGGTTGACGTCTGCTGGCGTCGCGCGGGCGAACTCGCCCACAACATCGGCCAGATTCGAGGGGTTGATGTCGGTGTTGCGGTCGGCCGAGTCGACCGATCGACCGTCGATGAGATTGGGAAAGGTCGCTACCATCGAGTGTCCTGACCGCGTGATTCGTGGTGTAACTGCCGGGCGGGCATCCGCGCTCGGCGGCCCGCTGAGGTGCCTGATTGTTCATGTTACCGGCTTCGCCTCGAGGATTGCGAACGTGCGGCAGCGTCGGTAAAAGAGCCACCACGCAGGTGCGACTTCCGAGCTGTCGGAGGCGTCGTCAAGGCCGCGTGTCTAGTCGATGAATCCCGAGCTGGAGGTCGGGTGTGCACAACTGGACAGACGCCGACGCTGCCTGCCGCCATGATCATGAAACGCCAAGACTATCAGCAGCCCCAGGAAGGATAACCAGATGACACATCCGATTACCGTGGAACCGCCGGAACGCACTGAGCGCGTACCGTCGCCAACGTGCCCGCTGTGTCATACGCTGGACCACACGATTACGAGTGACGCGCTCGCCGCGGGTGCCATCTGGACGTGTACCAGGTGTGGTCAGAGGTGGACTGCCGCGCGTCTCGCAACGGCCGCGGCATATGCGCGGTCGGCAGCGTAGTCGGGTATCGCTGCCGAACAACGCATATCACCAAATGCCAGCGAGAGTTGGAGGGCGTGGCGCGCTGCTCTTCACGTTAGTGTCCTGACCGCAGCCCGTGGCGGAACCCTCGCCCGTATCGCGCCGCACGATACTCCGCATCGCTGCGTTAGCCTCGAGCGTCGTTGCGTCGATGGCGACCGTTCTTCCGTTTGAGCAACCCGCCCGCGACGAGCCGTCGCTGCATCCACGTGAACCCGGCGCGGTGCGTCTCAAGGTCGATCAAGCGTCTGGCACGAGAGAGATCGTCGAATGATCGAGAGGCGCCTCGTCCAGCGTCAAGCGCAGAAAACTCCGCTCGGTCAGCGAGTCCGTCGCGCGCCACGCGTTCCCGCGTTCCGAGTCAATGCCCTCGAAGTTACCGACTAGTTGGGCCGACGAAAACAGAACGTGACGATGACTTCACGCCAGGCCCTCGCCTTCATCCGCAAGCACGGTGTCGTGCTTGAGTCCGCGCGGGGGCCCGTCCCGTCACTGGCTGAGGTCATAGCCGGAGAGCCGGTTCGAGGTAACTGGTGGTCTCATCCGAAGAGTCATGAGATCTTCGCGGTGACGCGAGCAGTCCGCGACAGCGACGATATCCTCGTGTGTCGGCTGATCAAGGGCAAGATCACCTTCGTCCATCGGCGGTTGTGGCCGGCTCTTGTCCGAGCAGCAGGTCGGCTCCCATCAGTTCGCCTCTCGCAGGTGCGTGAGGTCCACACGAGTTCGGGACGCCACGTGACCAAGGAAGTGCCGTTCCCCGATTGGGTTCCGTCGAGCGTCCGCGCAGCTGCCCGAACACTTCCGGAGGAAGCGGCACTCGCAGCGTTCACCTGGATCGACTAAAGAAACAGCCGCGGCTCAAACGCTTGCCCGACGGTGCCAGTGGCATTCGAGAGCGCCGCGCGTTGAGCGGTTGAGCGCAGGCGTCACAACTGACTTGCGCCATGGGCTGCTAGGTCGGCCGTCACGAGCTTGACTTCGAGTTCCGCGATTCGCTCCAGCGCCTCGCGCCTCAATGCCGCGGCGTTGCGGGCGATGCCGACTTCACCCGTGCGCTCGAGCCGGGGCACGCGCCGGTCGAGCGCGGTTATGAGCTCGTGCAGGTTTTTGATCACCTGTTCGGTTGTCAGATCGAGCGCCGCCTGACCAACGATGACCATTGGGTCTTTGATGCGAATCAAATCATGTCCCCTGGAGAATTCATTGTTACGGCTTGAACTTGGCTTTGTTGTCCTGGCGGATTTTCTCGGCCCGCGCCTGAATGGCCGCCGCTTCATCAGTCCGTCGCGCGAGGTCCCGCGCCGGGGCCTCGGCGGCATCAACCCGCACGCCCTCGGCGATGGCTTCCTGGAGAGCTCGGTCGCCTGCGAGCGACGTGACGGTGAGCCCGACACGGTTCGGGTACTGCTCGCGCCAGAGCAGCAGCAGGGTCTCGGCATCTTCCCAACGCCCAATCGTCTGGCGCTCGGCCGACCGAGCGATGGTCGTTTGCGGCGGTGTCGCGATCAACATCGAAACGCCGTACACACTGCCCATCGCCTCGTGCAGGTCCTCATTCGTCATGCCTTGCGTTCGTTCGCGGTCGTAGGTCACCGCAATTCGAGCGAGGCGGCCAGCCCTGAACGTGAGAACCATCTCAGCGAGGGGGTCGGGCTCAATACTGGTGCCGCTGACAAATCGGCTCGGCCGCCAGGTCACTTCTTGCACGAGTGTTGGACGCTCGTGGACGACCTTGACGTCAGCGGCGACGAGCCGCAGATGGTCGACGACGACCTGCACCGAATCACCCAGCGTGACGCCGCGATAATTGGACAAAACGGGCTCGGCAGATGTCGCGGGGACTCCCACTGCCATCATGGACGCTAGCGCCAGGAAAGAGACACGTAGCATATTGAACCTCGGTCTGAGCGTAGGGCATCCCAGTCGTCCTGTCTGTTCAACGCAGCACATGCCCGACCAGCTCGTCCTACTACGGCGAACTGTGCAGATCTGCACAGACGCTCAGGCGTGCACCATCGCATCATGAGTTTCACGGTCCGCCCAACGTGTGGAACCCATGCTCCTAGTTATCGGCGCTCTCATCTCGTTCATCTCGTTGACCGTGGTAGTGATCCTCTCCAGAGTGCGAGCAGGCAGGAACGCCGCAACGCTCGGCTGGATGGGCGAGCGGTGGCTCGCCGAGTACCGCGCGTCCCACCCGTAGGAACGAGTCCAGCCGGTCGTCGAGCGGCACAGGCGTCTCGTTCTCCTTGACCGTGATCGCGATGCGAGTCTGCCGTTCAATGATCATCACCGGCCGACTCATCGGTCCGTCGGCGGCGAGAAATGGAGCGGGTCACGGAGGTTTTGCAGCTCGCGGTAATAGTAGAGGGGCGTCGGCCGTTGTCGCATGAAGTGCAGCCTTTTGAGAAACTCGATTTCCTCCGTCGTCGCATCACCCCTCAGGACGGGATCCTGAAGGAAGGCCCGCAGCCCCGGCTCTTCGTCGACGGGTGGACCGGGTTGGCGTTCGACGAACTCGAATCTCCTGGGATGCCCGGGCGCTAAACGTCGGTTCAGGACGATCTCCATTCCGAACGTCGCAAGGTCGATGTCCCACGATTCAATCAGCGGATCGAGAAAGGTGACGCAGTGTTCGACCGAGACGTTGAAGACATCCGTCTCCAGGAAGTCGAGCACCATGACTCGCATCTGTCGATAGCTGCGGCCGGTGAATCGGGCCAGCAGGCGGAGCCACTTTTCGTCGCTCAATTCCTCCTTCGTGACTCGCTGGACGACGTCCAGCAGCTTCTGGGTGACGAGGCGTTCGAGGGCTCCGAATGGCTCCCTCTCGAACATCACACGAATCGCTTGTGCCTTGCCGGGTTCGCTTTTCCGAAGGATCAACTCGCGCACTTCCTTGAAGAGGGGTGCGGGAGGGTCCGCCAGCTTGCGCTTCAAGGCGTCCCTACGCAGCCGCTCGGCTACGGAAGCCAACTTCCCTTGCGGAAGCTTCAAAAACGCGTCCATCCTGTCGTAAATATCGGTGCGCTCGGGCGCGGGTGGCGCCTTCTTACCAGTCAGCAGCTGGGAAATGTAGGACTCGGTCACCTGGGCCGCCGCTGCCAGGTCTCTTTGCTCGGTCCCCAAGTCTCGGAGCCGCTGTCGGATGAAAAGCGGGAAATCCATGCGGAATCCTCCGTTCGTTAACTCATTTTGATTAAGTGCAGGAGTCACTTGCCGATTCTCGCATATTTACCTTGACATTAAAAGTTAATTAACCTATTGTGGTTCACGGTTCGCGGATTACTTACTCCGACCGCAGGTAACTGAACCGAATTAGGTTACCTGCTCTTTCCGCCCAAAACACTCTCCGAACCAGGAGGTTGAAATGTTTGCTCGCAGTGTTGCCTTCCAGCTCAAACCGGGTCGCGCGGCGGATTTCACCCAGCTCCTCGACCAGCAGATCATTCCCCTGCTGCGCAAGCAGAAGGGTTTCCAGGACGAGATCGCACTCGTCTCGCCGGGAGGCACAAACGCGCTCGGCATCAGTGTGTGGGAACTGAAAGAAGACGCCGAGACATATGCCCGCGGCGCGTACCCCGGTGTGGTCGAGTCGCTGGCGCACGTGATCGAGGGGACCCCTCAGGTGCAGACGTATGACGTCGCGAACTCGACCTTCCACAAGCTTGTCGATCGCGCAAGTGCCTCGAGCGACACGGCCGGCGTATCGGCATGACGCTCCGCGGGGTGGATGGGGCACTCGGCCCCCGCGCGCGCCGAAGTTTCAGCATTAGAGGATTATCATGAATATTGTTCATTGGAATTCGTTGCATAACATGGCCCCGCACCAGGAGTGGATGAACCGGGCGCTCGAGGGCTTCTACGGCCGGCCGCAGGAGGAACTCGCGCAGGGCTCATGGGTACCGGCGGTCGACATTTACAGTACGGCCGACCGAGAGCTGGTGCTCAAGGCTGAACTGCCGGACATGAAGCAGGACGAAATCGACCTGACGGTTGAAGGCACCACGCTCACGCTGCGCGGCGAGAGGAAGCTCGACGCGGACGTGACAAAGGAGCAATTTCATCGCGTCGAGCGCAGTTTTGGCTCGTTCTCACGGTCCTTCGACCTGCCGCCCAGCGTCGACCCTGGCAAAGTGACCGCGGCGTACAACGCCGGCATCCTGACGGTCCGGCTGCCGTTGCGTGAGGAAGCCAAGCCCACGCATATCAAGGTCCAAGTGGCCGCGTAAGTTCCTGCACGCGGGACGGGGATGACGAATCCCCGCGTCGCGCCTCTTTTGAAGCCGAGAGCGCAGATCGTCCAGCAGCGGCCGTCGCAGTGCTCCTCGTCGTTCGCACAAGGAAAAAAGGAGAGTCCCCACCATGTCGATGCTATTCAGCCGCACCCCAATCATTGTCGTATGGCTCGCCGTATTCACGCTGTTTACGTGGTCACGGTGGCCGATGCCGGTTGCCATGGCAATGCTCATGCTCGTCGTGGGGGCAGCGGTTCCGGTGATGATCTTCATGCTGTGGAAGGAAACGCCCAACACAGTCCCCGCGGCGCTGCATCACGTTGAGGCGTCAGGAAAGAGACGGAGTTGACTTCATGAATGAATCCACGCACGCGCTCCCAGCGAGCCAATTGCGGGCAGTGGCGATGGCAAACACGCTCAGCCCTGACCAGCGTTGGGCACAGTGGCGAGACCAGGGGGCACGCCATGACGCGCGTGTTGGACGGAACATGAGGCTGATCGTGGCACTTGCACTGACGATCGGGAGCGTCTGGGCCCTTCTGGTGCTCTGAGAAGTCCGGCGGCTGAGCCGTGCTGGCGATCACGGGTGCGCTTCACTGCAAGCGGGGTCGTGTGACGTGCGCCAGGTCGCACCACACATCGGCCATCGCCGAAAAATCCTTCGCGCCTTGTCCCTGTCCACGCGCGGTGCTGAACGACTCGCGGGCCGCCGCGGCAATCGGCACAGGCACGTTCGCGGCGTTGGCTGCCTCGACGATCAGCGTCAGATCTTTGTGCGCGAGGTCGATCGTGAAACCAGGCGCCGTATCACCCTTGAGCACCTTGGCCGGCCACGCCATTTTCAGCTGACCGTTGGTGGCCGTCGTTCCGTGAATCACGTCGAGCGTTTTCTCGAGCGACAGACCGAATCGCTGCGATAACGCCACCGCTTCGGCGTTGAACGCGCAGGAGACGATCGCCAGATAGTTGTTCACGAGCTTGGTCCGTATGCCGGTGCCCACGCCCCCGCAATGATGGATCGTCGTGCCCATCGCATCGAGAAGTGGCTTCACGCGCGCGAATGTCTCATCAGTGGCACCGACCATGAAGAGCGACTCGCCGCGTACCGCGTGGCTGACCAGTCGTCCAACGGGCGCATCGACGAAGGCACACCCTTTCGCCGCGGCTGCGAGGGCCAGGCGATCAGTGACCAGCGGATCGACCGTGCTCATGTCGACGACCACGCCGCCCACCTGAAGATGCGCGAGAATTCCGTCGGGACCTGCCACGACGTCTTGCACGGTCGCCGAGTTGGGCAGCATGGTGAAGACAATGTCGCTTCCCGCCGCCACGACTGCACTGCCGGCCGCGGACCGCGCCCCAAGCGCTTCGAGCGCCTGCACGGGAGCAGCTCGCAGATCGTTCACGATCAGCGAGAAACCCTTGCGGCACAGGTTGGACGCCATGGGCCGGCCCATGTTCCCGAGCCCGATGAAACCAATCCTCTCCATCAACGTCGTCTCCGTCACGCGAACTTCACGCACACGTTCTTGACCTGTGTATAGCTCGCCAGGGACTCGAGACCCTTCTCGCGACCATACCCGCTCTTCTTGTAACCGCCGAACGGGAGTTCGACGCCACCTCCGGCGCCATAGGTGTTGACATACACCTGACCGGATTTGATCTGCGACGAGACCGCCATGGCCTTGTTGATATCGCGGGTCCACACACCCGCCACCAGTCCGTACTGGCTGCGATTCGCGATCTCGATCGCCTCCTCGAGTTCGTCGAACGTGATAATCGCCAGCACGGGGCCGAAGATCTCCTCTTGCGCGACCCGCATGTCGGCTGACACCTGATCGAGCAACGTCGGCTGATAGAAGAAGCCGCGTCCAAGCGCGGGATCCGACGGTCGACCACCCCCTGCGGCGACGCTGGCGCCTTCGTCCCGGCCGATCTTTACGTACCCCTCGATGGTATCGAGCTGTCGTTTCGAGATGATCGGGCCCATGTCGGGATCGCTCACACCCGGCCCGACCCGCATGCTCTTGGCTCGATCGGCAAGCCGGGTTACCAGCGCGTCGTGCGACTTTCGCTCGACGAGCAGTCGGGAGCCGGCGGAACACGTTTGACCGGCATTCTGGAAGATGGCGTTTGCCACTCCTTGCACTGCGAGATCGAGGTCGGCATCCGCAAAGACGATGTTCGGTGACTTGCCACCGAGCTCCATGACGACGGGGACAACGTTCTCCGCCGCCATCTTGGCGACCCCAATGCCGATGTCGACCGAGCCGGTGAACGTGAGCTGATTGATGTCGGGATGGCTGGCGAGCGCGGCTCCGGCTTCCGAGCCGGTGCCCGGCACCACGTTGAGGACGCCGGCCGGCAACCCGCACGTCAGCGCGATCTCACCCAGCTTCAGCGCCGTCATCGGCGCCTCGCTCGACGGCTTGAGCACCACCGTGCACCCGGCAGCGAGTGCCGGTGCGACACCTCGGGCGCCGATCTGAATGGGATAGTTCCACGGCACGATCTGCGCGGAGACCCCGATCGGCTCACGGATCGTGTAATCGAGGAAGCCCGGCCCGAGCGGAATCGTGTTCCCCATAATCTTGTCGGCGATGCCGGCAAAGAACTCGAAGTAGCGCGCGGCAACTTGCACGTCGGTGCGCGCCTGGCGCAGTGGCTTGCCGTTGTCGCGACTCTCGAGCGTCGCCAACTCCTCGACGCGATCCCGCAGCGCCTGGGCAATGCGGAACATGATGCGGCCACGTTCGGCCGGCGTGATGCCGCGCCACGCTTTCGAGTCGAGCGCCGCATGGGCGGCCTGGACGGCGCGATTGACGTCGGCCTTCGTCGACTTGGCGACCGTGGCCAGGACTTCGCCGGAGGAGGGATCGTAAACGTCAAACGTCCCTCCGTCGGATGCCTTCGCGCGGGTGCCATCGATAATGAGGGTTTCAACGGTTTCGACCATTGCGGCTGTACTCCTGGAAGTTACAAGTTACAAGTTACAAGTTCAAAGCTCTTGGACCGCATCAGGCCGGTGAGGACGCCCGGGCGCTATGACCAGTACCTCGATGAGCACGATGTTTGTAACTTGTAACTTGTAACTTGTAACTAGCCTTGTTAGCCGGTTAGACGCCCCCGCGTACTGCGTGGAGCGTCGCGCCGTAGTTCGATCGGTCAATCTTCGCCTCAATCAGGCTCGGTCCATCACACGTGAACGCCTCGTCAACGACCCGTTCGAGCTCAGCCTCACCCGACACGACCCATCCCCTGACGCCGAAACTCGCCGCCAACGAAGGCCAGTCGATCGCGCCCAACGCGACGCCCTCCGGCTGAAACTGCCTGGCCTGCTGCTTGATCTCGATCAGGCTGAGCGACGCGTCACTGAACACGATGACGATAATGCCAAGCTTCAGCCGAACCGCAGTCAATAGCTCACCGAGACACATCAGCAATCCACCATCGCCGGTCATCGCAACCACCTGCCGCGAACGATCGAGAAGCGCTGCGCCTATCGCCGCTGGCAGTGCAAACCCCATCGTCGACAATCCGTTGGAGATGAGCAGATGGTTCGGCTCATTCACGGGCCACAGCATCGTCGCGGGAAGCATGTGAGCGCCGGCGTCGATTGTCACCCGACCGACACGCGACGCGAGCCCGGCTGCGGCGATCTGCACGACGCGGTGTGCGGCGAGACCGCCGGTATCGATGGACACCCGCTGCTGCTGTTCTGTGACGCGCTGACGCAGATGCTTCGAATCCCAATCGGATACCGGAAGCAGCGCCGCGAGCCGTTCGGCACCATCAGGGATCTCAGCGACGATCTGAGTGGCAAACGGCACATGTGTGTCCTCGACCGTCCACGGGCCCAGGTAGACAATCGGCTGCTCGTGCTTCCAGCGGCGCGGGAGGAGTTCGACGGGATCGAGGCCGATCCCAATCAGCACGTCACTCTCATCGATGACCGACTGTTCAATCGCTGCGTTGGTAAAGACCCCCGCAAACCATTCGTGACTGTCGGGGACCACGCCTTTCGCTTTGTAGGTGACCATCGCAGGCACGTGGCGACGTCCACAGAGGCTTCGAATGGCTGAGGCATCTTCCGGACGCCGAGCGCCTAGGCCGACGAGCGCGAGCGGCTTGCGCGCATGTATCAGGATGTCGCTCAAGGCAAGCCATTCGACTCGCGTGTTCGTGCGCTCGCTTTGGCGAAGTACGAAACCGGCTGGTCCCGAGGGCGACGATCGCCTCAGAGGGTCGGCCTCGGCAGATGCGACCGCACCCGGGCATTCGAGGTGCACGGGTCCACGCGGATAGGCCGACGCCGTTCGCATCGCGCAAGCAAGGACCTGGGACACACCGTCTGTCGTAACCGTCGCGGAGGACTTCGTAATGGGTGCCAGCAGCGCCGCCTGGTCCAGTCGCTGGTGCTCGAAAGCTCCTGCCGCTGCGGCGGGATGACTGTCGGTGAACACGACCACCGGGGCGCGGTCCAAGAACGCGCAGGCGACACCATTCACAACCGACGCCACACCGGGACCGAGCGTTGTCAAACACGCGCCCGGCCGCCCCGTGATCTCGGCTTGCGCGATCGCCGACAGCGCCGCCGCGGTCTCGGTTGAGGTCAGCACGAACGGCAGGCCGGCGCGCCCAGCAGCCGCGATGATGTCCAGGTTGCTGCCGCCGCCCGGCACGCCGAAGAGCGTGTGCACGCCCGCCTCGCGTAACGAGCAGGCGATGAGATCCGCCACCGTGGGCATGACCGCCTTGAGACATCTCCTAAGGCTGAGAGCGTGAATGCGAAAATGCCCTCGACGTGCCTTAGGAGATGTCGAGGCCCCGCGGAGCGGGGCAAACAATATAGCCCGCGCCGAAGCGGAGCCCAAGCGCCATCGATCTCGCGGCGGCTGGGGCGAAGCTTCACGAGACTCCGCGTATGATCGGCGCCGTGCCACGAGTCGAACCCCATCAGGATTTGCGCATCGCCGTGCGCGATCTTTGCAAAGCGTTTCCCGATAGCTATTGGCGCGATCTCGACGCCCAGCGCGCTTACCCGGAGGCGTTCGTCAAGGCGCTGACGGAAGCCGGGTATCTCGCCGCGCTGATCCCCGAAGAATTCGGCGGCTCCGGGCTGGGTGTGACCGAAGCCTCTGTGATCCTCGAAGAGATCAACCGCAGCGGGGCCAACGCCGGGGCGTGCCACGCACAGATGTACACAATGGGGACGCTGCTCCGGCATGGCTCCGGGCCCCAGAAGCGCGAGTATCTGCCGAAGATCGCGAGCGGCGAACTACGTCTCCAGGCGTTTGGCGTGAGCGAGCCGACAACGGGGTCCGATACGACCCAGCTGAAGACCGTGGCCGTGCGCAAGGGGAACAAGTACGTCATTCGAGGCCAGAAGATCTGGATCTCGCGCGCTGAGCACTCCGATCTGCTCTTGCTGATTGTGCGAACGACGCCGATTGCCGATGTCAAGAAGCGAACGGACGGTCTCTCGGTGCTCCTCATCGACATGCGGCAAGCGGTCGGCCACGGGCTATCGATCCGTCCAATCCGCACGATGATGAACCACGCGACGACGGAGCTCTTCTTCGATGACCTGGAAGTGCCGATCGACACGCTGGTCGGCGAGGAAGGCAAGGGCTTTCGATACTTGATCGACGGCCTCAACGCGGAACGGATCCTCATCGCCGCCGAGTGCGTCGGCGACGGCCGCTGGTTCATCGAACGTGCGTCGAAATATGCCGGCGATCGCGTCGTATTTGGCCGAGCGATTGGGCAGAACCAGGGGGTGCAGTTTCCGATCGCGCGGGCGCACGTGAACGTCGAGGCCGCCGACCTGATGCGGATCCAAGCGGCAGAGCTCTTCGACCGTGGGGAGCCGTGCGGCGCAGAGGCCAACATGGCCAAGCTGCTCGCCGCCGATGCCTCGTGGGAAGCCGCCAACGTCGCGGTCCAGACCCACGGCGGCTTTGGATTCGCCGAGGACTACGACATCGAGCGCAAGTTTCGCGAAACACGGCTCTATCAGGTCGCGCCGATCTCGACGAACATGATTCTCGCCTACGTCGCCGAGCACGTGCTTGGCATGCCGCGGTCGTATTGATGCCTGCTCCCCCTTTACACGGCATTACGGTCATCTCGATCGAACAAGCCGTCGCGGCGCCCTTCGCCACGCGACAGCTGGCAGACCTTGGCGCTCGCGTCATCAAGATCGAACGGCCGGATGGCGGCGACTTCGCTCGCAGCTACGACCAGACTGTCAAGGGCCTGTCGAGCTACTTCGTCTGGCTCAATCGCTCGAAGGAGTCGTTGACGCTGGATCTCAAGCATCCGGCCGCACAGACGGTGCTGCCGCGCCTGCTCGAGCGGGCTGACATCTTCGTGCAGAACCTGGCGCCTGGCGCCGCGGATCGCCTTGGCGTATCGGCCGCCGACCTTCGTGCGCGTTACCCTCGCCTGATCGCCTGTGCGATCTCGGGCTACGGCTCGTCGGGGCCGTTCGCGCAAAAAAAGGCCTACGACATGCTGGTCCAAGCCGAGGCCGGGGTGGTGTCCATCACCGGCACGCCAGACACGCCGAGCCGGGTTGGCATTTCCATCGCCGACGTCGCAGCCGGCATGTACGCGTACTCGGGCATCTTGACGGCCCTCCTCGCGAGGGCCTCCACAGGACACGGAGCCACGCTCGAGATCTCGCTTTTCGACGCGCTGGCCGAATGGATGAGCGCTCCTGCCTACTACACGGCCTATGGCGGCGTGGAGCCTCCGCGCAGTGGTGATGCCCACGCGACGATCGCACCGTACGAGTCGTTCGTCGCGGCCGACGGCGTTGCGATCTACCTGGCGATCCAGAACGCTCGTGAATGGCAGCGCTTCTGCGAATACGTGCTTGGCAACACTGCAGTCGCAAGCGATCCACGGTTCGAATCGAATGCGACGCGTGTACAGCACCGTGATGCCCTTCACGCCACCATTGCCGATGCGTTTTCGCAGTTCTCAGGCGCCGATTTGATCCAGCGGCTCGAGGCGGCGGGTATTGCCTACGCCCGTCGCAACTCGATTGGTGAGTTCCTGGTGCACCCGCAGCTCGCCGAGCGCGATCGTTGGTGTCACGTCGGTTCCTCGGCAGGCACGTTGCGAGCGCTGAAGCCGCCAGTCGTGATGGACGGTGTCGAGGCGGTCATGCGCGACATCCCCTCCCTCGGCCAGCAGAGCCGACAGATTCTCGAAGAACTCGGATTTGATTCCAAGACGATCGCCAGGTGGCAGACGGAGCAGATGATCTGATGGCTATCAAACCAGGCTGGACGGGACGCGTCTTCGAGGACTTCGCCGTCGGCGACGTCTACGAACATCCGCTCGGGCGGACGGTTCTGGCAGCCGACAACGTGTGGTTCACCTGCCTGACGATGAATACGAACCCGATCCACTTCGATGCGGAGTACGCCAGTCAGACGGAGTTTGGCAAACCGCTCGTGAATTCGTGCTTCACCCTGGCGCTCGTGACCGGACAATCGGTGATAGACCTCACGGTCAATGCGGTCGCCAATCTCGGATGGGACGAGGTGCGGCTGCCGCACCCGCTCTTCGAAGGAGATACGGTCCGCTCGAAAAGCGAGGTGCTGGAAACGCGCGAATCGAAATCGCGCCCCCAGGTCGGCATTGTGCGAGTGAAGACGACCGGGATGAACCAGCACGGCGCCACCGTCATCGAGTTCACCCGCACCTTCATGATCTGGAAGCGCGGGCACGTTCCGGAGGCGCGCGCGAAACAGCGATCCTGAGCGGGACCCGACCCGCTAGAATGAAAACTCGGCACGCGATGGCTCTTGCTTCCGGCACGCGCCTCGGCCCTTACGAAATACTCACGGCCCTAGGCGCCGGGGGCATGGGCGAGGTGTATCGCGCACGAGACACGAAACTGAATCGCGATGTCGCGCTGAAGGTCCTGCCGGCGGCATTTGCAGCGGACGCCGATCGCGTCGCGCGCTTCAAGCGCGAAGCGCAACTGCTCGCATCGCTCAATCATCCGCACATCGGTTCAATCTACGGCCTCGAGGACGCCGGCAACGTGCTAGCCCTGGTGCTCGAGCTGGTCGAGGGGGACACGCTGCACGAGCGCATCTTCCGAGGTTCGCTGCCTCTCGCGGAAGCTTTAGCCGTCGCGCAACAGATCGCCGACGCGCTCGACGCTGCCCATGCTTGCGGGATCATCCATCGCGATCTCAAACCCTCCAACATCAAGATCACGCGCGCTGGGATGGTCAAGGTGCTCGACTTCGGGCTCGCAAAGGCCCTCGCGACGGAATGGTCTGGGCCGGATCAGTCGAAGTCCCCAACCTTGACGGGGGGCGGAACGCTCGCCGGCGTGATTCTCGGTACCGCCGCATACATGAGCCCGGAGCAGGCACGAGGGCATCTGGTCGACAAGCGTTCCGATGTCTGGGCCTTCGGGTGTGTGCTCTTCGAGATGTTGACGGGCTCGGCCGCTTTCGCCCGAGAGACCGTGACGGACACGCTCGCCGCCGTGGTCGGCGCCGAACCGGCGTGGAGGTTGCTGCCAGTCGAGACGCCAGGCAGCATCCGACGCTTGCTGACGCGGTGCCTTCAGAAGGATGCCAGGCGCCGGCTTCATGACATTGCAGACGCGCGGATCGAGCTCGAAGACGCGATGGCCGCGCCTTCCGAACCAACTCCGGTT
The DNA here is from genome assembly GCA_963841905.1 of uncultured Acidobacteriota bacterium. Taxonomy (GTDB): domain Bacteria; phylum Acidobacteriota; class Vicinamibacteria; order Vicinamibacterales; family UBA2999; genus JACCSI01. The sequence continues at coordinate 103,305 of CAWJEM010000012.1, forward strand.
CCTGGCCCGCCGAAGCCTTGGCGAAGGCGGCCGCCGCGACGCTGGATACGCCCGGCCGTCCTGGCGCTCGGGATCGCGACCGCCCTCGTCTTCCTCTGGGCAGCGCGCGACAGGTTCGGAAGGCCAGCGGAGTCACCGCCCGATACGCGCATCATTCGCCTGACGGATTTTCCTGGCCTCGAAGAGTCTCCGGCCGTTTCACCAGACGGCAGGTCAGTGGCATTCACCGCTGGCGTGGGCGGCAAGCGACAGCTTTTTGTACAGCTCGTTGCTGGCGGCGCGCCGCTGCAGATCACGCGCGAGCCAGTCGATCATGAGTACCCTCGCTGGTCGCCCGACTCGGCCTCGATTCTCTATTTTTCGGCGGCAAAATCCGGAGACCTCCAGGGCAGCATCTGGGAGATACCGGCGCTTGGCGGCCAACCACGGCGCGTCGTCGACAGCGTGGGTGGTGCCGACGTCAGCCCGATAGATGGACGGCTCGCGCATTTCCGGCTGGCGAAGGGAGGGATCCAGCTGGTGACCGCGCAAACGGACGGGTCCAGGTTCGACGTGGTCGCGGACTTCGCGCCCGCCACGTATTACTTGCATCCCCGCTGGTCGCCGGATGGCCGATGGATTGCCTTTCAGCGGGGAGACACCGTCAGGTTCGACGTGTTTGTGGCGCCAGCAGCCGGAGGCGAACCGCGCCAGTTGACGCATGACAACAACATGATCGGCGGTTTCACCTGGCTGCCAGACAGCACGGGCATCATCTACAGCTCGAGCCGCGGCAGCACCCTACCCTACTTGCCGCCGTTGGACCTGTGGGAGGTGACACTGCGTGATGGAAGCGTACGCCGGGTCACATCAGGCGAGACGTCGTACCTGAGCCCCGATGTCTCCAAGAGTGGTGCCATAGTGGTCAGCCGCATGAGGCTGCAGACCGACATCTGGAAGTTCCCAGTCGACGGTGCGGCCGACGAGAACGTGCGTCGAGGCGTTCGGGTGACGCGCCAGACCGGGCAGGTCCTCACCCCCACGTCCAGCCCAGACGACAAAGAAGTCGCGTTTTTGTCCGACAGCGGCGGTCACGCCAACCTGTGGGTCGTAAACACCGAAAGTGGCGGGTTGCGGCAGATTACTCACGAGCGCGATCCGACCGTGGCCATGGGTGTCCCGGTGTGGTCGCCCAATGGCCGCGCCATCGCGTTCGTCTCGTCGCGCGGCAACGAGGGGTGGACGTTTGGAGTTTGGCTGGTGGATTCGGATGGAAGCAACTTGCGCAACGTCGCGAACCCCGGTCTCGGTCCTGCGTGGTCACCCGACGGCAGCTGGGTGTACTACTCGACGCGGGGCGGTGCCGCAGCCACGGCTGTCGTGCTGAAAAAAGTACCGGTTGCCGGAGGGCCGGCCGTCACAGTGACCACCGAGCGGTTGCGCAACGTGATTGGCCTGCATGGCACGACTCTGTACTATACCTTCGAGCGGCCGCTCAGCGATGGCACACCGGAATTCGAAATCCGGGCCGCCACTCCAGAGGACGCGCCGTTTCGCGTGCTCGCGCGCATTCCAGCCTCGCGTGTGCCGATCTGGCAGGTCGTCAATCCCGCGCTGTCCCCCGACGGGAAATGGCTGGCCCAGGCACTGACCGACGGGTTCACCACGAACGTCTGGGGACTATCGACCACGACCGGCGAATGGCGTCAACTGACCGACTTCGGCGACCGCACGACCTTCATCGCCCGTCGCGTGTCCTGGTCGTCCGACGGGCGCTCGATCCTGGCTGCGGTCGGAGACGGCGATTCCGACATCGTCCTGCTCGAGGGACTGACGAATCGCAGTCGCGATTGAGCGGTCGCTCTAACGTGGGAATCCTGGAGAAGCTTTGACCTCCGCAATCTGTTGGTTGTGCCGCAGATGATGCAGCGGGATATACAGCAGCCACTGGTGGGCGTTCAGGTCGCCGAAGAAAGGGTTCGCCGCGGTGTGCGCCTTCAGCGGTCGATCCGTTTCACGAACGTATGCCAGGGTCCGGCTCCGTTGCTCCTTGAAGCGAGACAGCAGTTCGGCCCGCTTCATGACCTGGGCTGGCTTGATTGCTGCCGGTGCGTCGACGCGGCGTGATCGATTCGGCAACGCTTTTCTGAGCACGTCGGTCTTGCTCAGCGTAGCCTCCCACTTGGGGTCCAGGCGGCCATCCAGGCTCTTGATGGCGGTTTCGAACAGCAGCGCATCGGCCAGGACGATGTGCTCAACCACTTCGCCGACCGACCATCGGTCGGGCGCCTGCTTGAAGGTCCACTGTTCATCGGTCATGCCTGCGATGGCCTGCCCGAGCTCCTGTTCGGATTGCTGCAACAGCTCGATGAGCTCGGTGCGTTCCGATGGCGTGATCGTGGTTTCGGGGGCTGGTTGCGCGCGCACTCCAACCGCCAGGGCCAACACCGTGACCAGCGACAAACATCTCGTTCCCATCGAAGGCTCCTCTCAGAAAACCAATGCAGCCGTCAACCGTCGAACATCTTTGATCTGTTCGATGCCACGCAGCATCTCGAGTGCTGCCGCGCACGACTCCTCCGGCAGCGTTCGACGAGCACAGGCCAGAAATTTCGCCTGTAGTTCGGCGTCCGTCGCCGGCTGCGCGGGATACCCGCGAGCCCCGTTCGCCGGCTGCGTGAAGACGCGGCCGTCCTTGAGCCGGACGCTCGCTCGCGCTTGGGTGAGCGGCTCGCCGATGCCGTCGAGAGATGGATCGACACGCATGACCACACGTCCCAAGAGACCCGTCACCAGCGCGTTCGACAGAGTCGGTGCGTCGAACGTCTCGAGGTCGACCCGACCGAAGGCCACGGCCGCGGCCACGCAGAACGGCATGCTGAACTTCCCTTCCAGTCCCGACGTCGGACGCTCGTAGATCAAGATCGTCGGGGTGATCGAATCGACGTCGATCTCGATTCGCTCCACGTCGCCTGCCCCGAATTGTTCGCGGCGACGCAGCTCGAGAATCGCGTCGAGCGACGGATGCGTACCTGCACACGACGGGTACAGTTTTACCGTGATGCCGGTCTCCAAGACTTCCCAACGCTGCCCGAGGTCCCGAACGGCGTCGGCCAGTGCGAGCTGCTCACTGTCCATTGCGTGGAGAAAGCCTTGAGGACCATCGAGCGCCAGAGCGCTCGCCGTCATGCCGCCTTTCGCCAACAACCCGGCGTGGATGCCATTGCGTGCGGCCAATCCCGCATGAAGCGGCTTGACCATCGTCCCGAAATTCTCTTTCAGGCCGGACGCTTCAGACGCCGCGATCGCGAGTGCCTGACTGGCCGCGTTGGCGTTGAGTCTCAACAGGCGGCTGACGGCAGCCGTGGCGCCGATCGTTCCCAGCGTCGCGGTGCAATGCCAGCCTCGCTGATAGTGTCGTGGGTTCATCAGCCGACCGAGGCGCGCCTCGATCTCGAAGCCCACAACGTAAGCGTCGAGCACGTCGCACCCGGTTGAACCTTCCAGCTCGCCCGCTGCCAGGGCGGCCGGGACCAACGGCGCGCTCGGATGCGCAAGCGAGACGAAACACATGTCGTCGTAGTCGAGTGCGTGAGCGGCTGTGCCGTTTGCGAGGGCCGCGCCGCTCGCACTCGCGCGGGTCGGTGTGCCAAACACACGACAGGCATCACCGCCTTCGCTCGCCACCACCGCTTGGACGATGCGGCCGGCCGGCTCGGACGCGCCGGCCAGCGTCACGCCAACGGTGTCGAGAACAGCGATGGCGGCACGCGCCCGGGCCTCGGCCGGCGGCCGAGCGCCGACCACGAACTCGCTAAGGCGAGAAATCGCCGTCATATCGATGCGCCGTGCGTCCCCACTTCGGCGTTGCCGATTGCAGCCATGAAGCGCTGTTTGATGAACACGCAGTCCAGCGGCGGTCTCACCGTCGGCGATGATTCCGAAACCTTCGCGACAATCACCCACGGTCCCTCTTCAACACGCGCACGAGCAATCGCGGCATCGAAATCCCGCTCGGTCTGGACTGTCACGGCCGCCGCACCCATCGCGCGGGCGGCGGCTTCGAGGTCGGCACCGTGCGCCGTCGCCGTCTCCTGACCGCCGGTCGTGCCGTACACCTGGTTATCCCAGATTATCAGGATGAGATTCTGCGGGCGGGTCCAGCCGATCGTCGCGAGCGAGCCCAGATTCATGAGCAGCGAGCCATCGCCGTCGACGACGAACACCCGAATCTCCGGACGTGCCAGCGCCAACCCAAGGCCAATGGACGAGGCAAGGCCCATGCTGCCCCACGTGTAGAAATTCTCGTGGCGATCGCCGGCCGCAAACAGATCGTAGGCTGGGTGGCCGAGACTCGCCACCACGGGTTCGTGATCGAGCGCGTGGATCAGCCGCCGGGTGGCGTCGAGCCGGTTCATGGCCGCACCTGCGGCGCGGCCGTGAGTCGTCTGGGCAGCAAGCACACCCCGGGCAGTCGCGTGCCAAAAGCGGTCTGGCCCACGAGTCGTACCGTTTCGGCGGTTGACTCCGGTGTCTCAGCGGTGACGCACGGCAGGCCAATCGCGTCACAGATTCCTCGAAGCGCCCGCCCCATCGGCACTTGCGCGTCGTTCCACTCCCCCGCGTCGCCCCGCATGCTGATGACGATGAGCGTCGGTATTTTGTAGGGCAGCAGGAGTGAGGTCAGCGCGTTCAGCGAATTGCCCAGCCCGCTCGACTGCAACATCACGGTGGGTTTCACCCCACCGAGGTAGAGGCCAGCCGCTATCCCGAAGGCTTCCTCTTCTCGCGTCGCCAGAGTGGTCCTGATGTCGGAATAACCCTCATCGAGTACGCGCAGCACATGGGACAGTGGATTGTCCGGCACGTAGACGACATGACGGCTGCCGGCCGCGCGTACGCCGGAGCAGACACCAGACGCCCAGTGTGGCTCCACACTCATGAGGAGAGTTTACTCAACGTGTGCACGGCCTCTCCCTCGAGGAACTCGCAGTGACAGTGAAAGCCGAGCTGCTCGTAGACATGGCGAGCGGTCGCGTTCCCCTGGCTCACGTTCAAAACGGTGGTCGAAATCGCGTGTGAGAGCGCGTGCTCTACCACCGCGCTCGTGACGCGAGCGGCAAGGCCTCGTCGGCGGCGATCGCGCCGGGTGTAAACGTTGCCGACGGCGCAAACGCCCAACTCCGGCGAGAACGCATGCGTGCCGGCGACGGCAATCAGGTCCGGACCCTCCCACACCCCGCGAAACGTGCCCTGCCCCAGCATCCACGGCTGGAAAAACGTTGGCCCCTCACCGTGCCGCCGGCCATCGTCGAACAACGCGTGGATCGCATCGATATCGGATTCGTCCAGCGCAACGACTTCGTCCGTGACCACCGGACGAAACGCCGAGGGCTCGACCACCATGCGCCACATGGCCCGCGTATGCGTCGGCCGGTAGGCGGGCGACATCGCCGAAATCGCGTCGGGCCGAACGTGCAGTGACACCGTCGGCGCGTCGATCTCGCGAAAGAGGGCCGCAAGATGAACCGCATCGCCCATGGCAAAGGCAATGGGCGGATCGAAGTGCCGATAGAGAAGCACCAGCGCGGGCGAGCCGTCCTGCGGTGCGTGCCAGGAGCAGTGGTCCGCGAACTCCGGGCTCAGGTCACTGATGGCGTACGCCGCCCAGGAGCGATCGCGATCGAGCAGCGTGTGGACGCGGGAGAGATCGGTGATGCGGGGCATTCTCGACTTCGAGCCTCGTCAATCAACGACGGGCCGAGACGATATCCGTGTAGGCAAAATCGTCGCCGACGAATAGCAACGAATCTCCCGCGACACTGGCCGTCGCGTAGGCGAGACAGTCGCCAAAATTCAGCGACGCTTTGTGGCGACCGCGGCCGAAGCGCTGAAATGCGGTGACGGCAGCGTGCCATTCGGCCTGGCCGAAAGGTACGACGATGATGTCGAGCTCCCGGACGAGGGCTTCAACGTCGCGAATCGCGGGTTTGCCTCGGCGTCCCACGGCGACGACACTCGTTTCGGTCACGGTCGGCGCGCCGGCGCGGACCGTGTCTGCCTCGAGGATGAAATCAACGAGCGGGAGAAAACCAGGCTCGGAAAACAGAATCGCGATGAGCGCCGAGGAATCGACGGTCACACGCCACCGGGCCCGTAGCCGAGAATGTCATCCTCCTCCTGGCGCGTGAGGCGACGCCCGAGCTGATTCTTCGGGATCGACGGCCAGACGCGCCGCTCGAGAAAGGTCAGCACGCGCTTCCGGCGCTCAGCCGTGGGCGGGCGTGTCAATCGCCGCCGGCGCTCGTCGAGTGCCCGGCGGATGGCCTCGGTCTTCGACTCGCCCGTCAGGCGTGCGACCTCCGCGGCAAGACGCTCGACCTCGGGGTTCTTGAGATTCAGTGCCATTACACCATGGTATAGAAAAAGGTAGAATGGTGTAAAGAGTCCGAGGTCGGAGGCCCATGGTTTTGACAATTTTGTCGCGCCACGAGGCCGGACGTGTCGTATGATGCGCCCCGCGGTCGGCGAACCGGTAACCATGACAGAAATCAGGACATTGCCACGATGAGCAACGATCCGATGGCTCACCTTCGCGCCAAGCTCAACGCTCTCGGTGAAATCATGACCCGCCTTTCCAAGAACGGCACGACGCAGGCGCCGGAACGAGCGACGGCGGCCGAATCGTCGCACCGGACGCGCCTTCCATCGCCAGTCAAAGGCCAAGACCAAGGCCCCGAGTCCTAGCGAGGCTCCGCCTCAGACCACCGAGCCTATTGTGGGGCTGGCTCCGCCTCGCTAGAGGCAGTGTTGGTTTTGCCCCGCGTCCCCACCCCACCACGCGAAAGACGTGGCGGGGGCCCCCGACGCCGGCGGGGCGAGACGTCTTGAAGGCCGGACAAGAAGGCGACTCATATGCAAGGAATAGCTGCCTTCAAGACGTCTAGTGTCCCGAGTTCTCGCTCACCTTGTGAAACACGATCGTGCTCACCTGACTGCCGTCCGGCCTCGGGGTGACCGCGACCATCAGGGCGTCGTCGACCAGCTCGTAGCGGGCGTGTAGCAACACCGCCGCTTGGTTGTTGAAACATTCGATGGTCAGCGTGTTTGATTGCATCACTTTGCGGCCGACGACCTCGCCGTCGTTGAAGCTGGCGTACCCACGATCGGTGCTGTCACACAGCGTGAGCACGGTTGGCGTCCACGCGACGAGGCGCGAAAACGCCGGGACCAGATCGGGCGCAATCACCCCTGAGGGACGGGCTGGCGGGCCTCGCTAGCCCTTCGTGGCCGGTTCGAACTCGTAAATCCCGCCGTCTGCCATCAGCGCGAGGAAGAGATGGCCGTCCTTCATCACGTAGGACCGAATATTGCCCCACTGTTTCACAATCTGGTCGTGCAGCGACCCCGGCGGGCACTGGGCGCGCGTCAGTGCCAACGGACCAAACTGAAGCTGATTCGGGCCGTTCGACTTCCAGGTCCCGCGTCCCCGGTTACAGTCGACACGCGCCGTCAGCTGACCACCTGCCGCGAAGTCAATCGTGTACTTGGCCCGGTCGTCCGGCGTCAGCACTGAGTCATCGCTGCTCTGGAACCTGACGAGCTGCCACGACGTCCCCTCCAGTCCGGGCGCTGACTGAGCACCTGCACTGAATGCGGCGACTCGCTTGCCCGTCGCATCGGATAGTTCCAGCCGATCGCCGACGACCGTCAGTCGCGTCGCACCCTTCAGGGCTTCCCGAAACGGGCGCTCGATCTCGGCAGTGTTCAGGCACGCCATCTGGGTCCCGGCCATCCTGGCCGAACGTGATGGCATCGCCTTTCAATTCGTAGCTGCCAGTAATCCGGTTGCACCCGTCCGAACCCGACACACGGCCTGCCGCTTGAAACAGCAAATGAGCCTCACGCGTCGGGTCTTGTGAAGGTACGGGCTTCCCGGTGAGCTCGACAGCTTTCCAATACGTTCCTACGAGAGGTTTGGGGCCACCCGGCTTCGCTTGCGCGGTCTGACTCGCACCGACTCTCGCCAGCACCATCGAGACGCTGGTCGGACTTCCGCGCGTGATCACTGAAGTCGCAGTTTCGGAGGTGAACAGCAGCTTATCGTCGAGAAGGATCTTTGCTCGAACGACGTACTGATGAGTCGCGACGATCTTGGCCGGATCATAAGGGATGGTGAATGCAATCGGCGGATTGCCGGGGGAGGGAATCCGGGTCCGCGCGACCGTTTCCGCCGGCGCATCGGCACGAGACACGTCCTCGAGCGTGGCCTCGAAGACAGACGCAGGCGGCAGCGCCATGCGCTCTCGATAGGTCGCCGTGCCTTTTATGGTTTGAGCCATCGCCGTGTTTGCGATCAGCCCGACGCACATCGCCAGCGTCGCACGCAAAAAAGTCCTCACTTGGGTGCCGACATCACATGACATATTCGCAGATCCTCCACCGTTCAGACTCGCGTGGCTTCCGCAGACTCACGTCGATTCGCCGGCCTCGGTATTTCCGCTGAATGTAGTCGCGGAGCGCCAGTGATGCCTCTTCCCCTGGAAACACTTCGGACTCCAGGTATTCCGCGTGGTAGTCGATTGGCGTCTCGGAGCCCGACACGAGGGCCTCCCGAATGGCGGCATCCTCCTTTGGATTGCTCGGATAATCTTCGGTGCCCCAATGCACGACTAGTGCGGTACGGTGGGCATTCGGCTGAGCCCAGGCAGTCGGGCAGACAAGTACCGGCGCGAGTGCTACCAGCGCGATAGTAAAGAGCGCACGGGGACGAGCTCGCCGAGCCATATCAAAACGACAGTCTCGAGTCGTCTAGTGCCTGAGATTGCTTCTGCAGCGCATCACGAGTCGAGCCGAGAGCTACGTCGCCAGCTCACCACCCGTCGACCCGGTGCGCAGGCGGGCATAGTACACCGCAGCGCCCGTGATGAGTGTAACGACGGCTGCCGCGGAGATCGCGGGCCGGAGCATGAAGCCGTAGTAGATCATCCAGGCGCCGATCAGAAGATACGACGCGGGCACGAGCGGAAAGGCAAGGCTCACCGCCGGGAGCCGCTGCCAACCAGGGCGGCGGCGCAGGACGAACAGCGACGATACGGCCAGGACCGTGAAAAATGTCAGGCTGAAGCCGATGTAGGTGACCAGCTGCGGAAACGACGTGAAGGTCATGAGCATTGCGCACACGCCCTGACAAACCACGGCAGCCACCGGCACTCGCGATCGTGGGCCCAACCGGGCGGCCACGTTGACGAAGGCGCCGTCCTTGGCCATCGCGTAGTAGACGCGAGGGCCGATTGTGATCATCGCATTGACCGTCGACACGATTGCCAACGCCATCAGTGCGCCAAACACCCCGGCCACTTGGGGCCCGAACAGCGTCGACGCCGCCAGCGCACCCACTGCAACAACGCCCTTCATCGTTTCAAGGGGCGTTCCGAAGATGAAGACGACGTTCAGCGCGAGGTACATCAGCGCCACGGCAAGCGTCCCGAGGATGAGTGCGCGAGGCAATGTTCGGTGCGGCTCGCGAAGCTCTTCTGCGATGTAAGTGGCGGCGTTCCACCCGCTGTAGCCGAACATCACCCAGAAGAGGCTGATGGCAAACTGCTCCATCAGTGGCGAAGTCGAGGTACGCACGGCGGCGCCGCTGAAGTTGTCCCAGTTGCCTTGGCCCCCGAACAACCCGAGGAGCACAAAGGCCGCGATGACCACGACCTTGATCGTCGTCAGGACGTTCTGCACGCGAGCAACGACGACCAGACCGATGCAGTTGAGGAGGGTTAAGGTCAGGATGAGTCCCGCCGCCAGCATTTGTGTTGGGCCGACCTGGAATGTCATGCCACCGAAGTCCCATCGGAGCGCCGACGACTCCTGGCCGATCCACGAGAAGATGAAGGCAAGATACCCAGCGAATGCCAATGCGGCAGCGGCGATTGGCGCCGAGAATCCTGCGAAGAACGAGACCCACCCGCTCAGAAATCCCCACACCGGTCCGTACGCCTGCCTGAGATAGACGTACTCTCCCCCTGAGGTCGGGAAGTTGACGCCGAGCTCGGAATAACACAACGCGCCCGCGAGTGCGAACAGGGCACCCACGATCCAGATGCCGAGCACGAGCGATGGTTGTCCCAGATCCGCTGCCAGGAATCCGGTGGTCGTGAAGATTCCCGTCCCGATCATGTTCGAAACGACTAGTGCGGTGGCGCTCCACGCGCCGAGCTGCCGTTGCAGCGCCGGCCTGGCGTTCGGGGTGTTCCCAGACATGGCGGGGCCTTTCTTGGTGGCATGGCTGGCGGAGGCCATCCTACCGTGTTTGTCAAAGCCGATCTCAGCCCAGCGCGTGTCTCTAGATGAAGTTGGTGCGAGTGTTGCGACCGATCAGCTTGCGGGCAGATTCGATTCGAACCATAGTGCAAGCTTGAGTAGAGAGACGTCCGTCGCGACTTGTTTCACGCCGCGACGCGGGAGGTTCCATGGCCAAAGCAGCACGCCCCGTTCCAGAGGGATTTCACACCATCACACCGCAGTTGACATTGGACGATGCCGCCAAGACGATTGATTGGTACAAGAAGGCGCTCGGCGCCGAGGAAGTGAGCCGAAGCATCGGTCCCGACGGCAAGATCATGCACGCCGAGCTCACGATCGGTAACTCGCGAATCATGGTCAACGACGTCATGATGGGCTTCAAAGGGCCGCAAGCCTTCGGCGGATCGCCGACCTCGTTGTGGATGTATGTCGAGAACAGCGACGTGCTATTCAATCGCGCGGTGGGCGCCGGCGCAAAGGTGCAGATGCCGATTGACGACCAGTTCTGGGGCGACCGGGCGGGCGCCGTCGCCGATCCGGCCGGCTATACGTGGTGGATTGCGACGCGCAAAGAAGACCTTACGCCGGAGGAAACCAAGCAGCGCGCTGAGGCATTCTTCAAACAGATGGCGCAATCCGCGGGCCGCTAGTAACTCGTGGACTGTAACAGCTGAATCAGGAGCGCCATCGCGCCGAACTTCCGCCTGAAGGCGGAAGCCACCCGATATTGTTTTTGGGATTCCGTGGCTCCAGGCTTCAGTGTGAGGGCGGAAGCCACGCGCCACGCGATATTGTTTGGGATTCCGTGGCTTCCGGCTTTAGCCGGAAGATTGAACAGTGCTACCGATTCAGTTATTGGAGATTGACCATCCACACGTCCGATTCGGTGATGCGGCGTGAAAAGAATATGTGCCGCCCATCGCGTGTAACACGCGGCGGGCCGAGCGTGTCGCGGAGGACCGAAAAGATCTGCTTCGTGGTGCGGGTCTGCGTATCGAGGACGTGAAACTCGCGCCCACGCGAGACGTACAGCACACGACGGCTGTCCGCCAACCACACCGGCCATTCGCCAACGGTGGACAGCCGTTCATACGTCCGACCCTGCACTGAGTAAACGAGAACGCCCGGAACGCCATACCACGATTGCCCTGTGATCCAGCGACCGTCTGGCGACCATGCATTGGGCACAAATCGTGGATCCGTGCCGGCATTCGATGGCAAACGATCGATCGACTGTTCCGTCATCGGCCGGTCGGACGCCATCGTCATGACACTCCCGCCCTCAGGCGCGTTTGCGCCGACGAATCGTGACAATGTCACCGCGAGTCGCGCGCTGTCGGGTGACCACGCCACGACGCCCGCGCCCTCGACTTTCGTGATCTGTTGGAGGTCACTACCGTCGGGTCTGATCTTCCAAATTTGCAGGGACCCATCCCGATCGGAGAACGCGGCAATCCAGGCGCCATCGGGTGACCAGCGCGGTACACGATCGATCGCGGGATCCGACGTTAGTTGACGAAGTGCACCCGAACCGTCGGTCCTGAAGATGTACAGATCGCCTTCCGGATTGACCTGCGAATAGGCGACGACGGACTGACCATCGGGGGAGGGGTCCGGGTTGGCCCAGAACCGTGATCCGGTCGTCACGGCCAACGGCTGCGACACCGGGTCACCCGTGCCCGGGTTGAGCTCCATATTCTGGATATTTTGCGTCTCGAGCACCGAGCTGTACGCGAGGCGCGTTCCATCGGCCGAGATCGTCAAATGTGCGGCGAACGGCGCCGGAGATGTGATGGGTTCGGGGTCCCCACCCGCTTGGCCAGACGATTCATCGATCGGCACGCGCCAGATATTCGTGCTCCCGCCGCGGTCGCTCACAAAGTACAGGTGGCGGCCGTCCGGCGCCCAGACAGGGTTCCAGTCGAGATGCGCGTCTACGGTCACCGCTTGTTCCGTTCCGCCTTCCGCTGGAATCGTCACAATGTCCATGCGGTGGACATCACCGCCGCGGCGAACGCCAAACGCAATCCGCTGACCACGAGGAGACCAACTAGGCAACCCGGCGTCCGCTTCCGTGAGCCGCCGGGGCTCCCCCCCATCAACGCCAACAACCCAGAGCTCGCTTACGCCTTCCGTGTTCTGCGGCCTGAGCTCGGTCCGAATCGTCGTGAACGCGATCTGCTTCCCGTCTCTGGACCACGCTGGGTTGAACCCGATCTTGGCGAGTCGTCGGACGGCTTCGCCCGTGCGACCCATCACGAACAAGCCGCCGCCCTCGCGCGTCGAACGAAACACAATCTGCTCGCCATCCGGCGAAAACGCCGGCTGGTCGTCATCGTCTGAAGAATCTCGGGTGAGGTTGATCGGCGTCTGACCGCTCACGCTCTGAAGATAAATGTCTCGATTCCCGGCGCCATCGCCGGCGTACACCACCCATCGGCCGTCAGGCGAGAGGCTGGGAAACCACTCGATGCCGGGACCGTGAGTCAGTTGACTGAATGTCGCCCGCAATGCACTCGACGGCGCGGGCCGCGTCGGTTGCTGCCAGATTACGAACGCAGAGATGCCCGCCACTGCCCCCAGCGCCAGACCGACCAGCCAGCGTCGACGCCGACCCGTACCGATTGATATCGCGTTCTCGGCGGCGGTCTGCGATGCGAAGCGCTGCTGCTGCAAGTCCTCGAGGTCGTTGCGTAGATCGATCGCCGTCTGGTAACGACGGTCAGGATCTTTGGCCAGACACCGTCGCAGGATTCGATCGAGGTCTGCCGGCGCATCAGAGCGCACCCCGGTCAGCGGCGGCGCGGAGTCCTTGATGATCGAAGACAGGAGAGCCAGGCTGGTGTCACCCGTGAAGGGGCGGGCGCCGGCCACCACTTCGTACAACACGACACCGAGGGCGAAAATGTCCGAGCGCGCGTCAACCGGCTTCCCCTCTGCCTGCTCCGGCGACATGTAGGCCGTTGTGCCAAGGACCGCCTGCGGCGCCGTCATACGGGCCGTCGTCTCCAGCCCCGCACCCTTCTCCGTGCCGGAGTGCTTCAACTTCGCGATGCCAAAGTCGAGAACTTTCAAGCGCCCGCCGCTGCCGATCATGATGTTCGCGGGCTTGATGTCGCGGTGAATGACCCCACGTTGATGCGCCGCGCTGATGGCATCGACCAGCGGAATCGCCCACTTGTAAAAGTCTGACCACGCCACGCCACCAGCGCTGATGTAATCGACCAGCGTCTTCCCCTCAACAATCTCCATCGTCAGGAAGTGAAGTCCGTTCGCCTCCTCGACCGAATAGATCGTGACGACGTTCGGATGATTCAGGGCGGCGACGGCTTGCGCTTCGCGGCGGAAGCGTTCGAGGCGTTCCGGGTCGGCTGCCGTATCGGGCGGCAGCAGCTTGATCGCGATGCGGCGATTAAGCCGGGTATCTTCTGCGGCATACACCTCCCCCATGCCTCCGGCGCCAAGCGTGTGAAGGATCCGGTAGTGAAGCAGCGTGCTGCCGATCACGGCTGCCAGAGGATAGAACGGGAAGGGATTGCGGTCTACAAGCTTCAGCGACCCTCGAAGCGAGTCGGCCGGGTCAGGGCCGAGGGAAGGCGTTGTGAGGTATCGTCACGAAGCGGTTGCGCATGATCACACGCGAGGACTGCCTGGCGCTCGATGCAGCCGATCCCCTCAGGTCGTTGCGCGACCAGTTTGCGCTGGACCAGGCCGATGCGTCCGGCCTCGTCTACCTCGATGGCAACTCGCTCGGTCCGCTGCCCCGAGTCACGCCAGCGCGGCTCGCGCAGGTTGCCTCCGACGAGTGGGGTCGCGGGCTGATTCGCAGCTGGAACACTGCGGGCTGGATCACGCTCGCGCATCGTGTTGGCGACAAGATTGCGCGGCTGGTCGGTGCCGGCCCTGGCGAGGTGGTGGTCGCCGACTCGACCTCGGCCAACCTGTACAAGGTGCTGAGCGCAGCCGTGGCGCTCGTAAAGGCCGACGAGCCAACACGGCGCTGCATTGTTTCGGAGCGCACCAACTTTCCGAGCGATCTCTACATCGCAGATACCCTTGCCCGCGAGCGGGGTTTTTCACTGCGTCTCATCGACAGTGATGACCTGCTCACGCAGATCGACGAGACGGCGGCCGTCGTGATGCTGACGCACGTGAACTATCGCACCGGCCGTATGCACGATCTCAGGGCGATCACGCGTGCGGCGCATAGGGTCGGCGCCTTGATGGTCTGGGATCTCTCGCACTCCGTCGGTGCGGTTCCGGTCAATCTGGGAGGTCGCGGGGCGGACGAGGACGCGGCTGACTTCGCTGTTGGCTGCGGGTACAAATACCTCAACGGCGGTCCAGGCGCTCCCGCATTCCTGTGGGTCCACCCCCGGCTCACGGAGCGCATGGACCGAGATGGATGGCGGCAGCCGCTCTCAGGCTGGTTGGGGCATGCCGCACCGTTCGACTTTTCAACCGACTATCACCCCGCGCCCGGCATCGCGCGGTTCGTTTGCGGCACCCCACCGATTCTGTCGCTTGCGGCCCTGGAATGCGGCGTTGACGTCGTGCTGGCCGCGGAAACGTTCGGGGGACTGTCCGCGCTCCGCGAAAAATCGCTACGCCTGACGGCGCTGTTCATCGACCTGGTGGAATCGCGGTGCGCCGGAGACGGCCTTTCAGTCGTGACGCCGCGCGAAAGCAACGCCCGCGGCAGCCAGGTCAGTCTCGCGCATCCGAGTGATGGTTACGCCATCATGCAAGCGCTCATCGCACGCGGCGTGATCGGCGACTTTCGAGCGCCCGACATTCTGCGATTCGGCTTCGCGCCGTTGTACACCCGCTTCGCGGACGTGTGGGATGCCGTTGATCGCCTCGCGCACGTCCTTCAGCATGGTGAGTGGCGCCAACCGCAATTCAGCGTTCGCGCGGCGGTCACGTGAGCGGCTGTCCGTGCGAAGACGCTCACCGTGTATCAGCTGGATCGGTATCGCGGTTCAATCTTCCGGCTAAAGCCGGAAGCCACGAATACCTAAAGAATAACGAATACCTAAAGAATATCGCGTGGCTTCCGCCTTCAGGCGGAAGGTCGGCGCGCTGGGCGCTGTCGGTCAGCGATGAAATCGCGGCCGCGGACGATCTCCAGAACGTTTTTGGCGCCACTCACGAACGGGATGACGTCGAGCGCGGTATCGAGCGTTCCGCCGAACAGACCCTTCCGGCGAACCGCTCGGGTCACCGTTGCAACGGCGACCAATCCACCAAGAAATGGCACCGAACGGAGCAACTTGCGCATGATCCGGCGCTGCCCGTATTGCACCGCTTGGCGTGTGATGCCCATGTCATCGGCCGAAAGCAAACGCCGTTCCGAGGCCCCGCCGGAGGCGGGGCAAAACCAATACTGCCGCTAGCGAGGCGGAGCCACGCTACATGTGCTGCGCAGCCGAGGCGTAGCCTCGCCGACTCGTATTACGATCGACTCACGTGGTCTCAAAGCTCTTCTCCTTACTCGCGCTGTGCGTCTTTCTTCCGACATTGGCCTCCTGCCGTTCGGCGCCACCACGCGAGGGCGCCGCCGCTGAGGTGCATGGCCTCACCAGCGCGCACACACGCGTCGTCTGGGTCCAGGGTGACGGCAGCGATCCCTACGCGATGAGCAATCAGCTGACGTTGATGGGATTCGATAGCGACGATGGGCGCGGGGAGCGCGCGATCCTGGCCGAGAAGGGGAGCTATGTGAAGCCGCTGTTGACCCCACGCGGCGATCGCGTGGTGTATTCGACGCACCCAGAGCTTGGCGATCCCTCCGTGTTCGTCGTGGGCTTCGATGGCACTGGGCAGCGCCGGTTCGACCGCGGCATCGCGCTCAGCGTCTGGGAGGATCCGCGCGACGGTGGCGAGTGGGTCTACATCGGTTCAGAGATCCGCGAGTTCAGGCGTCGGCACGGTGACACGGGTTCGTCTCGACGAACCCTCGCGACGAGAGCTGGTGTGGAATCGTGGCGTGGTGTCGTTCGACACGTTCCAGGTCTCGCCTGACGGATCGATCGCCGGCGGTCTGTTTCCTTGGCCGGCGGCGGGCGTCGCCGACCTCACGACCGGGTCGTGGCGGCAGATCGGTGAAGGCTGCTGGACCGCGCTGAACGACGTGGGCGCCCCGCTCTTGTGGTATTTCGACGGTGCGCATCGCAACCTGCGAATGGTCGACCTCAACCGCGATCGTCGCTGGACCGTGCCGATCAACCGCGCGCCCGGCTTCGCCAACCCGGAGGTCTATCACCCGCGGTGGGCGCGGCATCCGCGGTTCATGGTCATGTCCGGACCATACGACCAGGGCGGTGCAAACCAGGTCCGCAGCGGCGGCAAGCAGGCCGAGATCTGGCTGGGGCGATTTCGCGACGACTTCACGGAGATCGAAGCGTGGGCGCGTGTTACGAGCAATGCCGGCGGCGACGCCTATCCGGACGTGTGGATCGACCGCGAGCAAAGTACCACATCCGCAGCATGCCAGCGGTCGCTTGGGGCCCGCCGCGACGGGCGACAGCAAGTCGATGGCGCGAATGGTGGTCGACGCGCGTCTGGTATCGGCGGGCCAGGTCCCCACGCCCGAGTCGATCGCGCCCTACCGCCATGCGCTGGTTGTCAGCACTTATGAGATCGTCAATGTGGTCGAAGGCAACCAACCCGGCACGCAGATCAACGTGGCCCACTGGGGGATACGCGATTCGCGGGTGCTGAAGGAATCACGTCGCCCCGCGGGCCAGGTGTATCGATTGACCGTGGAGCGTTACGACGCGCACCCTGAGCTCGAAGGCGAGCGGCTCATCCAGGGAGACGTGCCCGACGCTCCTTTGTATTACGACGTTGGGGCCCAGTGAGAAAGGTCAAAGCGCGCGTGCTCGACGTCTAGCGAGGCTGGGCAGTGGAACTGCTCGAGTTACTGCGTAGCGTCGATCCCGAGTGCGGCGAGCATTCTCGGATCCTGACGCGCCCTGTCCCATTCGAGCAGTTCAGGCTTCACCGTCGCGCCCGCTGCCACGAGCTGAGCCACCACGTCGTAGTAGCGTTCCTCGCTCGTAGGCCTGCCGCTCCAGCCGGTCAGCGCCCAGACGAGCGGCGGCGTGCCCCAGGTCTTGTCGGTCACATCGACGCGTGCGCCGTGGCGCAGCAGCGTCCGAACGGCATCGACATGTCCGTGGTAGGCGGCGACATGGAGACCGGTGTGCCCTTGTCCATGGCCCTTGAGCTCCTCGTCCACGGCGAAACCGCCGTTGAGGAGAAAATCGATGACCTCCGATCGACCGTACGCACAGGCCAACGAGAAGGCATCCTTCATTCTCGCGGTTGCCTGATTTTCGGTGAGCCCACCATCCTGGTCGATCCGTTCCTTCACGAGGTCGAGACGGCCCAGGCCAGCCGCGCCCGGGAGGTCGACCGGAGCGCCGCGGCTCGCAAGGTACGCGGCCGCCGCGGGCTGGCCATTCGCGAGGCAGCCGCGAACCAGCGACTGCTGGTTGCCGGCGGCACCGTTCCGATCCATCGTCGCGCCATGTTTGAGCAACACGTCAATCACGTCCTGCTGCACGCCGGCGATGAACGGCGGTGCGCTTGTGGCGACCAGACCGAGCGCGGTGCAGCCGCCTCCGTAGACGTCGGCCTCGGCGTCGACGTCGGCGCCGGCCGCGAGCAACAACTCGGTGATCTCCGCGATGTTCTTTGGCGATACCTGGCGGTAGTTCTCAACCCCGTTGGCCGAGACGTAATGCAGAAGCGTGGCCCTGTGCTCGCGTGTTGACCGCGCCCGGATTAGTTCCGGCTGCTCTTGCAGGAGACGCCCGACCGTCGAGATGTCGCCCGAGACGACGGCGTGGGCGGCGGCTTCGAAGGTCGAGGTCGGCGAACTGGCGCGTGCCAGCGATTCGATGTGCTCCACGAAGACCGGCCAACTCGGGAAGCCGTGAGCACGGGCAATTACGAACTGCGCATCGGTCAGTGCGCATCTCGAGCCCGCACCCCCGGTCAGCTTCTGTCGGGCAAACTGCTCGACCTGGTCGGCCCGCGCCGTAACCTCACGTTCGTCCCGTAACGCGCCCGGTTCCTTGTGCAACGCCGCCAGCGCATGAATCCACTGCGTGGCCCAGCTGCGAATGGCAGTCGCATCATTCGACTTGCACGCCTTCACCAGCTCTTTGGCGAGTTTCTTGTACTGCTCGCCGTTGGGGCGTGACGGAAGAGGGAGCGCGTCTTGCGGATTGGGA
Source organism: uncultured Acidobacteriota bacterium (assembly GCA_963841905.1). Lineage (GTDB taxonomy): Bacteria > Acidobacteriota > Vicinamibacteria > Vicinamibacterales > UBA2999 > JACCSI01. Next base: position 121,832 of record CAWJEM010000012.1, read on the forward strand.
TACATACGAATCTCCTTTCATCACACGCCTGGAGTCCGCACTGTCAGGCTTGAAAGAAGGTTCGTGTTGTCGAACGACTGTGGGTGGGCACGGCCCTTTCCGCGGACTGGATGCGCCCCTCGCGCGCTACCAGTATAGGCCGCTCTTCGGGCGGAAGGCCACTACGTGGACGGGCCGCGCTGTCGACGCCGGAGGGCCCGACCATCGGCCAGTAAGGGCGCTGCGCGGTGAGGTCCACTTGATGGTACGAGCCGCTTCGCTGGCGCCGATGCGGACGTTCCGACGATCACAAGAGAACCGCTCGATGAAGTTCGGTTGAGCGTGTGGGCGCCGCTGGTTTGCCGAAACAGGAGGTTCGGTTCGCACGTCCCGCGGAGTGCGCAGCCGATGCGGACCACTCGGATGGCAGCGCCCTCTGAGCGCCGTGATCAGGTGCAGGTAAACGGCCTGGCAGCGGAGTCGGCCGGCGCTGGTGATTCGCCACTACTGCACGAACAACCCGGTCACCCAAGCGATTGTTCACAGGCGTTCGACGGGCCCGAAGCGCCGGGCGGGGCCGACAGGACGACCGCGGAGAGGAGGAGCACAAGAACCAGCCCTCTGAGCGCCATTGCCTGCGACCGGACCGTCGGCATGAACGGAACAACTCCGGGTCGTTAGGTACCTCCATTTGCTAGACTCGCTGCTTCGTTGCACGGAGGCCCGATGATTCCCAGCATCAGACGCCATCTTCCCGCGGCTTGCACCGTGGCGGTGCTCGCGCTTGCAGGTTGGGGTTCACACCCGACCGCGCTATCGACCCTCGACGCGCAGACACCTCCGCTGGACGAGGCGTTGCTCGGCGCCTATCGCTGGCGCAGCATCGGCCCCAATCGCGGCGGCCGATCGATCGCCGTGGCGGGCGTGAAGAGCCGCCCGCGCGAAGCGTACTTTGGCGCCGTCGGCGGCGGGCTCTGGAAGACGGTCGATGCCGGCAACAACTGGGTGCCGGTCACGGATGGCCAGATTTCCAGCTCCTCGGTCGGCGCGGTGGCGGTCTCCGAGTCCAACCCTGACATCGTGTTCATCGGCATGGGCGAGTCGTGCATCCGCGGCAACATCATGCCCGGCGACGGCGTCTACAAGTCCAGCGACGCGGGCAAGACGTGGGCCAAGGTCGGCTTCGCCAACGTCGACGCCATCTCGCGCGTACGCGTCCATCCCACCAATCCCGACATCGTCTATGTTGCAGCGTTCGGTCAGTACTACGGACCCAGCGACGAGCGCGGTGTCTTCAAGAGCACCGACGGCGGCAAGACGTGGCGCCAGACGTTGTTCCGCGATCCGCGGACTGGTGCGGTCGACCTCGCGATCGACGAGAACAATCCCAATGTGATCTTCGCGGCTCTGTGGGAGGCGTATCGCATCGAATACCAGATGTCGAGCGGCGGTCCGGGCAGCGGCTTGTACAAGAGCACGGACGGCGGCGATACCTGGACCGAGATTACGCGCAACCAGGGACTTCCTCAGGGTGTCGTCGGTCGCATTGGCGTCGCGCTGACCAAGGCGGATTCGAATCGCGTCTACGCCTTGGTCGAAAACGAAAAGGGCGGCCTTTATGTGTCGGACGATGCGGGAGCGACGTGGCGGCTGATGAACGAGTCCCGCAATGTACGCCAGCGCGCGTTCTACTACACGCACGTTCACGGCGACCCGCGCAACAAAGACACGGTCTACATGCTCAACACGGCGCTGTTTCGATCCACGGATGCCGGCAAGACGATCGCACAGGTCGGTCAGGGCACTCACGGCGACCATCACGATCTCTGGGTCGATCCCGACGACTCGGATCACATCGTCGTGGGGAATGACGGCGGCGGCGCCATCAGCTACAACATCAGCTCGGCGCAGCGGACCTGGAGCGATCAGGACTTTCCCACCGCTCAGTGGTATCACGTCGTGACGACCGCACATTTGCCCTTCCACGTGTGCGGCGCCCAGCAGGACAACAGCACGTTGTGTGTGCCGAGCAACACGAACGCCGGTGGCGGCGGTTTCGGCGGCGCACCTCCGGCCGCGCCGTATCCGGTCGGTGGCGGCGAGCCGGGGTACATTGCGCCAGACCGCACGGATCCCGATGTGTTCTTTGCCGGCTCCAACAACGGGACCTTCCTCACGCGCTATAACCGGCGAACGGGAGAGCTCAAGGAAGTCGGAGCGTACCCACGATTCTTCTCGGGCGAGCCGTCCAAGGACGTCAAAGAGCGATGGCAGTGGACCTATCCGATCATCTTCTCGCCCGTTGACCCCAAGGTTCTCTACACCAGCTCGCAACGCGTCTGGCGGACCACAAACGGCGGCGATACGTGGGATGCGATCAGCGGCGACCTGAGTCGCCACGATCCAAAGACGTTCCAGGAGTCCGGTGGTCCAATCACGCACGACATGAACAGCCCGGAGATCTACGGAACGGTGTTCTCGCTGGCACCCGGCAAGAAGGACATCAACGTGATGTGGGCGGGTTCAGACGATGGCCTCATTCACGTGACGCGCGATCACGGCAAGACGTGGACCAACGTGACGCCGGCCGACATGCCGGAGTTCGGTCGCGTCAGTCAGATCGACGGTTCCTCTTTCGACAACGGGACGGCGTACTTGGCAGTCAAGAAGATGCTGCTCGGCGATCGGTCACCACACATCTTCCGCACCCGCGATTACGGGAAGTCGTGGACGAAGATCATCACCGGTATTGCAGCCGATGATTACGTTCACACGGTCCGCGAGGATCCGGTGCGGCGCGGGCTGCTGTACGCCGGCACGCAGCACGGCGTCTACATCTCGTTCGACGATGGCGAACGATGGCGACCGTTCAAGAACGGATTGCCGGACACACCGGTGGCGGATCTCGTCGTCGAGAAGAACGCGTTGGCGATTGGCACGCACGGGCGCAGCTTCTACGTCATGGACGACATCGCGGCGCTGCGCCAGCTCGGAGTGGCGCAAGCAGGTGATGTCGTGCTCCTCAAACCGGCTGATGTCATCCGCGGGCTCGACCGGGCGGGGATCAGCTACTACCTCAAGACGCAACCGAAGACCCTGACCATCGAGTTTCTCGACGCCAAGGGGCAAGTGATGCGCACCGTCAATGGGCAGCCTCCGCCCAAGCCGGGTGACAAACCGGCGCCGGCGCCCGGCGGCGGTGGTGGTGGCGGTTTCGGCGGGCCGCAAGGAGCGCCCATGGCGGCCGGGATGAATCGCTACTCGTGGGACCTCAACTCGACGCCGGTCGTGTCGTTCCCCGGCATGATTCTCTGGGGTGCGACACAGAACGGTCCCATGGTCCTGCCGGGCTCGTACTCAGTGCGATTGACCATCGACGGCGCGACACAGACACAACCGTTCTCGATCGCCAAACATCCGCTGCGCCCCGTCAGCGACGCCGACCTGCAGTATCAGTGGGATCTCGCCAGTCGAATTCGAGACAAGGTCAACGAAGCCAACCTCGCCGTGATCAACATCCGACGCATCAAGAGCGACATCGCTGCACGGACGAAGGATGCGCCCAAGGAAGTGCAGGAGGCCGGCGCCAAGCTCGCGCAGTCGCTGTCGGTGGTCGAAGAGGACGTATATCAGGTCCGAAACCAGAGCGGACAGGATCCGCTGAACTTCCCCATCAAGACCAACAATCGGCTCGCCTCACTGCTGCGGGTCGCGGTCACCGGCGAGGGGCGGCCGACCGGCAACGTCGAGACGATCTTCGCCGAGCTGGTGGCAGAACTGAAGGGTCACACGGATCGGCTCGATCGCACGCTGGGGACGGAGTTGGCGGCGTTCAACCGGATGCTGGAGAGGAACAAGAGGGATCCGATCAGCCCAAAGTAACGTCACTGTTTGGCCTAGTTATTACTTGCGGTGGCTTCCGCCTTCAGGCGGAAGAGTGCAGCGGGCGGCTGATCTTCCGGCTAAAGCCGGAAGCCACGGCGGAAAGTGTCGTTCAAGCCGCCGGCCAGATCCCGAGCGCCTTGCGCACCGCCACCAGTTGGCCGACGTGATAGGCATTGTGATCCGCCACCAGCAAGCAGGCGCGCAGGTAGGTCTGGTCTTTCTTGCCAGTGGGCACGAGGGCGAAGAGGTCGATCTCGTCGTTGCGGATCATCGCCTCGAGCCGCTCGCGATCGGCGTGAAAACCGGCGATGCTGTCGTCCCACGCGCTGGGTGAGGGCGGTGCCGGATCGGCAGGCCAATAGTCGTCGGGCCACGTGAGCTCGTGCACGTAGGCTGGATTCAGGCAAAAGTCGAGAATGTCCTTTTGGGCGAGCCTCAGGTGTTCGACGAGCTGCCAGGGACTGTGCTCGAAGCCCGGCGCACGCGCGCCGCGTTGCTCGGGCGTCAGACCGGCAACCGCCTTGTCGAAGCCAACGTGCGCCTCTTCCCAATCAAGCAGCTTGACGAGCGCTTCGCGCAGGGGGATGGTCGAATTCTTCATCAGCTTGCAATCACGACGGTCTCGCCGATGTCACGCAACGCCAATCGGCCGCGCTCGGCCGCCAGCGCGCGCTGCGCTCGTTCGATGGGCTCGGTGACTGGTTCTCGGCTCAACTGAAACGATTGATGATGCACCGGCACGAATAGTCGCGCACCGGCCGCATCCGCCATCGCAACCGCCTGCTCCGGCGTGCAGTGAAAGCGAATCCACGGGTTGTACGCGCCAATCGGCATGATGGCGGCCTCGAACGGACCATGCGGACGATGCCCGCGGAAGAGCGGCGTGTTGGCGGTGTCGCCACCGATCAAGAGCTTTCGTCCTTCTCGCTCGAGCACGAAGCCAGTGTAGCCGCGATAGGTGTCGCGCTGCAGCCGTGCACCCCAGTGGTTCACTTCGATCGAGCGAACGTGTACCTCACCGCGCGGTGTGCTCACCGTGGTGGACTCGTTCCACCCGAGTTCCTGGACCGAGGAGTAGTAACTCCGTGGCAACAGATCAGATGTCGCCTTCGCCATGACGGCTGACGGCCTGCCCCGTACCGCGGCGAGTGACGGTGTGTCGAGATGATCGAAGTGCGCATGCGACACGAGCACGAGATCCAGCTCTGGGAGCTCGTCGGGCGTGAGCGCACAGTTCACCAGTCGCAGGGGCCCGAAGCTGCCAATCCCCATGTCGATGCCGATTCGGGGGAACAGGAGCGGATCGGTGATGATCCGAACCCCATAAAAGTTGATCAGGACGGTCGCGTGCCCAAGCCAGGCGATCGTGATGGCGTTGTCGTCCCACGACGCCGGTGTCGGCTTGTGCGGCGCGATTGGAACCTCGCGGCCTAACTCGCTGAGTCGGTCGCGCAGAAAACGAGCCGGCCACGACGAAGACAAACCGACGAATGCGGTCGTGCCCACACCAGCGAGCACGCCGCTCACAACAAACGTCCGGCGGCTAAGCCGGGGCGATTCCAGCATGAAAAGGTTCCAGAGTTCCAGAGTTCCAGGGTTCCAAGGTTCCACCTTGGAACCTTCGATAATTGTTACGCACAAGCGGGAAAGGTGGTTCGTATCGGCCGCCGGTGGCCAGTGGCCAGTGGTGGCCGGTTGCCGGTGGCCGGCCAGCGAAGCTCACCAAATTTCAGGGATTGCTGGCAACAGCCGCCAAAACCATGCGAACGCCACGAACGCCAGCAGCGCCACCACCACCAACGTATGCGTCACAAGGGTCTGGCGCGCCAGGCGCCCGTCGCGCCAAAGGGGGACGAGGGCGACAGCGGCGCCGACGGCCAGCAAGGCCGACACCGGAGGGACGATGAGCAGGCGGTTTGCAGACATCGGAACGCCATAGACGAAATCCGGGACACCGCCCTCGATGCGTCCGAGAAAGAACCAGGGAAAGCCGATGAGGAACCCGAGGTTCAGCGCACTGGCTGACCCGGACAGCCACCTGAACCGGCGATCTGGCTCCCCGCCAGGCACTCGACTTCGACGAATCGCGGTGACGAGCGGCCCCCACACAGCCGCGTAAAGGAACGCGACCGCCATCGCGCCGATCCCTGCGACCTGCACACGCAACGTCGCAACGAGCGGAATTCGTTCGTAGACGGCTGGGAATCCGCTGTCGGCGATCATCGTCAGCCACCATCCGGCGTGATCGGTTTCGCCGAAGGCGACCAGACCACGTCCGTCCGCCCGTCGAAAGAGACCCGGCCCGACAGGCGTCAACGCGACCGTGCCTGTGTGTGATGTCCAAAGAACGAGTGCGTCCTGATCCGCACGGTCGATCCGCAAGCGATTCACGACGGCGATCATTTTCTCCGGAGTGGTGCGTGCACGACGGACGTACAGATAGTCGCCGACGAATGCATCGGGCGATTGATGGGCCCGTACTGGCGCTGGACGCGCGTGTGCAGCAGGCATGAAGCGCCGCCGAAAATGCGTGATGAACGACTCCAGCAGTTCGCCATCTTCATGCTGGTCGGCAAGGTTGTAAGCGAGAAAGAATCCGATGTCTTGCTGGGGAATCAAGTAGATGAGCGCCCGGTACCCTTTTCCACCGCCGTTGTGCAACAGCGCCCGGTACCCGTCACGCGCATCTTCCCAAAAGCCGTAGGCCCAGCCGCTCGTCCCGGCCCTTTGTGTGAATTGCGTCGTGTGCATCAGCGACACGGTCTCGGGTCGCAGAATCCTTCGGTCCTCGAAGGCTCCCCCGTGTAGGTGCGCGATCAGAAAGCGTCCCATATCGATGCCGGTGGTGAAGAACATGCCAGAGGGCGACGTTTGAAGGTATTCGGACACAAGCGCACGATGCTGGCCATCGACAACTTCATACGCCACGGCCAGATCAGCGGGGGCAAACCCGGTGAGACTACCGCTCTGCAGCATGCCGAGTGGTTCGAAGACATGTTGGTCAACGTAATCCGCATACGGGCGACCGCTCGCCTGTTCGACCAGCAGTCCAACTAGCGCTAGTCCGTGATTCGAATAGCTGATCACCCGTCCCGGTTCGACGAACGTCGGGGGCATGGTCCGAGCGAGGTAGTCTGAGAGCGGGTGAACATCTTCAGCCGAACGCGCCGCAATGCCCGTCAGCCGCTCGTCGAAGCCGGCTGAATGTGTCAGTAGGTGATGAAGAGTGATTGGCCCGTGTGTGGCGGCAAGCCGGAAACCCTTCAGATACGTGTTGACGTCTCGATGCAGATCGAGCTGCCCGCGCTCGACCATCTGAAGGGCCGCGGTCGCGGTAATGGTCTTCGACACCGAGGCCAAGCGAAAAATGGTGCGTTCGGGATCGACCGGTCGGGCGGCGTCGAGCTCGGCGAAGCCATATCCGCGCGCAATCGCAATCACACCTCCTGACACGAACACGAAAACCGCACCCGGAATGTGTCGCCGCCTCATTTCTCGAGGGAAGAAATCCTCGACGAAAGTCCGGACGGCCTCGACGTCGAGAGGGATCGCGGGCTGCGCGGCGAGCGACGCGGTGCAGCTCAGCGCGAGGCCGAGCGCGGCGACTCTCATGTCCGGAATGGACGGTTCCAGGGTTCCAGGGTTCCAAAGTTTCCAGGGTTCCAGGGTTCCAGGGTTCCAAGGAACAGTTGACACTGCATCACTGTGTGCTATACAGTATACTTCACACACTATGCAGCGCATGGGTCAGGCGACGGCGATGACAGCCCTCGAACGAGGTCCAAATGGGTTCTGATCAGTTCGACGCGCTGCGCCTCGAGCTCCGGCGCGGGTGCCTGGTGATGGCCGTGCTCGCCCAGCTTCGTGTCGAGCACTACGGCTACACGCTGAAGAACGAGCTCGCGGATCGGGGCCTGAACATCGACGAAGGCACGCTCTACCCGCTGTTGCGACGACTCGAGGCGCAAGGCCTGCTCGTCAGTGAGTGGCGCGAAGAAGACAAACGCAACAAGCGCTTTTATCGATTGTCTCCGATGGGCAAGGGCGTACTGAAGGAGCTCCTTGTCGAGTGGCAGCAAATCAACTCCGCGGTCAACCGAATCGTGAGCGGCTCGCGGTCAGTCGCCTGAGGCATCTGTCATGGATCTCTTCGACAACTACTTTCGAACGCTGAGGCTTTTCCTGCCGAGCGACCAACGCGAGGACATCGTCCGCGAGCTCTCGGAAGAGGTTCAGTCCCAGGTCGCTGAGAAGGAAGCAGCGCTTGGACGCGCGCTGAATGCGTCCGAGCAGGAAGCGCTTCTCCGCCAGTTTGGTCATCCACTGCTGACGGCCTCGCGCTACCGGCCACAACGCTACCTGGTAGGGCCCATCCTGTTCCCGTACTACTGGTTGCTGCTCAAAGTCGTGGTGGGCCTGATTGTGCTCTCGCACGTAATCGGCGCGGTCGTGATCATCGCAGAAGGCTCGTCACCAGCGCAGCTGGAGCTGATCGGTGAGCACATGATTTCGAACGTGCTGAAGGCGCTGGGCTGGATCACGCTGCTCGCTTCGGTTGCCGAACTCTGGCTGACTCGTTCACGAGCGCTTGAAAACTGGACGCCTCGCTCTCCGTCGGCTCCAGTCCGCCATGTGAGCGAGAGGATTGATCATGCGCTCAGCGCTGTGCCAAGAGCTGTCGGGCAGGTTTCGCGGTCCAGTGCGGTCCTCAGGAAGCGCGAACCGACGGTCTCCGGATTCATCGTTGCCGCAGCCGTCAGCGTCTGGTGGCTTCTCGGCCTGAAGTTCCCGACGCTTCTGTTTGGACCTGGTGCCGCCGATGTCGCGTGGGGGCCCGCGATGCAGCGCCTCTATCCCGTGCTTGTCGTCGCGCAGCTACTTGCGCTCGGCCATCACTTGCTTCGACTCGTGCGACCTGGCGATACGCAATTCAACCGACTGGGAAGCGTCCTCTGGCTTGCCACTGGGGTCGCCTTCATCTTTCTTGTAGCTACCTCCACTCATGAGTGGCTTGTGTGGCGTGACGACGCGGGCGCTGGCTCGAGGATTCTGGGCACTTTCGCAGGCCGCGTAATCTCGCTCGAGGAATTCGTCAACTACACGTTCTCAGCGATCTTTAGCGTCGTGGCGGTTGCCGCCGTAGTTCGCTCGCTTGGTGCGCTGCTTCGCCGGATTTCGCGCGGACGGCACACGGCAGTTCCCGCCTGACACATCTTCAAGGTTCCAGGGTTCCAAGGTTCCAAGGTTCCAAGTTCCAGGGTTCCAGGGTTCCAGAGTTCTAGGGTTCCCGGGTTCTCGAGGCTCATGGTCGAGCATCGGAGCACTATGAACCTTGGAACCTTGGAACTTTGGAACCCTGGAACCTTGGAGAGCTCAGCGAGCGTCCTCGGTGGTCCGGCCGGCCAGATACTCCATCACCCTGGCCCAGACCTGTTGGCCGACGCGCTTCCCTATCTCGCGCGACTCGAGGTCGCCGTTGCGAAAGTGGATGCCGCCAAGCCGTCTCGACAAACCGGCTTCGTCAGCCGCCTCTTCGAACGTTCGCCACGCGAGCGTCACACTCGACGCAGGAACCGCACCAGGCTCGATCGTCGACGATCCTGGGGCGAAGACCACCGACGCTCCGAAGTGCGCCTCGCCGGTGAACGCTCTGAGGATCGCCGCGCTGGCGGCGCTGAAGGCGCTGTGGCCCGAGGTGTATTCAGCGAAGGGCGGCGTCGCAATATAACTGCGAAAGTCCTCGCCCCGGATCAACTGAGTGCCCTGAAAGGGACCAGCCCACGCTTCGATCATCTCTCCGGCATAAAGAAAGCGCACGGCTGAAATCGGGCGGATGTAATCGTAGACCACCTTGCAGTCCCACACCGTAATGCTGGCGTCGAGCAACGCGTTGCCAAGCGCAAAAAACATCACGACATCCTCGTCTGTCGTATGTGAATCACGCTGCGACACGAACTGCGCGAACAAATTCCAGTGTCCGGGCGGCGTCTCGGTATTCGGCCCATCCGCCCAGTACTCCGCGATGACCTTGGCCCGATCGGTCAACCTGGCACTCATGAGCCGTACGGCTTCGACGTCGCGGTAGTACTCGCCCTCGGGGAACTGAGGCGGCTGCGGGGGCTGGAACTGATCCGGCGAAGACAGCGCAAACGGCCTGACGCGACGCCAATGCGGACCGAGGAAGATCTGCTGCACCCCGTCGGCACCGCGCAGCGGCTGCCAGCGATTGGGGTCGCTCAATAGCTCGGGCGTGTTGACCGGTGAGTATCCCGTGTAGTCCGAGTACGGCGCGCCACCGTTCATGTCTCCGAGCTGATTTGCTCCATCGTCGTGCCGAAACGTCAGCACGGCGTCAGCGGCTGCGTTGCCGACTCCGGCTGGCGTGGAGGGGTCGAGCGTCTCATCCTGCGGATCGAGTCCCAGCTCCACCATGAGCGGATCGAAGAGTGCGGCCTGTTGTGACGGAAACAGATCACTCAGGGCACGATGGGCGGCGAAGCTCACGGCCACATCCTTGAACGCCTGCGAACGCTCCTCGACAGGGCGCCGGAAATCAGTCGTCCAATGCACCCCAACCGCGGTCGGGTGGTAAGCCGCCCATGCATCGAACATTGACGTGTGCACAATCGCAAGCGCGCGTGCGCTCCACGTTGGTCGAAAATTTGTTCGGCGAATCGCCTCGAGCAATGCGTTATTCCATCGGACGACCACACTCACGCTGGCGCGCGGCTCGTCCTGACGGGCGCTAGATGCTCTCGCCAGACTCGGTGCGGTGAGCGATGGGACAATCAAACAAAAGCACAGCGCCCATCCGAAAACGTGTCGCGTCGTCAGCATGCAGATCCTCCCCGCAAACTCGACCAACACAGCATCCGTGATGCCTTCCGGTAGGACGCAGTGAATGCGTATCGCGTTGCACCCGAGCCACCGGATGGGATCGAGTGGATCTCGTTGTCGCCGCCACGCGTGAGCTGGTGGTGCGGCAACTGTCGAAGTCCGTGACAGCGCTGCGAGGGAGGGAGCGGCGGGACTGTCGGAACTGAACAGCGAAGCTGTGGGAGCCACGAGGAGCAAATCAGATGCCGCGGGGTGAGGCTCGCGGATCGCGCGCCCCAGCTCGATCGTCGAATCGCGGCCGACAGCGTGAGAGGGAAGGGATTACACAGCGCCGACTAGTTACGCTTCAGAATCACTCGTGTCAGTTACAAGTTACAAGTTACAAGTTCAAAACGGCTTCGCCTATTTGTGAGCGCCCGGCTGGTGATGAGCAGCTCGCAGGAACTTGTAACTTGCAACTTGTAACTTGTAACTCGAGTTTAAGGGGGGAACCCGGCGGCCAAGTACGGCCGCAGCGTCCATCGCGCGCCCGCACCATTCGGATCTGTCACGTCGTGCCAGTTCCAGCCCGGCCGCGGGCCACAGTGCCCGACGATGACATCGATGCCGTAGACATTGCGAGTGTCTTCGTCCGGTCCGGCGCCGTAGTTGTAGGTCACGATGTCTTGCGACATGTCGCCGAAGACCTGGCGCTTCCAGTTGAGGCCCCAGCGGCTGTCGTGCTGTCGCAACGCGTGAACGAGTCGGAAGAGCCAGATGTTGTTGCCGCCAGCTTCCACGCATGACCTCTGCAGATCGCCTGGAAACGCGGCAGCCACCGCCTGGGCCACGGCTGGCCCGTACCCCGGCATGGGCAGGCGGCCACCTGGCGGCGGATCCGGAGTGCGGGGACCGCTCCCGCCGGCAATCGTGAACGCCACTTCGTTGCCGGTCGAGATGCCACAGGAATTGCCCGCCAGAACACGGGCATAGAACGTCCCGCTGATTGGCACACTCCCCGTAACCGATGTCACGTTCGGAGGGACGTTCTGCGCGTGCTCAACGGCGCCCGGCGTTCGGCCGAACTCCACGCGGTATCCGAGCACGTTCGGCACCGCGCCCCAGCTAATCGTCATATTCGAGCCGGACACGAAAGACGATGCCGCTGGGGCTGCCGGCGGTGCACAGCTGCCACCGACGGCGATGCTGGCTTCATTCGAGAACGGTCCGGAGAGCGTACCTGCGAAGGCACGGACTCGAAGGTAGTACACTCCCGGCGGAGCATCGACGACACCGAACGTGGTCGAATTGGGGACGTTGGTCGAACCGATGTTGGTCGCCCCCGGTGCCGTGCCAACCTGGATGTGGTAACCCTGCGCCCCCGCAATAGGGGTCCATTGAATGGTCACTCTCGATCCGACGGCGGTGACGTTCAGGAACGGTTGATAGGGCGCCTGCGCGACCGCCGGTTGCGGGCAGACCAGAATGGCGAGCATGAGCGACGCGAGGCCGACTGTTTTTATCGACTTCATGAGTACCGTCCTCGGGCAATACGACGAGCACAGAGACACGTCGAGCGGTGAATCTATATGGTTGCGAGGGCTGGGGACCTCGGGGAGGGAGCGGATAGTGTAGCACAGCTGGATTACCGGCGATGCACGCGGCTGCCGAGGATTGCTCACGGCAGCATGACTGGTCACAGCAGTGGGACTGGTCACAGCAGTGGGACTGGTCACAGCAGTGGGACTCGGCGCTTTGCGCCTCGTAGGTGGCTCGCCGTGCGGCTCGCCTCACACCCGCTGTGGAGGTTGTTCTGTTGATATTCGAGCAAATCGTCCGAGATGGACAGAAGCCGACCGAGGCCCCAACGAGGGGCGAAGCCCCGAGTCCCACTGCTGGGACCAGTCCCACTGCTGCGTCAGCAGTCCCCTTCCGCGCAGCGGCCCTCCGGCCGTGAGGCCGGCCTTCCGCGGCGAAAGCCGCGGCCCTACTTCACCCCCACGATCTCCACATCCCCGTCTCGACGAAGAACCGTAATGCCGACGTCGAAGGGATGCCGACTGAGAAGGAGATCGACCGACGCATCGCCGATCGAGAGATTCGTGAGGCGCAGCCACTCGATCGACTCGGGCAGCAGCGCGCGCGTCAACGTGACGCGCCGAGCCGCGGCGTCAATCCGAAGACCGAGGCATGCCGCGAGCATCATGAAGACCGCCCCGGCGGCCCACGATTGTGGTGCACACGCCACTGGATACAGCGTCGGGAACTCGGCCTCCCGGCGATGAAATCCGCAGATCAACTCCGGCAGCCGATGGAGATCGACCGCGGCACTGAGATCCAGCATGCCATTCATGATTCGACAGGCTGCCTCCTGGAAGCCGTAGCGCGCCAGCCCTGAGGCGATCACCGCGTTGTCGTGCGGCCAAATCGATCCGTTGTGGTACGACATGGGGTTGTAGCGCGCTTCCCCCTCAGAAACCGTTCGGACACCCCACCCCGCGAAGGAAGAGTCCGAGAGCAGTGCCTCGGCGACCCGGGCGGCTCGATCCGCCGAGGCGATTCCGGCAAACAGGGCGTGGCCAGGGTTGGACGTGCGCACCTGGCACGCACGGTTTTCGCCATCGAGCGCCAGCGCATAGGTGCCGAGCTCGTCACACCAAAAGGCACGATCGAAATCGGCCCGCAGACGTTCGGCTTTCGCGTCCCACCGGGCGGCCACCTTGTGATCGCCGCGAGCGATGGCGAGCTGCCTGGCGCCCTTCCAGGCCGCGTAGCAATACCCCTGAATCTCGCACATCGCGATGGGCGGCTCGGCGAGTGAGGCATCGGTGTGGAAGACGGCGTCGTACGAGTCCTTCCACCCTTGCTGAACCAACCCCGTCTCGCTTCGTCGTTCGTAAGTAAGGAAGCCATCGCGGCGCCGATCGGCGTTTTCGGTAATCCAATCGAGTGCAGCGAGCACGTGCGGCCACAGCGTGTCGATGAAGTCGGCGTCCCCCGTTCGCTCGAAGTACGCGTGTGCCAGCATGACGAAGAGCGGCGTGGCGTCGGCGCTGCCGTAATAACGCCCAAACGGCACCTCGCCCAGCGCCGCCATCTCGCCACTCCGCATTTCGTGCAGAATTTTTCCGGGTTGCGCGTCCTGCCGATCTGATCGGGTCGTGGCTTGCGTGTCCGCGAGAAACGTGAGCACGCCGCGAGCGACCGACGGCGCCAGCGGAAGTAACTCGAGCGCGGTGATGAGGCCGTCGCGACCGAACGGAGTGCTGAACCACGGAATTCCGGCGTACGGATAGCGACCATACGGCGTCTCGGTCATCATCATGCGCAGGTCGGCCGACGACCGCCGCAGCCACCGATTGAAGGCCTGGTTCGAGCTCGAAACGACGCACTCCTGAACTTCGGAGTCAGCCACTCGCTGCTTGGACTGTGCCACGGCATCGCCGAAGTGATACGTGACCGCGGGTGTGCCGTCGGTCTCGCAGCCAACGCTCAATTCCAGGTCTGCTCCTGCATGCCGGTTGAGCGCCACCAGAAACTTCGCCGACCCTTCCTCCAGCCGGTCCGGCTGCTGGCTCCAGCGGACAATCGTCCGCCGCTCGACACCATCGAGGCCGATGTAGCCGAGGACGTACTCCGCACCGCGACGGTCCGGCAGGCGGCGACCCCGCCGGGGCCGGCTCGACCCGCGCGCTTCGAACACGTCGGCGTAATCAGCGTCGAAATGAACCGTGAGGGGCACCTCGATCGGGTGGAGCGAATGATTGGAGATTCGAATGCGTTCGCCGTAGCCGCCATTCCACAGCACACGCGAGCGCAGGATGTGGATCTCCCCGCGAGACACGATGATGTGGCCGTCGCGCAGGATGTCGGGGTTCGTGAGATTGCCCGTGAACACCACGTTGTCCTCGCTGATCATCGAATTGAGGAGCAACGGGCGGCGCCGACCAAGCAGGAGCTCGAGCCGCGAGAGAAACCGCGTGCCGCTGTGATACAGCCCTTGCTCGGTCGAGGTTTCTGGCGTGATGTCACCATGCGTGTCGAAGACGGCGAAGCTGTCGCCCTGCTTCAGCACGCGAAGCGGCGTCGTCGAACGCTCGGCTTCGGCGACGATGTAGAACTGTTCGTCGAGGCGAACCGTTTCTGCCATCAGGGGCTCCCGATCAGGCGACAAGGTCTGTGTCAGCTTTTCCGATGCGCTGCTCATAGAGTCGCACGTAATCGGACGCCATGCGGGACGCCGTGAATCGTCGTTCGAACGATGAGCGACACGCCGCGCGGTCGAGCCGCTCAATCTCGCGAGTGGCTGCGACGGCTTCATCGAGATCCCGAACGATGAATCCAGTCACCCCGTCCTCCAGAATCTCCGGCACCGACCCGCCGGGAAATGCGACGATCGGAGTACCGCAGGCCAGCGCTTCGATCAACACGAGCCCGAACGGCTCGGGCCAATCGATCGGGAAGAGCAGAGCTTTCGCACGACCAAGAAACTCGCTCTTCTGCGATTCGTCGATCTCGCCAATGAACTCGACCAGCGGGTGATCGAGCAGCGCTCGGATGTGTTGGTCGAAGTAATCTCGATCGACGGGATCAATCTTGGCCGCGATTTTCAAGGGCCAGCCGCACGCGGTGGCGATGGCGATGGCACGATCCACTCGCTTTTCTGGCGAGATTCGCCCCAGAAACGCCAGGTACTGCCCCGCTTCCGGATGGAACCGTAACAGCTCGCGCGGCAGGCCGTGATACACGGTGCCAAGCCAGCCCGCATCGGGCAGCGGAATTCGTTGGGCGTCAGAAATCGAGACAACCGGGACATCCGAAAACTCCCGGTAGAGCGGCACCAGCTCCGGCATGTCCAATCGGCCGTGCAACGTCGTGACGTGCGGCCTCCGGAGCCGGCGGGCCATCGAGAAATGCAGTTGGGCGATGTGAAAGTGCAGGACGTCGAACTCCTGCGCGCGCTGCGTGACTTCTTCGATTTGCAAGACGAGACCGGCGAGGTAATCGCGACAGCCGGCAAGGCGTTCCGCGGTCGGGCAGATCGGGACGAGCTTCGCCGACGTTCGGGAGTCGCCACTGGCAAAGAGCGTGACGGAATGTCCCTGACGAACCAGTTCGTCCGTGAGGTATGCCACGACCCGCTCGGTGCCGCCGTAAAGCTGGGGGGGCACGCTCTCGCTGAGCGGTGCGATCTGTGCGATTCGCAAGGTGTTCAATCCTTTCCAAGCGTTGATTCCACTCGCGGGCCTTAGGCCCTGCCCTCCTGTTTTAGACGGCCGCCCGCCGGCGACGACTCGCCCCTTTGGTCCTCACCGCACGGCGGGCTGCTGCCTTGCGAGCCGCCGCGGACCGACGACGAGCACTGGCGCGTGCTTGCCGTGAAAGTGCGGTCGAGGAGGCGGCCGAGCGACCCTCACGCTTCAGCTTTCGAAGTGACGCTCGCGAACGCTTGATGGACGGCTTCTTCCCACGTTTGGCCGCCCGTGCCGCAGCTGTGGCACTCCGCCTGGTCGATTTCTTGGCGCTCGCCGGCGGACTCGGAAGCTTGACGCCAGCCCGCCGCGCTTTCGACAGGCCGATGGCAATCGCTTGTTTGGCCGACCGTGCGCCGTGTTTTCCTTCGCGCACGTGATGGATTTCTTCGCGAACGAACTCGCCCGCCTGAGTGGATGGTGCCTTGCCGGTTCGCTTCGCTTTACGTGCGCGTTTGAGTGTGGCCGCCTCAGGCATAGCAGTACTCCTGCAGTGCTGAAAGCAACGCCAATGCCAGCCGGCAGCCGGCGGCCGGTTGCCGGTGGCCGGCGGCCGGTGGCCAGCGGCCGAAGTGCTGTTAGACTTCGGCCCCGAAAGGAGACTTCAGTGAGGAGAATTGGTCTTGCGCTGCTGTTGTTCTTTGCCGGCCACTCGACCGCGTATGCGACCTGGTCAGTCATCGCGGTCGATGCACGGACAGGTCAGGTGATCATCGCGTCGGCGACGTGTGTGCGCCAGGCCGGCTTCCCGAAGCGCGAACCCAACGGCGCTCGCGATCTCATGGACGTTCAGGCGGTCATCGTCCCTGGCGTCGGCGTGGCGGCCTGTCAGGCCGGCGTGGACAACACGCGTGAGAATCAGATGCTGGTCTACAACGAGATCCGCAAAGGCACGCCGCCGGCTGACATTCTGGCGCTGCTCAAGAAGGATGCAAGCATCGAGCGTCGACAGTTTGGCATCCTGTCCATCCCGAACGGCGGCACGATCACCGCGCAGAACAATCGCGTCGGGTTTAGTGGCAGCGGCAACTCGGTCTCGTCGCTGTATTTCGGCGGTCGCGTCGGCCCCGACATCTACTATCAGGTGCAGGGCAACACGCTGCTCGGCGATCAGGTGATGCACCTGGCGGCCCTGGCGTTTACCCGCGCGACCGGCACGCTGGCGGACCGAGTCATGGCGGCGATGGAAGCCGCTGACGCGAGCGGCGGCGACCATCGATGCAACTGCGGCAACAACCCGCTCGAACACCTGCCGTGCGACAACCGGACCGCTCACGTCGCCTACATTGCCATTGCCGACAAGACGGACGAAGTTGGCGTCACGCACAACGACGGCAAGTACTTCGCCTATCTCAGTGTGACGGACGACAACACCAAGCCGGGCGAGAGCGCGAATCCGGTGAAGACGCTGCGGATGCGGTACGACGCGTGGGTGAAGTCGGGCTCACCGCGGACGCCGCCGCCCGGACCGACGCCGTTCAAACCGAAGACCAGTGATCAGTGATCGGTGATCAGTGATCAGTGCAGCCGGCAGCCGGCAGCCGGTGGCCAGTTTCAAAGAGCGGAGCGGGCATCATGTGCGATTTGTCCCACCCATCCTCCCATCACTTCGGATTCATCGTCGACGTCCCCGAAGTGCGCGACCTGATCGCCGAGACCGAGCGCATGTCGCGTCGGGTTTCCGACGTTCGGGCACGGGTTGAGCGCTTACGCGGGCCGTTTGCGCGTCTGCTCGCCGCCGACGGCTGGCTTCCGGAGGAGTATTCGGTCCCGGATGCCAAGAGCGGGATGGGCGGTGGCATCGGTCAGTACGCGCTTTATCGCGCCGAAGACGGCTCGCTCTGCCTGTTCTCCTTGGTCATTCCGCCCGGGAAGCGGACGCCGGTGCACGACCATCTCGCCTGGGGGCTGGTCGGCCTCTATCGGGGACGTCAGGACGAGACCGTCTATCGGCGGCTCGATGACGGGCACGAGGAAGGACGCGCGGCGCTGGCAATCGAGCGCCAGCAGATCATCGAACGCGGCGAGTTCTACACGCTGCTGCCGCCCGACGGTGACATTCACTACGTCGAGACGGTGTCCGAGACGCCATCGATCTCGATTCACCTGCTGGCCAACGACACGGCCTGCGTGTGGCGTCACCGCTTCGATCCGGAGGCCGGCACGGTGAGCGCCTTCCGATCCGGCTACAGCAATGCACCGTGCCCTGACAAAGGGTGACGAACGGACTCGCGCCCTTCGGGCGCTCGTAGGGCTCGGCGCTGCGCGCCTCGTGGGGCTCGCTCCGCTCGTGGGGGCGGCGGCCGGTCGGCCGCCGCTTCAGATTGCTCATCAGGATTCGTGGGCGCGAGCCGAAGGCGAGCGAGTCCTACTGCTGTGAACAGTCCTAGTAAACTGCCCCGGTGCGCCTTCCCGCTCGCATTTCTCTCGC
Organism: uncultured Acidobacteriota bacterium; assembly: GCA_963841905.1. Taxonomy (GTDB): domain Bacteria; phylum Acidobacteriota; class Vicinamibacteria; order Vicinamibacterales; family UBA2999; genus JACCSI01. The sequence goes on from CAWJEM010000012.1 coordinate 140,195, forward strand.
AACTCTCCCCACTCCGCTGCAGCCGGCCGATCGACTGCGCGCGGCGTTGGGCGCCAACTGTCCCCGGATTCTGATCAAGCGCGACGACCTCACCGGTCTCGCGCTCGGCGGCAACAAAGCTCGCAAGCTCGAATTCCTGATCGCTGATGCGCTCACACACGGCGCGAATGTCGTCGTCACGACCGGCGCCGTTCAATCGAATCACGCGCGCATGACGGCGGCGGCCGCGCGCGCGGCCGGGCTCGACGTCGTGTTGATCCTGACGGCCGACGGCGACCGCCCAGTCGTGCAAGGCAACCTGCTCCTGGATCGACTGTTCGGTGCGACCATCCACTTCATTCCGCCGCCAGCCGATCCGCTGCTGGCGACGAGCGACGTCGAAGAAGCCAAGGTCGCAGAGGTCCTGCAGGAGCTGCGCTCACGCGGGCAGCGTCCCTACTTCATCCCGGTGGGTGGCTCGAGCGCCATCGGCGTGTTCGGGTACATCACCGGCACGCTCGAGTTGGTCGAACAACTGCACTCACTGGATGTGCACCCCACGCGGCTTTATTACGCCAGCGGGTCGCGCGGAACGCAGGCGGGACTGACCCTGGGCGCGAAGATTCACGCCGCGCCCTTTGCCGTCTGCGGTGTCGCCGTGAGCGGCGGCGAGTCGTTCAAAAAGGCACGCGCGCTTCGGATCGCCAACGAAGCCGCCACGATCGCCGGTGTCACCACGCGGGTGACCGAAGATGATCTCGTTACCGACCAGCGCTACATCGGGGCCGGCTACGGGATCGCTACTCCGGAATGTCTCGAAGCGATTCGACTGCTCGCGTCGACTGAGGGGATACTCCTCGACCCGGTCTATACGGCCAAGGCGATGGCCGGCCTCATCGATCACGTGAGGCGCGGCGAGGTCGATGCCGGGACCACCGTCGTATTTCTCCACACCGGCGGCGTGCCCGCGCTCTTCGCGCACGCTGAAGTACTCAACGGTGGTTCTTGACGTCGGTCTTGACGAGGGTTCTTGACGAAGGTTCATGACAATGGTTCTTGACGATGGTTCGTCCACAATGGTTCTTGACGATGGTTCGGAAGAACCTTCGTGGAGAATCTCTCGTGAAGAACCCGTCGTGAAGAACCGTCCGTCCAGAACCTTCGTAAAGAACCGTCACGTGGAGAACCGTAGACCTCGTGCAGAACCCTCGTGATTTCTTACTCGACGTAGACGGTATTCGCGTGTTGCGCGGCACCAGCGGCGGGCGTTACCCGCACGGCAATTCAGTCATCGTGCAAGGCCGCGACAGCACGATGATCATCGATCCGTCGCTGAGTCTGGCGGACGCGATGGAGGTGCCGGCAGCCGATTCCGATCTTGATCAGCCACTGCCACGAGGATCACCTGGCAGGTGTTTGTCGCTATCCCAACGCGCCGATCGCAGTACCGGAGGCCGACAAGCTGGGGCTCGACTCAATCGATGGGCTGATGCGGATTTACGGCCTGCCGCCTTCCATTGAAGGAGAGTGGAGGGACGAGGTGCTCGAGAGCTTCCACTACACGCCGCGCCCCGACGCGACGGCGTATGGTGACAGAGACACCTTCGATCTTGGCAGCACGAAACTCCACGTGGTTCATCTTCCCGGACATACTCGCGGACACTCAGGGATTCTGATCGAGCCTCACGGCGTGATGTATCTCGCGGACATCGACCTGACCGGGTTTGGCCCGTACTACGGCGATGCGTGGTCGAGCCTGGACGATTTCGAACAGACGTTGCGCAAGTGCCGCGACCTCGACGCCCGCTGGTTCGTCACCTTTCACCATCGTGGCGTCGTAGACGGCCGTCACGAGTTTCTTGCGCTGCTGGCCGAGTACGAGGCCGTCATCCCTCGCCGCGAGCAAGCCCTCCTCGATTTTCTCGACCAGCCCCGCACGCTCGACGACATCGTCGCCCACCGGTTCGTCTACCGGCCGCACGTCACGTTGCTGTTTGTCGATGGGGTGGAAAGGCGATCCGCGGAGCTTCATCTCGAACGGCTCATCGCACGCGGGCGAGGTGACTGAAACGGCGCCTGGAACCTATCTGCGTGCGAGGTGAGAAACTCTGGACGGAAGTTCTTCACGGAGGTTCTTCACGGAGGTTCTTCACGGAGGTTCTTCACGAGGTTCTTTACGGAGGTTCTGCAGAACTGTCGTCAAGAACCATTGTAAAGAACCATTGTAGAAATGTAAAGAACCACTGTCAATAACCCTCGTCAAGAACTCAATTCGTCACGCGCGTGCCCAGGTCGAAGCCGCCGTTTGCGGAGACAACCGTGTGGAGCAGGCCGGAGCGTAGCTCCGGTCGACTTAGCGATCGCGCCGAGCATGCTCGACGCGACTATTTGCTCCACAAACCGGGTTCCGCACGCCGGAAAAACGTCGCTCCGGCGTAACGACGGTGGAACGCCGCGTGGGGGCCCCATCCCCACGCGCTGTCTCTCGCCTGCGCGCCGTTTTTCGTGATCGCGCCCGCGGGGTCCCCAACGCGCGGACTTTGCGCGTTGGGGTGCGACGGCGTGCTCCACACGGTTTGCTCCGCAAACAGTCGCGTCGGCTGGCCGGCGGCGCGACTGAACGCTGCTGGCAGCCGGCAACCGGCAAACCGGCCACCGGCCACCGGCCACTGGCCACTGACCAATGTCAGCGAAGCCGTGACACTCGCTCTTTGAGCGTGGACGCCAGCGATTGCATGCGCATGGCGTCGCGACCGGTTGCTGCTCCAGCCTCCTTGTCGAGCTGCGACGCGAGCGTATCGAGCGCGTCGAGATCGGCGCGAGCCGGAGACCGCCGGTCGGCACGGTCGATGGCACTCTTGATCGCTGTCACGCGATCCGCCTGCAGCGCCTTGCTCCGGGTCAGCTGATCGAGATACGCGCGCGCGACGACAAACGTCGCCGGCCACGTGACGCGCGGCTGCTGCTGCGAGTTGAACTCCTCGAAGCGAACCAGCGTGGCGGCGTCGATCTCGTTTTGCGTCAGGTGCTCGCTCGGCGTCAATCGGAAGACGTCGAGGCCGCGCGCGATCTCGGCGCCGTAGATGTTCCCGTTGTACCAGTAGGTCGACCAGTAACCGCCGGACACCAGCTCCTTGTCCGAGACGGGCCCACGGTCGAAGAACGCTATCTCGTGCGCGTTGGCGGAATCGGTGAAGTCGAACACCGACACGCCGCCCTGATACCACGCCTGCACCATGATGTCCCGGCCCGGCACCGGAATCAGGGAGCCGTTGTGCGCGACGCAGTTCTCCTGTTCGGTCTGCGCCGCCGGCATCTTGTAGTAGCCGCCGAAGCGCAGCTTCTTGTCGACGATATCGAAAATCGCATCCGCGCCCCAGGTCGGCAGGTCGGTGGCGCGGCAACGAGGACGGCCGCCGCCGCCCCACTCGTCGGTGAACACGATCTTGGTTCCATCGTTGTTGAACGTCGCCGAGTGCCAGTACGCGAAGTTCTTGTCGGTCACATGGTCGAGCCGGACCGGATTCACGGGGTCGGAGATGTCGAGCAGGATGCCATTGCCCGAGCAGGCACCCGCCGCCAGTCCAACCTCGGTAAGGACCGTGATGTCATGACACTGGTTGGTCATCCGCGAGCTCTGTGTTCCTGGCCCGTGATCGCCACCCTGCCACAAGCCCGAAATGGCACCCGTCTTCGGATCCGCGAAGATGCGCGGACGATTCACGATCGCCGCCTTCTCGGGACTTGCGAGCGGCACTTTGATCACGTCGATGCTGAAGAGCGAGGTGTTGGGATCCTCTTTCGGATCACGTCCAGAGCATCCGTCGAGCTCTTCACCCGCTCGCACCGAGCTCGTGCCCGAACCGTAGACATACAGATTTGCCTTGTCGTTCTTGTCCGGAACCACCGTGTGGGTGTGCGAGCCACGGCAGGTCTGCACCGCCGCCACTTGTCGCGGCTTCTTCAAGTCGGTGATGTCGAAGATGCGAATGCCGCGGAACCGTTCAGCGCTCACCGGCGCGGTCACACCCTGCACGCCGCAGTCGATGCGCCCGCGCGTCTGCTCGACCGACATGAACAGGAGGTTGCCGTAGATCGACACGTCGCCCTGACCTCCGGGGCAGACGACCGAGGCGAGCAGCCGCGGCTTGCGCGCGTTCTCGATGTCGTAGGTATTGAAGCCGTGATAGTTCCCGACGACGACATTCGTTCCGCGGAAGGCGAGATCGGAGTTCGTGAAACCTCCACCTCGCGGCGGTGCAGGCGGCGTGGCGTTACCGGCAGCGCCCTCCGGCCGATTGGCGGCGGGGCCTGACGGTGCGCCCGCGGCCGCAGGCGGCGGCTCGGGCGCGCTCACCGCACCAGCCGGGGCCGCGGGATCGAAGAAGCCGTCGGGCTTGGGCAGGTTCGCCAGCAGTTCCATGTTGCGCGCCGCCACGCCCGCATCACGAAGGCCGCCCTTGAGGCCGACCCGCGGATCACTCGTCGCCGCATTGCCGGCACGCTCCTGCGTGTCGACGGCGATCACCATCGAGGCCAGGACCGCGGCAGTCAGAAATCCAGTGGCTGCGTTTCGCATACGAGCTCCTTCGCTCAGATCAGAACGCTTTCATAACCTCAAGGCGGGTCCTGTCCGCGGCCAGCCCCAGGGAGGGGTATGAAACCTTACAAGACACTAACCCAGATCAACAGCGCGCACATTTGGTCGATGTCGACATTTGCTCCGCCAACCGGGTTCCGCAGCCTGGAAAAGCGCAGCTCAGGTCGACTCAGGGATCGCGCCGAGCACGCTCGACGCGACTATTTGCTCCACAAACCGGGTTCCGCACGCCGGAAAAACGTCGCTCCGGCGTAACGAGGGGTGGAACGCCGCGTGGGGGCCCCCATCCCCACGCGCTGTCACTCGCCTGCGCGACGTTTTTCGTGAATGCGACGGCGTGCTCCACACGGTTTGCTCCGCAAACAGTCGCGTCGGCTAGCTCTGCGCGCGGGAGTCGGACCTAGCAGCTGGCAACCCTAACGCACCGGCAACCGGCGACCGACCACTGGCCACCGGCCACTGGCCACTGATTAGCGAAGCCGGGAGACCCGCTCCTTGATCGTCGACGCCAGCGCACCCATGCGCGTCGCGTCGCGGCCCGTCGCGGCGCTCGCGTCCTTCTCGAGCTGCCCCGCCAGCGTGTCGAGCTGGTCGAGATCCGCGCGTCCTGGCGACCGCCGGTCGCCGCGATCGATGGCGCTCTTGATCGCCGCCACGCGCTCGGGCTGCAGCGCCTTGCTGCGCGACAACTGATCAAGATATGCGCGCGCGACGACAAACGTTGCCGGGTGAGTCACACGGGGCTGCTGCTGCGCGTTGAACACGGTCATGCGCACCTGCGTTGCCGCGTCAATCTCGTTCTGCGACAGGTATTCGCTCGGCGTCAGCCGGAAGATGTCCACCCCGCGCGCGATCTCGGCGCCGTAGATGTGACCGTTGTACCAATAGGTCGACCAGAACCCGCCGGTGATGAGCCGCGTGGCGCTGATCGGACCGCGATCGAAGAACGCGATTTCCACGGGGTTGGCAGAATCGGTGAAGTCGAACACCGAGAGTCCACCCTGATACCAGCCCTGGACCATGATGTCGCGCCCCGGCACCGGGATGATCGAGCCGTTGTGGGCGACGCAGTTCTCGGTGTCGGTCTGCGCCGCGGGCATCTTGAAGTAGCTGCCGAACCGCAGCTTTTTGTCGACGATGTCGAAGATGGCGTCGGCGCCCCAGGTCTGCAGATCGCTGGCGCGGCAGCGCGGACGCGTCCCGCCTCCCCATTCGTCGGTGAAGACGATCTTGGTGCCGTCGTTGTTGAACGTGGCCGAGTGCCAGTAGGCGAAGTTCTTGTCGCTGACCGCATCGAGCCGCACCGGCTTCACCGGATCGGAAATATCCAGCAGGATGCCGTTGCCCGAACACGCACCTGCCGCCAGACCGGCCTCGGGCATCACCGTAATGTCATGACACTGGTTCGTTGTCGACGTGCGCTGCGTGCCCGGCCCGTGATCGCCGCCGGCCCACAGACCCGCGATGGCGCCCGATTTCTCATCGGCAAAGATGCGCGGGCGGGCGACGATTGCCGCCTTTTCTGGTGTGGCGAGAGGAACCTTGATCACGTCGATGCTGAAGAGCGCCGTGTTCTTGTCCTCCTCGGGTTTGCCGCCCGAGCATCCCTCGAGCTCTTCGCCGGATCGAACCATGCCGGTGCCCGAGCCGTACACGTAGATGTTCTCTTTGTCGTTGGGCGCGGTCACCAGCGTGTGCGTGTGCGACCCACGGCAGGTCTGCACCGCTGCCACCTGCTTTGGCTTGCGGATGTCGGTGATGTCGAAGATACGAACCCCGCGGAAGCGCTCCGCACTCACCGCCAACGAAACACCCTCGACGCCGCAGTCCACGCGACCACGAGTCTGCTCGACCGACATGAACAAGAGGTTGCCGTGCACTGACACATCGCCCTGACCGCCCGGGCAGACGATCGACGCCAGCAGTCGCGGTCGTCGCGTGTTCTCGACGTCATAGGCATTGAACCCGTTGAAGTTGCCCATGAAGAGGTGATTGCCCGAGAACGCGAGGTCGGAGTTGGCAAAGTTCAGTCCGCTGCCACCACCGCCACCGCCTCCTCCTGGGGGGCCTCCGGGACCGCCCGGTGTTGCATTTGCGGCCGGTGTGGTCGTAGGCGAAGATGACTGTGTCGTCTGGGGGGGCGTGCTGGGCGTTTCCGCGGCGGGAGTGCCCGCCGCTGCCGGTGGAGGCTCCGGCGCGCTTCCGATGCCTTCAGGTGATTTTGGATCGAAGAATCCGTCGGGCTTGGGCATGCTCGCCACCAGCTCCATGTTGCGCGCCGCCACGCCTGCATCACGGAAGCCGGGCTTGAGTCCCACCCGCGGATCCGTCGTCGAAGCCGACGGACCCTGCGCGGCACCTTCCACGGCCAGCGCGCCAGCCACGGCGGCCAGCGCGAGGAATCTGATCACTACCGATCTCATTGCTGAAGCTCCTTGATGGTCGCGAGCATGGCGCCCATCCGATCGATTTCCATCCGTTGGTCGGCGTCGACGTCGGATGCGAAGGCAAAAATATCCGATTCCTGCCCCGCTCCCGGACTCGCAAACAACTCGTGCACCATCGTCAGGGCGCCCGCGTGGTGCTTGATCATGCCCTGCAAGAACAGGCGATCGAATTCGTCGCCTTTGGCCGCGGCGAGACGGCTCATCTCCTCCTGCGACAGCATGCCGGGCATCAGCGTCGCGCCTGGCTGGTGGTGCGCGTGCGGGTCGGGCAGCCTCTGAGCGCGCCGCTGCAGCCACTCCTGCATCATCTTGATCTCATCCGCCTGCGAAACGTCGATGCGCCTGGCGAGGAGCCGCATTTCGTCCCGCGCGGTCCGTGTCGGAACGAGGGCCGACATCTCAATCGCCTGCGCGTGGTGGCCAATCATGCCCTGCATGAACTTGACGTCCGCGTCGGTGTGGGAAAGCTGGGACTCGGTCGCGGTCTTGGCGGCCGAGACCTCGCGGCTCTCCTGCCCGGGCGCGCCGGGCTGAATGATCTGTGGTCCAGAGCCGCCTTGCGCGCTCCGGCAAGCCGCGGACAGGAGGATGAGGACGAGCACGTTCCGTCGATAATTCACGGCGTTCAATATCTGTAAAGGATACTCCGTCCCCGGTCTCCGGTCCCCGGTCGCCGGTCTCCGGTCTCCGGCACGTTGGTTCTCCCTCAGTCCCTCTCTAGACACAAGCTAATCAGCAACTCGCCAGTGGGAACTGAGAGAGAGCCTTCGTGCCGTGGACCGTGGGCCGTGGACCGTAGACCGTGGACCATCATCGAAGCCTTCCCGCAACAATCTCGTCCACAGAAACCCACCACTGGACACCGGCTGAGTCGATCATCAGGTTGTACGGGCGGGGGTCGTCGGCAAAGTCGACGGTCGCGCCGCCCGCGCCCTGGTGGTCGGCAATGAGCTGAATCGGGCGGCCACTGACGGCGCTGTGCACCGTCAGCCGAAAGCTCCCGCCCGGCGAGGCGCCTTCTCGCGTCTCCCACTTCACGCGGAATCGGCCCGAATCGCTGTTGAAGCCAATGGTGCGATTGCCGCTGCCCTCCCAGGTCCCGAGTGACCTCGCCGCCGCCATGGTCTGCGGCTGAGGAGGCACTGCCGAATCGCACGCCGTGGTGAGTAGACCAGCGATGAGTAGAAGACGTCCGGGCCAGCGAAGGCTCACGGATTCATCTTAGGCTGCGCTTTCGCCAAGCGCGCTTGCGCAGTCACGGCATCGACTCCGGTCACCCTCACACGTTTCTGACGTGATCGCTCGCCTGAGACGATCGTCACAGCTCGCCTGGGTACGGCCAGCGCGGCGGCGAGAACGTCAATCAGCTCCTCATTGGCGGCGCCGTCGGCGGGCGGTGCCTGCAGACGGACGAGGATGGCATCGCCGCGCATGCCATCGATGCCCGATCGTTTCGCGCGAGGGATGACGCGAACGGTCAAGAGGACAGATCACTCTCGGAGTCAGTCGTCATGGACACAGACGAGCAGGCTGAACGAGCGATCGCATCCCATTCGCTCCGTCGACCGGGATTTCGCAGGCCGGAAAACCGCTGCTCCAGCGTAGCGTTTGTGGAACGCGGCTTGGGGACCCCCAACCCCAAGCCCTGTCACTCGCTTTCGCAGCGGTTTTCGTGATCGTGACGGCCTGCTCCACACGGTTTCCTCCGCAAACGGGACGCATCGCGAGCACGCAGTCCTTTGAACTGGTAACTGGTAACTGGCAACCGGCAACCGGCAACCGGCTGCCATTGCAACCTGCAGCCGTTTTACCCCTTCGCCCTAATCCGATAGAGCTTGCTCTGCGTCCGCACATACAGACTGTCGGCATCGGCGGCGGGCGTCGCGAGGCTCATCTCACCGAGGCTGTTCTTGGTGATCTCGTCGTACTTGTCGCCGGCGCGCAAGACGAACGCCTCGCCGTCTTCACTCATGAAGTAGATCAGCCCCTGGCTGGCAAGCGGCGAGCTCGAGAAGGTGTGGCCGCCGCCGCCCATCCGCGCCTTGTAGATCTCGACGCCCGTCTTGGCATCGGCGACCTGCAGGATTCCGTTGTCGTTCACCGCGTAGACGCGTCCGCGGTAGACCAGCGGTGACGGCGTATAGCCGGAGAAGCGCGGTTGCGCCCACACGACAAAGTCGTTCGACGTCTGGTCCTTGCCCAGTGAGATATCGCCGCTGGCGCCGGGCCGTACCGCGAGCAGCGGACGGTTGGCTTCACCCTGCGATCCGGATCCGACGTAGAGGAGGCCCTCGCCCGCGACAGGGCTCGGCGTCGCTTGCGTCATCCCCTTCAACCGCCACAGCTCGCGACCGGCGGTGTCGTAGCTGATCACGAAGCCGCGGCCGATGGTGACGATCTCGGTTCGACCCGCCTCCTTCCAAATGAACGGCGTCGCCCAACCCGAACGCATCCCGCCCGCAGCGTCCGTCCGCTGGACGTTCCACAGCTCCTTGCCGGTCTTCGCGTCGAGCGCCGCGAGGAACGATTGACCATCGTTGTCGTGAAGCTGATAGACGCGACCCTCGTGAACGACGGGCGACGAGGCGGTGCCGAAGTCCAGATAGATCGGCTGCGGCGCCCAACTGTGCTTCCACAGCAGCTTTCCGTCGAGCGCGTAGCAAAACACTCCCACGTTGCCGCCGAACGAGGCATAGAGTCGCTCGCCGTCAGTCGCCGGCGTCTCGGACGCGTAGGTGTTCTTGCGATGGCGCCCGCCGAACGGCTGCCCGCGATGCGCTTCGCGCTCCCACACGACCTTCCCGGTCTTCGCATCAAGGGCGAGAACCATGTAGCGGATGGCACCGGTCTCGGTGGTCAGCTCGATGTCACGTGCCACGACACGCTTGACGACCTCCGCTTCAGGCAATCCCTGCTTGGCGAGCTCGGCGACGTAATCGTTTCCGAAAATTCCGGTCGAAGGCGCCTTGAAGGACCCTGGACTGACGGCGGTCGTGACAAACACCCGATCGCGCCAGACGATGGGTGAAGACCAGCCGCGGCCGGGCAGGTCCACGACCCAGGCGACGTTGTCGGTGACCGACCAGTGCTGCGGCAGCCTGGACTCGTCGGCGACACCGGCGCCGCCGGGACCGCGGAATTGGGGCCACTCGTTGGGCCCGGCAGCCAAAGACGATGAGAGCAGCAACCAAATCAAGGGCAGCATCGTGACGGCGCATTGGGAGATCATAACTTCGCAATGAGATTGGGAATACGCTTGTGACGAATCTGGGACGAGCCGGGACTCTCTCCGCGATCCTCGTGGCGGCGGCTGCCGATCGCGATCGGGCTGCGGCTCACGACGACAACGGTTGAAGACCCTATTCCCTCGGAGCCTCGCCAGGTTCGCGAGATGTTGTTCCAGCTACTCCAGCCCGTGGCGCTCGCGAACTGTGAGCTCGAGCGATTCGGTGAGGAGAACGACGGCGGCTATATCCTGTGCGGCAACCTTCTGGGGGACGTACAGTCGGCGTATTCCTACGGCATCTCGGGTTACGACGGCTGGGGATGCGAGGTGTCAACGCAGCTCAAGGTCCGGGCGCATCAGTACCGACTGTTTCGATCCCCGCCTGCCGAAGCCATGCCCCAGCGGGGACACCGAGTTTCACCCCGAATGCGTCGCCGCCAAGTCCTTTACCGAGTCCGGTCGGATCTTCGACTCGATGGAGGGTCAGTTCGCCAAGAACGGCGACGCCCGCAAGCGGCTGGTCGTCAAGATGGACATTGAGGGAGCGGAATGGGACAGTCTTCTGCACGCGTCAGAGGAGACGCTCAATCGCATCGATCAACTCGCGATCGAGATGCACTATGTCGACAAGCCTCAGTTCGTCGAGGTCGTGCGGCGGTTGAAGCGCTGGTTTCACGTGGCGCATCTCCATTTCAACAACTACAGTTGCCGGCCAGGTCTCGACCCCTTTCCCGCGTGGGCCTACGAGGTCCTGTTCGTGAACAAGCGACTGACGACCGTCTCGTCAGACGCGCCGCCGCTACGTCCGACGCCGGTCGACACACCGAACAATCCGAAGGCGCCTGACTGCCAGACGACCGCGCAATGACTCTAACGTCCGGCGTTGGTCCGACCGAAATCTGTTAGGGCCGCTTCTGAAACGAACGAACGCTATGCGCAACAAGCCTCGTGACTGGGTCATTCCTTACCTTCTGGTGGCTATCTTCAGCGCCGTCGTCTCGTGGTGGCTCACCTATGATAGTGGCCAGCGGGAACTCAGGCTCATCTACGATAGTCGCACGCTGGAACTCAGGCAGGCATCCTATTTCGGTTTCGCGGCACTGTCTGAGTTGCGTCCCATCCAGGAGAAGTACGGACCACAGCGGTACTCCCGCAACGGCGAGGAATGGATCATCAGAGACTTCTTCCAGGACAGCCGCGGTGGCGTCTTCCTCGACGTCGGCGCCAATCACTACATGGACGAGAGCAATACCTACTACCTCGAAACCCAACTGGGATGGTCGGGAGTCGCGGTAGAAGCGCTCAGTGAGTTTGCCGAAGGCTACCGAGTCAACCGACCGCGCACCAAGTTCGTCGCCATGTTCGCTTCCAACGTGCCGGACACCACCGTCTCGCTGTTCGTGCCACCGAGCAACAGCCTGGTGGCCTCGAGCGATCATCAGTTCACGGTTCGCCATGGGACGCCGGGCGTCGCTCGATCCGTGCCGACGACGACGTTGACGGTGGCGCTCGAACAGGCAGGAGTCGACAAACTCGACTTCATGTCGATGGATATCGAACTCTCCGAACCCAAGGCGCTCGAGGGATTCGATATCGACCGATTCCGACCAGCGTTGGTGTGTATCGAATCACATCCTGAAGTCCGACAGGCCATCCTCGACTACTTCACCAATCATCAATACGTCGTCGTCGCAAAGTACCTGCGGATGGACCCATCCAACCTGTACTTTCAATCGCCGACAAGTCGGATGGCATCAAGGCAATAGATGCCCGTTCCGGCAGGCGACGACCAGGCCCTAGTTTGTTGACAGAAGGGCCGATTCACGCGGTAAATCGCGTAGTCGGCGCGAGTTGCCCATCACGAGCGACAAGCTTCCAGGCATCCTGGCCAGCAGGTCCGTCGTGAAGCGTTCGACGCCGTCGCGGGTGTCAGGACCACGTAGTCCGCCTTGACTCGAGCAGTCGCGTGCGGAAATCGCCTGTGTCACCAAGGCCGTTCCCCGGCAATCGGCGAACGTTGTAGTTCAGAGCAATGGATCGAAATTGAATGGTCGAATCGATTTGCGCCCCGTCATCAAGTAGTAGGTCGGGTCATGAACCGCAACCACGACGGCGTCGCTTGCAGCGTTAGCTTTGATCCAATCGAGCTGGTCGGTCATCCGACGCCAATCCTTGACACCACTCGCTTGAAACCAGGAGCCGCCCTTTTCGCGAACCGCAGCCACCAAATGCCACTGGTTGATTGCGCCTGAGAGCATCAATAGCGCTGCGAGCGCAGTCGTGAGAGGCATCCACCGCTCGCCGCCTCGATACGCCAGCCACGCGATCGAGCGGAAGAAGGGGGACAATGAACCGCATCGGCGGCCAAGCCCAGGCCAACACCATCCCAATATAGGCGACAACCATTAGCGCGACGACAGTGTGTCTGCGTCTAGCCAAAGCCCACGAGTGACGAGTACGGTTGTGAGGAACGCGACTACGACTGCCACTTCCACGGGCCTCGTAAGCCCCCAGAGCAGGCCTGATGCCATCGCGTATGCCGAATTGACGCCCAGCACGGTCAGCTTGTCGACCCATGAAAAGTTCAGAAGGACGTTCCAGGACGCGTAAGCCGAAGACGAGTAGAAGTTGTCGATATTGACGTCTGCTGGTTGCCTGCTGAGCCACCATACCCACGGCGCAGAGGTCGCGACGAACCCGGCAGCGTAGCAGGCGGAGGCCGTCCATCGCCGTCGCCACGCGAGGAAAAAACATCCGATTAACGCGGGCGCCGCTCCGGCGGTCCTGGCCAGAAAGGCGCCACCCATCAAGAGGCCAGCAACGACGGCTCCCAAGCCGCCTCGACCTTCACGCTGAAGGACCATGACGATCATCAAGATTCCGGCTGTCAGAAGAAACGAAAACAGCGTTTCCGCGAGGAGAGTTGTGGCAAGAAAAACGACCCAGGGAGACGTGGCGGTCAGCAGCACTATTGCCGAAGCGGCGGGCTTGGGAGCGCCGAGCCGTCGCAGCAACAACACAGTGACGATCGCCCACCCGATCCCTGCCAAGAGCGGAACGGCACGAAGCCAGATGAGGTTGTCAGGGAATGGCGGGCCATATTTCCAAACGAGCGACAGGAGCCACGGGAACAGAATCGGATACTTGGTCTGGGGTGGCGACCAGGGCAGACTTTCGATGATGTAGCCGCGTCCTTCTGCCAGCCCCGTGCGCTCACCAGGTAGATTCCGTCATCGTGAAAGATCCCGACGGCCGGTACCGTCATGAAGACGCCATAGACCCAAAGCAGCCAGGCTCCTACGATGATGGTGCCGATACCGGCTGCAAATTGGCCCCTGGAGGTCGGTTTCAACGTCGGCATCGTCCCTGGCCAGCGTTATCGGTCGGATGGCGTTCTTGAAGTGCCAGGACTGAGGGATCGAATCCTCAAGGCGGAGACTTTCCCGGCGACGGGCCCGCGGAGTGTCACTGCGGGATCTTTCGAACCAGATACATCGCTTCGCGCGACAGCCCATGACGACTCACGAGCTCATCACTGAACTGCTCCGCAAATCGATCCACCGTGACCGTGAATCCCGCCTCTTCAAGTCGTCGCCGGAAATCTGACGCGCTATACCAGCGCACATGATCCCATTGCCCGAAAAACCTGTCCCGGTTTTGCGGATCGGTGATCGTCGGATCTTCAAACGTCGCGAGCGCATGCTCGCGGAGTGGCACCGCCAGCACGGCCCACCCACCCGGCTTGAGCACACGCGCCAATTCCCGCATGGCCCGACGATCATCGGGGACGTGCTCCAAAACATGACTGCAATAGATCACATCGAAGGAGTTGTCGGGATAGCGAATATCGGTAATGTCCATTTGCACCATCGCGGCAGCGGGGTTTAGATCGCCGCTGAGATAATCAAGCCCGGGAATTTCGCGGAACTTGGGCGCCAGCGCCGCCTCGGGAGCGACATGCAGCATCCGCTTCGGGCGGCCGTCAAAGAGATCGGTACGCTCGTGAAAAAAGCGGTACGCGGTCCGATGGCGCGGTCTGGAAAGGCAATACGGACACATCAACTCCCACAACGTTTCTGGCCCATGTAGAAACTTCCGTGCCGTCGCCCCGCAGATATTGCAGGCGACCGCATCGCCGGCGTACCACACCCTCCTCGCCAGAGGCCGCACGGCATCCCGGAACGACGCCCGGCCTTGGACCACCGAGGACGCCGCTTGCCGAGACGCCGGATGCATCAGGACGGCCAGCGGAACCAACACGACGATGGCACCACACACGACGATCAGTGTTCGTTTCATTGAGATTCACGCACCGAAGTAGGACCTGCCATCGCGATCTCCCATCCGATCGAGTACACGGCATCCAGAAAAGATAGCAGCTATTGTAGGAATGGCGGACATGCCTCGCCTGGAGTGCTTCCGGCTGCTTTCTCAGAGCTCGCGGCGGGCATTGGGGCGCGTCCATCGACGCGCTTGAACAACACGGCGTCGCTGTCACGATGGATCGCGGTCCATCGCGTGTCGGCCTCGAGCGCGTCCAGCCTCGAAAAGTTCGACCGCACGAGGAGAAAGTCCGTATCGTAGCGGAGCGGCGTCTCGAGGTCTGGGTGGCTCGACGTGAAGTATTCAAGGCTCTCGCGCACCATGTCGCGGGGAAAGAGCGAGATATTGCGGCCGTCCATCGACACACGCACGGCCGGATACAGGTGCCAGGTCACGTAGGAGCCCCATGGGAGAGGAACGTATACATTGCCGGCGAGCCTCCGATCGCGCATGAAACCCACGGCCTGGCACGGGTGCAGAGGGCCGAGCACGTTGCCTGACGCGGCGATCGCCGGACGCGGGTTCCCCGCCACGAACATCATCGTCATCAGCACCGACAAAATCGCGGCGGTCAACAGCGCCAACGACAGCGCATGACTGGCCCACGACCGCGAGCCACGCATCTGCGAGGCACTGAACGCGAGCACTGGAGCACTCCAGATGGCCATGAGCGGTGTGTGTCGCACCGACAGGAAGGCCATCGCGGCCAGTGGGACAGCGCTGAGCACGAAGTGGCCAGGTACGGGGGCGGGTGATGACGGCCGCCGCCACTGCGAGATCCACGCCCCGAGCGCCAGGCACAGGCATGTGACGATCGACGCTGTGAACGACCACATGTCGCGGCTACTATGCGCTGGACCCCATTCGCCGATGTACTGCCGATTCGTCGAATGCGTCAGCTCGGTGAGCACGTAGCGCCACAGGTCGACGCCTCGTGGATTGAACAGGGTGGCGACCGCGCAAGCGGCGAGCACCAGCCACAACGGCCTGGTCCCCTGCAAGAGGGTCAACCCGCGCGCTCCTCCGGAGGCGTTCTCGCCGATCCGCAATGCAATCACTAGACCGATCGCGCCGAGGCCGGCGACAAAACCTCCATGAGTGTTCGCCCAGACGAGCATGACGATGGGCAGGATCCAGAGTGGCGTCCGCCGGCGCATGAGATGACGAAGCAAAACCGCGACGAACAGCGCGAAGAACGCAAAGGTGAAGAGTTGCGGCCGGAACAGAAAGTAGCGGGAGAAATTCGCCACCGTGAAACAGAACGCCGGCAGCCAGTGGAAATCGGTGCCACTCACCAGTCGCACGGCGGCGTACACGAAGTAGACAGCGATTCCTCCGAGGAGGCTCTTGAGCGCGATCAGACCCAGCGGCCCGGCAGTGTCGTACGCGATCCACAGTGCCAGCTGGGCGAGCCACTCGAACGCGACCCATGTCGAGCCAGTAGACGTATAGGCAAACGGATCCTCGACCGTTATCCGCCCCTGCTCCACGAACAGGCGGCCGTAGGCAAGATACCCGTACAGGTCGGGGTCGACGCTGCGCATCGCGTATACGCACGCCGCACCGACGACGGCCGCGGTCAGGATGCTGAGGGCTTCGTTTTGAGAACTCGGTGGGGCAGCAGCGTCGGTTTCATTCGAAGACGCGACAGGCTGCGCGTCCGGTTTGCGAAGCTCGGTCACTGAAATTGGCAGCCTACTCACGATGTTGGCGTTGCGGCGCAATTCAGGGAAGATATCGGCTCGTCAGCTCTCGACCTTCAGCCTTTTCGTGGAACCGGACAGCGGGGCTGCGGTCCTAGCACGGCCAGTGCAAGCCCAGCGCTCACCGAGGCCCGATGAGCGCCGATAACCTGCTTGATACCTATATGTGCCCGAATCACATTGCCCCTAAAGCATCGGGGGCGTCGGCCGAGCGCATCATGAGCCGCCGCGCACGCGTCGGCCTTATTCTCGGCATGGCCTGTGTTGCCGCTGCATTCTGCTTCTGGCATCGCAGTGCTCCGCTGCGCTGGCCCTCCGATTTCTGGCAGGCTTGGGTGGGGATGCGCGCGTTTGCAGACGGCCATAATCCGTACACGTTCGTGGGCCCTGGTCGCCCCTACGATTGGACCCATCCACTGTTTTACCCGTTCCCCGCTTTGATCGCAGCGGCTCCGTTCACGCTGCTTCCGATCCGCGTGGCCGATCCGCTATTCATCGGGTCGGGGGTAGGACTGATGACTTGGGCGCTGACGCGCACAAGTGTCTGGTCCCCGGCGCTGCTTGCGCTCCCCTCGTTCGGGATTCTTTGGGTGATTCTGGCGGTGCAGTGGACACCTGCGCTGATTGGTGCGGTCTTCCTACCATGGCTCGGCTTCCTGCTCGTGTGCAAGCCGACGATGGGGGCTGCACTCTGGTTCGCCTATCCCTCGTGGAAGTCTGCCGTCTCGGCACTGATCATGGTCGCGATTTCGTTTTTCATGTGGCCGAGCTGGGTCACACATTGGCTGCCAACCTTGGCCCATACCGCGCACCTGGTGCCACCGGTCATGCGCTGGGGAGGCCCATTGCTCTTGCTGGCGGGATTGCGATGGCGCACGAGTGAGGGGCGACTGCTCCTCGCGATGAGTTGTATGCCCATCAATCCGGCCCCCAACGAAGCCTTACCACTTTTCTTGATTCCGAAGACCTGGGCTGAGGGATTGACGCTGGCCGCGGGCTTGTTTCTTATGCCATTCATCTCGGGAGGATGGCCTGAGAGCTCCGAATTGGAAGGCTACTACCAGCGCAGTCAGGTAATCACCATCTGCTGCTACCTGCCCTGCTTATGGATGGTGCTGAGGCGTGGACCTCTGCCGTCATTTCGAGTTTTGACTACCTACCTCTCGCGGCGTCTGTCGCGTTCATCCTGATCGTCGCGCGAAATCTGTAGCATGTGGCGCTACCTCTTGCAAGCGCGGCCGGCACACTTAGCGGAGACGTGGACCCGCGGACGACTCGGGATCGTGATCGGTGTGAGCCTTCTCGTGGCCGTGGTCGCGGCGTTAAGTCATCTTGACGAAGATTCCGATTTTCGCCCAGCTCTACCAGGCAACAGAAGTCTGGTGGCGCGGCGGCGATCCCCATTCGGTGAGAGCCGGCGCCTTCCCACTCTTTTATCCCTTCACCGCCGTGGTCATGGCATTTCCCTCTTCTTTCTTGCCGTTTCCCGACGCCTGGTTCGTTGGCATGGGGACCGCCATATTTCTTTGGGCGATCACGTCGAGGTCGGAGTTTCGTTATGCCTGGGTCGCGCTCCTCGCGCCCGCGTTCATCACCACGGTCAGACTCTCACAGTGGCCGGCCTTGATGATTGGCGGCGCGCTCCTCCCCGTCTGGGGCTTTGTCCTGGCCTGCAAACCAACGATCGGTGCCGCACTGTGGGTGGCATTCCCGTCCAAGCGAGCTCTCGTTGGTAGCGTCGCCTTGTTAGCCCTTTCAATCGCCCTTCTTCCCAGCTGGCCCGAGCGATGGCTCGGGCTGCTCTCACAAGGCGAACACTTAAAACCGCAAGTCATGTTTTGGGGTGGTCCTGTGATCCTCCTGGCTCTTCTCCACTGGCGTCGCTGGGATGCTCGGCTGCTCGTGGCACTTGCCTGCGTTCCGAGACACACTTTCATTACGAGGCGCTGCCGTTGTTTCTGATTCCTCGACGACTCGAGCACGCGTTGCTACTCCTCTTGAGTTCGACAGCGGTGGGTTTGATCGTGCCATGGGCAACCGGGCCGATGATCGGATGGAGCAACCGAGCTCAATACCTCGCGGAACGGAAGGCAACGGGCCAATGGATTGTATGGCTGTTGTACTCACCCTGTCTGTGGATGGTAATGACGCGACAGGAACCGCAGGGCACGATCGGACGAATGAACGCTGTCCGCTGACTAGCCGTTGCAAATACATGGCTTCGTTCCTCACGCCGCTGCTGAAGACACCAGACGTGCCACATGCACTGCTGAATGAGCGGACCGGGCAAGTGATCGCCTCAAACCCGAAGGCGGCGGCTGATTCGGCAAGCCGTCGCACAGGCCTGTTGAAGCACGAGAGCATGCCGAATGGGTTTGCGCTGATCATTGCCCCCTGTAACGCAGTGCATACGTTCGGAATGCGGTTTACGATCGATCTGATATTCGTCGATCGTCGAGGCAGAGTGTTGAAAACGTGCCATGCCGTGCCGCGCCGGCGCATCGCGATATCGTGGCGGGCGTTCGCCACCATCGAACTGGCCGCGGGAACTCTCGAGCAAACACCAGTGCAGACGGGAGACATGGTCGCTCTTGTCCCGACGTCGTAGGGTCGTGGCAACCTTTCCACCGATGGAGCTCCCGAAACGACCACGCACATGAAGTCTGCATTCGTCATTGCCATCGTCGGACTGCTGGCCGTGGCCGCCCGATTGCCAGGTCTGTTCACCGACTTCTGGGTGGATGAAGTCTGGTCGCTCCGCGACATCCTCGGGCTGGAGTCATGGACCGACATCTTCCTCAAGCTGCGGATCGATAACAACCACCATCTCAACGGCTTGTGGCTTTTCCTGCTCGGATCGGGCCAGCATGTGGCTTTGTACCGTCTCCCCGCGTTCGTGGCGGGTCTGGGGAGCGTGGTCATCGCCTGGCGGATCGGCGCACGCGATGGCCCCTTGAACGGCGGGCTGACGGCGCTCGTCTTTGCCTGGTCGTTCCCGCTGGCGTACTACTCGTCGGAGGCGCGCGGGTACGCCCCGGCCGTCTGCTTGACCCTGCTGGCCATCTGGTGGCTGCTGCGCTACTGCGACACCCAGCGCTCGTCGGACGCAGCCGGCTTTTGGGCAACGAGCGTGCTGGCCATGATGGCGCACGCGAGCTTCGTCTTCGCGTTCATCGGGATGCTGCTGTGGACGGACTCGCACGCCGAACGGATTACCGGTTCCGTCCGGAAGAGGACGCACCTCACGCTGCGCGCGTTCGTCGTGCCCGGCATAGCGATCGGAGTTTTCTACCTAGTATGCCTGCGCGGAATGGCGATTGGTGGCGGGCCGCCGTACTCGCTCCTCGAAGTGGCGACGCAAACGCTTTCGCTGATGGTTGGTGGGGCCATCGACGCGCCGACCGTGTGGATCGTCGCGGCATTAGGCGCAGCAGCGTTCGTGGCCGCGGTCTCATGGCTGAAGGGGCGTCAGGATGACCGATGGCTCCTGTATGTTGCGTGCTGCTTCGTCGTGCCCGGACTGCTTATCGTTGTGACCCAGCCACGCGTGTTGGTGCCGCGCTATTTGCTGATTCCGGTGGCGCTGGCGCTGCTGCCGATCTCGCAATGGCTTGCATTTCTGCTCAGCCGCCAGGGCGTATCTCGCGCGCTCGCCATCGGCCTCCTCGCGCTCTACGGCACCGGCAACACGGTGCATCTCGCGAAATTCGCGTCAACCGGAAGGGGCCAGTATCAAGACGCGCTTGCAGACATCCTGGAAGCCGCGCCGCGCGAGCCCGTGACGGTGCGCTCTGCCGCTCTCAAGCCGGGAGAGCAGTTTCGGACACGGCTGATGGTCAATCACTACGCCAATGTGCTCGGAAGCGGGCGCATCCGGCTTCTAGAGGCAGCGGAGGGTGCCGGAGCCGAATTCATCATCTGCGAGGGGCGCGGCGACGGCGAACACTATCGCGATTGGCGGGGGAACCTATACATCCGCTGGCGGTATTACCCGACCTCGGATCTGGTGGGTATTGACTGGACGCTATACCGGCGTCAGGAAACGCTCAACTAAACTGTCGGCCGCCTGGGGCCGATACGTTCTGTGGGGTCTGCGGCCGGTACGGGCTTTGTAGATTGGGGCCCGTCGCAGCGCCGACGCCGAAGGGTTTCGGGCCAGTTAAAGCCGGCCGCCCTCACAAGATTGCCGCACGTGAGGCGCAATTGCGCAGGATTACAGAAAGCCGTCGTCTGCCATGCATGTAACGACCGCCATACCGGTTCCGGCGCGGCCCGACCCTTTGGGGGGGCTCAAGGGACTCGTGGGCAAGACGTTCATGCACCCGGTGATCGACTACCTCCTGGTCGGCGGCGGCATCACGATTCCGATCTTCATCGCCGTCTATTTCTACCCGCGGCTTGCCTCGGTGGACTCGAGCATCTCGATCTACACGTTCATCCTGATCAACGGGGCTCACTTCGCGGCGTCGACCCTGCGCCTCTATACCAAGCCAGGGGCTAAGGAAGAGTTTCCTTTTCTGACCTGGGGATTCCCGGTGATTTGCCTACTGGTCGTAGGCATGGGCCTCTACTGGGAAACGCTCGGGAAGAACCTGATGGCCCTGTACCTTTCATGGTCGCCGTATCACTACGCCGCTCAGGCCTACGGGGTGGCCGTGATGTACGCCATGCGGTCCGGCGCCAAGCTGGATCAGCGGGACAAGACCCTGATTTGGTGGGTCTGTCTGCTGCCGTTCGTTTTCGCACTCCTCACGGCATCGGATCGCGGACTCGCCTGGCTGGTGTCTCCGGAGCGGCTGGCCAGCATCCCCCTGCTTCCGACCATTCATAGCGGGATCGTTGCGCTCGTCAGCGTTGGTACTTTCGGATTGCCGGTTCTGCTCTTCTGGCAACTTCATCGGCTTCGCGGGAAGAACGTTCCGCTGATCGTGCCGCTGCTCCAGGTGACCAACGGCATCTGGTGGTTGACGGTCGATTATCTCGCCGCGTTCTGGTGGTCGGCCATCCTCCACTCCATTCAGTACATGGTCATCGTCGTCGCACTACACGCGAAGGAGCGAATGGCGAAGGACAATCCGGCCCTGGGAGCTCTGCATCGACCAGCGTTCTACATCACCAGCTTCTACGTGATGTCGTTCGTGCTCGCCGGATTCCTCTTCTTCGTCGTGCCGATGGCGTACCTTCCACTCGGGTTTACGCTCTCGCAGAGCGTGCTGATGATGACCGTGATCATCAACCTGCATCATTTCATCGTCGATGGATTCATCTGGCGAACC
Organism: uncultured Acidobacteriota bacterium; assembly: GCA_963841905.1. Taxonomy (GTDB): domain Bacteria; phylum Acidobacteriota; class Vicinamibacteria; order Vicinamibacterales; family UBA2999; genus JACCSI01. The sequence goes on from CAWJEM010000012.1 coordinate 161,749, forward strand.
AAGCCAGCCAAACCCGCCGATTCCCGCATCCCAACAAGGTGTCCGCGTCGCTGTCTGAGGTGAGCGCGTCGACAGACGACGCCACCGTACACGGTTCAGACGTTGCACCCACCGCAACGCAGCAGCTAGCAGAACAGGATCTTCGATGGGTCGTCACCGTCATGACGTGGATGATCCTGATCCTCTTGCTGGTCGGAGCCTCCAATGATCCTGACCTCTGGGGACACATTCGCTTCGGTCTCGATGTCATCGCCGCCCGCGATCTTCCAACCGTCGATCCGTATTCTTTTACGCAGGATCGACCGATCGTCTACCACGAATGGCTGGGCGCCTTCCTCCTGGGCCTCGCCTATTCAGTCGGCGGAATTCCCGCACTCCTTCTGCTGAAGAACACCGTTGTAGGCATCGCCTACTGGGTCATTTGGCGCGCATGGCGAGGGGTTCATCCAATCGTGGCGGGCGCGTTTCTGATTCTTGGCGCATTGGGTGCGCTGTGGGTCGTTCGCGCGACCAGGCCACAGGTGTGGACGCTCTTGGGGCTTCTGCTGACGATGGCCACTCTCCAACGGGAGCTCACGGCTCCGCGTGTAGCAGTTCTGGTGGCGATCTTCATCGCGTGGGCCAACTTGCATGGTGGGTTCATCCTCGGCCTCGCGGTCCTGGGCTTGTGGTGCTGCGTTCAGGGAATACAGCAATGGCGTTCGACTGGCAGAGTCCCTTGGCTCTGCATCATTACGCCGGCCGTTGTTGGCGTGGCGACTGTCGCCACGCCGTATGGCGTGGGGCTTTGGCAATTCCTATGGGAAACAGCCGGACCAAGACCCACCATCGTTGAATGGTGGCCGCTGTGGAGCCAACGGCCGCAGGAGTGGCTGCCCTTCGTCATCCTGTTGGTTGTCGTAACGGCCTTTCGACTGTGGCCCGACTGGCCGGCTACGTCTGTGATCCTTCTGCTGTGGTGCAGCGGTATCTTCGTCGCGCGTATCGCGTACCTTGCCGTTCCTTTGACAGTCATGCTAATCGCGCCCGTTGCGGCGGCGCGATGGCCCGCATCCAGGTGGCATTGGCGTGCGCCATCCAAGGCCGCCGCCTGGCTGATGGTGGTTCCGTTGGCGGCAACCGCTCTGGCAGTCTGGCCATCCGTGCGCACTCCATTTGAGTGCCTTCGAATCGGTGATCAGGATGCGCAAGGGGCGGCACGTCTGGCCGCGACGCAGGGTGAAGGGAGGCTCGTAGTCTGGTTCAACTGGGGTCAATATGCGCTGTGGCACCTTGCCCCCAGGCTCAAAGTGTCTGTGGACGGTCGACGAGAAACCCTCTACAGCGAAGCCACGCTTGAAACGCAGAGTGCAGTCGCTATGGGATACCCCGAGGGCGACCGTTGGTTGCTGGAGGTCAAGCCCGAGTACGTCTGGTTGCCTGCGGCGTTCAGCCACACGGCGATCGTGGCTCACTGCGAATGGCTATCGCCTGGATCATGATACGGACGAAAGCTACATTGCTGTGAGAAACGACCTGCCGATCCTTCCGCAAGCCGAGGCGTTGGGACAATGCGTGAAATAGACCTGCTGCGCATGTCTCGCTCGGCGGACCGAGAGCGATAGCGCGTCCATTGACCTCACGTGGGCGGTGACTGGTGCGACCTGGCTCGTCGTTGCGCTGCTGGTCTCCGGCGTCGCGGGCGACCCGGATTTCTGGGGACATCTGCGATTCGGTCTCGACATCCTCGCTCAGCGCCAGCTCACAGCCGTCGATCCCTACTCGTTCACCCAGGACGTACCGTGGGTCAATCATGAATGGCTGAGCGAGCTCCTGATGGCGGCCGCGTTCGAGACCGCGGGCTTCTCAGGAATGCTGCTCCTCAAGCTTGCCGTCGTCTTCGAGCGCTTTCGCGATCCTGTGGCGAGCCTGGAGGCCGGTGCATCCGCTCATGAGCCTTTGTCGCCATGGTCATCGCGGCTTTCGGGGCCGTACCCGTGACTCGAACGACGCGGCCTCAAATATGGACCCTGCTTTGCCTCTTGATTCTGGTGAGCCTGCTGCAACGGTCGCCCAACGTTAGAGTGCTCGGAGCAATAGCCCTTCTTTTCACGGCTTGGATCAATCTCCATGGCGGCGTCATTCTTGGAATGGGCGTCGTCGGCTTGTGGGCGACGGTCGCGGCCGTGCTGTCCTGGCGGGAGTCGCGTGCGGTTCCTTGGCTTTGGCTACTGATGCCAGGCGTCGCCGCTCTCGCGACCCTGGTCAATCCGTATGGCATCGACCTCTGGCGATTTCTGCTCGAAACCGTGCGGCCGGGCCGCGACATCGTCGAATGGCAGCCACTGTGGACGAAAGTGCCACAGCTATGGCTACCGCTCGCGGGCACGGTCAGTGCGATACTCGTCTGGCGACTGTGGCCTTCGTGGCCGGCGACGCCGTGATGTTGATGCTGTGGTATGCGGGGATCACGGTCGCGCGTATCGCCTACCTCGCGGTGCCGGTTACCCTGCTGTTGATCGCCCCGGTCGCCGCCGCCCGTTGGCCTCGACACATGTGGGAGTGGCGAGCGCACTCACGTGCCGCCGCAGGCGTCATTGTGGTTCCTCTCCTTGTGATTGCGTCACTGGTCGTCCCGATGGTCCGTGCGACGTTTACCTGCGTACCAATCGGCGATCAGGACCCGGCCGGAGCCGCGCGGTTGCACAAGATCCAGGCCAGTGGACGCCTCGCGGTGTGGTTCGACTGGGGGCAGTATGCCATCTGGCATCTCTCGCCCCGATTGCGGGTCTCGTGGGATGGTCGCAGGGAGACGGTCTACTCGGAAGCGGCACAGGAAACCCAGAAGGCAGTCGCAGCGGGCCTGGCCCGAGGTGACGAGTGGCTGGCCGCCGAACAACCCGAGTACCGTCTGGCTCCCGGCAACGTTCTCGAAGCGGCGGGAGTGGCTGGCGGCCAACGGCTATCGCCTCGACCACCATACGGACAAGAGCTTTATCGCGGTTCGCGCGGACTTGCCGACGCTGCCCGAAGCGGCGCCGTTCCCGTCGTGCGAGCAGGTTCGGAATTGAGCTGCCCTTCCTGATTCGCGGAGTACCGTTCAACCGCGACGCCTGCACGCCCGACGCGAAGCAACCAGGCTTCTCGCTCAGGCAGCAACCCTCGCAGCTCCTCGTTCTTCTCGGATCCCAAATCGTGCGCAAAGACAATGGGCGCCTGAACCAGATCAGCACCGTTGAAGACCCACTCAAATTCGCCCGGGAAATCCGCGTCATAGCAGACAAAGACGAGATGACGGCGCCCATCGGTGGTCAAGCGGCGGACGAGGCTCGCCCGCTCCTTGCTCGAGGCCGCGAGCGTCCGCATCAGCGGATCGTCGAGCGTGCCGCTTGGGCGCCCAAACGATTCCGTGACGGCAAGGGTTGCGAACTGAATGACCGTCGCCACTGCCAGCAGTGGAAACACTGTTGCAACGTTGATCTGACGCCGGGCGAACAGACGGGATGCCGCTCTGGCGACTCCGGCCAGAATCAACGGGATGACCGGCGCGGCATAGTGCGGCCACCACCAGCGGACCTGCGTCTGCCCGACGATCACGAGCACGACCGTCATCCAGATGAGCCGCGACCACATGCCACCCGACTCCGTCGCGATGAAGCCAAGCAAGGACGCGCCGACAAGGAGTGGCATCAGGGATGTTGGGTAGAGCGGGGCGTATTCCCGAAGCAACGCCTCACCGATCAGGACGAGACCGAGGATCACTGCGGCAGCGGAACGAGAGCGCCCAGTCACGGTGAGGGGGATTAGCAAGACGAGCCAAGTCAGCAAGCCCTTGTAAGATTCCAGTCCACGATTCGTGTAGCTGGAAACACCAAATGGCAGGGCCACCGTCATCGCAAGTGATTGCACGCTGCGAGTAATTGTCCCGGTCAACCAGTCACTGGGCGAAGTAATCCATGTGCGCTCAGCCCTTAGGAAGGTCTCCAGTCGTGAACCAGCCTTCAGTGCTGGTTCGCGCGGTCCGCTCAGGACGAACGGCCCTTGATGGAAGTACTGGTTGTAGTGAACCGTGTGAGGAAGCGACATCCAACCACCAGTCACCGCGTGGTGGTAGGCAGCGGTCGCACCGGCACCAACGATCAGCGTCACCATGAACGGAAGACCAAACTTGTTCAGCTTCTCGTGAAACTGGCATTGCCGCTGCCTGAGGAACCAAAGGCCCACCACGATGCCGACAGGAGGGATTAGTAGAGTGGATTCGAACGGGCGACTGTTGACCAGGATGACTGCTCCCAATGCCATCAGCACGCTCGCTCCGACTTGTGGGGAGCGATGGATTCGACGAAGGCCGCCAAAGAGCAGCGCACCTCCCGCAGCCGCAATCATTCCACCCCAGTACCGATTGCGCCCAGGTACCAGGAGATTCCACCCGTAGCAATCGCGAGGATCACAACGACAACCGCCCAACGCGCGGTCACCCACGCCTGGAGCATCCAGCACAGGCTAGCCGCGAAGAGGGCACAGCCGAACCAGATGCCCCACGCGGGATGTCCGAGCACTGCCTGCCCCGCGGCGAGAACAAGAGCCTGCGCGGGCGGATACTTGGAGGCGTAAGTTGGTACAAGGAGCACATGCGGGGCCTCGAAGAATTCCCGTCGAGGCGCCGGATTCGATAGGCGCCCGTTCGCGAAAGTATCGGCGCCCAAGAGATAACTGAACTCGTCGTGGATGAGCGGCTCAGGGAATCCTTGCCAAAACCCAAACGCGGCAGGCAACAAGAACCCCAGAACGGCGCAAAACGCCACAGCGGCCGATCGCGGTAACCTTGCTCCGGGAGGGACCGGCATTACTGCCGCAACGCGCCTGATCCTCGCCGATCGAGCCCCAACATGCTGCACAGAAAACTATTCAAGATGGCCGAGGCGCCAAGAGTGATCGACGTAGCGCCCGGTACAACGAAGCGCATCACTGACGGGTAGTCCAGCGGCCCGAAGTTGGCCTGGTACCACGTCCAGACCGCAGCCCCGATCGCAACGCTGCCGATGGCCATGGCCGCGAGGCCAGCGATAGCTCCACGCTCCAGCGTGAAGATCCGAAAGAACAGGTCCACTCTCGGGCTCGATGGCCGAAATCGCTGTTCGATCGCATACGTCGACGTCAGCACCGCAAAAACCACACACTGGAACCCGAACTGGAGGGCCATGCTCGAGACCACCAGCGTGTGGACATCGAACGTGACCCCGCGAATCGTTAAACCTGGTAGGGCAACGGCGTAGCCGATCGCACCGAGGCACATCAGCACCCAGCCGCTATACCAGAAAAGCCATCGCGGCGAGAAGATGAGGAAGAAACGCAACGTTCGCCACCCGTCGCGGAAGGTCCGCAGGTGTGGCCGGCGCGTGCGTCGTCCATCCGGCGACAGCGTGATTGGTATCTCGTGAATGCGATTCCCGAACAGGCTGGCCTTGATGATCATCTCAGTGGCAAACTCCATCCCGGTCGCCTGAAGATCGAGACGATCGAACAGCACTCGCGTGAACCCGCGCATGCCGCAGTAGATGTCGTGCACCGGCGCCTGGAACATCGTGCGCGCCAGTCGGGTCAGCGTGGGATTCCCCACCCAGCGATGCGACCACGGCATCGCCCCCGGCAGGACGTTGCCGCCACCGGACGGCAGCCGGCATCCTTGCACGAGGTCGTAACCGTGACGCAGTTCGGTCACGAAGCGAGGGACTTCGCGAAAGTCGTAGCTGTCGTCGGCATCCCCCATGATGATGAAACGGGCGCGCGCGGCGTGAATGCCGCCCATCAACGCATTGCCGTAGCCGGGCAGCGGCACGTAGACGACCCGGGCGCCGTGCGCCTTGGCAATCTCTATCGAACCATCAGTGCTGCCGTTGTCAGCGACGATGACTTCGCCGGACAAGTTGGCCTCGGCAATGGCTCGGACGGCCTTCTCAACGCAGATGCCAACGGTTTCGCGCTCGTTCAGGCACGGCATCACCACCGACACTTCGAGCGGCGCCTCGGCAGCATCGAAAGCCGCCGGCTTCGTCCGAGACCGCCGGAGATCCCCAGCCGGGTTGGACGTGGACACTCTTTGCATTACCTATCGGTCACTCTGTCACTCAGACCAGAGGGCTGCCCACCACGGTCAGCTTGCCCCAGCGCCGCCAGAGGACGTTCGGATGTATATGACGGCGAACGAGTCCCAGCAGCGCATCAGGATCATTCAGCCAGCGAAAGTAAGTTTCGCTTTCCTCCTCGGTCATCGTTGCGAAGGCATCGACCTTTGGCACCAAGCGACGTAGCAGTCGCAGTTCAGACAATCTGTGCACGCCGTGAAGAAACGGGGTCAACCATGGCTCGATGATCACGACACGTCCGCCAGGTGCAACGACCCGTTGCATTTCCGCAAGAGCCAGGTCCACATCTTCGAAGGTCGCTAGATGATGCAGACCGCCTTGTACGATCGCGACGTCTTGCGAGTCGTTGGCCAGCGGCAAGCTCCGCGCGTCCCCCAGCACGCATCGCCCCGGGCCGGTGTGAGCCGCGACGAGCGCCGGAGACAAATCGACGCCAATCACGTCCTGGAACCCCAGCGCGTGCCACGCCCGTAAACCCGACCCACGCCCCGAACAGATCTCAACGACCCGAGCGCTGTGGTCCCAGCGGTCGGCGCCAATCCGGCGGAGTCTCGCGAGGAACTTGCGACCCTCTTCTTCGGGCGTTTCGAACGCCTGATACGCCTTCTCCCATCGAGTTGAACCGACGGTGGTAGTGGTCACGACGCAATGGGCTCCAGGCTGGCCACCGAGCGAGCGTGACCGTCGAATTGGCTGCGGCCGACGCGGACTAGAAACACCGTCAATGCCGCCATCGCCAACACTGACAGCTGAACGTGCGTGACCTGCGCCACGACACCAGCCAGCGGCAGCACGTAGCACGCATAAACCAGGCGTTGAATCGGCTTCGCGGCTGCGGCATCGGGATGGCCCAGCGTCCAGTCGACGGCCGTCAGCAGCGCTGGTGTCAGCACGAGGAGATCGTAGACGTACAGGTGCGGGCTGACCAACACCGTCGCCAGCAGCAACACCGCGAATCGAATCGCCAGCGACGCCTGACTGCGCCACAACCAGTAACACAACCCGATGACCATCACGGCAGAGATCGCGTAAAGCGTCATGGCCACCGGTGGAAACGGCACCAGCAGGCTCCAGAACGTGTAGAGGGAGTGCATCTGGTACGGCTTGATCGCAATCAGCGCAGCGTACCTGGAGGCACCGCGGAGCCACGTGACGTACGCAGACATTGCGTCGCTGCCCAAGGCTAGCCACGCCAGACCGAGCTGCGCGGAGGCAGCGATGATCGCACCGAGGATCGCGCGCCACTCGAGGCTGAATGTGATCATGCAGGCCGCCACGATCATCATCTGCGGCTTGAAGATCAGACTGCCAAGGAAAAGTCCGGCTACAAGCTTGCGATCTCCGCGCCAGGCGAGGAAAAAGCCAGTGAAGCACGCCAGGATCACGGCCGAGTTCTGACCGTGCGCGACCAGATTGAAGAACGCTGGCGACGATAGTGCCAGCAGCGTCACGATCGGTCCCTCGTGTCGGAGGTTGGGGTGGGCTTTCCACAGCGTCCAGCAGCACAAGCCGTACAGCACGCTGGAAATCAAGACCCAGATGACCAGCGCCCATAAGTACGGCAAAGCTGCAAACGGTGCAAAGAAAAGTGCCACCTGGGGCCCATAGACCGGCAGGTAAAACGTGCCGGCCAATTCTGGAACCACGGCAAGCTGACTCACCGCGTACGCCGCGGTGTCGTGTAGCGCCGCCGTCTGCCCGCTCCGTACCAGCGTGCCGGCCACGTAGAAGTTGGCGAAGTCGGTGCCTTTGACTTGTCCGGCCCGGTCTTTCAGGCCAGGCGTCAACAGGTTGATGCCGGCGGTGAGCGTCAGGCAAAGACCGAGTACCTAGCGCCTGCACGCGAACGTCCGAGCGGGTGGGAAACTTCGTGCGAGTCACGACGTCAATCGCAGCACCTAGCGCGGTATCAGCGCCTGCAGAATGTTGGAATAGTCGTCCGTCCATGGGCGCCTATCAACTCGCTGATCAAGCACACGCCACCCAGGCAATTCCACTAGTTTCTCGATCCCTTGTCGGTTCCGGCTGGCCATCACCCAGTGGGATGGCAGGCGACCGGAGCGTCGCTCACTTAGGTCAATATCTACATTACGGTTGGCCATCACGACGAGGCCAAGGTCCTGCGCCAGCACCGTCACCATGGGTTCCAGGTGTAGGTATCGGTTTGAAATGTGTGCCGCGATCACTCCATCTGGTGTCAATTTCGAGAGATAGAGCTGCATCGCCTCGCGCGTCAGCAGATGCATAGGAATGCCGTCAGAACTAAAGGCATCTAACACCAAGAGATCGTAAGAGTTGGGCGGAGCTTCCGCTAACGCTAGACGTCCGTCTCCTAGCTTCACTGACACGTTCGCCGGGCTATTACGCAGGAACGTAAAGTATCGCGGGTTGCGAGCAATTTGCTCTACCAGTGGGTCGATTTCGTAGAACGTCCATTCACTGCCAGGTTCCGCATAGCACGCCAGTCCACCACTACCTAGTCCGATGAGGGCGACCCGCTTGAACGTGGCAGCAGTTGTCTCGAAGAGCTGGCCGATCGGGTTCTTAGGATGGTAGTAACCAGTCGGCAGGCACTGATCCGCCGATGTCATTTCTTGGCGGCCATGAGTCGTGCTTCCGTGCTGCAGCAGGTGGTAACTTCCGTCCGAGGACTCAATAACGCGGTGAATGCCGAAAAAGCTACGATCAGCAAACAGAACCCGCCCCGAACCTGCGGGACCACCTGTAACGATTAGTGACGCGAACGTAAGAGCCAACACACTAAAGGGAGCCGTGCGATTCGCGAACATGTAACCGATCGCTAACACGGTCCCGCACGCGAAGAGCAAAGGACGAATTTCAATCGTAGGGATACCACCAGCAGCCCAAACTGCAAGAATCAATGCCACGATCAGTAGTGGCAGCCCCACCAGGACTGGCCACGATTCCGGAGTGCTTGATCGATAGTTGGGCGAAGGCCGAAGACACGCCGCGCACGCAAGCACCAGCGGATACTCGAAAATGCTATCGAATATGGCACGGAGCGACGAGGCCATTGAGCAGGCCGCCGAGTACCCCCCCGATCGACATCCAGATATAGAAATCGGTCAGGTAGCGCGGATGGGGACGCCGGCGCGCCAGTTCATTGTGGAAGACCAACGCGATCACCAGGAAAGCTGCCAAGTGAATCGGAATCAGCCACCAGACACGGGCATTCATCAGGATCGTGGCAATGCACAAATAGATGAGCAAAGGCATCAGCCTCGTCAACCATCTCTTAGGCGTCGTTTCCTCCCGCGAAAATACGATGATGAACGTACCCAAGTAGAGGGCCAATGGCAGCACCCACAGCAACGGGACAGGTGCGATGTCAGTCGAGATGTGGGTGGTCACGCCGAGCATCAAACTGGACGGTATTGCGGACAGCACCAGCCAGCGAAATCGCTGCGCCCGTGTCGGCGATTGGTTTGATTCGGCCGCGTCGGTTAATTCAACGACCTCGGTCGACCCCGAGCCGCGCACTACCGCCGCGCAAGCGAGCGTGAGGCCCACGAGCAGAAGATATCCGCCCGACCAGATCCATGTCTGCGTCCGAGTACCGAGCGTCGGCTCGAGGAGCACCGGGTATCCCAGCAGCGCGAGCATGCTGCCCATGTTGCTCGCGGCATACAGGAAATAGGGATTGCGCGCCGACGCGATCGGCAACGATCCAAACCATCGCTGCAGCAGCGGCGCGCTGGTCGACACGACCAAGAACGGCAGGCCAACCGTGAACGTCATCATGCGGAGCAGCCACCAGACAGGGCTATCGCCGACATGCGGCTGCCCGTCGCCGGCGCTGAGCGGCAGCGCTGCGAGCGGCAGAAGGAGGAGGACCGCGTGGCCAATCAGCTGCCGCCGCAGCCCCAGCCACTTGATCGACAGATGCGCGTACAAGTATCCGAAGAGCAGCGTGCTCTGGAAGAATAGTACGCAGGTGTTCCACACCGCAGGGCTGCCACCAAGTCGGGGCAGCGCGAGCTTGGCAAACATTGGCTGCACCAGAAACAGCAGCCAGGCACTCACAAAAATCGTAGACGCGAAAAGCGGGACTGCGACCCTGGTCAGCCCGATTGTCCGAACCGCGGGAGCCGGTTCAACGCTCGCGAGGCGGTCTAAGACGTCGAGCCGACGGATGTTCTCGGCCGATGAGTTATCCGGTCGCATTCCAGATCGTCCTCCTGTCGCAGAACATCGCAGGCATAGTGCGAGCCCCGGATATCACTGCAACGCCAACACTTGAAGAACGTTCGAGTAATCGTCCGTCCACGGCCGCACCCTGCTGGTCATCCTCGGGGGTGTCCAACCGGGCCGGCCCACCAATTCACCGAACGCTTCATCGTTTCGGGCGAAAATCGCCCAGCGCGACGGCAGACGCCTACCCGTCTCGAGGACTTCGGGGGCGATTTGCACGTCGGCATTCATCAGCGCACGCAGGCCGGCCTCCCGAGCGACAGCCGCCAGCAGCGGATCCAATCGGAGATAGCGATTCGAGATGTGAGTGACGATGATCCCGTTCGGCTTCAGCTTCGACTGATACAGGTCGAATGCTTCGAGTGTCAGCAAGTGGACGGGAATGCCGTCCGAGTTGAAGGCGTCGAGTACCAGCAGATCTTGTGACCCGTCGGGGATCTGCCGCAGTGTCAGTCGCCCGTCACCGATCACGACATCGATCCGAGTGGCCGCATTCTGTAAGAACGTGAAGAGACGCGTGTCGCGCGCGATGTCTTCAACCAGCGGATCGATTTCGTAGAAGGTCCACTGTGATCCCGTGGCTGCATAGCAAGCCAACCCGCCACTTCCAAGGCCAATGAGCGCCACATTCTGGAACGCGCGACCAGAAGCTCTGAACACCTGACCGATTGGGCTATCGGGGTGATAGTAACCGGTTGGCTCGCACCCATCCTTAGCTGCCATCTCCTGGCGACCGTGAACCGTGCTGCCGTGCTGCAGCAGGTGATAGCCGCCGTCCGCGGATTCCGTCACGCGGTGCACCCCGAAGAAACTCCGACCGGCGAACAGCAGGGCGCCCGACCGCGTCGGGCCGATGAACGTAATCACGCCGACGATGAACAGCGCCACGCCGCCGAAGAAGGCGGTGCGGTTGACCAGCATGTAGCAGATCGCCAGCACGGTCGCGAGTCCGAACAAAGGCGCCTGGATCGGCACGTCGGTGCGTCCCATCGCCATCCAGAGAGCCACGACCAGCACGAGTACGAACCCGGGAAGCCCAATGACGAATCCGAGCGACTCGCGGCCCGGCCCGCCAAACTGCGGCGACGGCCTGAGCAGCACGGCTAGTGCCAGAGCCAACGGATACTCGATGACGCCGGTAAACACGTGGGGCGCGACCAAGCTGTTGAAGATGCCTCCGAGCACACCGCCCAGGGACATCCAGATGTAGAAGTCCGTCAGGTGGCGCGGGTGCGGACGCAGACGCGCCAACTCGCCGTGACACACCATCGCCGCGACGAAGAACGTGATCAGGTGGAGCGAGATCAACCACCACAGGTGCACGTTCATAAGAATCGTCAGGAAGCAGAGGTGCACGAGCACCGGCAAGAGTCGTGTCAGCCACAGCGGCGATAGCCACTGTCGATCGGAGAAAACGAGGACGAAGGTGCCCAGATACAGCGCCAGCGGCAGGACCCACAGCAGCGGCACCGGTGCGATGTCGGTCGAGATGTGTGTCGTGACTCCCAGCATCAGGCTCGATGGTACGGCGGAAAGCGCCAGCCACTTGAAACGTTGTGCGAAGGTCGGGGCTGCCGCCGCTTCACCGGCGCCAGCCGCTTCCACGACCTCCGTGGCGCCCGAGCCGCGCACGACCATCACGCACGCCAGCGTCAAGAGCACCAGCAACACATACCCGCCGGACCAAACCCAGGTTTGCGTGCGAGTGCCGACCGTCGGCTCGAGCAGAACGGGATACCCGAGCAGTGCGATCATGCTGCCGAAGTTGCTCGCCGCGTACAGGAAATACGGATTGCGTGCCGCGGCAATCGGCAATGAGCCGAACCAGCGTTGCAACAGCGGCGCGCTCGTCGACACCACGAAGAACGGGAGGCCAACGTTGACGGCCATCATCCGCAACAGCCACCACACTGGGCTGTCACCGGCCTGCGGCTGCCCTTCGCCGGCGCTCAGCGGCAGCGTGGCGAGCGGGAGAACGAGCAACAGCGCATGACCGAGCACTTGTCGCCGCAGTCCCAACCACTTGATCGACAGGTGTGCATACAAGTAGCCGAACAGCAGCGTGCTCTGGAAAAACAGCACGCAGGTGTTCCACACCGCCGGGCTGCCGCCAAGGCGCGGCAGCGCGAGCTTAGCGAACATCGGCTGCACCAGGAAAAGCAAGAAAGCGCTGATGAAGATCGTCGAGGCGAAGACTGGAAGCGCGGCGCCGGTGAGCGCGAACGGCCGCGGCTCGGTCGTGGATCTAGGGGTCGGGGTCAGCCGTTGATCGAAAACGTCGAGCCGGCCGACCTGCTCGGATGAAGAGCTATCGGGGCGCAATCCAGATCGTCTTTCTATACCGGACAGGAATTCCGTTTCTCAACGCGGGCTGGAACTGCCACGCTTTGACCGCGCTCAGCCACATCGTGTCGTGTACGGTCTGCGGCGGTCCGACCAGCCTCACCCACTCGACCGTACCGTCCATCGCGATGAGCAGCTCGATTCGGGTGAGATCCTCCCGTCGAAGATGGGGCGGCAGTTCCCGGGTCAAAGGCAGGTTCAGGCTGACAGGCGGCATCACATCATTTGACGCGGAGGTATACACCGTGAGCGGATCGACGCTAGCCAGCGAGTCGTTCGAACTGCTGCCGTCGCTGGCCGGCGGTAAGGATGCCGTCGCAGTGGGACCCGCGCTCTCGACGATGGGCACCGGCTCGAGGTCGAACACTTGAGCGACTGTCGCAGCCGTCTTCAACGGCGCGACAGGTCGTCTGACCGCAGGTGCGGCCTTGGTGGGGTCGGGCGGCGGCGGAACCGACCCGGGCGGTGGCGACGGCGCAGCATCCGGGGACACCAGACGACCCAGCCCCACCCGTTCAGTGACCGCCGAGATTCCTTTCACGACCGCCTCTCCGACGGTTTCGGAAGCCTTGACCGCCACTTCGGCAGCCGCCTGCGGCACTCCCGAGTCCACTTCGACGGCGCCAGCAGCCAGGGCATATCTCAATCCAACGGCCGCCGCGACACCGAGAATCAGGGCTGCGGCCGCGACGCGAAAGATCCGTGGATTGATCTTGCGGCGGACGGCCGCCGTGACCTTCTTCTCCGCCACCGATGGGAGCGGCGCCAGCGCGTCCAGCGTCGCGTTCACGCCAGGCGTAGCCGCCGCCGGCGCCGCCTCGGCGCGCTCGAACAACGTCGAGATCTGCCCGGCCCGATTGGGTCGCTCGTAGTATTCCAGGGCGGTGTCGAACTCGAGGATCGTCCTGAAATCCGGTGTGGGTGCGGTAGCGCGCGAAATGACCAGCCGCAACTGCACCGGCGGCGCCGAGTTGCCGAGCGTCGCCTGTAGGAATTGCCCAAGGCGTCGAACCGGCTCGTCGCTGGTGTAACCACCGTCGATCTCGACACCTCCGGCCGAGGTGAGGCGTACCTGGTGCAGCTCCGGAATCGTCGAGGCCCGGCGTTGCGACGCCAGCAACTGCTCCATCACGGCGCGGACGACGGCAATACCCTCGGTCCACTCGATGGTGACCCGTCGGTGGATGATCTCAGAGAGGGTTAGCGTCTCGCCCATAGCATCGCCTTTTCGCGCCCGTTACAAGTGCTTGATCCAGGTGCCGACCGCCTTGATGACGTCCTCGCCCCACAGGGCGATGGTGCGAAAGAAGTTGACTGGCCCTCCTAGTACGATAACGACGATAAAGATGAAGACCGACACCGGTATCACGGTCATCCACCCTTCGCGCGGTTTCCCTGACGTATTCATCGTTGCTTACTTCCGCGGCGCGAAATAGCCACCGCGACTTCGGACCACGGTATTCGGGTCCTTCGTCTTGATCTCCACCGTCCGCCACTCCCCGTTACGAGATGTATCGGTTGATGAGTAAGTAATGATCCATCGCCGCCGTATCGTCTCCATGACACGAGCGTACTCGGTGTCGAGTTGGGTCACGTCCTGCGGGAAATAGGCTTCCCCGCCCGACGTCGAGGCCAGTGCCTCGAGCACGCCTCGATCCAGGTTGGAGCCCATGCCGATGCTGAAGATGGCGGCGTCCACCTCGCGTGCAGAAGCGAGCACCTGCTCGTACGTCCATCGGCTTCCAGGACCGGTGCCCGGATTGTTCTCGTCTTTCCCGTCCGAGACGATCACGATCACGCGGCGACCCTCGACCCGATTGAGCCGTTCCAGCGATTCGGCCAGCGCGTCATACAGTGCCGTGCCACCGTTGGAGACGTACTTCTCGATCGCTTCGCGAATGACTGTCCGGGATGAGCCGAGGTCCTCGACGATCTCTGCCGAGTCAGCAAAGAGCGCGAGCCCGATCTTGTCCTCGGGACGCAACGAATCGACGAAACGGAGCGCCGCCTCCTTCGCCGCCTGCGCGGCCTTTCGCATGCTGCCGCTCGCGTCGAGCGCCAGGATGATCGAGACCGGGTTGATCGCTTCCTGGAACGACTCCACCTTCTGCTCGACGCCGTTCTCGACGACGATCAGGTCCTCGGCCGAGACTTCCGGAAAACCATCCTCGGCATCGGTAATCGTGAACTCGAGCGTGGCGCGTATCGGCGGCGGCTTGGGCGCGAAGTACCCGTTCCGGGTGCGGATGCCGTACTCCGGATTGTCCGCCATCACGGTAATCTCGCGCCATTTGCCGTCGAGGGCCTGGTTCTGCGGCGTGTAGGACAGCAAATAGCGGTTCTGCACGTCCGACGACAGCACGTCGTGAACGATCTGCAGCTCGGTCTCGCGACTCGGTAAAAACGCACGACCGCCGGTTTCTTTCGCCAGGCGCCTGAAGAAGCGCTCGCCCTGCAGCGAGATCCCAGCGACGCCGCCGATGCCGACGACGTATACCGTCGCGCCGACATCCTTGACCGCGGCGAGCGCATCCTCGAACTTGCTGGCGCTGTGCTCGTCGTAGCCATCGGTGATCAGGACAATCGCGCGACGGCCCTCGAGGCCGCCGAGATGCGGCGACAGCTCGATCAGCGAGTCGAGAATTGCCGTTCCGCCGCGCGGCTCGATCTTCGCGATCGCATCGAGCACCGTGTCGCGATCGTCGGTGGGACCGGTGATCGGCTGCAGCGTCTTCGAGAACGGGACGATCAGCATCCGGTCTTTCGGCCGCATGTAGCCGACCAATCGGTTCGCGGCTTCGCGGACGAAATCGATTCGACGCGACATGCTCTGGCTGCTGTCCACGAGCATCGCAAACGTCGCCGGCAAGTGATCCTGCCCCGCGAGGTCGAGCGTCTGCGGCACCCCATCCTCGAGCACGGTGAAGTTCTGATGAGCGAGGTTGCGAACGAACTTGCCGTCCTTGTCCTGGACGATGGTGTCGAGCAGGACGCGACTGACCTCGGTGAGATCGGTGACCTCGAACCCTTTGAGAACGATCTTGTCGGTGGCGGTGTTGCCGTGATTGTCCGCGACCGACACCGTGATTTCGGTCGGCACGAACGGGTTCTCATCCACCCATTCGGTCGCGTACGGAGGTCCGCCCTCGACCGTCGCGAGGAGCTTGCCGTCCACGAAGAACTGAACCCCGGACAACACGCTGTCGGGCAGCGGACGTATCTGCGCAACGATACGAACGGTCGCGATCTCGCCGGTTCGACCCATCGGCGAGGTGATTCGAGCCGTCAGCTTGGTGGGCGCCTCGCCGTTCTTGCCGTCTTTCTTTTCTGGCCTTTCTGGCTTCGCCTCGGTGCTAGCGGTCGGGTCGGGCGCGGGCGCCTGGACGTTGGAGGCCGACGCTGCTGTCAGCGGTTTGACGCTCGTGACCGGTTCCTGGGAGGAGGCCGACACGTCTGGGGACAGCAGGACTAGCAAGGCCGCTAACGCCAGTTGCACCCCGCGATTCACGCGAACGCCGCTGTTCATACTGTTTGGAGGCTTGAAGACCCCTTCAAGGCTCCTCGCCCCGCAGAGCGGGGCCCAACCAACCACGTAACGTAGCGAGGCGGAGCCTCGCTAGGAGTAGAGAACCGGGCTTTCCTGCTCGTCCACGAAATAGCTGGCGCATGCCGCGTCGAGCAATTCCGGCGTGATCGCGCGCGGCATCCCCCGATACTCCGCCAGCGACAGCACCTGCGTCAGCAGGTCGCGCGGCTGACACCCGCGCAGCGCGATCTTCCGCGGCTTGTAATAGCTCTGGAGCAGATGATCGACGAAGCTCTTGTCGAAATCGAGTTTCCGCTCCCGACAAACGTTTTCGAAGATCTGGGAAAACTCTGCCACGGTCGGGCTCTCGGCAAACACCTTGTAGTGAATGCGGCGCAAAAACGCTTCGTCCACAAGCTCGGCCGGCTTGATGTTGGTCGCGAACACGACCAGCACCATGAACGGCAACTCGACCTTCTGGCCGGACTGCAGCGTGAGGAAGTCAACGCGGCTCTCGAGCGGTACGATCGAACGGTTCAGCAGGTCGCGCGGCGCGCATTGCTGACGCCCGAAGTCGTCGATGACGAGCACGCCGCCGTTGGCGATGGCCTGAACCGGGGCGCGGTAGAACTTGGTGCTCGGGTTGTAGTTGAGCTCGAGCGCGTCGAGCGTCAACTCGCCGCCGACCATGACCATTGGCCGCTTGCAGCGAATCCAGCGCCGGTCGGGTCGCTGGCCGAGGTCGAGGCTCTGATCCGCCTCAGGCTCTTCGTCCAACTCGAGCGGCTCGTGACTGACCGGATCGTACATGCGAATGATCGAGCCTTCGACCTCGATAGCATGAGGAATCGCCAGGTCGCCTTCGAGCAGCTTGCGAATGGCCTGCGCGATGACAGTCTTGCCGTTACCCGGAGGGCCATAGACGAACATCGAGTGGCCGGCATTGATGGCGGGCCCGAGCTGATCCAGCACGTGTTGGCTCATCACCAGGTGCTTAAACGCCTCGCGGACCCTGTCCCTTGTTGCGTCGCGTCGCGACAGGTTCTTGCGCACGTTCAGCATGTAGCGGCGATACTGGTCGAACGGGACCGGCGCAATCCCGACATAGTGATTCGATTCGAGGAAGAACACGGCCCGCGCACGCCCGGCATCCGAGATGCGATATCGATACGACGCTCGGCCCACCATCGTCCCGCCGGCAATCTCCACCTGGCGCTGCTGGATCAGCAACTCCAGCACCGGCTCGATGACGGCGAAATTCAGGCCGAGACGCTGCGACAGCTCGGCGCCCGTCAGCTCGCCGGCAAAGTGCAGCGTCTTGAGGGCGAGCTGGAGGATGAGGTCGAGGCTGAGCCCGGACTCCTCGAGCGTCTTGGGGGCGAACGGGAACTCGGTGTAATGGCCCGCAGTCGGCATTTCTGTTGCTGATGACATGTGGTCTTCAGTTGCTCCCTCTCAACATTCGTACGCGCGCCAAGTGGGCGTGCGCCTTGGCGGCTGGAAAATCAGGCCGCAGCCTGAGCGCCGACTCGAACGATCGAATAGCCTCTCCATACAGGCCCGCGTCCAACTGCACGACCCCGACGTTGTAGTATTCGGTCGCGCCATCGCCTGCCGCCATCAATTCCTGGCGCGCCTGCTCGACATCACCCGCAGCCGCGTGTGTCAGCGCCAGGTTGTTCCTGGCCGGCGACAACGCGGGCGCGACGCGCAGGCTCCACTCACAGAGTGACTGCGCCTCGGCAAGGTGCCCCTGCCGAAGTTCGAGATAGCACAGGTTGTTCGAGGCCCATGCGGCGGTGGGGTCCAGCATGAGCGCACGCTCATAAGACCGACGCGCGGCGTCGTACTCTCCAAGCGCATCCAGAATCGTCCCCAGCGTGTTGTGCGCTGGCGCGGACTCCGGATTCAAGTAAACCGCCCGGTAACTCGAGCCGAGGGCGCGATCCAGAAACCCCCAGTCTCTCCACAACCGGGCCATGCCGTCGTGGGGCTCCGCCCGCCGGGGGCCTTTCCTGGCCGCCAACCTGTATCGGTCGTACGCCACGTCGAAGATGCGCAGGCGTTGGTACTCGCCCGCGACCGTCAGGTGACTCTCGACCGTCGGTAGTGCAAGCTCGACCAACAGTGCTGCACCAAGCGCCGGATCCGTACTCTCGACGGTGGTCCCAAACGAGCCCGACCGCGATCCTGCGGCGGTCCGAGTCGCCCGCTCGTCAGCAACTGCTGGTCCGCCCAGGTCAACATCCGGCTGACCGGGGCGAACCAACTTCCCTGCCAACGTACTGGTCGCCCCGCTCGCACAGGCACTCAGCGCGAGTACGCCAAGCAGCGGCGCGAGCGCCCCTCGCACTGACCCTCGCGGCCTAGTCGTCGGCGCGGAGACGCGCGCGTCGCCGCATCAAGTAAAGGATCAGGAAAACGCCGGCCATTGCCAACAGAACGATGTTCATTGTGCTGCCCATAATCCGCCCTTCTCCATTCAACGAGACTCGTTACTGAACCACCTGTCCAAAGAACACCCGAACAAACTGAATGACCGCCGGGCCAAGCGTGACGACGTAAAACGCCGGGAACAAGAAGAACACCAGCGGAAAGACAAGCTTCACGCCGATCTTGGCGGCCCGCTCCTCGGCGCGCTGACGACGCTTGACACGTGACGTCTCGGCGTGGGTGCGCAGTGCCGCGGCGATGCTGGTCCCGAATCGATCGGTCTGCACCAGCATCGCAACGAGAGAGCGGACATCGTCGACCTTCGTCCGCTCCGCAAAGTTCTTGAACGCTTCGATGCGTGTCTTGCCGGCGCGGATCTCGGTGGTGATCAGGCGGAGCTCGCCGGCAAGCTCCGGGTGCGAAATCTCGAGCTCGATGCTGGTCTTTTGAATGGCCTGATCCAAGCCGGTGCCCGCCTCGACGCAGACAATCATTAGATCGAGCGCGTCCGGGAGACCGTTCTCGATCTTCAGTTTCTGCTTCGAGATCAGATACCCGAGAACCAGCCCGGGAACCATATAGCCGATCATCGCCAGGACGGCCGCCGCCAGCCACGCCATCGGCGGATTCATGTACATCAGCGGCAGCGCCGCGAAGACGAACGGCAACGTCAGTTCGGAGATCGAATAGAAAACAGCCGCGCCGAAGCTGTGAATGCCTGCCATTGCCAGCCGGCGGCGCAGGCGAGTCATCTCCTTGGGCGACTTCGGAAGGCGTTGGGCGATTCGCTCGAGGCGCGGATCGAGCTGCTCGGTGAGTCGAATCTGTTCGGACGTGCCGAACGCGGTGGCCGAGGCGCTCGCCGCCGCCATTTCGTTCAAGCGACGTCGTTCCGGCGCTGTTCGTCCGAGAACCACCGAGGCGCCGAGACCCGCAAGGAGCGCAATCGACACGAAGAAGCCGACGACCACGAGCAACAGTTCAGGAGTCATGATCAGCTGGAGCCTCAGTACGGAATGTCAACCAGCTTGCGGATGATGAGCGTGCCCAGCACCTGCAGGATGAGTGCGCCGACAATCATCCGCACGCCAAGCGGATCGTTGATCATCATGTTCATATGACCCGGTGATACGACGAACATCGCCGCCGCCAGCGCCGGCGGCAAGCCGGAGAGGATCCAGCCCGTGATGCGGCCGTGGGCGGTCAGCACGCGAACCTGCCGCTTCACGCGGAATCGATCGCGGATCACCGAAGCCAGGTTGTCGAGGACCTCGCCCAGGTTGCCGCCGGTTTCACGCTGCGTGAGCACAGCTGTCACGAAGAAGCGCGCGTCGATGAGGGGAATCCGTGCCGCAAAGGCCTTCATCGCATCCGGCAGCGGCATGCCGAAATTCTGCCGGTCGTAGAGAAGCTTGAACTCCTCGCCCACAGGCTTGGGAATCTCCTCGGCCGCCATTGCAAGGCCGGTCGTAAACGCGTGGCCGGCGCGTAACGCGCGCCCGATCAGGTCAATCGCCTCGGGGAATTGCTCTTCGAACTTCCTCAGACGGCTGTTCTTCTTCTGCTTGACGTAGATGAAAGGTATGAAGGCGGCTAGCATTCCGGCGGCAAGCCCGATGAGAGTGATGTTGGTCAGGAACCGCACAATCACATACGCCAGCAACGCGCAACAGCCGGATGACAGGAGCAGCGTGCCTACCGTCATCTGTAGGCCGGCCTGGGTGAGATCGCGCTGCAACGGATCCGTAAAGCGGCCGGCCCGACCGAGCAAGGTGTTCAATTGCGTGACGCCACTGAGCTGCTCGATCGGCCTGAGAATCCGGGCTTCCTTCGCAATCTTGGCGACGCGATCGGGCTGCAGGCGCTTTTTGAGCGCCGCGTCTTCGGACTGATCCGGGCGGAGTACAAACAGCCAGTACGCGCCCAGCACGAGCCCAAGTACAGCGATGAAGATGACGACGACTATTGTTGGCATGACAGCCTCACGCGACCGCCTTCACGTGATCGAACATGTCTATCGGCAACTGCATCCCAGACGCCATGATGCGATCGCCGCACTTCGGACGAATGCCGGTGGCCCGGAAGCGGCCGACGACTCGCCCTTCGGGCGAGATGCCGGTTCGCTCGAAGACGAAGATCTCCTGCATGGTGATAACTTCGCCTTCCATGCCCGTGATCTCTGATATGCCGGTCACCTTGCGGGTGCCATCGGCCTGACGTGAGACCTGCACGATGAGGTTGATGGCCGAGGCAATCTGCTGCCGAATCGCGCGCTCCGGAATATTGAGGTTGGCCATCGCGACCATCGTGTCGAGACGATAGAGCGCGTCACGCTGACTGTTGGCGTGTACCGTGGTCAAGCTGCCGTCGTGGCCGGTGTTCATGGCCTGCAACATGTCGAGCGCTTCTTCGCTACGCACCTCACCGACAATGATGCGATCGGGGCGCATACGAAGGGCGTTGACCACGAGCTCGCGGGCACGCACCTGTCCCTTGCCTTCGATGTTGCCCGGACGAGTCTCCAGGCGGACCACGTGGGGCTGGCGCAGTTTCAACTCGGCGGCGTCTTCAATCGTGACCACGCGCTCACCGACGTTGATGAAGCCCGAAAGGATGTTGAGCAACGTGGTCTTCCCGGAACCAGTGCCTCCCGACACGATGATGTTGAGACGCGCGGAGATGGCGCACTTGAGAAACTCCATCATCGGCTGCGTCCACGAGTCGCGCACCACCAGCTCCTGAGCGCCGAGGCGATCGGTGCGGAAACGGCGAATCGACATCGCCGGACCATCGAGGGCCAGCGGCGGGATGATGGCGTTGACACGGGAGCCGTCAGCCAGGCGCGCGTCGACCATGGGGCTTGATTCGTCGATGCGGCGACCGACCGAGCTGACGATGCGCTCGATGATCTGCATCAGGTGCGCATCGTTGCGAAACACGATGGTGGTGGCCTCGAGCTTGCCCTCGCGCTCGATGTACACCTGATCGCACCGATTGACGAGGATGTCCGAGATATTTGGATCGCGAAGCAGCATTTCGAGCGGACCAAGGCCGAACAGCTCGTTGATGACGTCGGCAATCAACGCTTCGCGCTCGTACAGGCTGAGCGGGATCGACGCGCTCTCGCGCTCGATCATCCCAACGATCAGGTTTCGGATCTCCGGCTCGGCATCGTCGCGCCGCATGCGCGTCAATCGCTCGAGATCGAGCCGATTGAGCAACTCCTGGTGGATCTTGTTCTTGAGATCCTGATAGTTCGAAGTCCGGGTATCCATGCCGCCCGCATTGCTGCTGGCGGTCAGTGCGCTCGCGAAAGTTGACATCTGTGCCTTCCCTGCTTGCTCTTACACTCGACGAGGAGAGAGGCGACCGAACAATCCTCCGCTCCAGGCCTTCGTTTCTTTTTCCTGCTCGCGGACGCCGCCCAGATCGCGCGCATACGCGGCAAACGCCGTCGCGAGCTCGCTGTTGCTGTCGAGAACCACCGGACGACCCTTGTTCATCGCTTGTAACGCGAGACGGTAGTCGCTTGGGAACGTGTGTCGGACGTTGATGCCGACCGTACGCTGGATATCCTCGTGCCCGATCTCGGCCCGTCGATCAGTACGCGTGAGCACCAGGTTGATTCGTTCCGAACCGTAACGCTGACGCAGTGTCGCCGCCATCCGACTGGCGTTGCGAACGGTGGCCAACTCCTGGTTGGCAACGAGAATGATCTTGGTCGCCAACTCGAGCGAATCGAGCGCCGCCGTGTCGGAGCGCGGCACATCGAGCACCGTGATTCGTCGCGTGTGGCTGACAAAGTCCAGAAGGGCGCGGATGCGCGTGGCATCGAAAATACCGGTCACCGGCTTGCCGGACGCGCCGAGCAGTTCGAGCCCCGATTTGGTCTTGACGATCAGCCCGCGGAAGAACGCTTCGTCGAGACGCTGCACGTGCTCGAGCGCGTCCATCACCGAGAAGCGAGGCTCCTCGCCAAGAAAAACCGCCGCGTCTCCAAACGCAACGTTCAGGTCGATGAGCAGCGTGGAATCTGAGGTGGCGCTTGCAATAGCCGATGCCACATTGACCGCAACGGTGGTCGCGCCGACGCCACCCTTGGCGCCGATGAAGGCATACACCTCGCCGCGCGATCCCGCGGTCATCGCGCCCATCAGCCGCTTCACCGCCGACGTCAACTCGGGAACGGAGATAGGATGCGTGACGACTTCGTTGACGCCGGCGCGCATCGCGTCGAGCATCAGCGTTGGATCCAGTTGCGACACGACGAGCAGAAGACCGGTCGTCGGGTGCTGGCGCTTGAGGACGGCCACCGCGGGCGGAAGCTGCGACTGGTCGCGTAGGTCGAGAACGAGCACCTCAGGCTGTCGCGCTCCAGGCAGTGCAAGGGTGCCCAGCGTGTCGCGTGCCACCACGACACACTGCATTCCCGTCTCGCGCAACTGTTGGGCGAGCTGTGCGTCAGAGCTGACTAGCTTGAGGACGGGCGACACGTCTACTCCTACTCCTTAGCGAACGCGAAAGGTAAGAATCTCACACATTACCAGCCACGCGGCCGGTCGACTGGCTGACTTTGCACGGTCCGCGTGGGCTGGAGGGGCGCATCCACAAGCCCCGCGCCACCCTCGAGCCGCGCCGCGCCGTCTGGCGGCGGCTTCGTGCCTTCCACCGGACGCCGAATGAACGAATCTGGAACCGTCGGCAACGACGGCACTTCGTCCGGGTCCAATGCCCGAATCAGCCGCGGCGTAATCAGCACCATCAGCTCGGTCTGTTCCGCCCGCTTTGAACGGCTCCTGAAAATGGCACCAATGATCGGGAGTTTGCCCAGAATGGGGATCGCTGCCGCGTCGTTCTGGGAGACATTGTCGAGCAGGCCGGCAATGGCGAACGACTGTCCATCCCGAAGCTCAGCAACAGTTTCTGCGCGACGCGTCGTCAGCGCCGGAATGCGGAAGCCGGACAGGGTAATGCCGTTGACGAAATCGAGGGTGCTGACCTCCGGACGAACCTTCAAACGAATGACATCCCCCGCAATGGTCGGCGTGAAGTTCAAACGAATTCCGAACTCCTTGAACATCACGGAAACAGACCCTGCGGTGCCCGACACGATAGGAAGGGGAACTCGCCGCCCGCCAGGAAGCTGGCTTCCTGATTGTTGTAGGCGATCAGGTTCGGCTCGGCGAGGCTCTGAAAGCCGCCGGTTTGTTCGAGGGCTTTCAGCACTCCACCAATTCCCTCTTGGCGATCAAAAAAGAACAGATTCAGGAAGTCGCTGAAGACGATTGAGGCGGGATTCGTGCCGTCCCCACCTTCGAACGTTGGCGCCGAGAACTGCTGGGTGGTCGAGCGGGCGAGAAACCGCTCACGCGACACGAACAACGCGAGACCGGCCTCGGCGATGATTCGACGATTGACTTCGGCGAAGCGCACCTGCAGCATGACCTGCTGGCTTTCGCTGCCGCCCGGCACTTGCAGCAGGTTGATGACCTGCGCTTTGGGCATGGACGCCTGCGCGATCTCGCCGATTCGAAGCATCACGTTCGTGTTCGAGACTCGTCCCGAGAGAACCGTCGCGCCCTCGCTGGTACCAACGGTGACATCCTCTCCCGGGAACAGCATGTGGAGCTGCTGTTCCAGATTCGTGGTGGGCTGCTCGACGACGATGTCGTACTGACTGCGCGTGGCGGTCCCCCACACGATCAGGCTGACGGTTCCCGGCGCTTTGCCGTCGATCAGAATCTCGCGCGGCTGGACGACGACGGCGTCCGCAATCGCGGGATTCGTGATGGCAATTCGCGTGACGTCGAATTCCGTTGGAACAACCGTCGACCGGCCCGTGATGAGATTGACTTTCGGGTAGACGTCGCCGGTCGGCTGAGCGACTGCCGGGGAGGGTGCCGCCTGCGACGTGGGCGTGGCGGGTGCCTGTCCGATGATGAACGACGAGGACAACAGAACGAGCGCGAGCGCAAGATGGCGCGACGCGGCGACGAAACCAAATGCTTCCGCATTATCGGACCACCTCTTCAGAACGCTTGGCACCGCGAATCGCTTCGACGGTATACATCTTCGGAGGGGGAGGCGGAGCTGGAGCGGGCGCCGGGGCAACCACTCGACGGTTCTGCACTTGCTGAATCACTGGCGGCGGCGCCGGCGCCTGACCCAGAGCGCGGACGTGCGCGCACCCTGCGTTTCGGTCGGCGCGCGATCGAGCGGGTTGCGCAGCGTCAACATGATCGAGCTTTCGGTGCCGGCCAGCGCAATCTTCTCCGCATCGGCCGGCGTGACGAGCAACGTGACGACCGACGTTGGAATGGGCTGGCCGTCACGTGCCTTCTCTTGATCGTATCGAGTGCCGGCCGTCAGCACCTGAAGATCGCTAACGACTGCCCGCGTCATCGTCTCCTTGCCGCCCTCAGGCCGAATAGTAACGAGCAGATCCACTCGCGTGCCGGGCACCACGAACCCGGCGACGCCGATGACCTCGTTGACCCTGACCGACAACGCGCGCATCCCCTCAGGAATAGAAGGCGGTAATCCGGCACCCGCCTCGAGCGGAGCGAGTTTCGACTCGGTCAGCGGTTCGTTTGCGACGATGGGCGCGACGAGCCCTCGATTGACGACCTGGTCGACCGCAGTGAAGCCATTCGTCACCGGGGCACTCGCGGGCCAGGCGACGAGCTTCACGTGATCTTTGGCAAGCAACGTGCCCATAGTGAGGTCTTGCGTCGCGACAACCTGGTAAAGGCTGCGGACCTCGACTTCGCGGACCGGCATCCGCTGAATGATCTGGTAGGCGCCTAGGCTGGCGGCTGCGGCACAGGCCACGGCAATGCCGACGACGACTGCTGTTCGGGTGGTGCGATCCATTAGTGTCTCCGCTTCGAGGTACGCGCTGAATTACCTGACCCTGGCTCGCGTCGCCCGGTGTCGTTCCAATTATTCGGTCGATAGGAACGGAACCGTTATGGGCCGGGGCCCGTCTAAACATGGTTCAAGGGCAACGCCGTTGGATCCTCGTCGCGCATGACCGCCTGACCCCTAACCGGCACTGACGAAAACGACGTTCCACCGAACCAGGACATCATCGGGCCCAGGAACATATAGTCGTGAAAATATGTAACGCCCACTCGGACGGCTGGTACGGTCACTGCAGGTGGTCCGGCCGTCACCGTGATCGTGGTGTCTGACACGTCGCTGGCAGGAGTTTGCCGCCTGCCGTCGGAAGCCCGCCCGTCTCGATGTAATCTCGCACTCGATTCCGAACATCGGCCGGGCAATAGCCCGGGAGCACGGCAATGCGCGCGCCTTCTCGGGCGGCATGGTGACCACTTCCATCCGTTGGAAGAGGAAGCCGAAGTCAACGATGCCGAGAATGACGAGCAGCAGCAGAGGGAACACCAGCGCGAACTCGATCAGCTCTGCGCCGCGCTCCCCCTTGAGACGTTTGATCGCGTTTATCGGAACCATAAGGTCACCATCAGACCCGCCAGCATCGGGACCGCATAAGCCAACCGCGGGGCATTCGGGCCAGCGGTCAACGTGAGCTCGGGCTGCGGCCGAAGGCCGGCGACACGCCAATACAGGAGGAGTCCCCAAACATCACGACACGCTTGCTTGAGATACCCGTAGAACGCTGCGACCACAATCGCAAGAACACCGCCCGCGATCCCTGAGAACAACCCGACCCAAATCACGGACGCGGCGCCAAGCCAGGCGCCGATGGCACCAAGTAACTTGACGTCGCCAGCGCCCATGCCACCCAGGGCAAAGGCGGGGAAGAAGCGGGCCACACCAACAGCCCACCCGGCCAGCGAGAAGCCGAGCCCGGACCACCCGTTGAAGAACGCATGCACAGCAATCGCGGAAAAGCGCCGAGCCGAATGTCAGGAAATTAGGAATGCGACGAGACGCCACGTCCCACACCACGGCGATCAACACGACGCCGAGAGCGATGATTTGAAAAAGAGTCATGATGGCGCGCGCGACGTAATGCCGCTACTTACGGTGTGA
>CAWJEM010000013.1:0-137045 GCA_963841905.1 uncultured Acidobacteriota bacterium
CCGGCCTACCGCGAACGTAGTGAGCGGCCCTCGGCGCGAGCGAAGCCGCGCCTAAAAGCTGTATTCAATCCCAATGAGCGGCGTGACTTTGTCGCGCAAGCCGTGCTCATCGAGCTTGAACAGCACGTTGGCGTCGATGAGGAGGCGGCCGAACGCATTCACCTTGAGACCCATCGCGCCGCTCAGGGCATTGAACGAGTCACGGCTGAAGACGATGTTGGGGAACACCGATTGGCCGTCGAGGGCATGAAAGTCTTCGGCCCGCAGCCGCTCGGCATCGATGAAATAGCGGCCCAGCAGATCGAAGGCGACGGTGACCCGGGGATTGACGCTCAAGTCGGCTCCCACGCCGTACGCGATCTGGTCACCGAAGGGCGCTGACTCCCCCTCTGCGGGATTACCTGCCAGCACACTCGACCCGCTCCAGAGGTAGCTCAAATTGACGTGGGGCGACAGGTGCTGAAAAAACGTCCCAGACCAGATGCCAAACGGCTGCACACCGGGCGCGCCGGTTCCCAGCAGGTTCATTTCGTCGCCCGTCGGGAGCCGGACGTCGAGGCCCGCCGCAAAACTGCTGGCGGCCGTTCTTCGGAAATTCCCTTTGAAGCGAACCATGATGTCGCCGATGCCGCTCGCACTGCCGGCGGCCGTGAAGATCCGTTCCACACCAACCTCTCCATCAGACTGTCGAAAGAAGTGCGTGAGGGGGTTCGTCGTCCCAATCCGGTTGATCGTGGCCGCCGACACCACCTTGAGATCGTTCGACACGAATGGCACGGCCAGCGAGAGATCAAAGCGATCGGTGACGCCGAAGGTGACAAAAGTCGTGGCTTGACTGACCGTGGCCTCGATCGAGTTCACGGTCGTGACGACGTCTTCGCGGCCCCCAAGCAGAAACGCGTTGTCGTGGGTGAAGACGGCAGGCACCTGATTGAGATCGATCCCTTCAATGGAATCGAACTTGAAACGTTGATACGCGAAACCAAACGAGACACGACGAGCCCCAATCGTCTCTGCGCGGTCGGCCAGGATGGGACCAAAACTCTGCGTCGTGCGCTGAAACACACCAAGCGATGAATCGAACTGATAGGTGAAGCCTCCGCCCGGTGACGGCAGGGGCACGCTCACGAGTTGGCTGACGAGCGCGGTGCTGAACTGGTTGAAGTTGAACTGGAAATTGCTGGTGAAATGCGCCGAATGCGGCTGCTCGCCGGGCAGCGTGGCCAGGCTATCGACAATCAGCCCACGTGGTCCAAAGATATCTGTAAAGAGCGTCGCGAGATTCGTGACCGGCGCCGCCAGATTGTACGGATTCTGCGCCATCGCAGGTTGCGCGCAGAGCACGACACACACCACCGCCATCAACGCTGGACGCACACTGGCTCCTTGTTGGCGTAGGGCATAGGGCATGGGGCGTAGGGCATAGGAGGGAGTAGGGAAATGAAGGGCCCTGCGCCCACCCTATGCCCTACGCCCCATGCCCTATGCCCTATCGAATATCCACAATCACCCAATTGCCGTTGTCGCGCGCGAGAGTCAGCACCTGTTGACTCTGGCTCGTTTGTTGACGGCCACCGACCTCGATGATGTCGCGGCGCATCACCGACACCACCGCGCGGTCGCCTCGACGATCGATTGAATTGACGGTCAAGTTGACGCGTTGTGACGCGACGGCGCGAAACCCCTCCTGCAATCGACGCTCTTCAGCCGCCGACAAGTTGGGCTTGATCGATCGGAAGAGCGCCAGGTCTTTGGTTTCAATCGCCCGGCCATAGGTGCCAACCACTCGTTTGATCGCCGCCTCGTCTTGCTCGGTTGATGGCGACGCAGGCGCAGGGTCGGGCTCGCGGCGTGGCGACGTGGAAGGCGCGGGCGCCGGCACCGAGGGCTTGGTCACGGGAGCCGGCGCAGGCTCGACCACTGGTGGCGGAGCCGGAACCGTCGGCGCAGCCGCGGCTTGAGGAGGCGCCGGCGGCGGCGTGGGGATAGCGGGCGTCACGACTGGAGGTGGCGCAGGAGTTGCCGGACTCGCGTCTCGCCGAGGTTCTGGCGCCGGTGGCGATGGAGCCGGCGGAGGAAGCCGCGGCGGCGGCGCAGCCGCCCTCGACTTCTCGATGGCATCGCGCACACGCGCATCAGCGCGACGCAGACTCTCGTTCAATTGCGATGCGAGCTCGACGACCGCCGGAGCGGCAGGGTCGATGTTGCGCGCGCTGTCGAGGGCGCGCGAAGCCCCGACGAGATCGCCGGACGACAGGCGGCGGCGCGCATCGGCCAGCGCGGTGTCGAACTTACCGATCATCCCCTGCGCTTCGTCGCGAATCTTCGCAGCTTCGGCGTTCGTGCCATCGAGTGCCAGAACCTCGCTCGCGTAGGTCGCGGCGGCACGATAGTTGCGCACTTCGAGGCTGGCAACCGCCAACGCAAGTCGACTCTGGACAGTCGCGTCAGCCGCGGGCGATACCGGTGCCGCGGGCGATGCCGGTGCCGTGCTCGTCGCCTGGTCAGGCGATGGGGTCGCGGACTGGCTCCGCCACAGCGCATATCCGCCAGCGACCGCCATCATCAGTCCGATGACGGCGCCAGCGATCCACAAGGCCCGACCGGCCGGCCGAGAAGTCGCGACGTCGGGGACGACTGCACTAGCGGACGGCTGTGCGTGCCTCGACATAACTTGCTTCGACGCCAGGTCGCTGCGAGCGCTGGCCATGGCGGAGGCCGCTGCCGCACCACTGGCGGAAGGCACCTCCATCGATCGCGAATGTCCCGATTCCACATCGCGGCGGAGTCGTCGCAAGTCCGCGCGAAGGTCGGCGGCCGATTGGTAACGCAGCTCGCGATCCTTCTCGAGGCAGTTGTTGATGACTTCCTGTAACCGAACTGGCAGCTCGGGGTTGAGCCGGAGCGGCGCGACCGGCGCTTCTTTGAGAATGCCGGCCAGCGTGACCGCGCTCGTTTTTCCCGGGAACGGGTGCTTGCCGGTGGCGCATTCATAGAGCACGACGCCCAGCGAAAACAGATCGGTGCGCGCGTCCAGTTCCTCACCGGTCGCCTGCTCCGGCGACATGTACGAAATCGTTCCCAGCGTCACACCCTTCACGGTCGCTTGCAGCGTCGCACCGACGGTGCTCGACCCGCCAAAGTCTGGCGTCAGCTTCGCGAGCCCGAAGTCGAGAATCTTCACGTGCCCGCTGTCGGTCATGAAGATATTGCCGGGCTTGATGTCGCGATGGATGATGCCGTCGCTGTGCGTCGCGTGCAGCGCATCGGCGATCTCGATCCCGATGTCGACGATTTGGTGGATCTTCAGCGGGCCGCGGGCGAGCCGATCGCGCAGGTTCTCGCCGCGCATCAACTCCATGACGATGAACGGCCGGCCTTCGTCCTCGCCAACGTCGTAGATCGTGCAGATGTTGCCGTGGTTGAGGGCCGACGCGGCGCGCGCCTCGGAGCGAAGCCGCTGCACCGCCAGCTCATCAGTAACGAGATCCTCGGAAACGAACTTCACCGCCACCGCTCGTCCCAGGCGCACGTCTTCCGCCTGATACACGACGCCCATTCCTCCCGAGCCGAGCTGGGAGACGATGCGGTAGTGAGAAATGGTGCGTCCGACCATGGATCCGTGCTGGTTTAGGGACCGCGAGCGACTGCCTATTCTACAGGTTTGACGGGCTTCACGGTCGTTCTAGACGAAGGTTCGTCACGAAGGTTCTCCACGGGGGTTCTTGACGATGGTTCTCACGAGGGTTCTGACGCTGGTTCTTCACGAGGGTTCGACGCGGTCAGGTCCACGAGGGTTCGATAGGGTTCTTGAACCACCGTTCAGAACCATCGTCGAACCCTCGTAAAGAACCTCCGTGACGAACCGTCGTGGAGAACCTTCGTAAGGCAGTTGACGTTCTACATCCTGAGGATGTAGATTCTCTACATGCCTGGCGAGGGGCGCTACCAAGACCGCATCGAGCTCCTGCAGGGCACGCTCGACCTCATCATTCTTCAGACGCTTCGCTGGGGTCCGCAGCACGGCTACGGCATCAGCCATGCCATCAACGCTGCTTCGCGCGACGCGTTCAAGGTGGAAACCGGTTCGCTCTACCCCGCGTTGCACCGCCTCGAAAAGCGCGGCTGGATCGCATCTGAGTGGAAGACTTCTGACAAGAAGCAGCGTGCGAAGTACTACCGCCTGACAACCGTCGGCCGGCGACAACTCGCGAGCGAGCAATCGCGCTGGGCGCAATTCGTCGATGCTATGACTGCACTGATGAAGCCGAGAAGAACTTAGAAAGGACGGTTCTCGACGACGGTTCGTCACGGAGGTTCTTTACGAGGGTTCTTGACGATGGTTCTGAACGTTGGTTCAGGCCCGATGAAACGCCGTGCCAGAACCGCCGTAGAACCCGTCGTGAAGAACCCGCGTGGAGAACCATCGTGGAGAACCATCGTCGAACCATCGTCGAACCGTCGTGAAGAACCATAGTGAAGAACCATCGTGAAGAACTGGCCCTTTCGTCGTCGTCGTCGTGAGATCCGCGAGGAAATCGAAACCCACCTCGAGATGGCCACCCGCGAGCGGATCGAACGCGGCGAGTCGCCCGACCAGGCGCGCGCGGCCGCCTTGCGTGAGTTCGGCAACGTTGACCTCGTTCAGCGCAGTACGCGCGAGGTGTGGTCGTGGACGAAGCTCGAGCAGCTCGTTCAGGACGCTCGCTTCGGCGCGCGGATTCTGTGGCACTCACCGGGACTCAGCGCGAGTGCCGTCCTCCTCGTTGCGTTGGTCGTGGGCGGCAACACCACGATCTATTCCGTCGTTCACCACCTCCTGACCGCGCCCGCGCCGGGCGTGGAGCGCGAGGGGCTCGTGGCCGTCGGCATTCAGAGTCCCGGCGAGTTCCTCGTCGAGCCCTACATGAGCTACGCCAACTACCTGGATTACGGCGCGCGGGCGCGCTCGGTCCAGCGCACCGCCGGCGTCAGCAACGAGCGCTTTACGGTGCGCACAGACGAGGGCAACTATGCGGTATACGGTGGCTTGGTCACGGGCGGCTATTTCGACACACTGGGCGTTCGTATCACCCTTGGTCGGGCCCTCCGAGAGGACGACGACAGCCTCGTCGCGGGCGGCCTGCCGGCCGTCATCAGCGATCGGCTGTGGCGCGATCGCTTTCACCGGGACGCGACCATCGTTGGCCGCCGGATCGCTCTGAACGGCAATGCCGCCATCGTGGTGGGCGTCGCCGCTCCTCGCTTTCTGGGAGCGCACCTGACGCCGGGCGAAGACATCTGGGCGCCGATCGTGCCCTATTACGACGCGATCGGCAGCCGCGCGGTATTGCACGATCGCGCGCAGTGGGTCGTGCAATTGATCGCGCAGCTGGCTCCGGGTGCCTCGCTGACGCAGGCGCGAGCGGAGTTCACCACCCTGTCAGCGCAGCTCGAAGCAGCCTACCCCGTCGAGAACAAGAATCGGCACGCAACGGTGTCCGAGTACTCGTCGACAGCCATGCTTCCGGCTGGGCAGATATTTCCGCGGTTCCTGGCCCTCTTCAGCATCATCACGGCCGTCACGCTCCTGGTCGTGTCCGCGAACGTCGCCAATCTGATGCTGGCGCGCGCCGTCGCGCGGCAACGAGAGACCGCGGTTCGTCAGTCGCTTGGCGCCTCGCGAGCGCGGATCGTTCGCATGCTGCTCGCCGAGGGTGTCGCCGTGTCATTCGTGGCGTGGATTGCGGCGTTCGTCATGGCCTGGTGGACGTCGAAAGCGCTGGTGCGGATCGTCGAGCCGACCCGGCAGCAGCTTCTCCCCGACTTCACGTTCGATTGGGTCGTCGCCGCGTACGCCTTCGCGCTGGCGATGGCGGCGACGCTGGCTTTCTCGACTGCCCCGGCGCTGCGGACCTGGCGTCAGCAGCTTTTGCCGTGGCTCAAGGCCGGTGAACAAGGAGCGTCACCCGAGCGTTCGCGTCTCTCGCGCGCGTTGGTCGTTCTCCAGCTCGCCTTTTCGGTACTGCTCCTGACCAGCGCAGCGCTGGCCCATCGGTCAATCGCGTTGCTCGACTCCGGCGACCTCGGCTTCGACAAGGAGCAGCTCGTGCTCGTGACCGTACGCGCTCGTCGAACAGGCGCTGCGATCGACGCCGAACGCTCGCCGGCTGAGCGCGAAGCTAGTTTCGCAACTCTTGAACGTGTGCGTGAGCGGCTCACCGCGGTGCCGAACGTGACCTCCGTCAGCTATTCGCGGCGCTGGCCCGGTGCGTATGCACTTGGCACCGTTCCGGCCTGGCGGACCGGCCAACCGGAACCAGTCCAAGTGATGCTGCGCCCGGTCGGTCCTGACTATCTACAGGTCCTCGCCGTATCTCCCATCGTCGGGCGAGAGATTAGCGCCGCCGATCGACGAGGCAGTCATCGCATCGCGGTCGTGAACGAAAATCTGGCGACCACACTGTGGCCTGATCAATCGGCGCTCGGTCAAATGCTCGCGGTCGGTCGCAATCGCGAGGCCGTCGAGGTCGTGGGCGTCGCACCGAACGCGCTCTTCGACGGTCCGGTGCGGAACCCACGGCCGCTCTATGTGCTGGTCGCTGAGCAACAGGTCAACGGCGACACGACCATCGATCCGCGGTTCTACATCCGCTATCGAGGGGCGCTCGAGTCGGTCACGCCATCCATCAGCAAGGCGATCGCCGAGGTCGACGCCGACTTGCCGATTGTTTCGATCGCAACCATGAACAGCCGCCTGGACGAAGTCCTGACGATCGAGCGAACGGTCTCCCGAATGCTCGTCTTTTTCGCGGTCGTGTCGCTGCTCGTCGCGATACTCGGACAGTACGCGATGACTGCTTTCAATATGCGACGACGCACACGCGAATTCGGTGTCCGTCTCGCCTTGGGCGCGTCAACACGTCAGGTGCAGCGGGCGGTGATTTACGAGACTTTGCAAACGACAGCCGTCGGGCTCGTGCTTGGTTTCGTGCTCAGCCTGGTGGCCGGCGTCGCGGGCCGTCGTGTGCTCTTTGGCGTGACGCCGACGGACCCACCAACCTATGTCAGCGTGGTCGTCGTACTCGCCATCGCCTCGGTGATCGCGTCCTACCTCCCGGCCTGGCGGGCGGGGCGGGTGAACGTCGTCGAGGCCTTGCGGCAGGAATAGACTAGACGGTTCTTCACGAAGGTTCGTTCACAGAGGTTCTTCACGCAGGTTCTCGACGACGGTTCCCGAAGGTTCTTCACAGAGGGTTCGAAGAACTCACGTCGAGAACCATCGTGGAACCGTCGCAAAGAACCGTCGTGAAGAACCTCGTAACGAACCGTCGTCGAAACCTTTGTTGAGAACCTTCGTAACGAACCCTCGTTGAGAACCATCGTGATACAAGTGAGCGTATTGTCAATTCAAAGAAAAACAACCAGCGGGTTCGCGTCGCTCATCCTCGCGACGGCGCTCCTCCAGATGCTCTCGGCCGAGCATCGGTCGGTGCGCGTGTTGTCAAGCGATCAGTCGCAGCCCTCCCTGGAGACCGTCCTCGCTCGTGCGGCGGCCTATGTCGCCAGCTTCAGTCGTCAGTTGTCGGGCATCGTCTCCGAAGAGTTCTACATTCAGGAGGTGCGCCATACCTACCCCGCGGCATCGGCAACGCGACTCAACCGGCGCGAGTTGCGCTCGGATTTCTTGCTGGTCCTGCCAGCAGGTGCCGATCGATACGTCGAGTTCCGCGATGTGTTCGAGGTGGATGGCAATCCGGTCCGCGATCGGAGCGACCGTCTCACCAAGCTGTTCCTGAATCCGGACGCCAATGCCGATCAGATGCGAGCGATCATCGACGAGAGCGCCCGCCTGAATATCGGGGCTGACATCCCGCGCAACATCAACACTCCGATGTTGCCGCTGCACTTCCTGCTGCCTGTTCAGCAGCCGCGATTCAAGTTCAAGCGCGGCGATCGAACGAGCCCGAACCTCACGGGCTACGACGCGCCTCGCGGCGGGACGGCCCGCTTCCACGCTTCGACGGAAGTGTGGGTTGTCGAGTTCGAAGAAACGCGTCGAGGCACCATCATCCGGACGCACGAGGGGCGCGACTTCCCCGCGACCGGCCGCTTCTGGATCGAGCCCGAGACCGGCACCGTGATGATGACCGAGCTCATCATGGATCGCGGCAGCGTCCGAGCCCTGATCGACGTGAGCTACGAGTCCGAAGCGCTGCTCGGTTTCAGGGTCCCGGTCGAGATGCGCGAGCGATACCTCACCCGGACCGAGCGGATTGACGGCGTGGCGCGGTATGGCAAGTTCCGGCAGTTTCAGGTGCGAACGGACGAGACCATCGAGACGCCGGACGGAACCAAACGCAAACCGCCAATGCAGTAATGACGTAAACACGGTCATGACTGGGGCCACGAAGCAACACGAAGGCACGAAGAAATTCTTCACGAACATTCTTCAGGTTTTTTTACGACCCTTCGTGGCAACGTTTCTTCCGTGTTTCCGTGCTCCGCGCTACCAGACATATACAATGCTGACGGTCCGGAGGATTCAATGAAAACGATGATTCGAGTTGCCGTTGCGGTCGCTTTGGTAGCGTTCGTCGCGGCGCCCGCTATCGCAGCCGACGAAGTGCTCACCGGCAGCCTGCTGTGCGCCAAGTGCTCGTTGAAAAAAGCCGATGCGCACGAGTGCCAGGACGTTCTCGTCGTGACCGACCCAAAGGGCGCGAAGACCGAGTACTACGTCACGAAGAACGAAGTCGCCGAAAAGGCTGGCGAAGCCTGCATGCAGGAGGTCAAAGCCACGGTCACCGGCAGCGTCTCGCAGAAAGACGGCAAGACCTGGCTTACGCCGTCGAAGATCGAGAAGCACTGAGCGGCCTCGGTGGGCCGGCCGCCGAGAGTTCGGCCTCGTGCGCTTCTCGCAGCTTGTATTTCTGAATCTTGCCCGAGGCCGTCATCGGGAAGCCGTCGACGATGCGCACGAAGCGCGGGATCTTGAAGCGCGCGAGGCGAGGTTCACAGAAAGTCATCACCTCAGCGGCATCGATCGACGCCCCGGGATGGGCGCGAATCGCCACCGCCACTTCCTCGCCGAAAAACTCGCTCGCGATTCCGTAGACCGACACATCGGCGATCCCGACGTGCTGCCGCAGCACGTCCTCGACTTCCTTGGGCGCGACGTTCTCGCCGCCCCGAATGATCAAATCCTTGATGCGGCCGGTAATCCGCACGTTGCCGTCGGCATCCATTGACGCCTGATCACCGCTCCGCAGCCAACCATCGGAGGTGATTGCAGCGGCGGTTTGTTCCGGCATGTTGTAGTAGCCCTTCATCACGACGTAGCCTTTCGCCCACAGCTCACCGTGGCCGCCCTGTGGCACGTCGCGACCGGTCGCGGGATCGACGATGCGCACGTCGATCTCGGGCAGGATGCGACCGACGGTCTGGGTCCGCTCCTGCAGGTTGGCGTCACGCGGCGTCTGCGTGAGTCCCGGCGACGTTTCCGTGAGCCCATACGCGATTGTCAGCTCCGGCAGATGCATGACATCGATCACCTTCCGCATGAGTGGCTCAGGACACAGCGCGCCCGCCATGACACCTGTCCGCAGCGACGTCAGGTCGAACTTCGCGAACTCGGGATCCTCGAGCTCGGCAAGAAACATCGTCGGTACACCGTAGAGCGCGGTGCACCGTTCGCGTTCGATGGTCTCGAGCACCTTGCGCGCGTCGAATGCTTCGACCACGCAGAGACACGCACCGTGCGCGTAGGCGCCGAGAACGCCGATGACGCAGCCGAAGCAGTGGAACAACGGGACGCAGAGACACAAACGATCGGCGGGCGTGTACGCGAGGCCTGCTCCCAGCCAGTACCCGTTGTTGACGATGTTGCGGCTGGAGAGCATCACGCCTTTGGGAAACCCCGTGGTGCCCGACGTGTACTGCATGTTGATCACGGCGTCCAGCGCAACGGCTTGCTCAGCCTCATCGAGCTGCGATTCGGGCGTGTGGCTGGCAAGGGTGCGGAGACGGTCGTAGGGGATGAGATCGTCCGGGCAGTTCTCACCAATCAGGAAGAGTCGCTTCAGATGGGGCAATGCCCGGCCGCGCTCGGCACGGTCGAGAGCCCCAATCGTGCGCAGCTCGTCGAGGTAGTTGACCGTTCGGAAGCCGCGGATCGTGATGAGCGTCGAGGCCTCGCTCTGTCGCAGCAGATATTCGATCTCGTGCGCGCGAAGGGACGTATTGACGGTCACGAGAATCGCCCCAATCTTCGCCAGCGCGAATTGGAGCACTACCCATTCGGGCACGTTGGTCGCCCACACGGCGACGCGGTCCCCCGTCGTCACGCCCGAGGCCATCAGCCCGCGCGCGATGCGTCGCGACTCGTCCTCGAGCTGTCGGAAGGTGTAGCGAAGGCCGGCATGGCTGTAGACGAGCGCTTCGCGATCCGGCAGCGCCTGCGCGAGGAGCCGCAGGAGGCTGCCAACCGTTACATCGCGAAAGGGCGGTTGCACGTTGGGATTATAGGGGAGGGCGTGGTTCTCAACGGGGGTTCTCGACGGGGGTTCTTTACGAGGGTTCCGAGGGTTCTCGACGAGGGTTCTTCACGAGGGTTCTTCACGAGGGTTCTCCACGACGGTTCCTCACGATGGTTCCTCACGGAGGTTCGGCATAGCGCCTGCACGTGGTTTTCGGTATGGGTGCCCGAAACTACCGTGAACTTGACGTATGGCAACTGTGCGAGCAGATCCGGGTCCGGGTGATTGCAGAAACCGAGCGTGGAAAGGGATGCTCAGATCTCAGATTTTGCGATCAGATTCGCAGCGCTGCCGAGGATGCCACCTCTGACGTTGCCGAGGGATTTACCCGATTCCATCCGCGCACGTTTGCGCAATTCATTGGTTATGCGTTGAGTTCGCTCGACGAAGTCCGCGAGAGAACCCGCTACGCACACGGTCGGAAGTACTTCTCCGATGCGGTTGCAGCAGAGATCATGGTCATGTGTGCCAGGGCGGAAAAGGCAGCCAGGAAGCTTCGTCAGTACCTCTGGTCGGTCCCTGCCAGCGACGTACCGCGCGATCCGACGTCGGTGGCGAGGCCCAAGGCGAAGAATCGTCGCGCAGAACCTTCGTAACGAACCGTCGTAGAGAACCGTCGTAAAGAACCCCCGTGGAGAACCCTCGTCACGAACCATCGTAAGAGAACCAGTGTCGAACCACCGTCGAAGAACCTTCGTGACGAACCATCGTGGAGAACCGCCTACTCCCGCACCGTGCTCGCCTAGATGCGCACGTTGTCGTCGGTTTCCGGGAAGAAGATTGCTTCGACAGGCTGCGAGAACAGCCGGCCGATCTTGAGTGCCAGCGGCAGGCTGGGATCGTATTTGCTCGTTTCGATCGCGTTGATCGTTTGACGTGACACGCCCACGGCCTCTGCCAGCTGCGCCTGTGACCAATCACGCTCCGCACGGAGCACTTTCAGACGGTTTTTCATCGCCGTTTCCTAGACATCGCCCCGCGGAGCGGGGCAAAACAAACCTAGCCCTAGCGAAGCGGAGCCGACGCATCTCTTCTCGGCGGATTGAGGCGGAGCTTCGCCGCGACGATCGACATGACGTGGCACTCACGCATAGCGACGACGTGCGAGCGTCAGCCCCACGAAGTAGAGGACGAAGAGAATGGGCCAGATGTGGCGATAGCTCCAGTCGTCGGGGTTGAGCCCGACGGCGAGTTCGAGGAGCCCGAGCGTCATCACCAACAGCAGCGTCATGGGGAACGCAAACGCTAGCGCTTCGAGTTGAATGCGTCGCTCGAGCTCGTCCATCGCTTCAACAGCCTTGGACACGTTCCACAGCACCCAGGCAAAGACCGGCACTGGGGTCAATGCAATCGCGATCCGCACCCACGATGGTTGTGCCTCGAGCTCGAGGAGCCCGCGCGCGATGAGGTAAACGACCGCCCAGAGGATGAAAACGCCGAATACCTTCCAGTCTCCTGTCGTCCGATGGTTCGGCTTGCTGGTTGACAGTGCGTTCATTGGAACCTCCAGGAAGCGGTTCTTCGCGATGGTTCTTCGCGTGGTTCTTAGCGAAGGTTCGGTGGTTCTCGACGAGGTTCTAGAAGCGATGAAGGTCTTCAGATACGGTCTTCCAAACCACGTTCACGTCGAGAATCACCCGTCGAGAACCGTCGTCAGAACCGTCGTCAGAACCGCCGTCAAGAACCACCGTCGAGAACCGTCGTCCAGAACCGTCGTCCAGAACCGTCGTCAGAACCGGTGATCAGAAAGTGTGCATGATAAATGTCAAGTTATATTGACTAATAGTCTGGTTGAGTTTACCTCGCGACTCGTGGCGGGCGTCGAGTCCGGCCGGTCGCGGTAACGACGCAGGCCGGTTCAAGGCGCACAGAAGGGCGGTTTCAATCTGTCCCTGCGGCCCGCCCGCACCCAGATGTAGCGAATACGCTGAAGCAGTGACACGCTAGACATCTTCTAAGGCCATCATCATGACAATGGAAGCAAGTTTTCTGCGGCCTTAGAAGATGTCTCGCCCCGCGGAGCGGGGCAAAACAACATAGCCCTAGCGAAGCGGAGCCGACACATCTCTTCTCGGCGGTTTGAGGCGGAGCTTCGCTAGTGTTCCGCTTCGAAAAGGCGTGTCACTTCTGCGGCTCCGAGAGGCGTGGGCCCTGTCTGCAGGCCCGCCAGAGCCGCGGCCCAGCCAATCACGCGCGCGGCGTCCCATCCGGCCTCACGCAGAGCGCGCACGCCAGTATCGCCGTCAGACTTGCTCAACTTCTGTGTCGACGATTTCATGACGAGGGGGTGATGAGCGAAAACTGGCGGCTCCGCACGACCAAGCAGGCGCGCCAGCATGATTTGCCGACCGGTGGAATCGAGCAGATCCTCACCTCGAATCACCAGGGCGATTCGCTGGAGCGTGTCGTCGGCGGTGGCAGCCCACTGGTAAGTCCAGTTTCCAAGACGATCACGGATCAGAAAATCGCCGCACTGCCGCGACGGCGATTGCTGCTGAGTCCCGACAAGCGCGTCATCGAACCGCTCATCATGAGGCTCTACCCGCACGCGCCAACCGACGTCGTCTGCCAGCGCCAAATCGCGATCGCGACATCGGCCGCTGTAGACCGCGCTTTCGATCTGTTGGCGCGAACAATCGCAGGCGTAAACGAGCCCTCGAGTCATGAGGGGCGCCACGGCCTCGCGATACGCGGCATCTCGGTCGCTTTGCCGACCCGGTGTGACGCCGGCTCTGAACTCGCGTGGGAGAAATACGTCGGGCGTAAACCCGAGCCACTCCAGATCCTCGAGGAGTGCTCCTTCGAACTCGGGTCGGCATCGTTGACGGTCGTGATCTTCGATGCGGAGGAGGACTTGTCCGCCGAGCGCCCGTGCCAGCCCCCACACGAAGATCGCGTTGACGACATGGCCGATGTGCAAGAACCCGGTCGGAGCAGGCGCAAATCGCGTAAGTGGCGCACGCACCCTCGACCGAAGGTTCCTTGCCAGTCGCCGCCCGTCAATGGCCCCCATGGGAGTTACAAGTTACAAGTTTCAAGTTACAAACTGCGGCGCCTTTCGGCGCCGCAGCGCGTACAGGACTAAGAAACTTCGAACTCAACTGTAACTTGTAACTTGTAACTTGTAACTCAACCGGCCTCCGCTTTTCCGGCCGCTCGATCACTCGGTTCGACCACTCGGCGGCACGGCGCAGACAACTACCCCACTCCGAACGTATTCTGCATCAGAGAGTTCATGGCGCTCAGCATTGTCGCGCTCTGCGTGTTTCTCTTTGGCGCCTACGCCTACGGCTCGGTGGTCATCCTCACGATCCGCCACCACAGCTCGGCGCCTTCGCCCACGTCCACCCAGTTTTTCTGGGAGGCCACGCTCGGGTGGCGTCACGGCGACGCGACCTTTGGCTTTGGCTTTCCACTGAACGCCCTGCGCCAGCCCGGGATGGCGATGTACCTGGTGTGCACGGTGTGGTTCATCCTGCACAGCATCATCGAGTTTCGCTACTTGATGGGCGAGGCGCGCGAAAACGACCTGATCGACCTGGCCGCGCTCGAACTCGCGTTCGCGTTTCCCGGGCTGATCCTTCACACGGTGTTACGCGAAACCGACGCCGGCGACAAGCAGCCAGCGTTTGCGGTGCCAGGCTGGCGAATAGCGTTGGCAGGCCTATACGCCACCGGCCTGGCGATGGCCATCTACTTCCCGTTGGCTATTTTCCAGGTCATCCCGGCCCCGCGGGAGCTCGGCAATTACATCGGCATCTCCGTCGGCGCGCTCTTTACGGTCCTCAGCATCTTGTGCTTGATGCTGATGGCAACCCGACGAAGACCATCGGCGACACCCGATCAGCTGCGCCTTCGAACCGCGATCATGCTCCTCTTCGTCATCATGATGGTGACGTTCGTGGCGCTCACACTCCTGCACGAGCGGCAGGTTCTGATGGAAACGCTCAGTGTCGTCGTGCGAGCGACGCCGCTGGCCTTCCTGCTGGTTTCGGTGTACTTCGAGAACCGCACGGAGTTTTACGACCTCGTGATCAAGCGCGGCATCATCATGCTGCTCAGCCTGGCGGCCGTGGCGGCGACCTTTGCAATCAGCCTGGAGTGGCTCGGCCAAATGCCTGGTGGCATGGCGCGGCCATGGCTCTTCGCCGTGGTGCTGCTGCCGGTCGTCATGCTGCTGCCCTGGCTGCACGACCGCGTCGGACGCATCCTCGATCGTCTCTGGTTCGGGCGCGAGTTCACACCGGTCGAAGCCATCAAACACGTGCTCGGTGGGATGCAGCGGGCAACGGACGAAGCGTCGCTCATCGCCGCCAGTCAGGACACGTTGTCAGAAATGTTCCGGCGGCCGATCACCATCGTCATGGACGATCAGCCGCTGCCTCCGGATACGGCGGTCGACGTGGCGCTCTCGGGTGCATCGACGCCCATTCGGCTCGCGACCACGGGGTCGGTCGGACGACCTCTGCTGAGCGAGGACCTTGCGCTGCTGCGTTCGCTGGGCGGCGTGTTTGCGTTCATGCTCGAAAACGTCCGGCTGCAGCGCAAGCGGCAAGAGCAGGACCAGGTCGCGCAGGAACTGCGACTGCAGAGCAGCCGCTCGGAGTTGAAAGCCCTGCGGGCGCAAATCAATCCGCATTTTCTGTTCAATGCGCTCAACGCCATCGCGTCGTTGATTCACACCGATCCCGCCCGTGCCGATGCCGCGGTCGAACAACTGGCGGAGGTATTCAGGTACACCCTGAGGCGGTCGGAGCAGGAGTGGGCGCCGCTCGATCAAGAGCTGGCATTCGCCCGCGCGTATCTCGATGTCGAGCAAGCGCGCTTTGGCCGACGCCTCGAATTCTCGATCGACGCCGCGCCCGAAGTCGCGCGTGCGCAGGTTCCTTCGATGCTGCTGCAGACGCTGGTCGAGAACGCGGTCAAGCATGGCATCTCGCGGGTTCGCGCGCCGGGCCGGATCGAAGTCACGGCATCGCTACAGGCTGGCGAGCTGACGCTGGAGGTGAGGGATACCGGTCCAGGCATTGAGACATTCAGGCGACCGTCGCCGAGCGGCGAGAGCTTCGGACTGCGCAGCGTCCGCGATCGGCTCGAGGGCCATTTCGGGCCGCAGGCATCGCTCGATCTCTTCAGGGACAACGAGCAGACAATCGCGAGGATCCGCATGCCGCTGATTCGCGAGCTCAGTGGCGTCGCCGGGGGAGCGCGATGATCGTTCGCGCGTTCATCGTCGATGACGAGCCTCCCGCGCGCGTGCGCCTCCGTCAATTGCTCGCCGAGGTTGGCGACGTTCTTGTCGTTGGCGAGGCCGGTGACGCCGTCGAGGC
The DNA here is from genome assembly GCA_963841905.1 of uncultured Acidobacteriota bacterium. GTDB lineage: Bacteria > Acidobacteriota > Vicinamibacteria > Vicinamibacterales > UBA2999 > JACCSI01. Next base: position 15,848 of record CAWJEM010000013.1, read on the forward strand.
GCGCGATTCGATCGTCGAGGTGCGTCCGGATGTCGTCTTTCTCGACATCGAGATGCCGGAAGTGTCGGGCACCGACCTGGCCGCCACCTTGCCGGAGCCACGTCCCTTCGTCGTGTTCGCGACGGCCTTCGAACGCTACGCACTGGCGGCGTTTGCGGTCGACGCCACGGATTATCTCGTCAAGCCAATCACCAGGGCACGGCTGTCGGGCACCCTCGAACGCGTGCGCGAGCGGCTATCGAGGCGATCCGACCTCGAGCTCGACCTGGCCGCGGCATCCGCGGCTCAAGCGATGCTCCACCAGCGCGCGCTGCCGGCCATCGCCGGCTACGATTCCGCAGCGCTCACGATCCCCGCGCGCGGCGTTGGCGGTGACTTTTTCATCAGCCAGCCAATCGATGACACGCGGAGTGCGTTGGCGCTGGGCGATGTATCGGGCAAGGGCATGCCGGCGGGGATCGTCGCCTCCAGCTTGCAAGCCCGGATCGAGTCGGTCGCACGCCATGGTCGTGGAACAGCGACAGCCGTCGTCGCGGATGTGAATCGCTCGCTGTGCGGCGCCACGGAGGCCGGGCGCTTCGCCACGCTGGTGTATGCGGAGCTGGATATCGAACACGCGCTTCTGACCGTTGTCAACGCTGGTCACTTGCCGCCGCTCGTCCTGACACCCGGGCGCGAACCGACCTCGATTGATTCGACAGCGCCCGCGCTTGGACTCTTGAGCGACGCTCGATTCGACGCCGTGACCGTCGCACTTCAACCCGGTTCGGTCGTGCTGTTCTACAGCGACGGTGTGACGGAATCGACCGATTCTAACGGCTCCGAGTTCGACCATGGGCGCCTGGTCGAGTGTGTTCAGGCGCACGTCGCCGAATCGGCCGCGCGGATCTGTGAAGCGGTCGTCGCCGCCGTCCGTGACCATACGGGGACCAGGCGTGCGCACGACGACGTGACGGTTCTGGCGATTCGAAGGCTGAGCCTAGACATCTTCTAAGGCCACAATCATGAATTTCGAGCAAGGGTGTGCGGCAGGCCTTAGAAGATGTCTCGCGGGCGGGAAGGGGGGCCCGGCGGCGCTTCGCTAGAATCGCGCCATGCCCATCCGCACGTTGGTCGTGGACGATGAAGAGCCCGCCCGCGTCAGGCTTCATCAGCTGCTCGCGGCCATCCCTGAAGTCGAAGTCATCGGCGATGCGGAAGACGGCGTGCAAGCGATCGAGCGCATCAACGAGCTGACGCCGGATCTCGTGCTGCTCGACATTCAGATGCCGGGATGCAGCGGCCTCGAAGTGGCCGCGTCGCTCGGGCGGCCACGCCCGGCGATCATCTTCTGCACGGCTTACGATCAGTACGCGGTCGACGCATTCGAACTGCACGCGGTCGACTACCTGCTCAAGCCGGTCAATCGCGCACGGCTTCGTGCCGCCCTCGATCGGGTCCGCGAGCTCCGCCAGGTGGAGCGAGATCACCAGCTCGATCGCGTCACACGTGCCGAGGCGCTCTCACCAGCACGCTTTCTCGCGCGCAAGGCCGCACGACTTCGAGTGGTTCCGCGACACGAAGTCGTAGCCTTCACCTTCACCGAGGGTTTGACACGCCTCCATACGGCGACCGAGCAGCTATGGATGCAGCCGACACTGGCTGCGCTCGCTCGTCGCCTTGAAGGCGACACCTTTTTTCAGGTGTCTCGCTCGGCCATCGTCAGCATCGACGCGATTCGTGAGGCAAAGCCATTTCCGGATGGGACGGGCGAAGTGATTCTGACCAATGGCTTGACCCTGCCTGTTGCGAGGCGTCGCTGGCGTCTTTTGATGGAAAGGATCGAGGGCTGAACCGGGCTGACGTACAATCCGCGCCATGCCCCTCTCTCGTCGCGAACTCCTGGGCGCCGCGGCTCGGGCCGGTGCGGCTGGTGTGTTCGCACGCCACGTGGCGTGGACCGACCTCTTTGCTCAGACCCCGGGGCCATCGGTCGCGCCTGGCAAGGAAAAACTCCTCGTCCGATCGCTGCGCCCGCCAGATTACGAAGCGCCCGTCAGCCTGCTCGATTCGTACATCACGCCGGTCGAGCACTTTTACGTTCGCTCTCACATGCCGATCCCGCTGACGCTCGATGCGGCGAGCTGGTCGCTGCAGCTCGAGGGCGACTTGAACACGCCGACCTCCTTGAGTCTCGATGATCTGCGCAAGATGCCGTCGACGTCGATCACGGCCGTCCTCGAATGTGCCGGCAACGGCCGCGCCTTCTTCGATCCGCCGGTCGCCGGCATTCAGTGGACGAAGGGCGCAATCGGCAACGCGCGATGGACCGGCGTCCGCATGGCGGACGTGCTCAAGCGCGCGGGAGCCAAAGGTACTGGCAAGTTCGTCATCATGAACGCGGCCGATCGCCCGCCGGGGACCATGCCCGACTTCATCCGGCAGTTGCCGATCGAAAAGGCGATGCACCCGGACACGCTGCTCGCGTACGACATGAACGGCCAGCCCCTCACACCGCTCCACGGCTTCCCGCTCCGCGTGATTGCACCCGGATGGGAAGGCGCGTACGCCGTCAAGTGGCTCACGAGCCTCCGCGTATCGGATCGCGAGTCCGACAGTTTTTGGGTCACCACTGGCTATCGCTATCCCACGAAACGCGTGGCCCCCGGGGCCGCAGTGGATCCCAAGGATATGGCGCCGCTCACCGGCTTGACCGTCAAGTCCTTGATCACCAGGCCCGCCGATGGCGCGGCGCTTGGAGCTGGAAAGATCGACGTGGCCGGATTCGCGTGGGCTGGTGAAGCCGACATCGCGCGGGTCGAGGTCTCGACCGATCACGGCGCAACCTGGCAGGCCGCGCGACTCGTTGGCGAGCAGAACAAGTACTCGTGGCGACGCTTCGAGTATGCCTTCGACGCCCCCCGCGCCGAGTCGTACCTGATCTTGTCGCGGGCCACGGATTCGACCGGGCGGACGCAACCGACGTCGCCGCCGTGGAATCCTTCCGGGTATCTCTGGAACGCGCCCGACTCGGTCCGTGTCGAGGTGAAAGCGTGAGTCGTACGGAGCGGCGGGTCTTTAGACCCGCCGTCGTCATCGGACTCGTCACGATCTCGACGACGATCATCGGGCAGGAGCTGCCGGCCGGGCCCGGTCGCGATATGGTGACCACGCGCTGCGTGAGTTGTCACGAACCAGACCTCATCACTCAACAACGACTGACTCGGGCCGGATGGGGCCGCTCCCTCGACAAGATGGTGCGCTGGGGCGCCACGGTCGAAGCTGGCGAGCGTGAGCCCATGCTCGACTACTTGTCGGCGCACTTCGCTCCCAAGCCCGCCGCCTCGCACCTCGTGGCCACCGCCGGCAGCGAGGCGATTTACAAGCGCGCCTGCCTCACGTGCCACGAAGACGATCTCATCGAGTCGCAGCGACTGTCGCGCGCCGGCTGGGTGCGCGAAGTCGACAAGATGATCCGATGGGGCGCCACCGTTGCGCCCACCGACAAGGATGCGCTCGTGGACTACCTCGCGGCGCGCTACCCTCCGCGCTAGACACTCAGAAGACGCTACGTGCCGGCCTGGTTGTTGCCTTTACTGTCGCTCCTGTTCTTCTTCTCGGGGGCGTGCGCTCTGGTGTACCAAGTCATGTGGCTGCGGCTGCTCGCCCTGGTCTTCGGGGTGACGGTCTACGCCGCCAGTACCGTGCTTGCCAGCTTCATGGGCGGCCTCGCCCTGGGCAGCTTTGCCGCCGGTCGAGTGGCGGGCCGGCTGCGCTCGCCGCTCCGCGCGTTTGGCCTGATCGAAATCGGCGTCGGGGTGAGCGCCTTCGCCACCCCAATGCTCCTCGAAGGGATCAAGCAGCTTTGGGTCACGCTGCAACCCTCCCTGCCCTCGTCGCTCCTGTTTCTCACGGCGGCGAGGTTTGCCGGCGCCTTTGCGCTACTTATTGTGCCGACCACATTGATGGGCGCCACACTGCCTATCGTGATGCGATCGGCGCTCGTCAAAGAGACAGGCATCGGCAGCCGAATCGGGCTCTTGTACGCGATCAACACGGCGGGCGCCATTGCCGGCTCGCTCACGGCGGGCTTTTATCTCGTTGCCGACGTTGGCGTGGCGCGTTCGTTTCAGGTCGCTGCGTTGACCAACATCGCGATCGGTATCAGCGCGATCCTAGCGTCGCGGGCTGTGCCGAGCGTTGCGCCAGTCGAATCGTCTTCATCCGCTGTTCGATCGACGGGGCGTCCAGACGACCTCACGCCCAACGCTCGACGCGCCATTCTCTGGACGTTCATCCTCTCTGGGCTGATGTCGCTGGCGCTGGAGATCGTCTGGTTCCGGATGCTGGTCACGCTCCTCCGGCCGACAGCGTATGCGTTCACCATCATGCTCGCGGCCGTGCTGTCGGGCATCGCGTTGGGGAGCGCCATCGCCGCACCGCTCCTGGCTCGCGGCCGACGCTGGCTGCAAATCCTGACGGTCGTTCAATTGCTCATCAGCATCGCATCGGTACTCTCGTTCAACGCGCTGGGCAGTTTGGACACCGTGGCGCGCCGGCTCGAGCCCGTGCTGGCAAGCGTTGGTCTCGACCCTTATGTGGTCCCGATCGTCATCGCCAGCCTCGTGGCCATGCTGCCCACGACACTGCTCCTCGGATTTGCGTTTCCCGTCGGGCTCTCGTTGTGGGCCGCGGGCTCAAACGATTCTTCACGACGCATCGGCGCCTTCTACTCGCTCAACGTCTGCGGTGCGATTGCCGGGTCGATCCTCGGGGGCTTCATCCTGTTGCCGATGCTCGGCAGCCGTGGGAGCCTCATCGCGACGGCAGGACTCGCGTTGCTCTCGAGCGTGCTGCTCGCACTGTCGCAATGGCGTCTGCGGCCGAACTTCACCGGGTTCATGGCAATCGTGGGACCAATCGCCTTCGGGATGGCGGCGCTGAATGCCGTCGATCCATTCAGCATCGCGAGCGCTGGCGGCTCCGGCGAGCGAGTGATGTGGCGTGAAGAGGGCGTTCAGACAACAGTTGCCGTTCACGAACTGGGACAAGGGTCGCGCACCAACCGGATCATGTACCTGGACGGCATGCACCAGGCCAGCGACTACAACCGGATGGCCTTCGTTCACCATCGCATCGGCGCCATGCCGGTGCTGCTGCATCCTCATCCCGAAAGCGCGCTCGTCGTCGGCCTGGGTGGAGGAGCAACCGCCGGGGCCGTCGCACGCTACCCTGGACTGACCGTCGATGTGGTGGAGCTTTCGAGCGCGGTCGTCAACGGCGCCTCGTTCTTCCGTCACATCAACTTCGATCTGTTGCAGCGACCCAACGTCCAGCTTCGGGTCGATGATGGTCGCAACTACCTGCTGACGACCCGCAAGCGCTACGACATCGTGACGGCCGACATCATCCTACCCAGGCATGCGGGCGCGGGCGCCTTGTACTCGCGCGAATATTTTCAACTGGTGCGTGATGCCTTGTCGCCGGGCGGATTGGTGTTGCAGTGGAACGGCGCCGAGGGCGACACGACCTATCGCATGATTTTGCGCACGTTCATGTCGGTATTCCCTCATACCACGCTGTGGGCGGACGGCACGCTGATGTTGGGGAGCGTGCAACCGTTCGAGCTGAGTCGGACGGCGTACGAACAACGGTATCAGGACCCTCGATTCCGCGAGCTGTTCGATTGGAACTTCGACACGATCGTCCGGACCTATCTCGCCGGACCTGACCAGATCAAAGCGTGGCTCGGCGACGGGCCGATTCTTACCGACGACAAGCCAGCGATCGAGTACTTCCTGTCGTTGCCGAGGAACGAGCCGGCGCCAGACTTGACACCGTTACGGCCACGTCCGGAAGACATCGTGCGGCCGTAGCGGTGGCAGCTGGCCAGCTACCGGCTGCCGGTTGGCCGGCTGCCGGCTGCAGTCAGCGTCTAGACCGACGTTCCAAACGCCTGCGGTGTGTCCTTCAGGATTTCCGACAGCGTTGTCAGTCCGCGCTTCAGCGACTGACGCTCGCCCGGCGGACCCAGGCACACGCGAACGGCGCTCGGCACGTCGTGTCGCGCAACCGCAAACTCACGGCCTGAGGTGATGACGACGCCACGCTGGCGGGCCTCGCGCGTGAAGTCGTCGGCCGGCCAGTGTCGCGGCAACTGCAGCCAGACGTGCTGGCTCTCTGGCGCGCCGGTCACCGCGTCTCCGAGCACAGCCCGCGTGATCTGCTGACGTGCTTTGACCTCGTCTCGCTTCCATTCAACCACGCGATCCGCCGTACCGTTCTCGATCCACTCGACCGCGGCCGCAGCCGCGAGCGGCGTCACCATGACGGTGGTGGCAAAGACCGCGCCGACGACGCGATCCAGCCACCCGGGTGGCGTGCGCAAGAGGCCCACTCGCAGTCCGGGCACGAGGCTCTTCGACAGACTCGTGATGTAGAACGTCCGCTCCGGTACGAGCGACGCGATTGGTTCCTGCCCCTCCGCCAGAAAACCATACGTATCGTCCTCGAGGATGAACAGGTTGAGTCGCGACGCGACGCGCGCCAGTTCGTGACGACGCTTGCGGGACATGATGCCGCCGGTCGGGTTCTGGACCGAGGGCATGCAGTAGAGAACGCGCGCGCCGGACTCGAGCGCCGCGTCCTCGAGCGCGTCGGGAATGAGCCCTTCGCCGTCCATCGGCACGGCGTGTGGTTTGACGTGCAGGTGGTTCGCGAGCGACCGCATGCCGGTGTAAGTCAGCGCTTCACAGAGCACGGATTCGCCCGGCGCAGAGAGCGTCGCCAGGGACACTGCCATCGCATGTTGCGCACCGGATGTGATGATGGTGTCGGCGGTTTCTGCCGGCACTCGCGCCTGTCTCAGATACCCGGCACACGCGGCCCGATGCTCCAGCCGCCCCGCATGCGGTTGGTAGTTGAACAGCTGGTCGGGCGCGGTGCGCGACACGAGGGCGGCAAGCGCAGAGGCGAGTTCCCCGGCGTGCGCGAGGGGCAACAGCGCATTCGTTCCCAGATCGATGAGACCAGCCGCTTGAATGTGCGGAACCGCGAAGGCCGGTGGACGGACGAAAGTCCCTCGACCGATCTCGCCTCGCACGAGCCCCCGCCGGTCGGCCTCGGTGTAGCCGCGCGTGACGGTGGTGACGTTGAGGCCCAGGAGATCCGCGAGATCACGCTGCGGCGGCAGCCGATCACCGGCCGTCAGGCGTCCTGCCTGGATGTCATCGGCAATGCTGTTGGCGAGGGCGAGGTAGAGCGGACCTGATTTGCGGTCGAGGCGAGGGCGCCACATTGTATGCATACAATATCATGATTGACACCGTTCATTGATTGATCTCAGGATCGCGACATGGTGGTCACACTCTTTCGTTCACGATTGACGGCGCAGGCGGGGGATGACTACACGGCCATGTCAGCCGAGATGCTCGATCGCGCGAAGACGTATCCGGGCTTTGTCGCGATGAAGAGTTTCAAGGCGGAGGACGGTGAGCGGCTGACGGTGGTGTGGTGGGAGACCGACGAGCTCCAGGCGGCGTGGCGCCAGGACGAACGACATCGCGAAGCCCAGCGGAAAGGGCGCGAGCGTTGGTATCACTACTACCACGTCGAGGTCGCTACGGTGCTGCGCGAGCATCAGTTCTGTAAGGGCATAGGGCATGGGGCATAGGGCACAGGGAAGGGCAGAGGGTCCAGCCCTGTTCCCTACCCTATGCCCTGCGCCCTATGCCCTATGCCCTGTAATTTAGAATGAGGGGATGCCGACCGCGACCGTCCCCGACCATTCCGCGCTCTCTTCCGCCCGGTCCGAGCTCGACGGCTGGGTCCGCGAACTGATGCAGTGGCACTTCAGTCCGCAGACCGGTTGCCCGTTCTGGCTCGAGTGGGCGGCGAAAGCGGGCTGGGATCCGCGCCGCGACGTCTTCACCTACAACGATCTGGATAAGTTCGGCTCCTTCCAGGACGAGTGGCTCCGCGGCGGCCCGGTCCGCCGATGGGTCCCCCGCGCCTACAAGGACAAGCCGATCTTCACGTTCGAAACCGGCGGCAGCACGGGCGTGCCGAAGTCGCGCATCAACATCGACGACTTCCGGACCGACTACGAGATGTTCAGCCGGACGCTGCCCGATCAGTACTTTCCCAAAGGCGCTGACTGGCTGCACGTCGGACCGAGCGGGCCGCGCCGATTGCGTCTGGCCATCGAACACCTCGCGCAGCATCGCGGCGGCATCAGCTTTTGCGTCGACCTTGATCCACGTTGGGTCATCAAGCTGATCAAATGGGGAGAAATGGAGATGATGGAGGCCTACAAACGCCACGTCATCGACCAGGCACTCACTCTCCTGAAGGCCCACGACTCCATCCGATGCCTGTTCGCCACGCCCAAGTTGCTCGAGGCTCTGTGCGAGCGTATCTCGCTGAAGAAAGCCGGCATCACGGGTGTCTTCTGCGGCGGCACTGAAATGACGCCCCAATTCCATCGCTTCGCCGTCGAAGAGCTGATGGAGGGCGCGTACTTCGCACCGACCTACGGCAACACGCTGATGGGGCTCGCCGCGCACAAGGAACCTGCCCCTGAAGACAACTGGGCCATCATCTACTTCCCTCCCGCGCCGCGCGCCATGATCGAGGTTGTCGATCCCGACGAGCCGACCCGTGTCGTCGGATACGGCGAGACCGGACGTGTCCGATTGACGACACTCACCAAGGAATTCTTCATGCCACGATTCCTCGAGAGGGACGAGGCCGAGCGTGAAGCACCTTGCACGAAGTATCCGTGGGACGGCGTTCGCAACGTGCGGCCGTTTTCGCGGTTCGCGAAGAGTGTGGTGGAGGGGGTCTATTGAAGGCAGGGCATAGGGCTTAGGGCGTAGGGCATAGTTAGGGCACAGGGCCCTCAGTCCCTGATCCCTCCTATGCCCTATGCCCTACGCCCTACGCCCTTTGCGAGAGCAGCGATGATTCACCTACCTATCCTCCGTTGGGGCACGCCGTACAAGAGCATCGATCGCGCGGTCGTTCCTCACTTCCGCACGCGCGAGCCGTTTGTCGAGGTGAGCCAGGCGAACGTCGGCATCATTCGCCGGGATCTCCTGCGCCAACGGGACGCCCGCGAAGGACTGGCGGCCATTCCGGTCGCCGAGCTGGTGCGCCTGTCCAAAGCTGCGGCCGAGCACTTCCTGCACGATGCGCTGCCGCTCGATCCTGCGGAAGGAGTCACGCAGACTCCCGAGCAGTACGTCGAGCAGGTATCCGCGACGACCGGCATGCCGTGGTCGAACGTGCGTCGCAACATGACCAAGGTCCACGGCGTGCTCAGTCGCGTGGACGAGGTGCTCGGCGGCCTGACTCGTGGACTCGACCTTGGCGTGCTGGACGAAGGGTTCGGCGAACGCAACGGACGCATGCTGAGCTTCTACCCGCGCGGCGATGCGATGGGCGTCGTCCTGCCCAGCAACTCGCCCGGCGTTCACTCGTTGTGGGCGCCGGCCACCGTGCTCAAGATGCCCCTCGTGCTCAAGCCCGGAAGCGCCGAACCGTGGACGCCGCTTCGGATGATTCACGCCTGGATTGCCGCCGGCGCACCGGCGGAGGTTTTTGGCTACTACCCGGCAGACCATGCGGGTGGCAACGAGATCCTCCGGTCGACCGGGCGAGGCATGGTGTTCGGCGACGTCGGATCGACCAAACGCTGGAAAGCCGACCCGCGAGTTGAAGTGCACGGCCCGGGCTTCAGCAAGATCGTGATTGGGCCCGACGTGGCTGACAACTGGGAGCAGTACATCGACGTGATGGTCGAGTCGATCGCCAACAATGGTGGCCGCTCCTGTGTCAACGCCTCTGGCGTCTGGGTGACCAAGCACGCCGACCGGATCGCCGAAGCGCTCGCCGACCGCCTCGCGGCGATAGAACCGCGATCAGCCGAGGATCCTGAGGCGGTGTTGGCTCCGTTTGCGGACCCTTCGATCGCGCAGCGCATCTCCGCAACCATCGATCAGGAGATGGCGGGCGAAGAGGGCGTCGGCGCGGCTCACGACGCCTCGGCGGCACGCCGCGGCAACGAACGTGTCGTGACCGTTCACGGTGGCACCTACCTGTTGCCGACGGTCATCCGATGCGATGCCAATCATGCTCTCGCTAATCGTGAGTTTCTCTTCCCGTTCGCGAGCATCGTCGAGGTGCCGGCCGAGCAGTTACCATCAATCCTGGGACCATCGCTGGTCGTGACCTGCGTGTCCGATGACGAGCGGTTCCGCGAGCGGTTCGTCGCGTCACCGCACGTCGATCGTTTGAATCTTGGGCCGATCCCGACCACACAAATCGGATGGGATCAGCCGCACGAGGGTAACCTGTTCGATCACTTGTACGCTCGCCGGGCGATTCAGCGGCTCGCTTGACGAAGTTACAAGTTACAAGTTCAAAGTTACAAGTTGGTGGGACAGTGAACTCGCCGCTGCACTTCGGAACTGGCAAAACGTAGAAACTGATAACTCCGTTTGTAACTTGTGACTTGTAACTTGTAACTAACGTCGCATGAACATCCTCTCCATCACCGCCGGCGCCGCCGACATGTTCTGCGGCAGTTGCCTGCGCGACAACGCGCTGGCGGCGGAGCTGATCGCCCGCGGGCACGACGTCACGCTGTTGCCGGTGTACACCCCGACGGTGACCGACGAACCGAATGTGAGCGCGGGGCGGCCGGTGTTCTTTGGCGGCATCAGCGTGTATTTGCAGCAGCACATGGCCCTCTTCCGACACACGCCCTGGCTGCTCGACCGCTTGTGGGATGCGCCATCGGTGATCAGGCGCTTTGCCAGTCGATCGATAAAAGTCGATCCCGCGATGTTGGGCGCACTCACCGTGTCGACCCTCCGTGGGGAGAGCGGCTATCAACGCAAGGAGATCGAAAAACTCGTGCACTGGCTCGGCAACGAGACGGTTCCCGACGTGGTCAACCTGCCCAACTCGATGCTCATCGGCCTGGCCGCGCCCATTCGACGCCTCTGGCAGCGGCCGATCGTCGTGACCCTGCAGGGCGACGATTTGTTTTTGGATGGTCTGACCGAGCCATACAAGGCGCAGGCCCTCGAACTGATCCACCAACAGATCGACAACGTGGATCTTTTCGTGTCGGTGAGCGAGTACTACACCAACTACATGACGGACTACCTTCGCATCCCGAAAAGCAAGATGCGAACCGTGCCACTCGGCGTCGCTGCGAAGGATTTCGCGACTGCCGCACCGCTCAAACGGGCGCCGTTCACGATTGGATACTTCGCGCGCATCGCTCCCGAAAAAGGGCTGCACAATCTGGCCGAGGCCTATCGACTGCTGCGCCACGATCGGGGCTTGCCACCCTCACGGCTCGTCGCTGCGGGATATATGGGCGCCGATCATCGGTCCTATCTCGACGGGATCCAGCGATCGTTGACGGCTGCGGGCCTTCGCGACGAGTTTCAATACTTCGGAACCGTCGACCGCGAGCAGAAAGTTCGGTTCCTCCAGTCAATCGACCTGCTCTCGGTCCCCAGCGGCTATCACGAGCCCAAAGGGCTCTATTTGCTCGAAGCGATGGCGTCAGGCGTGCCCGTCGTCCAGCCCAATCACGGCGCGTTCCCGGAGTTGATCGATCGAACGGGCGGCGGACTGCTGGCGCGATCGGAGCGGCCGGAAGATATTGCCGATGCGATCCTCGAGCTCTGGCGCGACCCGGCGCGGGCGGCAGCGATGGGGGCACGCGGCGCCGCAGGAGTCCGACGGGCTTACACGATCGACCAGATGGCCACGGCCATGCTCGCGGTCTATTCCGAGCTGACCTCGTCCAGGCGGGCGCCCCAGGCAGCAACCGCCTGACTCGAGGATCGGGACCTGTGCTCGACGCGCGTCAGCTCACCAAAACCTACGATTCACCCGGCGGCCCGCTGACGGTGCTGAGCGACGTCTCGTTCTCGCTGCAGCCGGGCGATTCGGCTGCCGTGATGGGTCCCTCGGGATCCGGCAAGAGCTCGCTGCTCTACATCCTCGGCGGCCTGGAGCCGCCGACGAGCGGCGTCGTAACCCTCGGCGGCCAGAATCCTTACTCGTTGGATCCCGACGGGTTGGCGGCATTTCGCAATCGACAGGTCGGATTCGTCTTTCAGGATCACTGCCTCCTCCCACAGTGCACGGTGCTCGAGAACGTGCTCGTGCCGACGATGGTCGGTGAAGCTGACGAGGCCGCGCCTCAGCGCGCGCGACAGCTGTTGAAGGACGTCGGACTGGTTGAACGTCTCGACCATCGCCCGGCGGCGTTGTCAGGAGGCGAGAAGCAACGGGTCGCGCTTGCTCGGGCACTGATTCGAGAACCGCAGTTGCTGCTGTGCGACGAACCGACCGGCAACCTGGATGCTGACTCGGCCGATCGGGTGGCCGACCTGCTCGTCGCGCTGCATCAGCGCCAGCGCACCATCCTGCTGGTGGTGACGCACAGCCTCGCGCTCGCCCAACGCTTCGCGCGACGCTGGCGCATCGAGCGCGGACACCTGAGCGTCTAGGATCTGGAGTTGCAAGGAAACACAAAACACGAAGAACACGAAGACATGGGACAACGTACAGGCCACCGAGACACAGAGGACTCAGAGAAGCATTCTGCAAAAGAGCTCCGTCGCACCATGAACTCTCTCGTCCTTGCCAGTCTGAAGCACTTTCGCGGTCTGCACGCGCTGGTGATCGCCGGCATCGCCGTCGCCGTCGCGGTGCTGGCTGGTGCGTTGCTCGTCGGATCCTCCGTTCGAGCCAGCCTTCGAGACCTCGCGCTTGCACGGCTGGGCGCCACTGAACTTGTCCTTTCGTCAACCGGATTCTTTCGGGCAGCTCTCGCCGACGACTTGCGCCGCAGTTCCGATCTCAACGGGGGCGCTGTCGTGGCCTCGACACCGATGCTTGCCCTCACCGGTGCCGTGACGCACGAGGGCAGCAGACGTACAGCGGCACGAGTGCAGGTGTTTGGGATCGACGATCGCTTTCTCGCGTTCCATGGACGATCTGGCGCCGCTCCAACGGATCGCCAGGCGTGGATGAGCCCAGGACTGGCCGCGGAGCTCGGCGCCGAGGCGGATGACACGCTACTCCTTCGGATCGCCAAGCCTACCGACATCCCGCTCAGCAACCTCCAGGGCCGCCGAGAAGACGTCAGCGAACGGATTCGCCTCACCGTGACCCGCATCGTCTCCCGTGACGAGCTCGGTGAGTTCTCACTCGCTCCTGCGCAAGGACCAGTGCTGTCGATCTTCGTCGCGTTGTCCCGATTGCAGCAGGATCTCGATCTACAGCAAACCGTCAATGCCGTGCTCGTGCGCATGACGTCGCCGGCATCAGATCCCCAGGCCGATGTTGCGACAATTCAGCGGGCCGCGCGACCGGCCCTGCAATTCGAAGATCTTGGACTGACACGCCGATCGACCCCTGACCGACAGGTGACCATTCTCGAGCACCGAACTGGCCTCCTCCCCGAGGCGGTTGAGTCTTCGATCAACGGCGCCGCTGTACGCGCGAAGATACCCACCGTTGGGGCACTCACCTACCTGGCCACTTCGATACGCGCACGCGGGCGCGAGATTCCGTATTCGCTGATCACGGCTATCGATCTGGAGGCTCACGATCGTCTTCGCGGCGGTACGCCAGCGTCGCAACCACTGGTCACCATGTCCGCGGTGCCGGCTCAGGGCGCCAGCGCGCTGCCCCCCATTCGCTTGAACGAGTGGGCCGCGAAGGATCTTGGGACCGTTCCAGGTGATCGCGTCGACATCGACTATTTCGTCTGGTCAGATCAGGACGGGCTGCGCACCGAGTCCGCGGCATTTCGCTTTGTCGGCACGGTGCCGATGTCAGGCGCCGGTGGCGATCGCACGTTGACACCTGAATACCCCGGCATCACAGACGCCAGCGACGTGACGGTCATGGGATCCGCCGTTTCCCGTCGACCTTGAAGCGCGTCCGCAAACAGGACGAGGACTACTGGGACACCTGGCGCTCGGCGCCAAAGGCGTTCATCCCGCTCGACGTGGGTCAGCGTCTATGGACGAGTCCGTTCGGGTCGCTTTCATCGATGCGTTGGTCGACCTTGCCCGACTGGCCAGGAACCGACGCGATCGACGCATTCGCGGCCGGCCTCACCGTTCGCCACGCACGTGCCGAAGCAGTGGCGGCGGCCGACGGCACGACAGACTTCGGCGAGTACTTCATCTACTTCAGCTTCTTCCTCGTCGTGGCGGGGCTGCTCCTCGCCGGGATGTTCTTCGCGTTGACCGTTGAGCAGCGGGCGCGTGAGCTTGGGCTGCTCCTCGCCGTCGGCTTTCGTCGCGTCGACCTCCGGCGGACGCTGCTGGTCGAAGCCGGCGTGCTGACCGCAGTCGGCAGCCTGATCGGAATCGCAGCGGCAGTCGGGTATGCCGCCCTCGTCATGTATGGCCTGCGCACCTGGTGGGTGGGCGCCGTCGGAACGACCGCGCTGACGCTGCATGTTGATCCGCTCATGCTGCTCGCCGGCGTGCTCGGTGCCGCCCTGGCCTCGGTAGCGGCGCTTGTGGTGGTCACTGCGCCGGATCCAGAAGCGCTCACCGCGCACGCTGTTGACAGCTGGGCTGACAGCGTCCGACGGTGAAGCGGCGAAAGTCGCGTCTCGTGATTTCCCGTCGCTACATCGCCATTCGCGCGCTCCTCCTTGCGGTCATCCTCGTTGTTGCAGCGCTCACGGGATTCATCGGCCGTGTCACCGGGTTCTTTGGTGCCGGTGCGCTCCTGCTGATCGCGGGTTCGGCCGGGTTTGCCTGGTGGCTGCGACGCCCTGCTGCGCAGTCGTCCGTGCGGGCGAGCATCGCCAGGAGTCTTGAAGGCCGGGAATCTGCGCACTTGGGTCACGTTTTCGAACGGCCTTCAAGACGACTCGCCCCGCCGGAGGCGGGGCCAGCAGACACTGTCACTAGCGATGCGGAGCCACAGCCGCACAGGCTCGCGGGTCGGAGGCGCAGCGTCGCTAGCTTCGGAGCGGCCTACGCGCGATGGCGTCCGACGCGCAGCGTGCTCTCGGCCGCCGTTATCGCCTTCGCATGCTTCGTGATCGTCTCCGTTGGAGCGTTTCGGCGGGACCCGTCCGATGCGCAGTTGACGCGCGCGTCGGGCACGGGCGGGTTCGTGTTGATGGCCGAATCCGTGGTGCCGCTGATGCACAACCCGAACACGCCTCAGGGGCGTGATGATCTCAGTCTCGCCGGCTACCCCGAGCTGGACGAGGCGCACATCACACGATTCCGCTTGCGGCCTGGGGACGAGGCCAGTTGCCTGACCCTGTACCAACCGAAGAACCCGCGGATCGTCGCGCCCGAGGCATCGTTTCTGACCGAGTCGCGATTTGCGTTTGCGCAATCGATCGCCGAGTCCAACGAAGAACGCGCCAATCCGTGGCTCCTGCTCAATCGGCGGTTCAATGATGGCGCGATACCAGCGATCGCCGATCAGACGTCGCTGACCTACGTTTTTCACCTGGCGCTCGGTAACGACTTCGTCCTGACACCGGAAGGGCGCGAGCCCATCCGCCTTCGCATTGTCGCGACGCTTGCCGACAGCGTGCTGCAATCGGAGCTGATCATCGGCGAGAGCCAGTTCGTCAGGCTGTTCCCCCATCACGAAGGGTATCGCGTCTGGATGATCGAGGCGCCCGAAGCCCGCGCTGACGGGATTACAACAGTGCTGGAAGACCGGCTGTCCGACTTCGGCGTGGACGTCACCGACACGCGCGCACGTCTCAACGCGTACCATCAAGTGGAAAACACTTATCTGTCCACGTTTCAGGTGCTCGGGGCTCTCGGGTTGCTGCTTGGCACGTCCGGTCTGGCGGCGGTGATGGCGCGCAACGTGCTCGAACGTCGCCGTGAGCTGGGATTGCTCGGCGCGATTGGCTTCACGGCTCGCCATCTACGAACGATGGTTGCCGCGGAGAGCCTGCTGATCGTGGGCTCCGGCATCCTGATCGGGACCGTCGCAGCACTCGTCGCGGTCGCGCCAGCCCTGTCCGAACGCGCCAGCGCGATCCCGTTTGGTAACCTGAGCCTGCTCTTGACCGCCGTGCTGGCCACAGGCCTGCTGTCCGCGCTGGCGGCGATTCGACTCGCGACCGCGGTGCGGGTCGTCGAGGCGGTGAAAAGCGAGTAAGTTCGGAGCGGCGGGTCTTTAGACCCGCCGTCGAGTGATGAAAAAGACTTCAGAGCATCGTTCGATACTCCTCGTCGCGGTCGTTGCGTTTACCGCTGGCGTCGTCGGCGTCGGATCGCAGAGCCCAACGCCATCGTGGCCGCAGTGGCGCGGGCCGGCACGCGATGGCGTGGCTCAGCTCACGACGCCCGCGACCTGGCCGACAACCCTGACGAAGCGCTGGGAAGCGACGGTCGGCGCCGGGCATGCCTCGCCGGTGGTGGCGGGCGGTCGTGTGGTGCTGCATGCGCGCCAAGGCGATCGCGAAATGACGCGAGCGTTCGATCTCACGAGCGGCAAGGAGCTGTGGCGCAACGAATATCCAGCACCGTACACGATGAATTCGGCGGCGCGGGGCCACGGGCCGGGACCGAAATCCACACCAGTGGTCGCCGGCGACCGCGTCTTCACCTTCGGGATCAGCGGCATTCTCTCCGCCCACGACCTGGCGAGTGGGCGCGTGCTGTGGCGTACCAACGCACCGCAGGCGCCCCCAGAGTTTGGAACCGCCATGTCGCCAATCGTCGTCGACTCCCACGTCGTGGTGCATCTTGGTGCCAACGACTCTGGCGCATTGACCGCGTTCGATGTCGCGACCGGCACGCCGCGCTGGCAGTGGACCGGCGATGGCCCGGCCTATGCCTCTCCAGTCGCGGTGGACATCGCTGGCACGCGACAGATCGTGACGCAGAGCGAGAACGCGGTGATCGGCATCGGCGCCACGAATGGGCAGCTGCTGTGGCGCATTCCGTTCAAGACGAGCTACGACCAGAACTCGATCACGCCGATCGTGGTCAAGGACGTGGTCATCTACTCGGGGCTCGAGAGCGGCACGACCGCGATTCGGGTCATTCGTAATGGCAGCGCATGGGCAGTGGAGCCGTTGTGGAAGAACGATCAGGTGGCGATGTACATGAGCACGCCGGTCGTCGCCGGCGGCACGCTCTTTGGCCTCTCGCACCGCAGCCGGGGTCAGTTCTTCGCTATTGATCTCATGAGCGGGAAGATCCTGTGGACGACTCCGGGGCGCGAGGGTGAGAACGCGTCCATCATGCTTGCCGGTGACCTGCTGCTGATGTCGACGACCAACGCCGAGCTGATTGTGGCGCGCGCGAGCACGACGCGATTCGAAGAGGTCAAGCGCTACACCATCGCAGCCTCAGCGGTGTGGGCGCATCCCGCCATCGCCGGCCGGCTGATCCTCGTCAAGGACGTTGAGAAGCTGATCTGCTGGGAAATCTGACAGTCGGTCTACGGTCCTCGGCCTACGGCCTGCCGGTCCACGGCCGGTCTCCGGTCAAAGCATCTCGAGCATCCGACTGCGAACTGGTAACTGACAACTACGGTGACCGGCAACCGGAGACCGTCGACCGTGGACCGAAGACCGAGACCGAAGAGTAAGCAATTGCACTGTTCGGGCCGTAAGAATCATGATTACGGCTTACTGCGGAGTGATTAATGCGTAAACACGTGCTGATTTTGTCGCTGATTGTCACCGCCACCACCGCGTTGTCAGCCAACTGGCCGGCGTGGCGTGGACCGAATGGGGACGGCGTCAGCGCCGAGAAGAACCTGCCGATCAAATGGGGCCCGACGCAGAACATCGCGTGGAAGCTGGCGCTGCCGCAATGGAGTGGCGCGACACCGGTCATCTGGGGTGACACGATTTTTTTGAATGTCGCCGAAGCGGATGGCGACGCGCTGTCGTTATGGGCGGTCAACCGATCCAAGGGCGACGTCCTGTGGAAGAAGCCCCTCAGCAGCGGCAACAACAAGCAGCGCAAGCAGAACATGTCCTCACCCTCTCCAGTCACCGACGGTACGACGGTGTGGGTGATGACCGGGACCGGATTCCTGAAAGCGTTCGACTTCAAGGGCAACGAACTGTGGATGCGCGACATCCAGAAGGACTACGGTCGTTTCGGCCTGAACTGGGGCTACGCCAACTCGCCGCTCCTCCTCGAAGGCGACCTCATCGTGCCCGTGCTTCACGGGATGAAGACCGACGACCCATCCTACATCCTGCGCATCGACGGTAAGACCGGCAAGACCGAGTGGCGAGTGGAGCGTCCAACCAGGGCGATTCGCGAATCACCGGACGCCTACATCACACCTGCGCTGGCAAGAGTCGGCAACGGACACGAGGTCATCATCAACGGCGGCGATGTTGTCACCGGGCATGATCCCCAGAGCGGTAAAGAACTGTGGCGGGCCAACGGACTCAACCCCGAGAACAATCCCGCGTATCGCATCGTCGCATCGCCCGTGACGTTTGGGGACATCGTCATCGCACCCACCCGCGAACGACCGATGCTGATCCTGAAGGCCGGCGGACGTGGTGACGTCACGACCTCGCACAAACTGTGGGACTTCCAGAATGGCCCCGACGTCCCCACGCCCGTCACGGATGGCACCTACCTCTATGTCGTGAACGATCGCGGCATCGCGTATTGCCTCGAGCTCAAGACCGGCAAGGCCGTCTACGGACCAGAGCGACTGTCGCCCGGCACCTACAGCGCATCACCGGTGTTGGCCGACGGCAAGATCTACATCACGAGCGAGGACGGCATTGCGACGGTCTACCGCGCCGGGCCGAAGTTCGAGATCCTGGCCGAGAACAAGATGGACGACTACACCCTCAGTTCCATCGCGGTGAAGGAAGGCCAGATTTTCCTGCGCACCGCCGGATGGTTGTGGGCGATCGGACAACGCGGGGGGACGCGGACGGAGTAACGGTCCACGGTCCACGGCTAACGGTCCACGGTCCACGGTCCACGGCCTACGGTCCACGGTCCACGGTCTACGGCGCCTAGGCTGTCGGTCGGTAGTAAAGGACCATCCCTGCGCCAACGGCTGCCAGCACGAAGCCCAGATAGAGCATCGGGTTGGGGGCGACCTTGGGTGGATGAATCGCCATGGTCGCCAATACGTTCACCAGAGGCGCTCCACCAAACACGAGGGGCATCACGTAAAGCGGTGATGCTCCCGCGCGGAATGAGTAGATGATGCACACGGCTCCCAAGGCGCCCAACGCTCCAGCGACGGTTGCGGTCATCGCTCCCGCCGCATTGAATCCGCGCAGCTCATTTTGAGACGTCAACGCGCCGACGGGCACAAAGACCGCGATCAGCACATAGGCGATCCCGACGCACAGCAACGCCTTTAGAGGATTTCCCAGCAACACCTGGCCGCGGTGCAGCGATGCACCGTACAATCCCCAGGACACCACAGCTCCTGCAACAAAAACAATCCACGACATCATTCCCTCCGAACTAGCCCAGGCTTGCTCATTGCACGATGCAGCGGCATGAGCCACGACTTTAAGAAACTTGACGTGTTTCAGATGGCCGATCAGCTCGCGATTGATATCTACCGCGTGCCAAGCGCGTTCCCTGCTGAGGAACGTTACGGTCTGCAGATTCAGCTTCGGCGCGCCAGTGTATCTGTTCCCTGCAACATTGTGGAAGGCTCTGCGAGGTCGTCGAACAAGGACTATGCACACTTTCTCCGAATCGCCTGCGGATCTGCGAGCGAGGCACGCTACCTGGTCACCCTCGCTGGTCGTCTGGGCTATTTGAGTGCTGACGTCGCGCGCAACCTGGAGCAGCGATTCGACAGGGTCGTTCGCGGACTTGAAGTTCTTGGTCGGAGGCGCAGCGTCGCAGCTTCGGAGCGGCCTACGCGCGATGGCGTCCGACGCGCAGCGTGCTCTCGGCCGCGGTTATCGCCTTCGCATGCTTCGTGATGTCTCCGTTGGAGCGTTTCGGCGGGACCAGTCCGATGCGCAGTTGACGCGGCGTCGGGCACGGGCGGGTTCGTGTTGATGGCCGAATCCGTGGTGCCGCTGATGCACAACCGGAACACGCCTGCAGGGGCGTGATGATCTCAGTCTCGCCGGCTACCACGAGTTGGACGAGGCGCACATCACACGATTCCGCTTGCGGCCTGGGGACGAGGCCAGTTGCCTGACCCTGTACCAACCGAAGAACCCGCGGATCGTCGCGCCCGAGGCATCGTTTCTGACCGAGTCGCGATTTGCGTTTGCGCAATCGATCGCCGAGTCCAACGAAGAACGCGCCAATCCGTGGCTCCTTCTCAATCGGCGGTTCAATGATGGCGCGATCCCAGCGATCGCCGATCAGACGTCGCTGACCTACGTTTTTCACCTGGCGCTCGGTAACGACTTCGTCCTGACACCGGAAGGGCGCGAGCCCATCCGCCTTCGCATTGTCGCGACGCTTGCCGACAGCGTGCTGCAATCGGAGCTGATCATCGGCGAGAGCCAGTTCGTCAGGCTGTTCCCCCATCACGAAGGGTATCGCGTCTGGATGATCGAGGCGCCCGAAGCCCGCGCTGACGGGATAACAACAGTGCTGGAAGACCGGCTGTCCGACTTCGGCGTGGACGTCACCGACACGCGCGCACGTCTCAACGTGTACCATCAAGTGGAAAACACTTATCTGTCCACGTTTCTGGTGCTCGGGGCTCTCGGGTTGCTGCTTGGCACGTCCGGTTTGGCGGCGGTGATGGCGCGCAACGTGCTCGAACGTCGCCGTGAGCTGGGACTCCTTGGCGCGATTGGCTTCACGGCTCGCCATCTACGAACGATGATTGCCGCGGAGAGCCTGCTGATCGTGGGCTCTGGCATCCTGATCGGGACCGTCGCAGCACTCGTCGCGGTCGCGCCAGCCCTGTCCGAACGCGCCAGCGCGATCCCGTTTGGTAACCTGAGCCTGCTCTTGACCGCGGTGCTGGCCACAGGCCTGCTGTCCGCGCTGGCGGCGATTCGACTCGCGACCGCGGTGCGGGTCGTCGAGGCCGTGAAGAGCGAGTAAGTACGGAGCGGCGGGTCTTTAGACCCGCCGTCGAGTGATGAAAAAGACTTCAGAGCGTCGTTCGATACTCCTCGTCGCGGTCGTTGCGTTTACCGCCGGCGTCGTCGGCGTCGGATCGCAGAGCCCAACGCCATCGTGGCCGCAGTGGCGCGGGCCGGCACGCGATGGCGTGGCTCAGCTCACGACGCCCGCGACCTGGCCGACAACCCTGACGAAGCGATGGGAAGCGACGGTCGGCGCCGGGCATGCCTCGCCGGTGGTGGCGGGCGGTCGTGTGGTGCTGCATTCGCGCCAAGGCGATCGCGAAATGACGCGAGCGTTCGATCTCACGAGCGGCAAGGAGCTGTGGCGCAACGAATATCCAGCACCGTACACGATGAATTCGGCGGCGCGGGGCCACGGGCCGGGACCGAAATCCACACCAGTGGTCGCCGGCGACCGCGTCTTCACCTTCGGGATCAGCGGCATTCTCTCCGCCCACGACCTGGCGAGTGGGCGCGTGCTGTGGCGTACCAACGCACCGCAGGCGCCCCCAGAGTTTGGAACCGCCATGTCGCCAATCGTCGTCGACTCCCACGTCGTGGTGCATCTTGGTGCCAACGACTCTGGCGCATTGACCGCGTTCGATGTTGCGACCGGCACGCCGCGCTGGCAGTGGACCGGCGATGGCCCGGCCTATGCCTCTCCAGTCGCGGTGGACATCGCTGGCACGCGACAGATCGTGACACAGAGCGAGAACGCGGTGATCGGCATCGGCGCCACGAATGGGCAGCTGCTGTGGCGCATTCCGTTCAAGACGAGCTACGACCAGAACTCGATCACGCCGATCGTGGTCAAGGACGTGGTCATCTACTCGGGGCTCGAGAGCGGCACGACGGCGATTCGAGTCGTTCGTAATGGCAGCGCATGGGCAGTGGAGCCGTTGTGGAAGAACGATCAGGTGGCGATGTACATGAGCACGCCGGTCGTCGCCGGCGGCACGCTCTTTGGCCTCTCGCACCGCAGCCGGGGTCAGTTCTTCGCTATTGATCTCATGAGCGGGAAGATCCTGTGGACGACTCCGGGGCGCGAGGGTGAGAACGCGTCCATCATGCTTGCCGGTGACCTGCTGCTGATGTCGACGACCAACGCCGAGCTGATTGTGGCGCGCGCGAGCACGACGCGATTCGAAGAGGTCAAGCGCTACACCATCGCAGCCTCAGCGGTGTGGGCGCATCCCGCCATCGCCGGCCGGCTGATCCTCGTCAAGGACGTTGAGAAGCTGATCTGCTGGGAAATCTGACGTCGGTCTACGGTCCTCGGCCTACACGGCCCACGGCCCACGGCAACCAGGATGTTCTTTCCGTAGACCGTAGACCGTAGACCGTAGACCGTCGACCGTAGACCGTCGACCGTCGACCGTAGACCGTGGACCGTGGACCGTGGACCGTGGACCGTGGACCGATAGAGTAAGCAATTGCACTGTTCGGGCCGTAAGAATCATGATTACGGCTTACTGCGGAGTGATTCATGCGTAAACACGTGCTGATTTTGTCGCTGATTGTCACCGCCACAACCGCGTTGTCAGCCAACTGGCCGGCGTGGCGTGGACCGAATGGGGACGGCGTCAGCGCCGAGAAGAACCTGCCGATCAAATGGAGCCCGACGCAGAACATCGCGTGGAAGCTGGCGCTGCCGCAATGGAGTGGCGCGACACCGGTCATCTGGGGTGACACGATTTTTTTGAATGTCGCCGAAGCGGATGGCGACGCGCTGTCGTTATGGGCGGTCAACCGATCCAAGGGCGACGTCCTGTGGAAGAAGCCCCTCAGCACCGGCAACAACAAGCAGCGCAAGCAGAACATGTCCTCACCCTCTCCAGTCACCGACGGTACGACGGTGTGGGTGATGACCGGGACCGGATTCCTGAAAGCGTTCGACTTCAAGGGCAACGAACTGTGGATGCGCGACATCCAGAAGGACTACGGTCGTTTCGGCCTGAACTGGGGCTACGCCAACTCGCCGCTCCTCCTCGAAGGCGACCTCATCGTGCCCGTGCTTCACGGGATGAAGACCGACGACCCATCCTACATCCTGCGCATCGACGGTAAGACCGGCAAGACCGAGTGGCGAGTGGAGCGTCCAACCAGGGCGATTCGCGAATCACCGGACGCCTACATCACACCTGCGCTGGCAAGAGTCGGCACCGGACACGAGGTCATCATCAACGGCGGCGATGTTGTCACCGGGCATGATCCCCAGAGCGGCAAAGAACTGTGGCGGGCCAACGGACTCAACCCCGAGAACAATCCCGCGTATCGCATCGTCGCATCGCCCGTGACGTTTGGCGACATCGTCATCGCACCAACGCGCGAACGACCGATGCTGATCCTGAAGGCCGGCGGACGTGGTGACGTCACGACCTCGCACAAACTGTGGGACTTCCAGAATGGCCCCGACGTCCCCACGCCGGTCACCGATGGCACCTACCTCTACGTCGTGAACGATCGCGGCATCGCGTATTGCCTCGAGCTCAAGACCGGCAAGGCCGTCTACGGACCAGAGCGACTGTCGCCCGGCACCTACAGCTCATCACTGGTGTTGGCCGACGGCAAGATCTACATCACGAGCGAGGACGGCATTGCGACGGTCTACCGCGCCGGGCCGAAGTTCGAGATCCTGGCCGAGAACAAGATGGACGACTACACCCTCAGTTCCATCGCGGTGAAGGAAGGCCAGATTTTCCTGCGCACCGCCGGATGGTTGTGGGCGATCGGACAACGCGGGGGGACGCGGACGGAGTAACGGTCCACGGTCCACGGTCGGCGGCCACGGTCCACGGCCTGCCACGGTCCACGGTCTACGGTCTACGGCGCCTAGGCTGTCGGTCGGTAGTAAAGGACCATCCCTGCGCCAACGGCTGCCAGGACGAAGCCCAGATAAAGCATCGGGTTTGGGGCGATCTTAGGTGGATGGATCGCCAGGGTTGCCAAGACGTTTACCAGAGGTGCTCCACCAAACACGAGGGGCATCACGTATAGCGGCGATGCTCCCGCGCGGAATGAGTAGATGATGCACACGGCTCCCAAGGCGCCCAACGCTCCAGCGACGGTTGCCGTCATCGCTCCCGCCGCATTGAATCCGCGCAGCTCATTTTGAGACGTCAACGCGCCTACGGGCACAAAGACCGCGATCAGCACATAAGCGATCCCGACGCACAGCAACGCCTTTAGAGGATTTCCCAGCAACACCTGGCCGCGGTGCAGCGATGCTCCGTACAATCCCCAGGACAACACTGCTCCTGCAACAAAAACAATCCACGACATCATTCCCTCCAAACTAGCCCAGGCTTGCTCATTGCACGATGCAGCGGCATGAGCCACGACTTTAAGAAACTTGACGTGTTCCAGATGGCCGATCAGCTCGCGATTGATATCTATCGCGTGCCAAGCGCGTTCCCTGCTGAAGAACGCTACGGACTGCAGATTCAGCTTCGGCGCGCCAGTGTATCTGTTCCCTGCAACATTGTGGAAGGCTCTGCGAGGTCGTCGAACAAGGACTATGCACACTTTCTCCGAATCGCCTGCGGTTCTGCGAGCGAGGCACGCTACCTGGTCACCCTCGCTGGTCGTCTGGGCTATTTGAGTGCTGACGTCGCGCGCAACCTGGAGCAGCGATTCGACCGGGTCGTTCGCGGACTTGAAGTTCTTGGTCAGCGAGTAGCAGCTGGATCTTCCCTCGGTTCCGTAGACACGTGAAGTTCTACGCGGCTCGACGTTCATAGTCAACGGGCGACTGATAATCCAGCGACGAATGCAGCCGCTGGTAGTTGTAGTACCGCACGTACCGACGGAGCTGCCGGCGGAGATCAGCCACCATCAGAAACGACCGCCCGTGGATCAGGTCGGCCTTGAGTGAGTGGAAGAACGACTCCATATGCGCGTTCTCTCCAGGCGCGCCTCCGCGCGTCATGCTCTGCCGCACGCCGCTCGCGGCCAAGCGCATGCGGACCGGCGTCCCCTGAAACTCGCTGCCGCGGTCGCTGTGAAAGATCAGGCCGGCGTCTGGGCGCCGCCGTCGAAGCGCCGCGTCCAGCACCGCCCGGGTCACGCGGGAGTCCCGGGTCGCCGCGAGCCGCCACGCCAGCACCCGACGCGAGCACTGGTCCAGGACGACGATCAAGTACCACCAGCGCCCGCTGACGGCGAGGTAGGTGACGTCGCCGACCCAGATCTGATTCGGCCGGGTCGCGTGCGTGCGTCGCACGTGATTCGGCTGTCGACTGAACCACCGATGCGTGCCCGCCTTGGGCCGATAGACGCGCGCGACACGGGCCCGCAGGCCGTCCGCCCGCATCAGCCGTTCCACGCGCCGACGACTCACGCGATGGCCACGCCCGGCCAGGCCCTCCTGAATCCGAGGACTGCCGTAGGTCCCACCGCTGCTCTCGAAGATCGCACGCATGGCTTCGAGCAGTACCCGGTCCTGCTTCCGACGCGCACTCACCGGCCGTCGCCGCGACGCGTAGAATCCCGCGCGCGTGACCGCAAAGAGCCGGCAGAGCCGCGTCACGCCGAACCGCTTCCGCTCCTCTTCGATGAACGCGAAGACGTCGGCTTTCGTGCGGAGGTGAACCGGATGAGTTTTTTTAGCAACGCGTGCTCCTCTTGGAGCAGCGTGTGGGCTCGCTGCAGCGATTGAAAGCGCTTCATCTCTCGCGGCGGCGGCGTCTTCACCGCTTTCGGTACCGAAACGCGCCCCCGCAACACGCCGTCTCGCGCTTCCTTGCGCCACCGCGACAGCATGAACGGATGAATCTCGAGGGCGTCCGCGACGGCCTGCACTTCCACACCCTTCAGTTGACTCAGTTTCACCGCCTTGAGCTTGAACTCCAGGCTATAGCGATGGACTTTCTTCGGCCCGGCTCGGGGCACGGGACACCTCCTGTGGTTAGGCGGAAGTGTCTACTTTATCGAGGGAAGATCTAGCTTCCGATTGCGACGATCGTTAGGTTCCCACTACCCGTTGTCCAGACCGTGGACCGTGGACCGTGGACCGTAGACCGTGGACCGTGGACCGTGGACCGTGAAATACTACGCGCGCTCAGCGCCTGACGTTCTTCTCACACGGTTTCGCCAAACGCCTATGCCTGTCCCTCGGCTCACCCCAATTCAGTGGCTGATCTGCGCCATCGCCGCCCTTGGTTTCGCATTCGACATCTACGAAGTCTTGATGGCGCCTCTCGTCGTCGGGCCCGCGATCGGTGAGCTGACAGGCGCGCGGCCCGGCACTCCAGAGTTCAACTCTTGGGTCGGCCTCTTTTTCTGGGTACCCGCCATCGTGGGCGGCGCGTTTGGACTGCTCGGCGGCTATTTGACTGATCGCTTCGGGCGACGGCGCGTCCTGGTCTGGAGCATCCTGCTGTACGCATTCTCGGCGTTCGCAGCGGGTTATTCCACCAGCGTCGAGATGCTGCTCATTCTTCGCTCCACGACGTACATCGGCGTGTTCGTCGAGTTCGTTGCGGCTGTCGCGTGGATTGCCGAGCTCTTCCCGGATCCCAAGCAGCGCGAGGCTGCACTCGGTTATACGCAGGCGTTTTCGTCAATCGGTGGATTGATGGTCACCGCGGCCTACGCCATTGCGGTGACATACGGGGACAGCTTCCCGGCGATTCACGGCACTCATTCGGCATGGCGCTACACGTTGATCTCCGGCGTTGTGCCCGCGTTGCCTCTCATCATCATCCGCCCCTTCCTGCCAGAGTCGCCCGCCTGGCGCGAGAAGAAAGCCGCCGGAACCCTGCGCCGTCCGAGCATCGCCGCGCTCTTCACGCCCGAGCTGCGACGGACGACACTCGTCACCACGATTTTGTTTGCGTGCGCGTACGGCGCTGCGTTTGGCGCCATTCAACAGATGCCTCGCATCGTGCCTGGCTTGCCTGAGGTACGAACGCTCGCGGTGCCCCAACAGCAACAAACGGCAAGCCTCGTTCAGGCGTTTCAAGAGGTCGGCGGTCTCGTGGGCCGGTTCGCTCTCGCGTTTCTCGCCATTCGCATCGTCTCGCGACGCAAGCTTCTGCATCTCTTCCAGCTCCCGGGGCTCCTGATCGTGCCGGCCGTGTTCTTCATTGCCGGGACCACCAGTCTCGAGCTGTCGAAGTGGGGCATGTTCCTGGCGGGATTCTTCACGGTGGCGCAGTTCTCGTTCTGGGGAAACTACCTGCCGCGCGTCTACCCCACGCACCTCCGGGGCACCGGAGAAGGATTCGCCGCCAACATCGGCGGTCGAATGCTGGGCACTGGCTTCGCGTTCGTGACGACACAACTCACCAACGTGATGCCTGGGGGCACACCGCAGACCCGGCTCGCCTACGCCGCCGCGTTGGTTGGATTTGCCGTGTATTTCGTCGGATACCTCGTCAGTTGGTTGCTCCCGGAACCCAAGGGCGTAGACCTGCCCGAGTAGGGTTTGCTACGCTTCGAGACACACAAGGCCTCAGAAACCCAGAGACTCAGACGACGGGGGGTCATCATGAGCATTTGCGATCGACCGATCCCAATATGGTTGGCTGGGTTGGTTCTTCTCGTCCCTCTGACTGCAGGGGCTCAAGCCCCATCGAGACCTGCCGGCGACCCAATGCCACCTCCGCCCGTGCGGTCGGAGGAGGAGTTGCTGGCCGCCGTTGCCGCGGAACCGTCGGACTTGAGGCCCTATCTCGAGCTGGCGAGTCTCTACCTGCACGCTAACCGCAGAGCCGACTCGATCAGCATTCTGCGCCAAGCCCTTCCTCATCAGAAAGATTCGTCAACGGTGTACACGGCGCTCATGCTCTACACCGATCCCGACCTTGATCCAGCAGGCTTTCATGCTCTCGCCATGGACTGGCGCAATATCGACCCGTCGGACACGCGACCAATCCTCTTCGTCGCGGGGATTCATTTGCGCCGTGCCTCGGTGGCACGCGACCTGTCCGCCCGACAGGCTCACGTCAAACAGGCGGCGCAGCTCTTGGACGATGTCAGGACGATGAATCCCACTTCGCCTGGGCAGCGTGGCCAGTACTTGAATCACCTCAAACTGTTGATCGCCGTGACCGACGACCCCGTCGAACGACAGCAATTGACTACCGAGCTCGAAGCCGGCTTGAAGGACTTTAGCGTTTTTCAGGAGAATCGAGGTGTTGTCGCGCAAAGCGGCATCGCCGCCACGGCCCCACCACCATCGTGGCCCGCCGGTGCCGTTCGCGTCGGCGGAAACATCAAGCCACCGGTCAAGACCAAGCACGTTGAACCCATCTGGCCGCCGGACGCTCAACAAGCTCGCGTTCAAGGCGTGGTCATCCTTGAAGTCCTGATCGACGACGCTGGAAAAGTTGCAGAGGCCAAAGTGCTGCGGTCGATTCCGCTCCTCGATCTGGCAGCGATCGAAGCGGTTCGGCAATGGGAGTTCGAGCCGACGCTGCTCGAACGGCGTTCCAGTGCCAGTCATCATGACCGTGACGGTACAGTTCCGACTGGCGCCTCAATTTCAATGAAGTGGCAGCCTCCAACGCTGCTCGGCATGCATGCCGTGCTGATTGGGGCGACCGTCGCGTTGTCGGTGCTGATTTGTCGAGCCCACCTGCAGGCGCAGTCGTCAAGCCCCGAGGCCCGCGCGGTCGCGTTCCTGGCACGAGAGGTTCCTCGTTGGAAGGCCGAAAACGATTGCTACTCGTGTCACAACAACGGCGACGCCGCCCGGGCGCTGTTGGTCGCTGCCGCCGCTGGCTTGCCGACGGGCGAAGCGCTCGACGACACCCTCGCATGGCTGCGCCGACCGAACGCATGGAAAGACAACAAGACGCAGGGCGGAATTGATGACAAAGCCCTTGCAAGAGTCCAGTTTGCCGCAGCCCTTGCCATCGCGGTCGACCACGGGCGCGCGCCGCGAGCGTCTATCCGTGATGCGGCTGCCTTGCTGGTTGCCGATCAGAAAGACGATGGGTCGTTTCAGCTCGATACCTCGCAAAGCATCGGCTCCCCAACGACGTACGGCACCACGGTTGCCACCTGGCTGGCCCGTCGCAGCGTAGTGGCGGCCGCTGACAGCCAGTTCGGGCCAGCTATCGCACGAGCCGATCGGTGGCTGCGCGTGGCGAGCGTCGCAACGGTCCTCGATGCCTCTGCGGTGGTGCTCGGCCTGGATCGGAGCGCGGATGGCGACGCGATGTCGCAACGCGCGAAGGCACTCGAGACACTTCGCCAAGGTCAGGCACAGAGCGGCGGTTGGGGGCCTTACGTCACCGCCGCACCAGAAGCGTTCGACACGGCCCTTGCCTTGATGGCATTGACGACGGTCAAACGCGCTCAGCTCGCGGGACCAACCATGCGCGACAGCGACGTCGACGCCGCGATCGCCAAGGGGCGGGGCTTTCTGTTGTCGCTGCAGGCGGCCGACGGGAGTTGGCCCGAGACGACGCGTCCGTCGAATCAGGAGAGCTACGCTCAGCGGATCTCGACCACCGGGTGGGCGCTGCTGGCGTTGATCGATACGCGGTAGTTATCGGTGGCCGGTGGCCAGTGGTCGGTGGCCAGAGTGGCCAGTGGCCGGTGGCCGGTGGCCAGTGGGCGGTGGCCAGTGGCCGGTCGCCGGTGGCCCCTCTGCGTGGCTTCCGGCTTTAGCCGGAAGATCCGCCATGCGCTGGTTCACGTCCTGAATGCCGCTACTCGTTCGGCTGCCGTCGCAACGATGCGGTCGAACTCGGGAATGCCGCGCAGCGGAGCCAGGAACGGGCAGTGCACCGCAATATAGTCGTGCGGGTAGAACCCGCGTTCGACCGCCTGCCCCAGCAAGCGAAGCGCCGTCGGGATATCGCCGGCGACCGCGAAACTCTCGCTCAGATGGAACGTGATGTGCCCATCAAATGACATGTCCGCGAGCGTCGCCAGCGCGGTACGGGCTTCCGCGGTTCGCCCTGCGCTGCCCTCGAGCAACGCTACGAGCTGCACCGTGTACGGGATCTGAGGCACGTGCGTCTGCATCCACTGCGCCTGCGCCCTGGCGTCGGCCATCCGACCGAGCAGCGCGTAGGTGTATCCCACCGACCAATGGATGATGGGATTGTCCGGGTCCAGCACGAGCGCATGCTCATGCATGTCCAGCCCCTCGTGCGGACGTCCCACGAACCAATGCGCGGAATTCAGGAGGTACGCCCGCCATCGGCGACAGTGGGTCCACTTCGAGAAAACGTCGTCCGGCCGCGATCGCGGCCTCGCCCTGTCCCGCCGCCTCGAGCGCGATGCCACGGAAGAACAAGGCATCCGCGTCGCTTCCGTCCAGCTCCAGCGCCTTGGTGAGATATCGCACCGTGTCGGCGAGCGCACCGCGCTCATAGCTGATGAAGCCGAGCAGTGAGTATCCGTAGGCGGCATTCGGCGCGACATCCATCAGCGCGCGTGCCTCCGCCTCGGCGCGGGCGAGATGGATCGCGTCGGTGCTCATCCCGGCGCGCACCTGGCTGATCCACAAGTGGGCGCGTAACGCACGCAACGGCGGCGACAGTCCCTCGATCTCGGTCGCGCGGTCCAGCAGCGCGTTCACCTGATCCATCGACGCGCCATAGCGCCGCACGAGCCCCTGGGCTCTCAGGTACAACTCGAACGCCCGAGGATTCTTGATGTGCCGCTCGGCGAGCCGGTCGTCCTCGGACGCCGTCAGCGTCACCTGCAACGCGGTGACGATCGCGCGCGAGACACGTTCCTGCACGTCGAACACATCGTCCATGGTGCCGCTGTATTTCTCGGCCCAGATCTGCTCGTCCGTCGTGGTGTCGACCAGCTGCGCCGTGATGCGCAGCGCGTTGCCGGCCTTCCGTGCGCTCCCGGTCAACGCATACCGCACGCCCAGGGTGCGGCCAATCTCGCGCAGGCCCTTGGTCGTCCCCTTGAGTTGCAGCGAAGAGGTTCTCGAGATCACGCGCAGCGCCTTCACGCCCGAGAGGTCGGTGATGAGCTCCTCGGTGAGTCCGTCGCTGAAGTATTCGTTGTCGGAATCGGCGCTCAGGTTGGTGAACGGCAGGACCGCGATTGACGCGTCGCGGCGGAGACGGTCAGACGCTCGGAATGCCGGCGTCGCGGATGGCGTCGGTTGTGCGCGCAACGCGGCAACCACCTGCGCACCGCTCGTGAACCTCTCGTCGGCCGAACGCTGCAGGAGTCTTCTCACCGTGTCGCCGACGACGGCAGGAATCTCGGGGTGTGAGTCTGAAATGGCCGGCGGCGAATAGGCGAACCGCCTGGCGATGACGGCTTGCACCGACTCTCCGGTGAATGCGACGTCGCCCGTCAGCATCTCGTACATCACGCAACCCAGGGCAAAGAGGTCGCTGCGACCGTCAATCTCCTCTCCCGCCGCCTGCTCGGGGCTCATGTACGCTGGTGTGCCAACGGTCACGCCGATCTGCGTGAACATCAGACCCGTCGCCGATGAGGCTGCCACAAGCGCCTTGCCGATTCCGAAGTCTGCGACGATCGCATGACCTTCGTGCAGCAGGATGTTCTCGGGTTTGATGTCGCGATGGACGATGTCGTGCCGATGCGCGTAATCGAGGGCATCGGCCACCTCGATGGTGATGCGGAGCGCTTCGTCAACGGATATCGGTGGGCCGCCCGAAAGCCGATCGCGCAGCGTCTGTCCCGCCATGACAGGCATCACGAAGTACAAGCAGCCGCTCGCTTCGCCCGAGTCGTAGAGCGGGAGGATATTCGGGTGATTCAGGCGGGCGGCCAATTGAATCTCTCGAAGAAAGCGCTCGCGGCCGAGCGTTTCCGCAAGATCGGGACGCAGCACTTTGATCGCGACTTCCCGGCCGTGCTTGTGTTCGTGGGCCAGGTAGACCGTGGCCATACCGCCCGCTCCGAGTTGGCGGTCGAGTCGATACTGATGGGCGAGCGCATCGGCCAGGACCGCAGGGGGCTTCACAATCGCGGATTCGACATTCATGAACACCTTTGACGGTCATCGCTAGACTTTAGCTGGCGTTGGTACTCTGCTTCATCGAAATGCCCTTTTGACTCGACGATCAGACCGTCGGCACCAAGCGTCCATTCTTCGTAGCCGCTAATACGAACAGATCGGCCGGTGCCTCCAGGGCCGCTGTTCGTTCCTGTCCACGTCCAATGAAACACCGCGTGGCCGCCCTCCTGACGCACTCGGTCCATCTTCACGACCATGTCAGGAAAAGCCGTCATGAAACCTTTCGCCGTCGCGGTGATCGCCGCGCGCCCGACAGACGGCTCACCGTCATTGACTGTGAGTGATCCATTCCCGGCGTAGAACGACGCCACGCTATCTGGAGTCTGACTGCTCCAGGCTACCGCATAGCGCGTCGCGAAGTCGGTCAGCTGTGTGGGGTTCATCGAAATGGTCCTCGGGCCCCACGACTACTTCACTCGGTCAACTACGCCGCAGCTGCTGGCCCTGAGCGATCAATGAAGCCGCGCTGGCGAAGCGAGCCACGAAATCATCTGCTATTCGTCTCGAGAACGCCAGCGCTGAGCAAGATAGCCGGCGGTCAAGCATCAGTTAGGCGGTGCCGCGCGCTTCAGCTCCACGAACCAGTTCAGCACGAAGCGTAGTTGCGTCGGGTCGGCCTGCTGTTCGTCGCGAACCATCAGGAAGCGGCCGTCGGCGTTGACATCGTACGGAGGGGCAAACTGTCCCTCGAATAGTACCTGCGCGGTGCCGCTCGCGAACGTCAGTCCAGGCTGGATCGGCGCCGCCATCATCCGGCCGCCGGAGCGGAAGAAGAGCTCCCGTCCGTTGGCCGACCACCGCGGACGCAGACCGCCCACGGTGGAAACCTGCCACTTTCCTCCAGGCCCCGGAAACGGCTGCACGTAGACCTCAAACCTGCCGCTCTCGTTCGACTGATAGGCAACCCATCGTCCATCGGGTGAGAACGCCGGGAACGCCTCGACGAACGGAGTTGCGAGAAGGGGCTTCGGTTTGCGGTCATCCATTGGCAGGACATAAATGTCCCCGGCCAGATCGTACGCAAGCCACTTGGCGCTCGGGTGCCAGGATCGTGCCTGCGTATTCAGCGCGCCTGCGTCGATGAGGCGCTCTTCGCTGCCGCTTCCGTCGAACGACATTTGGAAAATTTCCATCGAGCGGGTTGTTCTGACGCCGTTGAAGGTCACGTGGCGGCCATCCGGCGTCCAGATCGGCGAGGTGTCGAGGCCCGGCGAGAACGTCAGGCGCCTCAGCGCGCCGCGCGCGATCTCATACACCCAGAGATCCGTGTTTTGACTCGTCACAGCAATCGCAATCCGCTGACCGTCGGGTGAGAGCGCGACATCGAAAAACGGCCGCTTCTCCGCGTCGACGGGACGGGCTACCCCCTTCCGATCCACCCAGAGGAGCTCTCGTCGTGTCTCGTATCCCGCTCCAGGGATGTACACGAGCGAGCTGGCGGCGATCGCATACTGACCGGCACCGGTGGCCGTGTTCATGGCCACACCTTCGACCAGCGGTACGGGCGGTCCCGTCACCTCGAGCCGACGCAGGTCGAACGGCATCGCCAGCAACGAACCGGCGCGTCCGAACACGATGTGCCCGGTCGGCAGGTAAACGGGGCTCGCTCCACCCTGCGCGACGACGCGTTGCTCGCCCGTGTCCAATGAGCGCACGACAATCAGTGCATCGTCAAAGCTGGCGCCGTTCGGCTGAATCGAGAAGAGGACCGCCCTTCCGCCAGGAAGGAAGGAAGGCCAACGGTGCGAGCGCTCCGTCGGTTCCAGTTTCGTGAGCGGTTCAGGCACGCCCCCGGTCGCGGACACGCGGTACAGTCCGCCGGTCGGACTTGTCGCGAACACGATCGTGCCATCCGGTCCCCAGGCGCCGCCGCGATTCGTCGCGTCGCACAGCGTCGTCGGCGGACCGCCACCGACTGGCACCTTTTTGAGTTTCCCCTGCGCGACTGGGCATCGTGCCCCCACCTGGCAACGCTCCACCATGAACCCGAGCCACTGACCATCCGGGGAAAAGAATGGGTCGACACCGCCTTCAGTGCCGCGAATCGGAACTGGGTCGAACTGGTCGGCGCGGCGCAGATAGATCTGGGTGCTGCCCGCGGACGTGCCCACGAACGCCACGGTGCGTCCATCTGGTGAAATCGCCACCAGACGGTCTCCGCCGCCGCCTTGCAACGCGAGCGTTGAGGGGACAGTGCGAGGGTCACGCGGGTGGGCCCGGGGCTGACGAGTGGACGCCACAGCAGCCACGCGATTGTCGCGACCAAGCCGAGGGCGACGATGGACCACGCCAGACGTTCGATCCACGCCCGCAGCGCGGGCGGCGCAGGCGGCGCGTCAGGCTGCCCATCGCGTGGGGGCGACGTCAAGGCATCGTCGATCTCCAGCCGCGCATCCGCCGCATCCGCCAAGCGGCGTTTGCGATCTTTCTCCAGGCATCGGCGAAGAAGCCGGCGAATCGCCGCAGGCGCATTGGCAGGCAGGGCGGTAAGGTCAGGTTCGCGCTCGATCACACGGGCCAGCACGTCGGTCACCTCGGCGCCCTCGAACGCCTGGCGCCCGCACAGCATCTCGTACAGCACGCACCCGAACGCCCAGAGATCGGCCCGCTTGTCTACCGGCTTTCCGCGCGCCTGTTCGGGGCTCATGTAGGCCGCAGTGCCGAGCAGCATGCCGGCGCCGGTCATCAGGGCCGGGGAAGTAATTGTCGGGGATTGAGCCACTCCCACAGACGTCGCGCCTGCGGGCTCCAGCGCCTTGGCCAGGCCGAAATCCAGCACCTTGACCGTACCGTCTCCTCGGAGCTTGATGTTCGCGGGTTTGAGATCGCGGTGGACGATCCCGTGCTCGTGTGCCGCCTCGAGCGCTTCGGCGATTTGCCTGGCAATCGGCAGCGCCTCGTCAACGCGATAGGCGCTACGGCGATGCGGTCGGCGAGCGTCGGCCCCTCGACCAGTTCCATGACCAGCGCCGTCGTGCCACCTGCACGCTCGAGGCCGTAAATCGCCGCGATGTTGGTGTGGTTCAGCGACGCAAGGACTTCGGCTTCGCGCTGGAACCGGGCGAGCCTCTCGACATCGGATGCGAACGCATCCGGCAGAACCTTGATCGCGACGGACCGCTTCAGATTCGAGTCCGTGGCACGGTAGACCTCGCCCATGCCGCCCACACCGATCTGTCCGGTTATCTCATACGGGCCGAGGCGGGTGCCCTGGACGAGCCCCATATGCGGAGGATTCTACGTGATTCGTTCTGATCACGACCGCGTCCTCCTCTTCTGCGGATGAATCACCCCCTTGTCGAGGGCCGTGTCACAATCAACAGATGAACCACTACCCGCGTCCGACGATCACGCTTTCAACCCTGGCCGCAATCGTGGCACTCAGCGCCAGCCTTGGCGCCGTCAAGTTCACTTCGACGTGGGCGGCCCCGGATGCGCGTTCGATCAGCTTCAAGGGCCAGAAGGTGGTGGCGCTGGTCATCAGCGACGATCTTTCACTCCGCATGTCCGCCGAAGAAGCCCTGACGCGCGAGTTGTCGGCACGTGGCATGCTGGGCGTGGCCGCCTATCGCGTGATCCCTCCTGAGGAACTGAAGGATGCGGAGCGTGCCAAGAACTGGTTCGAACGTGAGGCCGTCGCCGGTGTCGTGACGCTTCGGCCGGTCAGCGAGAGCAAGCAGAAGCGCTATGGGCCCGACATCTGGGCCTCGCCGACCTACTCCACCCTCTGGGGTTACTACCCGTACGGATGGACCACGGTCTACGTCGCCGGGCCGGTCCGGACGGACACGGTCATCGTCGTCGAATCGCTGATCTACCAGGTGTCCACGGGCAAGCTGGTGTGGGGTGGCGCCAGCGAGACGTCCAATCCCAAGAGCCTGCAGATACTGGTTGCCGAAATCGTGAAGGAGGCCGCGGAGAAGATTCAAAAGCAGTTCCGATGACGCTGACGGCCTCGGCTGTAGGACGCAGAGGGGTCACTGGCGCCGACTGCTCACCTCAAACGGGATCATCGTCCGCTCGGGCTCGCCGGATGGATCGGCGCGATCGAAGCGATCGACCTCGAACGCGCGCCCGATGCGATTGCCCGCCATGTCCTCGAGCATCGCCAGCGCGACGAGCTGATGACGTCCGGCCTTCCACGGCTCCCGCGGTGTGAAGCTCCACCGCGTCTCATGGCTCTCGATCTTCACGTCTCCCTCGAGAAACCGCTGGTCGCCGGCGGTGACGCCCAGGGCTCGCAACAGTAGACCGCGATCGAGCGGCTCGGGAAAGGTGACGATCAACGGATCGCGTTCGCCAGCGGTCGGGACCGCGACGTCCCAGGCCTTGAAGTCGATCGGACGTTCGTCGGCTTCGGCAACGCGGAACTCACGTCGATATTCAGTCTTGAGCGGCAAGCCATTGGCATCACGCCACTCGCTGTCGACGACCAACGTGTACCTTCGTCCGGGGACCAGCGAACGCCCCATCTGCGCATTCGGCAGAATGCCGCGCTTTTGACGGCCCGGATCGAAGAAGACGGTGTAGCGCGTGAAGTCGTCGTTCCAAAACTCGGCGTCAAGAGGAAGGAACGGATCGACGACGGCCTGTCCCCTTTCGTCCAACAAGCGGATGTAGTCGAGGCCACCGCGGCGACCCATCGGCGCCGAGAAGTGAATGTAGAGCCGAAGTTGATTCTCGGGGACCACATCTGCCGACGGAAACACCTGCGCAACGGTGGTGGAAGGGTCTGTGGCGATTGCGGGAAGGGCTACGGTCGCCCTGAGGGGGGCGCTGAGCGGGGCACCGACATTCGCGGCCGCGCCGGGCACAGCCGTGGGCGTAAAGACCGCGACGTACTGGCGGCCGGGATCGAGGGGAAACATTGGCGCAAAACGGATGGTGTGATCGGTGACGGAATAGGTCCCGAGCATGGCTGGCTGTCCCTCGCCGACCGAGACACGCAGCACTTCGGTCCACTGCTCGCGACTCAACTCACTTGCTGCGAGCCGCCGTGTGAGGTCGACGGGAACATTGACAACCTCGATGCTCGCCGCTGCGCCAATCGGCGCGTGCAGACGGATCTCCACTGGATCGGCCGGCGCCGCTGCGCTTCGACAACCAGCGACCGCGGCCAGAAAGAGCACGAGCGCGGCAGCCCACGCTGGGGACGCCGCGCCCGTTCGATTGCTCGGAACGATCGTCAATTGCGGGATGGGCACCTGTGCACCGCACTACCTCAGAACCCGTCGCACCCGTCGCACCTGTGCACCGCACCGCACCTCTGAACCCGTCGCACCTGTCGCACCCGACGCACCCGCTAGGGTAGCGCCATTACGGCCAGATTCAGCGCTCCAGCTTCAGACCGCGCGAGCATAATCGAATTGTTCGCGTCGAGCAGATCGAGCTGTTCGACGCCCTTCATCGATGTCACGGTCTCGAACGGCACGCCGCTCGTTTCGGCTTCGACTCGGGCGCTGATCTTCTCGGCTTTGTCGAACCCTGCGGTGGGAATCTTCATCACGCCACGGCTGTTGTTCGACATGAGGAGGTATTCGTTGCCACTCTTGCGGTACACGATCATATCGAGCGGCCGGTTGCGATTCCCGAGTTCGGCAATCGTCGTCCCCATGACTTTGCCCCCCGGCTGCA
Source organism: uncultured Acidobacteriota bacterium (assembly GCA_963841905.1). Classification (GTDB taxonomy): domain Bacteria; phylum Acidobacteriota; class Vicinamibacteria; order Vicinamibacterales; family UBA2999; genus JACCSI01. Next base: position 53,521 of record CAWJEM010000013.1, read on the forward strand.
GGCTGCTGACCGGGAACTTGACGAGCGGCGTGCACAGATAGCCGGCGATCAGGTTGGTCTCGCCGTTCAGCTTGTGGGGAACGAAAGTGTAGACCGGCGAGCGGGTTTCGAATGCGCCGTGATTGCCATGATAGATCTCCACGCTCGTGCCGTTGTCGGCGGTCGAGAACGGATAGGCGACCGAGCGCAGCTTCGACGAGAACTCCTCGTTCGACAGACCCGCCACGTACAACTTGCCATCGACGAATGCCATGTCGGTAATGGACTGGGTTCTGGGGTTGCGGGCCGGGTTGGCCTCGTTCGCCGCGGGGGCATTCGGCAAGCTGACCTTCGAGAACTTCATCTTGTCGAGGGCGAGCAACTCGATCTTGCCCGCGCCGTCGACGCGCAAGAGGGCCGGGCTGGCCGTGGCTCCCTGGCCGCGCATGACGGACATGTAGGCGTTCCGCGTCTTGGGATGAACGGCGAGATCCGTCACCGCAATCTCGCGAACGTCCGTGCCGAGCAACGCGGCAATTTGCTGATCGATCCCCGTAATCGCCTTGGCGCCGGCGGCGCCACCCTCCGCCAGGGCGCCTAGCTCGAGCGCAAAGATCGTCGCCGACTGGGTGTCGCCGGCAAACAGCAACCCATCGGGACCGAAGGTTAGTGGACCGATCGACTTGAAGGTTGGTCCTGAGCCGGCGGCCTGAGGAGCAGCCGGCTGGGCGGCCGGTGCGATCGACAGCGACGCCACGACCGTGAGCACCACACTGATTTTCAACAGCAAAGAGCGCATTCGCCCTCCTTATGCACGGGCTATCTTACACGCGTAGACTGACGCTAACTACGGCCGTGGGAGTGAGCCGTTTACCGCGGTCGGCTTCAAGAAATCGCGATTGAACGTTGAACAGGAACGGTGGAGGCCCTATGCGCAAAGAACTACTGTTGACGGCCCTGTTGAGCGTCGGATGGCTCACCGCCGCCAATGGCCAGTCCAAGTCTGCCGCCGAGCAGGGATTTGACCGCCTCAAGGCTCTCGAAGGCGCGTGGATCGACGTCGACGGAATTTTCGGCACCAAGGGCGCCGTCGCGGTGACCTACAAGGTGTCATCCGGCGGACATTCGGTGGTTGAGACGTTTCCGGTTGGCACTCCCAACGAGATGGTCACCGTCTATCACCTGGATGGAAGCGAACTGGTTCTCACTCACTACTGCACATCCAACACTCAGCCGCGCATGAAGTCCGCAGGGCTACAGGGCAACGTCGTGGCTTTCACCTTCGCGGGCGGCACGAATATCGATCCGGCCAGGACGAGCCACATGCACTCGGCCAAGATCGAATTCGTGTCCGCCGACGAAATTCGCGGCACGTGGGACAACTGGGAGCACGGCAAATCGGACCACTCGGCCACGTTCAGGGTCGTGCGCAAGAAATAGCTACTGAGTGGGCGCCTTTTTGATCCCGACGTCCTCTCCCTTGAGGAATCTCAGTAAGGGCGGGTAGAGCTTATCAGGCGCCTCGAACTGCGGGTTATGGCCGATGTTCGGGATGAGATAGAGCTGACCGTTCTGCACGGCCTCGGCGACGCGGCGCGCTTGTGCCGGGAAGTTCGGCCCATCCTTCTCGCCGCCGATGACCAGCGTGCGCGCCTTGATCCGCGGCCAGTCGTAGACGACCGGGTCGGCATAGATCGCCTGCTGCTGAAGCGCACGGACCATCGCCATGCGCGGCCAGTCGCCGCTTCTGGTCCAACCGTAGTGAATCTTCACGTATTTCATGTACTCGGGCTTCCAGTTGACATAGTACGCGCGCATCCCTTTCACGATCTCCGCGTAGTCGCGTGCCAGGGCGTTCTTGTACACCTCTGATGTGTCGCGCCACGCACGGCCGGCGCGCGCGTCGGTCAGCCCAATCTGATTGATCATCGCCAGGTTGCCGACGGCATCCGGGTACGACGAAGCGAACCGGCTGGCGACCATCCCGCCCATCGAATGCGTCACGATGTCGGTGGTCGCGATTTTCAGGTGATCCAGAAGCCGTTTCGTATTCGAGGCGTGAGTGCTGATCGAGTAGTGGAGAATCGGCTTCGACGAGCGCCCGTAGCCGACCTGATCGGGAACGATCACGCGATAGCCCTCTTTTCGCAGGATCTCGATGGTGTCGGTCCACGCTTCACCGAAGAAATTCATGCCGTGGAGGAGAATCACGCTCTTGCCGTTGCCGGTTCCGGTCGGCGCGACGTCCATGAACGCCATCCGAACATCCTGCCCTTCGAGGTTGAAGGACATGAACGACACCGGATGTGGATATGGCACGTCCTCGAGATTGATGCTCATCGGCCCCCACTCGGCGGGAGGCGCCGGTGGCGGTTCCTGAGCGCCAGCCGCGGCGCCCAGTGACAGGGTAAGAGCCGTCGTCAGAATGATGATGTGCACGTGCTACCTCTTTGATTTCCTCTTCGCCGCACCCTTCTTCACCGCAGCCTTCCTCGCTGCAGCCTTCCTCGCCGACCGTATCGAAGTCCGACCGGACAGTGCCGACTGCGTTGCCTTCGGCAACTTTTCTCTCACTAGCGTATACGACCGTTCGAGCAACGAAGCCAGTTCCCGGTCCTCAATCGCATCCCATCGTTCGAGCGCGACCCACTTCGCGCGCGCCAGGTACGGCGCCGGAATCACACCGTCCCGCTCGCACAGCTCGGCAAACGTCTCGTCGTCACACTTGAAAGATGTCACGTTCGGGGCTATCTCGGTGCACGCGACGCAGAACATCTTGCCGCCGACCTTGAACACGAGATCCGCCCCCCACTGAATCTGTTCGGTCGCGCCGGCGAACGATAAGCACAGTTTGCGTAAACGCGGAAGGGTCACAGGGGGAATATACCAGCGGTCCACGGTCTACGGTCTACGGTCTACGGTTAAGTCCGAAGCGAGTTGCCAGTGTCAAGCTTAGAAGTTAACTTGTATTGGCCGTAGACCGTAGGCCGTGGACCGTAGGCCGATTAGAATCCGCCCCATGCGATACCTTGCTTCACTAGGCGTTGCGACCGCTTTGGCGATTCTCGGCATAGCAGCCGACGTGCCGACCGCGCAAGGCGGACCCTTCCGCTACTCGGTGACGCTGCCACCGACCCAATCGTCCGCCGTTGACGGGCGCCTCCTTGTCATCGTCTCCCGCGTAGAAGGAACCGAGCCTCGTTTTCAAGTCACCGATGGCCCGACTGGGCAGCCGGTGTTCGCTATCGATGTCGAGAATTGGTCGGGATCCGCACCGATGATCGTCGACGGCAGCGTCCTCGGCTTTCCGCTCGACAGCATCAACGATATCCCCGCCGGGACGTACACGGTCCAGGCACTGTTGCACCGCTACGAAACGTTCAAGCGTGGCGACGGCCACACGGTCAAGATGCCGATGGATCGCGGCGAAGGCCAACAGTGGTCCCAGGCCCCAGGCAATCTGTATTCGACACCGCGTCGGGTAACGCTCGACCCGCGCAAGGGCGGAACGATTGACATCGCACTCGACAAGGTGATTCCACCTATCGAATCCGCCAAGGACACCAAGTACATCAAGCACGAACGCATTCAAAGCGCGCTGCTCACGAAATTCTGGGGACGACCGATGCACCTCGGGGCCAACGTGCTCCTGCCGGAAGGCTGGGATACACACCCCAACGCGCGCTATCCCCTCTTCATCTATCACGGCCACTTCCCGCACACGTTCACGGGGTTTCGTGAGGAACCGCCTGATCCGAATCTCAAACCAGACTTTTCTGCCCGCTTTCGTCTCGAAGGCTACAACCGGATCCAACAGCAGTACGCGCACCAGTTCTACAAGGATTGGACCGGCCCCAATTTTCCGCGCGCCCTGGTGATCGAAATTCAGCATCCGACGCCGTTCTACGACGACAGCTACGCAGTGAATTCGGCAAACAGCGGTCCGTATGGTGATGCCATCGTCAAGGAGCTCCTGCCATACATCGAGAAGAAGTATCGCGGGCTTGGCGAGGGCTGGGCCCGCTTCATGTACGGTGGCTCGACCGGCGGATGGGAGGCCATGGCGGCCCAGGTCTTCTATCCGGACGCGTTCAACGGCGCCTATATTGCGTGCCCTGACCCGATTGACTTCCGTGCCTACACGGTGGTTGACCTCTACAAAGACAAGAACGCGTACTACCTGGACGACACGTGGAAGCGGACCCCTCGACCGGGTCTGCGTAATTACCTCGGACACGTGTCATCCACCCTCGAAGAGATGAATCGGCTCGAGCTCGTGCTTGGCACCAAGACCCGCTCCGGACAGCAGTGGGATGTTTGGGAGGCAACGTACTCGCCGGTGGGTCCAGACGGTTACCCGATGCGGATCTGGGACAAGCGAACCGGGGTTATCGATCGCAAAGTCGCGGACTACTGGCGCGAGCATTTCGACTTGTCGCACATCCTGCGTCGCGATTGGGAAAAGGGGTTGGGCAAGAAGCTCGAAGGCAAGCTTTCCATCTACGTCGGCGACATGGATAACTACTACTTGAACAACGCCGTCTATCTCGTCGAGGAATTTCTGGAATCCACCCGAAATCCGTACTACGGCGGCGAAATCGACTACGGCGACCGCGCGGAGCACTGCTGGAACGGCGATCAGACGCGACCTAACGCATTGTCGCGGCTTCGCTACCACCAGATGTTCATTCCCAAAGCCGTCGAACGGATGTCGAAGACGGCGCCGGCCGGGGCCGATCTCAAGAGCTGGCGCTACTGAGCTCAACCGGATGAACGAGCGCAACCGACCGCGACTGAATTACGATGAAATGATGAATCTCGCCCCGATTGCGGCGCTCACGTTGCTCCTGGCGGTTCCCATGGATGCCACCCAACAAAAGCCGCCTGCGCCCCGCCAACAAAAAGCCGCCCGCCGTTACACAGAAGCCGCGCCCGCCGGCCCAGTCGTCGGCGACGACGGTGGCAACCGTGACGGTCACCGACGAGGCTGGCGCTCCGCTGACCGATGTCCGGGTGATGCTGACCGGTCTGCTGGACCGATCCGGATCCACCCAAACTAACGGCATCGTCAAGTTCGATGGCCTGCGTCCGGGCGTCTACCGCCTGCGATTCAGCAAAGAGGGCTACACCACCTTGGAGCGCGAGTTCGAATGGAGAGCCGGGCAACCCGCTCCAGCGCCTTCGGTGACCTTGTCCACAGCGCCGCCTCCGCCGGCGCCGCCGCCAGCGCCGGCCCCGGCCAGGCCTTCGATGCCGTCGCCGGGCAAGCCCGTGTCCCTGTCGCTGCCCGACTTCATCGAGAAGAACTACATCACCAACACTCAGCCGCAGAAGACGTCGCCAGTCGCGTGCAGCGGGCTCGCACAGAACGTCCTGTGGCAGATTCGCGAACCCTGGGAAAACCGGCAGAACGACGCTGCCGACACCATGCTGTACGTCATCGGCGGTGAAGGGACCCTGCGGCTCGACGGCCGCGACTCGGCCCTGCAGGCCGGACACTTTGCATCCATTCCGCGCGGGTCGTCGTACTCACTGCTACGACGAGGTCGAAATCCGCTGATCGTGCTCGCGACGCTGGTTGGCGAGCCGTGCCAGCCTTAGCAGCCATGTATAGTTCCAAAGTTCCAAAGTTCCAAAGTTCCAGGGTTCCAGAGTTCCAAAGTTCATTCATCCTCGAACCTGGAACCTGAACCTGGAACCCCGGAACCTTGGAACCCTGGAACCTTGGAACAGTCGATGCCGGACGAAAAGGTGATGGCGCCGCTGGCGGCGCCGCAGGACTTCATACGCGAAATCGTTGCCGCGGACGTGGCTGCCGGCCGCAGCGGTGGTCACGTGGTCACGCGCTTTCCTCCCGAGCCGAACGGCTATCTCCACATCGGGCACGCGAAAGCGATTTCGCTCGACTTTGGCATCGCCGCCGAGTTCGGCGGGCACTGCAACCTGCGCTTCGACGACACGAACCCCGTCAAGGAGGACGTCGAGTACGTCGACTCCATCAAAGACGATGTTCGCTGGCTCGGCTTCGATTGGGACGCCCGCGAGTTTTTCGCCTCGGACTATTACGAGCAACTGTACGAGTTCGCCCAGCATCTGATCCGCGAGCGCCTGGCGTACGTCGATTCACTGACCGCGGACCAGATCCGCGAGCATCGTGGAACGCTGACGGAGCCCGGTAAGGACTCGCCGTACCGCACGCGTTCGGTCGAAGAGAACCTCGACCTGTTCCGGCGGATGCGCGCTCGGGAGTTTCCCGACGGTGCCCATGTGCTGCGCGCCAAGATCGACATGGGTTCGCCGAACATCAACCTGCGTGATCCCGTGCTCTACCGGATTCGTCACGCCGAGCATCATCGAACCGGGAATGAGTGGTGCATCTATCCGATGTACGACTACGCTCACCCGCTCTCGGACGCGATCGAAGGCGTCACGCATTCGCTCTGCACGCTCGAATACGAGGACCACAGGCCGCTGTACGACTGGGTCGTTGCCTCCGCCGGCACTGCGCATCGTCCTCGGCAATTCGAGTTCGCGCGGCTGAACCTGAACTACACGGTCATGAGCAAGCGGAAGCTGTTGCAACTGGTCGAACAACGTCATGTGGCCGGCTGGGACGATCCGCGCATGCCGACGATTTCAGGCTTGCGGCGGCGCGGTTACACACCGGAATCGATCCGTGATTTCTGTGCCCGAATCGGCGTGGCGAAGAAGGAAAACGTCATCGACGTCGGCTTGCTCGAACATTGCGTGCGCGAGGATCTCAACCGTCGGGCCCCGCGAGCGATGGCGGTTTTGAGGCCACTCAAGGTGGTCCTGACCAACTACGATCCCGATCGGGTGGTGGATTACGTCGACGTGGTCAACAACCCCGAAGACCGGTCCGCGGGCACTCGCAAGGTGCCGTTCTCTCGTGAGCTGTATATCGAGCGGGATGATTTCATGGAGGATCCGCCGAAGAAATTTTTCCGTCTCACGGTCGGCCGCGAGGTGCGGCTGCGCAATGCGTACTTCATCACCTGCACGGGAGTCGTGAAGGACGCGTCGGGAACGATTACCGAGCTGCACTGCACGTTCGACCCGACCACTCGCGGCGGTGACGCGCCGGATGGCCGAAAGGTCAAGGCGACGTTGCACTGGGTTTCGGCGGCCCACGCGGTCGACGCAGAGGTGCGGCTCTACGATCGATTGTTCAACGTTGAAGATCCGGAGGGCGACGCGACCAAGGCCGGCCGGGACTTCACAGCCTTCCTCAATCCAGCTTCGCTGGACCGGCTGCGCGGCTGCAAGCTCGAACCGAGCCTGGCGAAGGCCACTCCGGGGGCGCGCTTTCAATTCGAGCGGCTGGGATACTTCGCGGTCGATCCAGACTCGACGCCCGACGCTCCGGTGTTCAACCGAACCGTGTCGCTCAAGGACTCCTCGGCGAAAGTCGCGTTGCGAACGGACTAACGGTCCACGGTCTCCGGTCCACGGTCTCCGTCCATAGTCCCGGCACGAGTGTTCTCTCTCAGTTCCTTTCAGCAGGCTGCTGACTAGGATTGTCGAAAGGGAGCTGAGGGAGAACCTTCGTGCCGGAGACTGTGGACCGGGGACCGGGGACGGCAGCGAAGCGGAGCCGACGTGCTCTTCAGGCCGGTTTGGGCGGAGCTTCGGGCCGCTCGCGGTCTCCTCACGCCGAAGCGACCGCTTCGACCGCGGCAAGCTGCTCTGGCGACCCGATCACCGCAAGATGATCACCCGCTTGGAGTGTCGTCGTCGGATCGGGATTACTCGATAGCTCGCCGTCTCTTGCCAAGGCGACGACCGACGCCCCAGTTCGCGCCCGCAGCTGCGCGGCGGCAAGCGAATGGCCTGCGAGGGTGCTGTCGACGCGCAGGGTGACCCAGCCGATCTCCAAGTCCCGTGCTGCGTGCACCAGTTGATCGAGCACTCGGACCCTTTCGTCCCGACCGTCTGCATGCTCGAGTTGTTGCCGACGGATGGCTTCGGTGTAGGAATGCACTTGCCGCACCGGGAAATCAAGCAGCAGGAGTGTTTGTCGCATCACCTGGATGCCACCTTCGACCTCCGGCAAGACGATCTCGGTCGCGCCCATCGCCCCCAGGAGTTTCGCGGATTGCTGGCTGCCGGCTCTCGCGATGATAGGCAGCGTCTCACACTGACGCCGAGCCGCCGCCACGATGATGCTGGCAGCGGAGTCATCGGGCACGGTGACCACCAGCGCGCGCGCGTGCGAGAGCCGTGCGTGCTGGAGGACTTCGGAGTTTGCGGCATCCCCGAACAGTGTCGGCACCGATTGCTTCGTCAGCAGATCGACTCGCGTTGGATCCGCCTCCACGACCAGTCGCGGAACCTCGAGACTCCCCAACAGTTCGGTAATGTGGCGCCCGACCCGACCCCAGCCGACGATCACCACGTGATCGCTTGGCTCGGGCGCCAATCCCGAAGTCATCTCCGGAGTCGTCCGATCGATCAACCGCCACAGGAACGACCGCTTCAGGGCCCGCTCGGTCGGTCCAATGAGGCGGAACATGAAGGGGTTGACGGTGATCGAGATCAACGCGCCCGCCAGGATCAAGGAATACTGCGATTGATCGAGCAGGCCGAGAGACAGACCGGCCTGGCCAACGATGAAAGAGAATTCGCCAATTTGACTGAGGCCGGCCGCCACCACGATTGCGGTTTTGGGCGGGTGCGGAAAGAGCAGGCCGGTGCACAGCGCAATCAAAGCCTTACCCCCAATCACCAATCCGGATAGCAGGAGGACCTCCACCCAGTGCGCCGCGAGGTATGCGGGATTGACGAGCATCCCGACCGATACGAAAAACAGCACCGCAAAGGCCTCGCGGAACGGCAGCAGATCCGCGCCTACCTGATGGCTATACGGAGACTCGCTGACCACCACACCAGCCACGAACGCACCCAGCGCCAGCGACACGCCGAACATGTAGGCCGAGAGCAAGGCGGTGCCGAGGGCGACGGTCAGCGCCGCCAGGATGAAGAGCTCTCGCGAGCGAGTGTGCACGATCTGGGCGAGGACCCACGGCACGATCCGGTTGCCCAGTAACAACATCAACCCGACGAAGCCGACCGCCTTCAGGACGGCGACCATCGCCGACGAAAATCCCGCGCCGCTGGCGCTGGTGGAGCCAAAGGCCGGCAACAGAACCAGGATGATCACGGTCGCGATGTCCTCGAGCACCAGCCAACCGACGGCGACTCGACCGTGACGGGTGTCGAGGAGTCCGTTGTCCATCAGCCCACGCAACAGCACGACCGTGCTGGCGACGGATATCGCCACGCCCAGAAGCACGCCTGATGGTCGAGTCCATCCCCACGCCTGCGTCAACAGATAGCCTGCACCCGTCGCCAGCGCCATCTGAATGATCGCGCCTGGAATCGCGATGTCTCGCACGTGCCAGAGATCGCGAAACGAGAAGTGAAGCCCGACGCCGAACATCAAGAAGATCACCCCGAGCTCGGCCAGTTGGCCGATCGCGTCCGCGTCGCCGATAAAGCCGGGCGTGAACGGCCCGATGGCGACGCCAGCGAGCAGATAGCCCACGATGGGCGGCAGGCCGAATCGACGGGCGATGACGCCGCCGACGAGCGCGTATGCCAGCGCCGTCGCGATGTTCAAAAGCAGAGGTAGATCGTGATGCATGCGGGAAGAAGTATCTTAGGCCGCTCTCGCAGAAGGCCTCGCGCTTCGCGCTCGGAAGGCCGCTCGCACGGTCCCCGGTCCGCGGTCCACGGTCTCCGGCACGAAAGTTCTCCCTCAGTTCCGTTTCGACAGATCCTAGTTAGCAGCCTGCTGAAAGGAAACTGAGAGAGAACCCGCGTGCCGGAGACCGGGAGGAGACCGGAGACCGCAGCGAAGCCGCTAGATCGCGACGTCGACGAGCGTTGGCTGAAGCACTCGCACCAGATCTGCCGGCGCGAGCGAAATCAGGAACCCGCGACGCCCGCCGTTGATATAGAGGCGCTCGAGCTGGAGGACACTGCGCTCGACGAAGACTGGCATCGCGCGTCGAGTGCCAAACGGCGACGTGCCCCCAACGAGATAGCCAGTGTGCTTCTCCGCCACGACCGGCTCGCACGGGGTGACGTTCTTGCGTCCAATCTGTCGCGCGAGGTGTTTCGTCGACACATCGCGGTCGCCGTGCATGAGGACAATCAACGGAGCGCCCTGCTCGTCTTGCATCACGAGCGTCTTGATAACCTCGTGCTCATCCACCCCCAACTCGCGCGCAGACACTCGCGTCCCGCCATGCTCTTCATACCGATATTCGTGTTCGCGGAACGGAACGCCATGTTTTCGAAGAGCGTGAATGGCAGGGGTTGATGACATTGCGTACGGAGCGGCGGGTCTTTAGACCCGCCGACGACAGGGAGGAGAGTCTAACGCCAAGCCGGCTGGATCTGAAGACCGGCGGATCTGAAGACCAGCGATCGAAACCCGCCGTCCGTACTCACTGAACGCGAAGCGCCATGGTGGGAGACACGCGCGTCGCGCGCAACGCGGGGAGGTAGCTGGCAATCAGCGTCACCACAAGCAGCGCGATTGGCACGATCACGTAGGTAATCGGGTCGCTGGCCGTGACCTGATACAACAGGCTCCGCATCAGCCGTGTCAGCCCAAACGCGGCCACGAGTCCTATTCCGATGCCGATCGCCGCCAGCACAATACCTTGCTTCAGCACCATCACCAGAACCTGCCCACGATTGGCGCCAATCGCCAGTCGAATCCCGATTTCATGAGTTCGCTGCGACACGAGATACGCCAGCACCCCGTAGATGCCAACCGCCGCCAGCGCCAGCGCGATCGCGGCAAACGCGGCGAGGAGAAAGCTCGTGAGACGCGGGGTCGCCAACGCGGTTGACACGACTTCCGACATGGAACGGATGTTCGCGACCGGCAGGTTCGCATCCATCTGCCGAATCTCGGCGCGGACCGCCCCAGAAACCGAGAGTGGCTCGCCCGTCGTCCGGACGAGGAGAAAGACGTTGCGAATGATCGAACCGGCGGTCACCACGTGCCACTGGCTGTGCGGCACGTAGAACTTCTCCTTCACGATGCCGGTCACGCCGTTGTGCCGCTCGTCGGCGACGATCCCGACAACAGTTGTCCACGGGCGCATGGCGTTACCCATCCGCATCCGCCCACCGAGTGCCTCGCCATCCTTCCAATAGGTTCGCGCCATGGTTTCGTTGATGACACTCACCGGTGCACTCGCCGTCGTGTCCTGAGCGGTAAACCAACGCCCGCGAACGAGTCGGGTGCCAAGAGCTTCGAAGGCGCCGTCCGACACGATCTGCCAGTCGCCCTTGGCATTGGTTCCGGGGGTTTCCTCGAATCCTTCCACGTCAACGCCGGAGTCGCCGATGGTGGTCGCCAGCGGAAGCGCACGAACGACACCAGCGTGCTCCACACCGGGCAGCCCGCGCACCCGTTCCAACAGACGATCGTAGAACCCGACGACCTCGTCGGCAGTGTCGTACGTCGCCGCCGGCACCGCCAGTCGCATCGTCAACACGCGATCGGGATTGAAGCCGAGATCAATCTGTCCCAGCGCAGCGAGGCTGCGAATCATCAACCCGGCACCGATGACGAGGATCACCGCGAGCGCCACTTCCGCGGTCACCAGCACGCCCCGCAGACGCTGTCGGCGGCCGCCCAGCGTCGCCTGTTGGCTGCCCTCGCGTAGTGATTCGACGAGATTGACGCGCAACGTCCGCAGCGCGGGCGCCAAACCAAAAAGAAGGGTCGTGACGACAGACAGAACGAGCGTGAAGAGCACAACGGTGGTATCCAACCGTACCGGCGCGAGAGGCGGCAAGCTCGTGGGATCGAGCGTGGTCAGCACTCGGAGCGCACCAGCGGCCAGCCCCAGCCCCAACAGGGCCCCGCAGACGGCCAGGACGAGACTCTCGGTAAACAGCTGGCGGACCAGACGATTCGGCGCCGCTCCAATCGCGGTGCGGACCGCCATCTCGCGCAATCGGGCATCGCCGCGCACGAGCAGAAGGTTGGCGACGTTCACACAGGCAATGAGCAGCAGAAACCCCACTGCACCCATCAGCAACCACATCGCGGGACGCACCTCGCCGCGAATCTCGTCATCGAGGCTCACGGCAAACGCGGTGAATTGCATCGCTGCGGGGTAACTGCCCTGCTCGGTCAGTCGCCGCGTGATCGCGCGAAGCTCCTCGGTGGCGGTCGCCGCTGATTGGCCGGGCGCGAGAATGGCCGCCCCGTAGAACCCGTGGTTGCCGCGATTGAGGTTCTGCGGATCGATTTGCAACGGACGCCAGACTTGCGTCGGCTCGGCGGCATCGACGTTGAAGTCCGTCGGCAGTCGAAACCCGCTCGGCATGATGCCCACGATTTCTGCCGGCACGTCGTTGAGCATCATTCGTCGACCGATCACCGAGGGATCGCCGCCATATCGCGCTTGCCACAACGGATAACCCAATACGACGACGGGTGGACCGTTGGGCAAGTCTTCGGCAACGCTGAACGTACGACCGAGCAGCGGACGCGCGCCAAGCACCTGGAACGCATTTGCGGTGACGAACCCGACCCCCACTCTCACGGGCTCGCCATCACCGGTCAGGTTCTGTTGGCCCGTTGACCAACCGGCAATGTCGGTCATCGTCTTCGCAAAGGTTCGGTAATCAGCGATCTCCTGCGTGGAGAGCCAGGTCTTGTCGAAGCTGATCCACTTGCTCCAGATCTGCACGCGCTGTTCGGGCCGATCGTACGGCAGCGCCGCGAGCAGGACCGCCTTCACGACGCTGAAGATCGCCGAGGTGGCGCCAATGCCGAGCGCGAGCGTCAACAGGGCGGCAATCGCAAACCCCGGACTCTTCCACAGCCCTCGCACGGCTCCCTTGAAGTCCTGGCGCATCGCATCGGTCATGGACATAGGAATCTCCCACCCTTAGACGGTTCTCAGGGTGGTCAGGGTTGCAGCAGATGTGAAATCATCGCGGGCCATGTCACACGTGAGCGATATCGGCTTGTCGCGCCTGGTCCGCGAGCAGCTCGCCCGCCCGTCGCCGATCCGCCAGATCATGAAGATGGCCGAGCGACAGAACATTGTCGCGATGGGCTTGAAGCCCGAGGACGTCATTTCGTTCGGCGGCGGTTGGGTGAATCATCCCGCACCAGAGCCGCTCCGGCGGGCTTATCAAGAGATCGCCGCGGACGTTGCGTCGTTCCACACGAGTGGTGGCTACACGGCAACCCTTGGAGACACCGAATGCCGTGAGCAACTCGCGCGCTTCGAGACGCACCTCTTCGGCGTCGCGCACCTCGCCGCCGAGCACATCGCGATTGGGGCCGGCAGCACGCAATTGACGCACGATCTGTTTCGGACGCTGCTGGATCCGGGAGACACCGTCCTCCTGATGGATCCGACCTATGCGAATTACGAGGGGCAGTTGTCGTTCGCCGTGCCAGGCGCCCGAATCGCCCGGTTGCGGTTGATGGAACCAGAGACGTGGACCTATCTCCCAACCGCGGCACCGGAACGCGCGATCGCCGCGTTCCATCGCGCCTTTGATGAACATCAACCGCGTCTCGTGCTGTTTGGAGCACCCGACAATCCGACCAGCCAGATTCTGCCGCACGCCCTCGTCGACGCCATGCGCCAGCGCACGATGGACGCCGGAGCGTGGCTCGCAATCGACTTTGCTTACAAGTGTCAGTTCTTCCTCGATCCACCGGCCTACTACTCGTGGTCGCCGGCCGACCATCCCCACGTAATTGGTATTCACTCCAATTCGAAGTGGGGGCGAGGTCTGGGTCGGCGGCTCGGCTGGCTGACCGCCCCGTCCTCAGTCGTGGACGCGATCGAGCGTGTGCAGCAGTGCAGTCTGCTCTGCCCCGACACCTTGTCGCAAATGGCGATGACGCGCTACCTCGCGCAGGCGATAGACGATGGCACGCTGCGCGCATATGTCGACCAGACGAACGTGCAGTATCGGCAGGCGGCCGAGGTCACGCTGGCCGCGATCGACAAGCATCTCGGGCGTCCGCGACTCGCACCCATGGGCGGACTCTACACTGTTGTCGATGTTGGAACCGACGCGGAGGCGTTCGTCCCTCGGGCGCTGCAGGCAACCGGCGTCCTCGTGGTGCCGGGTGGCGGCTTTGGACTGTCTCTGGTCAACGGTGTGCGCATTTCATACGGTCCTCTCGTGTCATCGCCCGAACGGATCACCGAAGGCATCGCGCGCCTTGGGCGATACGTGCGTAGTCAGTGACCGGCAACGAACAAGGCTGCTTCGTGAACTTCGCACCTTCGTGGCCAACGTGAGCACTCGTTCAACCATGACCACACTGTCTGAGTATCTCCACTTCGCCATCGACGCTGCCTGGCAGGCGGGTCGTTCGACGCTCGCCCACTATCAGACCGGCATCGCGATTGAGCGCAAGCCTGACCAGTCGGTTGTTACGGTTGCAGACCGAGCGGCCGAGCAATTGATCCGTCGTCTCATCACCGCGCGGTTTCCGGATCACGTCATCGTTGGGGAGGAGTTTGGCGGCGACACCAGGCGTTCGGCACCTCGCTGGGTCATCGATCCCATCGACGGCACAACCACATTCGTGCGCGGCGTACCGTTCTACGGTGTTTTGATTGCTCTCGAGATCGATGGAGTTCCGAAGGTTGGTGTCGCCTACTTCCCGGCACTCGACGAAATGGTGTCGGCCGCCACCGGCCTCGGGTGCCACTGGAATGGCCGCGTCGCCCGTGTGTCTGACGTTCACTCGCTCGCCGACGCGACCGTGGTCTACACCGATGCAGGCAACGTGCATGCGCGGCTCGGCGAGGGATGGAAGGGGCTGATGAGCGACACTGCCGTGCAGCGCGGGTGGGGCGACTGCTACGGACATGCGCTCGTCGCCACGGGCAGGGCCGACATCATGCTGGATCCCCGCATGAACCCCTGGGACTGCGCGGCCCTCATCCCGATTCTTCACGAAGCCGGCGGTCGGTTTACGGACTGGCGCGGACGTGTCGTGACCGACGGAGGAGACGCGGTCAGCACCAACGGTATCCTGCACGATCACGTGCTGCAGCGACTCTCGTGACGCGGAGTCCATTCGCATCTTTCGCCGAACCGGGAGGATCGTCTCACGACTCCCACTTCGCGGCGTGGAAAAACGGCCTACGCGCTCGTGCTGCCGATGTTGGCGGCTCATTGCTAATCCGCAGGCCGGAATGCAATCGTTTGGGTGTCCGGGTGAGGGCGGGCGTCAGTGGCGAATCACCGCCGCCGCCACGGGCTTCGCTTCGAGGCCGTTTTACCTGCTCGGATCACGCCGCTCAGAGGTCGTCGCGAGTCGAGCTACCCGACGGCTACGACAAGCTCGAACACTCCACCGGTCATCGGATGGAAAGCACTCGCTTGACATTCTCCGCCTGCCACAAATGTCGGCGGTCGTGAGCGGGAATGATCAGCAGGATGGTCGACATGCGCATCCGAATCACGCGAAAGAAGGGGTTGGGCATGATGACGCGATTCACATCGGTTGCCGCGCTCGCGGTGACCAGCTGGCGATAGCCGTCGTGCGAGGCCTTGAAGAGTGGAACCAGTTGATCGCGCGGCATGGTGGGCGCAGGCTCGGCCGCGGCGCCGGGCTTTGATTCGGGTCCGGACCGGCGGCTCCATTGATTCCACGAATCGGCGGCCAAACAGCGTCGGACGCAGCCCATCGAAACGCCGGCCCTCGTGCGCGGCCGCCTGGACGACTGCCAAGCACCCGCGCAGGTAAAACGCATTGATCACCGCCAGGTGATGCAAACACTGGGCAACGCTCCAGCCGGTGCCTGGAGCCGGCCTCGCATTCACGGATTCATCGCTCATTCCCGCAACGATGGCTTCGGCACCTCGCTCGCAGTCGTCGATCTGCAGCAGCAATTGCCGCAGCTCTTCGGGCAGAGTCTGAGTCATTGGCCCCGAGCACTCGAACCCTAGGCGCGATCGGTGGGCACACCGACGAAGTTGCGATCCTGGTCCGGTCGCAGAATCAAATGCGAGAACATGAACTGCAGCGAGTACTTCCCATCGGCCATTCGGTTGATGACGATGGGCTGTTCGTACTTGATGTGCCAGTCATAGATCTCGAAGAACACGGCGATGCCGACCTCGAAATAGTCGGGAAACTTCGAATTCGCACGGAGAAAAGTTTCCATTTCTGACCGAAGGCGTACGATGGTGCCGTGACCGACCGACGAGCTGAGGAAGGCAGTCTTGAGGGTCGAATCAACACCTTGAATCTGGCTTGCAATCTCGCGTTGTCCCTCACGATCCTGTTCGACCTCAACCATCGCAGCGTCTGCGGCGTTCGGAGCAGCAGCAAGCCCGCCGGCGACCCCGGCAGCAATCAATTCGCGTCGCGACAACATGGGGACCTCCTAGCGTCCTGACCTTCAGGCTACGCCCCAGACCGGCGAGAACTACCGACGGTTCGGCTCCCGCCCCAACGGGGGTGGCGCTATGACCCAAGAATATCGCGACTGGTCGAGGCGTCGGCTACGGTGTACACGACACGCGTGCGTACGGAAAGTCGACGCCACTGGTCTGACCATTCCTCGTGCCTTCGATCCGCGCGCCAAGCGCATCAATGGCGCGCCGATACCGGATGCGTTGCGGAAAATCGTGCGTGGGATTCTCGAACACAATTTCGTCCGTCGTTCTCTTCGTTGCCTTGAACCGGGCTTCCGCCTGACCCGACGGGTGCGCGATGTAAGTCAAACCCTCGGGAAGATCGCGGATCTCGAGAAACTCGAACTCAACGGTCTTCCCACCCGCGACCGTGCGGCTCACGCCGAGCAGTGACCCGCCGGCTGGGGCCAGCCAATGCTCTTCCACCACCCGGCCGTTGCGTTCGAACTTCCAACACCCCGCCATGAATGCCAGATCGGCTGTGGTCGCAGGGATTTGGCCGCACACCGGAACCGTTAGCGCCCCAACGACCGCGAGTGTCCATACGCGTTGCATCAGCATCCTCCTGCTCGACATGGTAGTAGGCAGTCAATGGGCGTGGCTTGTAGATTCGCGACACAATCCGCGGAACGCGGGAACGAGCGGAAAAGACTATCCGCGGAGAGAAGGACGCTTATTCCGCTGAGCGAACCACGCGCGGACGCGAGTCGCGTTCCACCTTCCGCCTGAAGGCGGAAGCCACGCGATAAGCGGCCTTCAGCCGAACGACGCGAGGCTGCCCTCCGGCCGAAGGCCGGCCTTCTGGCGCGTAGCGCCAGCTGTACGCCTTACGCGCGAAAAAACGCCGTCAGGCCGCTGGCTTCGGCCAGGGCGGTGGGCGGCTGTCCGGCAAACCGTCGAATCTCGTGAACCAGGTGCGCTTGGTCCGCAAAGCCATAGCGTGCGGCAATCGCGGCGCCGCGTTCGAAACCAAGCGCACCGAAGGCCCGCTGAAATCGCACGATCCGACCAAAGAGGCGTGGTGAGAGGCCGACCTGCTCACGAAAACGGCGCTCGAACTGCCGACGGCTCAGCCCATGCGCATGCGCCAGCGCATCGATTGACGCCTGGCCGCCGGTGACATCCAGCAGTGCGATCGCGGCGCTCATCGATCGCGAGGACCGTGGCCGCGAGTTGGCCGGGAGAAGTTCCTCGAGCGCGCTCTCGAGGGCCGCGAGCCGTTCCTCTGGTCCGGTAGCAACCGATACCCGATCCGCGGCCTGGCGAGTCCATCGCGACCATACGGATTCGAGATCGAGCACGCGGCCAATCATCTCGACCTGTGGGATTCTCGTGAGTCGATATAGCGCATCGGGCGCGAGTCGCGCGCCGACCATCATCATGCGGCCCGTTGCAACGACGGTGATGGGTGACGTCATCTGGCCGACGAGCAAGTGGCGCGGCTGACGATAGTCTCGGGCGCCGACCCGTTGGGCCATCGGATCGCCAACGTGCAGGACGATCTCGGATCGACCATCAGGACAAATCGTCTCCGCCGCACAAGCGCCACTCGGCTCCTCGATATGCCAGAGTCGATCGACGAGCCCCCGGAGGGAGGCGACCGGCCGACGCGCGATGTAGCTCATTCCGCCTTCACTATAATTCGCCGCATGGACAACCGCCGCGCTCGGCTCTCTTCCTCTGTCCTCACGCTGATGGTCTGTCTCACCTTGGGGACTACCGCGTCGCAGGTTGCGCCAGGCTCACTCGAGCGGATGCTCCAGGCCGACCTGGCGCGTTTTCCGGCCAAAACCGGGATCTACGTCAAGCACCTGACCACGGGCCAGGAGGCAGCCGTCCGCGCTGACGAGACCTTCAACAGCGCCAGCGTGATCAAAATCCCCATCATGGTCCTCGCCTACCAGCTTGCAGAGCAAGGCAAGCTGAAACTCGACGCGCGGGTCGCGATGACCCGGCGCGATGTGCGTGGCGGCTCCGGAGTGCTGCGCTACCACGACGTCGGATTGCAGCCGACCGTGCGCGATCTCATCACCCAAATGATCATCACGAGCGACAACACCGCGACCGACATGATGATCACGCAGGTTGGCGGAGTCGAGGCCGTCAACCAGTGGTTGAAAGCGAATGGCTATTTGGAACTCCGACTCAATACGACCATCTACGACGTCTTCAAACGGCGGTATGCGTTTGCAGACGCAGCACTGG
Organism: uncultured Acidobacteriota bacterium; assembly: GCA_963841905.1. GTDB lineage: Bacteria > Acidobacteriota > Vicinamibacteria > Vicinamibacterales > UBA2999 > JACCSI01. The sequence continues at coordinate 72,163 of CAWJEM010000013.1, forward strand.
ACACTCTGACACCGGAAGAGGTGTATGCGGTCCAAACAGGTGATCCGGCTTTTGCCAACATGCCGCAGGCTCGCTTCGATGCGGTTCAGAAGACGATGCAGCGGCCCGGCCTGAGCGGAGAACTGAATCGACAAGTGAGCGATGAGCCGTCGACATGGCTGGGCCAGATCACAGCCCGCGGTGTCGGCCGGATGCTCGCTGCGATCGAGCAGTGCACGATCCTCTCGAAACCCAGTTGCGCTGAAATGACGCGCGCGTTTCGCCGACAGCAATCGGGTGCGCGGCGTCTACCGCATTTTCTCGATGTCGCCGTCGGCCATAAGACCGGCGACTTCCCACCCATGCTGGCCAACGACGTCGGCGTCATCTACTCGCGTTCGGGTCCAATCGTTGTGTCGTTCCTGACCAATTCGATTCGCGAGCCGTACGCGGAACTCGAAGACCGGATGGGTCGAACCGCGCGCGGCATCGTGGATTATTTCGATGGGGGTCGGTAGGCAAGGTGCCTCGGGTGCCGGGTGCCGTTGGTGCCGAAGGTGCGGGTGCCCAAGGTGCTGGAGTGCCTGGGTGCCTTGGGTGCACGATCGGGGCGGCGCAGGAATTCGGCTGCCCAAAAGCAGATGGGTTCGTCCCAGAATCGGTCACATGGCGATCGAAGCACTCCGGCCAGTTCCTCGTAAGCGCCAGCAATCGCGGGAGTTACGCCGACGCGTCGATGGCATGCAGTTAGCCTGTCTCGATCGCTGATGTCGTCGCTCTCTCAAGATATTCGCTACGCGCTGCGGACCTTGGGGCGGACTCCAGGGTTCTCACTGATCGTCATCGTCACGCTTGGCCTCGGCATTGGCGCCAACACGGCAATCTTTTCGCTGATGGACCAGGTGCTGCTGCGTCGGCTGCCGGTCAAGGATCCCGACTCGTTGGTTCAACTCGAAGGTCCCGGTCCCTTCAGTGGCCGGACCATGAACGAGCGGACGTTCTCGTACCCGATGTACGTCGATCTGCGCGACCGCAATGACGTCTTCGATGGGCTCGTCGGTCGCTTCGGTTCCGCTGCGACGCTGACGGCACGCGGTCAAGCCGAGCGCGTCGAGGTGGAGCTGGTGTCGGGCAACACGTTCGATGTACTCGGCGTTTCCCCGGTGCTGGGCCGCAGCCTCACACCCGATGATGACCGAACCCCCGGCGCGCACCCGGTCGTGATGCTGAGTTTCGACTATTGGCAGCGCCGGCACGGTGCGTCGTCTAGCGTGCTCAATCAGAGCGTCACGCTCAACAACACGCCGATGACGATCGTCGGCGTCGCGCCGCGCGGCTTCGCCGGAATCGCAGCGACGCAGTCACCGGATCTGTTCATCCCGCTGATGATGAAGGCACAGATCACGCCCACCTGGAATGATCTCGACAATCGACGGAGTCGCTGGGTCAACGTCGTGGGGCGCCTCAAGCCAGGTCTCTCGGCGGACGCTGCCAAGTCCCGGGTCGACGTCGTCTACCAGCAGATCAACGAATTCGAACTGAAAGAAGTGCCGGCGTTCGCTTCGGGATCACAGACGTTCAGGGAGCGTTTTCGCGCCAAGAAACTGACCCTGCATCCGGCCGGACACGGGCTGTCCGACGTCCGCCAGGGCGTCAGGACGCCCCTGTTCGTCCTGATGGCGATGGTGGGACTCGTGTTGCTGATCGCGTGCGCGAACGTGGCCAACCTGCTGCTGAGCCGAGCGACCGCACGTCAGAAAGAAATCGCGGTCCGGCTGGCACTCGGTGCGGGGCGGTCGCGCCTCATTCGTCAAACCCTGACAGAAAGCCTGGTCCTGGCGGCCGCAGGCGGCCTCGTCGGTTTGGTATTTTCCATTTGGGTCGGCGACCTGCTGCTCGGTGTGATGCCTTTCGAGAGCTTCACGCGATCGCTCTCGACCACCCCCGACCTTCGCGTCGGAGGGTTCACGGCCGCACTCGCACTCGCAACTGCCGTCAGCTTTGGCTTGATCCCCGCGCTTCAGGCCTCCAAGCCATCGCTGAATCGCACGCTGCGCGATGAAGCGGGATCGCTGTCGGGCGGGACGCATCACGCACGCTTTCGCAAGGGATTGGTCGTCGCCCAGGTTGCGCTCTCGATGCTCCTCGTCGCGGGCGCCGGGCTCTTCGCGCGCAGCTTGTACAACCTGAAAACGCTCGAGACGGGCTTCACGGCAGGCAATCTGATGACGTTTCACGTCGATCCGGCGTTGAACGGGTATGACCAGGATCGGATCAAGCGTTTTTACGATCGGCTGCTCGAGGACACTCGGCGTATTCCTGGCGTGCAGTCGGCCTCCATCGCACAGGTCGCCGCGCTGACCGGCAGCGCCAGCAGTCGAACCGTTCAAGTCCAGGGCTATGAGCCCAAACCCGATGAGAACATGAATCCGTGGACCAACGAGATTGCGCCCGACTACTTCAGGACCATGGGCATGCCGCTCGTGATGGGACGAGAGTTCGATGATCGGGACGTGGCCGGCGCGCCGCTGGTGGCGATTGTCAACGAGTCGTTCGCCAACTATTTCTGGCCCAATCAGAGTGCGATTGGACGTCGCTTTGGCTTCCGCGCTTTCAACAACCCGGGCGCGATCGAGATCGTGGGAATCGTCAAGGACTCGCTGTATGCCGACATGCGTCAGGGAACGACAGCGGAGGATAATGAAACACCACGATTCGCCTACACGCCATTCCAGCAAAGCACGGAACTGAACGAGATGACCGTATACGTCCGCAGCGCCGGCACGGGCGCAGCGGCAATCCCCGAGCAGCTTCGCCAGGCGGTGCGGCGTGCTGATCCCGCCATGCCGGTTTTCGACATGCAGTCGATGGAACAGACGGTTGACGAAGCGCTCTTCAACGAGCGGATGCTGGCGCTGTTGTCGGGATCGTTCGGGCTGCTGGCGACCGTGCTGGCGGCAATCGGACTTTACGGCGTGATGTCGTACACGGTCTCACGTCGCACGCGCGAGATCGGGATTCGCATCGCACTCGGTGCCGAACGGGTGACCGTCGTCTGGCTGGTCTTGCGAGAAGTTGCCTTTCTGACGCTAGTCGGGATCGGCCTTGGGGTGCCGAGCGCACTGGGCCTGAGTCGCCTGGTGCGCTCGCAGCTTTTCGGGATCGAGCCCACGGATCCGCTGACGATCACGATTGCCGCCACCGCGCTCGCCCTCGTCGGTCTGCTCGCCGGCTACATCCCCGCCCGCCGGGCGGCCGGAGTCCAGCCGGTCTTGGCGTTGAAATACGAATAGATCGGTCTCCGGTCCCCGGTCCCCGGCCTCCGGCACGAAGGTTCTCTCTCAGTTCCATTCGGTGAGTTTCTGATTAGCAGCTAACCCAAAGGGACTGAGGGGGAACCTGCGTGCCGGAGACCGGAGGCCGGAGACCGGAGGCCGTACAATGCGCCATGCGCTTCTTGCTGGTGGCTGCGCTTTCGCTGGTGCCCGCCGTGTCCAACGCTCAATCCGCCACTCCTGCTCCTGGAATTCCGCTCGAATTGGCATCGGCGCGGTCGGCGCGGGTGGCCGACCTGACCTACAACCTCAGCCTGACCATTCCAGAAGCGACGAGCGCACCCATTTCCGGAATCAACGCGATCAGTTTCGAGTTGACGTCGGCCGCGGCTCCGCTCGTCGTCGACTTCGCGACCAGCCGCAATCACGTGATTGGCGTCAAAGCCAACGGGCGCAGTGCCGACTTCACCTGGGTCAACGGGCACATCGTCGTGCCGGCTGCGGCGCTCGGGGTGGGTCGCAACGTCCTCGAGGTCACTTTCACGGCCGGGGACGCGTCGCTCAACCGGAACGCGGATTTCCTGTACGCGCTGTTCGTGCCCGCGCGAGCGCATCTGGCCATTCCCTGTTTCGATCAACCAGACCTGAAGGCACGGTGGTCGTTGCGCCTCAATGTGCCAGAGCGCTGGCAGGCGGTGTCGAACGGCGTCGAGATCTCGCGGACCGCTGCGGGGGATGGCGACGCCGCATCCGGGCCTCGCTCGAACGACCCGTCTCCGAGGTCCCTCGTGGTGTTCGCGGAAACCGAGCCGCTGTCAACGTACTTGTTCTCGTTCGTCGTCGGTGATTTCAAGATGGAAGCGGCACAACGGGGCGGCCGAACGTTTCGGATGTTCCACCGCGAGACCGACGCAAAGAAGGTGGAACGGAATCGTGAAGCCATCTTCGACCTCCACGCGCGAGCGCTGGCATTCATGGAGGAGTACACCGAGATCCCGTATGCGTTTGGCAAGTTCGACTTTGTGTTGATTCCCGCCTTCCAGTTCGGTGGCATGGAGCATGCCGGCAAGATTCTCTACAACGCGTCGGGGCTGATGCTGGACGAGTCGGCGACCCAGAATCAGCTGCTCGGGCGCGCGTCGGTGATTGCCCACGAAACCGCGCACATGTGGTTTGGCGATCTCGTGACGATGCGCTGGTTCAACGATGTGTGGATGAAGGAGGTGTTCGCCAACTTCATGGCTGCAAAAATCGTGAACCCGTCGTTTCCCGAGGTGAATCACGAACTGCGATTCCTGCTCTCGCACTACCCCGCCGCCTACGAGGTGGACCGCACGCCAGGCGCGAATGCCATTCGTCAACCGCTGGCCAATCTCAACGAAGCGGGCAGCCTGTACGGCGCCATCATCTATCAGAAGGCGCCCATCATCATGCGGCACCTCGAAAGCGTGATGGGCGATACGGTCTTTCGTGACGGCTTGCGCGAGTATCTGAAGAAGAACGCCTTTGGCAATGCCACCTGGTCGGATCTCATCGCGATCCTTGACGCGCGCACGACGACCGACCTCGCGCAGTGGAGTCACGTCTGGGTGGAGGAGGCGGGCCGGCCACGCGTCACGACACAACTGGTGACGAAGAACGCCAAGATCGAAGGTCTGGCATTCGTGCAACAGGATCCTGCGCGACGCAATCGACTCTGGCCGCAGGAGCTGCGGCTGCTGGTCGGCTACCAGGATCGGGCAGTCCCACTGACGATTGCGTTCGATCGTTCGGACGTGCGGGTCGATGCAGCTACCGGCATGGATGCACCACTGTATGTGTTGCCCAACGGTGGGGGGTGGGCGTACGGCGGGTTCATGCTGGATGCGGCCTCACGAGACTATCTGATCCGCTCCTTGCCGAACTTGCCCGATCCACTGACGCGAGGTGCGGCGTGGGTGACGATGTGGGACGCGCTGCTCGAGCATCACGTGCAGCCGACCGCCTTCGTGGAGCTTGCCCTGCAGGCGCTGCCACGCGAGACCGACGAGCAGTTGACGCAGCGCACGCTCGGGTATCTCAACGCCGCCTGGTGGCGCTTTCTGTCGAGCGAGGAGCGTGCGGCGAGAGCCACGACCTTGGAAGGAACCGTGCAGGAGGGCCTTGCCGCTGCCAAGACGGCGAGCCAGAAGGCAGCATGGTTTGCGGCGCTCCGCAACATGGCGCTGACTCCGGCCACCGTTGCATGGCTGCGACGGGTCTGGGAGCAAAAGGAGACCGTCGCAGGTCTGCCGCTCGCGGAGGCCGACTACAGTACGCTCGCACTCGAGCTGGCTGTTCGTGAGGTTGACGACTGGCGCGGGTTGCTGAAAACGCAACTGACGCGAATCGAGAACCCGGACCGCAAGGGTCGCTTCGAGTTCGTCATGCCGGCGCTCTCAGCCGATCCCGTGGAACGTGAGCGATGGTTCTTGTCACTCGCTGACGTGAACAACCGCCGACGCGAGCCGTGGGTGCTCGAAGGCCTGAATTATCTCCATCACCCACTGCGAGCGAACACTTCAGCCCAGTACGTCAAGCCAAGCCTGGCGCTTCTGTGGGAGATACAAAGGACGGGCGACATTTTCTTCCCGAAGCGCTGGATGGACGCCACGCTGTCAGGTCATCGCTCGCCAACAGTGGCAGCGACCGTGCGAGCGTTTCTCTCGAGCACCAAGCCCGATTACCCCGAACGGTTGAAGAACATCGTGCTGCAATCCGCAGACGAGCTCTTCCGAGCCGCCAACGGAGGACGTCCATGAGGTGGTTGCGAATCGTTGCCTGCTCGCTGGCCATGCTGGTCGGGAGCACTCTTGAGTCGCAGACACCGGCGCCGATCACGATTCGCGCGGCGCGGCTGATCGACGGTCGCGGTCAAATGGCAACCAATCAGATGGTGACGATTCGCGGATCGAAGATCGAACGCGTCACACCAGCAACTGGTACGGCAACCTTCGACCTCGGTTCGCTGACGCTGATGCCCGGCTTTATCGATACACACGTGCACATCGGCTGGCACTTCGGTCCTGATGGGCGGTACGTGGCTGGCAAAGAGCCTCCCGAGCAAGCGGCTTTGTACGGCGCCGAAAACGCCTATGTGACGCTGCTGGCGGGGTTCACGACGGTGCAGAGCGTCGGCGCCGCGTCGGACAAACCATTGCGCGACGCCATCAACCGGGGCGTCCTGCCGGGACCGCGCATCCTCACGTCGCTTGGATCAATTGGCAATGCCAAGCTCACCCCGGAGCAAATTCGAGAAGAGGTGCGCCAGAAAAAAGCGGAGGGCGCTGACCTCATCAAGATCTTTGCCTCCGCCAGCATCCGCGATGGCGGGACGCCAACGCTGTCGCAGGAACAAGTCGATGCCGCGTGCGGCGAATCGAGAGCGCAAGGACTGCGGTCGATGGTTCACGCCCACAGCGCCGAAGCGATGATGCGGGCCGCTCGCGCCAATTGCACGGTGATCGAACATGGCGCCCTGGCAACCGCGGAAGCGTTCAAGCTGCTGGCCGAGCGTGGCACCTGGTTCGATCCCAATATCGGGCTGGTGACGCAAAACTACCTCGAGAACAAGCAGCGGTTTCTCGGCATCGGCAACTACACCGAAGACGGCTTTGCCGCGATGGAAAAGGCGCTGGGACTGAAAAGCGCCATGTTCACGGCGGCCCTCAAGACCCCAGGATTGAAGATGGTCATGGGTACCGATGCCGTGGCCGGCGCCCACGGCCGCAACATGAACGAGACGCTCGAGCGCATCAAGGAAGGCCAGCGTCCGATGGACGCCATCGTCGCGATGACATCTGCCGCGGCACAGTCGATGGATCTGGACAAAGTCCTTGGCGCCATCGCGCCTGGACTCGACGCCGATCTGGTGGCGGTTGACGGCGACCCGTCGACCGATCCGACCGCGCTGACCCGCGTTCGGTTCGTCATGCGCGGCGGGAAGATCTATCAGCGGTAGATCTTTCCTCCTTTCATCACCAGCTTCACCTTACGAAGGGCGGAAATGTCGGCCGTGGGGTCTCCCTCGACCGCGATGAGGTCGGCGAGAAGGCCGCCCTTGACGGATCCAACACGCTGATCAAGGTGAAACAGCCGCGCGTTGATCGAAGTCGCCGAGCGGACGGCATCGGCTGCGCGCATGCCGTAGGCGACCATCAGCTCGAGCTCGCGCACGTTGTCGCCGTGGGCATAGACGCCGACGTCCCCGCCGAAGCACATCGTCACACCGGCGTCGAGCGCCGCCTTGAAGGTCGCGCGCTTCGCCGTAATCCTCGGTGGCTCGGGAGCGCTGCCTTTCTTCCAGCCCGCATACTGCGCGGTCGCGTCCCCAGCTGCCAACGTGGGACAAAAGCCCACCTTGCGCTCGACCATCAGTTTCCACACCTCGGGCGTGCCACCGTCGCCGTGCTCGACCGTCTCGACGCCGGCCTCAATGGCCCGACGCATGCCTTCGGGGGTCGCCGCATGCGCGACCACTGGTCGGCCGCTGCTGCGGGCGACCTCGACGATGCGATGGATCTCATCGGCGGTGAACGTCGGACGCGCTTCGCCGGTCGGCCCCCAGCGATAGTCGGCGTAGATCTTGATGAAGTCGGCGCCACGCCCAATCTGATTCCGCGCAACTTCCGTCACGCGATCGAGCCCGCTCGCCTCCTCCGCGCCCTGTGGCACGGTCCACTCGGGCGCGTAGCCTTTGGGCCCATAGCTGCCCGTCGCGACCATCGCCGGCCCCGCGACCACCATGCGCGGACCCGGAACGACCCCTTCGTCGATCGCTCGTTTCAGACCGACGTCCGCGTAGCCGGCACCCTCGCTGCCAAGATCGCGGACGGTCGTGACGCCCGCCATCAGTGTGTCGCGTGCATGGTTGACCGCCCGCGCCACCCGATACGCGAGCGGCTCGCGCGCGACCTGATCGTTCCAGGACGTCTCGTTGTACGGGTGCAACAACAAATGCGAATGCCCTTCGATCAACCCCGGCAAGAGCGTCGCACCGGCGAGCGTCACGCGTTTCGCGTCGGCAGACGCGGTCATCGACGCCGCTGGTCCGGCCGCCTCGATCCGCTCACCGCGAACGAGCACGGCCCATCCCGTGTGCATGGTGTCGCCGTCGAAGACACGGTCAGGAAGGAGCAACAGGTTAGCCGCCGGCTGGGCACGCGTGTAGGCAGGAATCACGAGCAGCGCAGCGATGGCAACGCGAACTGCAGTCTTCATGACTGGGCTATTCTAAGGCCGGGTTAAGCGACATGCCTGCGCAATGGGATGTGTGAGTGAAGTCATCGGCTGATGTCGTCATCGTCGGGGGCGGGTGTATGGGCGCAAGCGTCGCCTATCACCTCGCGACGCGCGGGGTCACCGATGTCGTGTTGATCGAACGCGACGCTCAGCTCGGCATGGGCTCGACCGGCCGCAACGCCGGCGGGTTTCGCCATCAGTTCTCACATCCCGCGAACATCGCGCTCTCCAAGGAGTCGATCGCTGTCTTTGCCGACTTCGAGGCGCGGGTCGGATTCCCCGTCGACTTCTGGCCTGACGGCTACTTGTTCCTGCTCTCCTCGCCCGCCAGTGTCGAAACCTTTCGCGCCAACGTCCGGCTCCAGCGTGAAAACGGCATCGACGTCGAATGGCTGACCGCAGACGATGCGGTCAGCCTGTGCCCGGGCCTCGACGCCAGCGGCGTGTTAGGCGCGACTTATTGCGCGGACGACGGCATCGCTGATCCAAACGGCGTCACGATGGGATTTGCGCGAGCGGCGCAGGCCCAAGGCGTGGAGATTCACCGGGGCGAAGAGGTCTCTGGCATTGATGTCGAGGGCGGCCGCGTGACCGGCGTCCGGACGGGCGGAGGCAATATCAGCACGGCGAAAGTCGTCAATGCCGCGGGTCCGTGGGCGAGAGCCATCGGTCGGATGGCCGGCGTGAGCGTGCCAGTGGATCCGGAACGGCGACACATCTTCATCTCACAGCCACCCGCTGGGACGAACTGGGACGAGGGCGATCATCCGCGATCAGTGCCAGCGTCGCGGCTCATGGTCATCGATTTCGAATCGACGTTCTACTTCCATCGCGAGGGGAGCGGGGTGCTGTTCGGAATGGGTGACCCGGATGAAAAACCAGGCTTCGACACGACGGTACGCTGGGACTTTCTTCCTCAGGTCATCGAGGTCGCGGTTCGCCGCCTGCCGGCGCTGGCGGACGCGGCCGTTTCGCATGCGTGGGCGGGCTTGTACGAGATGACGCCCGATCGCAACCCGATCATCGGACCCGCGCGCGAGATCGAAGGGTTCTACACGATTGCCGGGTTCAGCGGACATGGGTTCCAGCACTCGCCCGCCGCCGGTCGCATCCTGGCGGACATGATCACCGGTGCCGACACCGGGATGGATGTGTCGGCTTTCGATCATGGTCGGTTCGCGGTGCTGTCAGCGAGTGGTGAGCTGAACGTCGTTTGAATCGCGCGTCTGCACCCGGAACTGAATTATGTTCCCCTCTGGGTCGACGGCATCGCAAACCGCGACACCGTTGAATGACCATTCCTTGTCTCGTGACTCCATGGTGCCACCATGCGCGCTCACGATCGTCCGAACGCTCTCGAGGCTTTGAACGAAGAAGACCGGTTTGAAGGCCGCCTTCGCGCGACGAGTAGGTGGTTCGGCAGGCTGCATTGCCGTGGCCGAGTGGTCGGGCATCCGATGCACTACCAACTGAAACCCTGGCGACTCCAGCAAGATGTGATCGTCATCACGATTTGCTTCGCCGAGACCGAGCACCTTCGAATAGAACGTGGCGACCTGGTCAAGCCCGCTCGCGAATAGGACTGCGCCCGTCCGTGATTCGTAGCTCACTCGGCCTCCGAAGAGTCACACAACAATCTTCCGTCTGAAGGTGGAAGTCACGCCGGATCATTTCGCGACCGCCGGCACCGCCACCGCCGCACGGTCAGCGGCTCTCGTCGCACGAAGTCCAAAGGCCATCGCGGCCGCCACCAGCGCCATGCCAGCGCACACGTAGAACCCCATCGCCCAGCTCCCCGACTGTTCGTATAAGAGAGCGGCGACCCAGCCACCCATGATCGACGCAACCCCTTTGGCCGTGTACATGATGGCGTAGTTGGATGTTGCGTGCCGAGACCCGAAGTAGTCGCCCACCGTGGCGGGAAAGAGCGAGTAGATCTGGCCCCACGTGAAATACACGAGCACGAGAGTGGTCGCAAACCACGCCGCCGATACCGATCCGACCGCGACAACCAACAGCAGGCAGATCGATTGAAGAACAAACGTGAGGACCATCGTGTTCTCGCGTCCCAGACGATCCGACCCCCACCCCCAGAAAACCCGGCTGGCACCGTTGGCGATCGGACTGAGCGTCGCGGCCAGCGTCAGCGCGCTGGCGGTCAGACCCCAGGAGCGGGCCATGGGCCCGGCATTTGCCGTGACGAGCAGCCCGCCGGTCGCCATCATCACGAACATCACGTACATCACATAGAACTGAGGGGTCCGTAGCATTTCGAGCGTCGTGAACTGCCGGCGGCCCAACTGGGAGGCCACGCCAGCAGCGGGCTTCGCATCGGAGGCCGGTTCGGGCGGCGGGTGACGCAGAAACTGCGCGACGATCACAATCACGAGACCCTGAAAAAGACCGGTCGCGACGAACGTCTCCTGGTAACCGCGCGACTGAATCATCGACGAGATGAAGGGAATGAAGAGCGCGGTGCCGCCGCCAAATCCAGCCGCCATGATCCCCGATGCCAAACCTCGGCGCTGCTTGAACCACTTCAACGCCGAGCCAATCGATCCGCTGTAGACGAACGCCGCCCCCATGCCGGCCGCGCAATACAACGCGTAGAGCATGGGCAACGACGTGGCGTAGCCCAGGCCGGCCCAGCCGAGCCCGCACAAGAGTCCCGCCGCACTGATGAAGCCGCGTGGCCCCAATCGATCGATGAGCCATCCATCGAGCGGCTGCACCCAGGTCTGAAACAGGATGAATAACGTGAAGGCGACCTGAATATCCGACAGCCTCCAGCCCGTTCCAGCCTGCAGCGGTTCGACAAACAGTGTCCAGGCATATTGCAAGTTGGCGATCATGATCATCGCCACCAGCGAGGCCACCAACTGGAACCAGCGATTGTGAATGTTCACGACGTCCCCTCCGAGATCGTGCTGCGCATATGCCCCTTGCCCTGCCCTTTGCCCTCTGCCCTCGGCCCTAGGCCCTAAGCGTCATAGCGCTGCAATGTGGCTCACTCGGCCTGCGCCCGTCAACCGCTGAAAACCGCCACGCTCATCCGCGGCGACCCGACGGCGCGGAAACGACAAGGCGAAATCAATCCGCGGAAACACAGGCCACTTGCACGGACGCAACGTCGATGCGGCCCGTTTGCGGGGCAAACCGTGTGCAGCACGCCGTCAAGATCACGAAAAACGACCCGCAGGCGAGTGACAGCGCGTGGGGTTGGGGGTCCCCACGCGGCGTTCCACCGACGATACGCCGGAGCGTCGTTTTTCCGGCGTGCGGGGCGGGGTCCCCGACGCGCGGACTTTGCGCGTTGGGGTGCCGATACCCGGTTTGCGGAGCAAGTGGGCCGCATCGACAAGCGGCCGCGAGCCGAGCCGCCTGTGCCGGCGATGGCCTCATCCACGAAGCTGCTGAACGCGCGGGACCCAAACCGTAACGACTATACTGGCGGCTCACATTTCAACACGGGGATTTCCATGAAGATTCCTGCTCGGCGTTACGTCCGCGCGCTGGCGGTTACAGCGCTGCTGACCTGCCTGCTGACTGCGGGGGCTCCGCTGTCGGACCCGCCAGTGCTCGCACAGGGCGACCCCAATCAGGTCGTGCCGCCCAATGCGTTCAAGGATCTCAAGTGGCGAATGGTCGGTGCATCGCGTGGCGGCCGATTGACCGGGCTTTCCGGTGTTCGGCAGCAGCCTCACACCTTTTACGCCGGCGCCACCGGCGGGGGGGTGTGGAAGACCGAAGACGCTGGCGTGACGTGGTATCCCATCGGTGACGGTCAAATCACGACCGGCTCGATCGGCTCCATCGACGTCGCACCGTCGAATCCCGATCACATCTGGGTCGGAACGGGAAGTGCCGCCATCCGATCGAACGTGATCATCGGCCGCGGGGTCTTCAAGTCCACCGACGCCGGTAAGACCTTTCAGTTCGTCGGCCTCAAAGAGACCGGACAGATCGGCGGATTGCGTGTCCATCCCACGAGTCCCGACACGGTTTGGATTGCGGCCTCAGGCTCCCCCTTTGGGCCCAGCGACGAGCGCGGTGTTTTCAAGACCACCGACGGCGGCAAGACCTGGAGAAAGACGCTCTTCATCGACAACGAACATGGCGCGCGAGACATCGAGGTGGATTGGCAGAACCCTGACGTGCTGTACGCCACGGGCTATCGCGGCTTCCGCAAGGGCTGGGACATCATCAGCGGTGGTCCTGCCGACAAGGGTGGGGTTTACAAGTCGGTGGATGGCGGCGAGACCTGGAAGAAGATGTCCGCCGGTCTTCCAAGCAGATTGATCGGCAAGGTGGATCTCGATATCGCGCGCAGCAATCCCAAAGTCCTGTACGCGATGATCGAAGCGCCGGGCAACGAGGGCGGGCTCTACAAGTCGAGCGACGCCGGCGAATCATGGGCGCTCGTCAACAGCAGCCAGCGTCTGCGGGCGCGGCCTTTCTACTTCAACTACGTCTCGGTCAACCCGAAGAACGAGAACGAGGTCTTCGTCAGCGAGCTCGGCTTCCATAAGTCGGTCGACGGCGGCAAGACGTTCGTCACGATCCCGACTCCGCATGGTGACAATCACGGTCTCTGGATCAATCCCGACACCCCCGAGATCATGCTGCAGATCAACGACGGCGGCGCCAACGTCACGTTGAATAGTGCCAGGAGCTGGTCGTCGATCCTCAACCAGCCGCACGCCGAGTACTACATGGTCGCGGTCGACGACCAGTACCCCTATCGCCTGTACGTTCCGCAGCAGGACAACACGACGCTCATCGTGCCGAGTCTGCCGCCCTTCTCGTGGGGGCTCGACCATCCGTCGCAGGTCTGGGTCCAGGCCTCGGGCTGTGAGACGGGTCAGATCTGGCCGCGCCGCGACGGCAGCGTGGTCTGGGGCGCGTGCAAGGGTGAGGTCGGCCGCTACAACGTCCTCACCGGGCAGGAGAAGCACTACTGGATCTATCCGCAGAACCGCTACGGCCACGACCCCGACGAAATCAAATACCGCTTTCCGCGTCAGACGGTGGTCTACCTCTCACCGCACGACGACAAGATCGTTTACCAGGCATCACACGTGCTCCATCGCTCGACAGACGAGGGGGTGACATGGGCGACCATCAGCCCCGACCTGACCGCTCACGAGCCGGAGTTCCAGATTCTTCCTGGCAACCCAATCACCCGCGACATCACCGGTGAAGAGGTGTACTCCTCGATCTATTCGATGGTCGAATCGCGACTGGAGAAGGGCGTGCTGTGGGTGGGCGCCAATGATGGACCCGTGAGCGTGTCGCGCGACAACGGCAAGACGTGGAAGAACGTCACCCCGAAGGGTCTCGGGCCTGGTGGCCGCGTGCAGACGATCGAAGACTCGCCGCACCGCAAGGGCACGGCCTACGTGGCGATCTATCGATTCCTGCGTGAGCACGATCTGAAGCCGTACATCTACAAGACGGAAAACTATGGTGAGAGCTGGACGCTGCTGACGGATGGCAAGAACGGGATCCCGGCGGACCACCCGACGCGTGTCATTCGAGAAGATCCCGCGCGCGAGGGGCTGCTCTACGCCGGCACAGAATTCAGCGCCTTCGTGTCGTTCAATGGCGGCCGAAACTGGCAATCGCTGGCACAGAATCTCCCTGCGACACCGGTCACCGACATCCGTGTCCACCGCAACGATCTCGTGATCTCCACGATGGGCCGCTCGCTGTGGATCATGGACAACGTGACGCCGCTGCAGCAGCTGGCAGCCATGGTCAGCGGCCGCCCGACAAACACATTGGCCGGCGCCGGCGGCGGATCGGTGCAGGTGCGCAACGCCGAGTTGCGCGACATGCTGCCGCGCACGGTGGCGAATCCCACGGCGCCAAACGATTTCGAGTCCAACCCCGGCCCAATCACACTCACACCCGACGCCTCCACCGTCCTGCGGCGGCTCGCAGCGCGCAGGCAGAGCTCGGCGGCTCCCGCCGGACTACCCGCTGTTCATCTCTTCCAGCCGCGCGAGACGATCCGCTATCGCCATTCGTCAAGTGCCGGCGGCAATGGCGATCCGGAATACCCAGCACCGGGTGCGCACATCGACCTCTGGTTCCGGGACGCGCCGGCGGCCGACACGCGGCTCGAGATCGTGGACGCAAAAGGCCAGGTCGTGCGCGGGTTTGGCGTCATCAAGCCGGCGCCAGCGGGTGGCGGACAAGAGATGCGCGGGCCGTTCCGCGGTCAAGGCGGGCCGTCCGGCATTCGCGGCGAAGCCGGCATGCAGCGCTTCTCATGGGACATGCGCTTTCCGGGCCCGTGGGCGCCGAACGCGCCCAACGGCGGCGGCGGCGGACCGCTCGCGGCTCCGGGAAAGTACACCGTTCGGTTGACGTCGGGAGGTCAGACGCAAAACCGCACGTTCGAGATCAAGGTCGACCCCCGCGTGACGCGCGACGGTGTGACGCAAGCCGACATCGAAGAGCAGGTGACGTTCCAACTCAAGGTGCGCGATGCATTGAGCGACGCTCGTCGTCTGCAACAGCAGATTGAAGAAGCGATGAAAAAGGCCGGCGTCTCCGGGCTGCCTCCAGCCACGCCGGGCCTGCGTCCGGCCGACGTCAAGTTCGCGCATCCGCTGCAAGCGCTGCTCGCTCGCCTGGTCAATCAGCCGGGAATCTACCCGCAGCCGATGCTCCTCGATCAGTTACAGAACGTGCAGCGGATGGTGGGTCAGGCGGATCAGAAGGTTGGGAAGGATGCAGTCGATCGCTTCAACGATTTGGTCAAGGAGTTGGAATCTGCGAAGACCGACTTCCAGAGGGTGGGCGGAACGCTGTATGAGTAGGGCATAGGGCATAGGGCACAGGGCACAGGGCACAGGGAAGCACGGAAGCACGGAAGCACGGAAACGATAGCCACGAAGGGCACGAAGTCACGAAGCACGATCCCAAGACTTCTTCGTGTTCTTCGTGTTCTTCGTGGCTATCGGTCCCTATACCCTCTTCCCTGATCCCAACCCTGTGCCCTACGCCCTCCGCCCTATGCCCTGTTCACCTCGCCTCCGTCGTCGGCCGCGCGACGGCCCCGCCCTTCCAGAACGACATGAGCGTCTTGTAGCGGGCGTCGGCCAATTCCTTGTGACCGGCGGCGGCGTAGGCCCTCGCGGCGCCCATCAGCGAGCGCGCGCGGTTGGGCATCCGCAGCAAGCAGGCATCGAAGAGCGCGGCGGCATCGGCAGGCTTGCCGTTGTCGAGCAGCACTTCGGCCAGCAACTCGTGCGAGGGCTTCACCGGATCGGCGGCGCCGTTAGGTGGCCGCATGCTCTCTTCGATCGCCACGGCTTCGCGCAACTCCGCAATCGCCCGATCCTTGTCGCCTTTCTTCAACGCAATGAGCGCACTCAGTTCGAGCTGCATGACGCGCGGCGATTTCGCCGATTCGGCCGCTACTGCTGCCGCCGCGGCCGCCGCGGGTGTGGCCGCGGCGCCGTGATCGGCATGTGCGCCCCCGGCTGCCGGCGCCCCTCCACCTTTGCTGGTCTTGGCTGACAGCCGCGTCAGCATTTGCTCGGCCGTTGCGATGTCGCCGAGGTGCACGGCGCTCACGCCATTCGCGAGTACGGTCTCGTTGGACGCGTTCTCCGCCACCGGCTGTACTTTCCACTCCTGAGTCTCGATGATGTAGCGCGCGTTGGCGAGCGCGACAACGCTCGCGGCCCTCGCATGCTTGGTGGTCGCCTGCATTTCTTCCAGCGCCTGGATGCGCTGCCTTGCCCCCGCATAGTCGCCCAGCTGCAGGAAGCCGGTACTGACCCCAATCCCCGGAGTGGGACATGTCACCGGGGACATCTCCCGGCTGCCACAGCTCCTTCGCGATGTTGAAGGCGCGCACGTTCTGATGCGCGACCTCGTTCCACATGCCGTGCTGGATGAAGATGTGCGTCGGCATGTGGACGGCGTGTGATACCGCCGGCACGATTTCGGCGTAGACGCGCGCGGCATCGAGCGCCAGCGGGGCGTGGATCGGATCGTCGAAGGCATGGATCGCGTAATGGACGGCGCCTGGGTGTTTCGGATTGCGCTTGAAGACGTCGAGTGCGAGCGCCCCGGCCTTCATCTCGTAGCGGTAGGTGTTGTCGTCCAGTGCGCGGGCGCCGCTCAGGAGTGACAGCGCGTAGAAGGTCTTGACCTCATCGTCTTCAGGGAGCTGCTGGTAGAGGCGTTCCATCACCTTCATGTAGGCGACACGGCGGTCACGCCACTCGCCCTCGCCCCACAGCGCCTCCACCGCCTCCATGAATCCCTTCTCCCGAGGCGTGGGGGCCTTGGCCATGCGGTCCGCGGGAGTGGCACCCAATCGCGCCAGAATCGCGCGGGGATTCTTGCTGTCCTGCTCCGTCATCAGCGGATGGTTGTAGCAGAGCGTCTCGCCCCAGTACGCCATGGCGAAGTCAGGCTGAATCTGTTGCGCCTGCTTGAATTCGGCGATGGCTTGCTTCCAGCCAAAGCTGTGGAGAATCGCCACGCCGCGCAGGAAATGCTGCTGGGCCTTGGGCGAACCCGAGGTCGGGAAGGACAGGTTGCCGACGTTTTCGAGCTGCGCTGACGCCGGCGCCGTCGCCAGGGCCAGCAGTGCCACACCAATCAGACGACGCATGGAGCCTCCGTGGACGGCCCGCCACGCGGAGCGGGGCAAAACCAACACTGCCGCTAGCGAGGCGGAGCCACATGCTCGCAGCCGTAAGGCGGAGCCTCGCTAGACTTGCGGCGAATTGTACCGGATATGATGCGCGTCAGTCATGAAGAGCCGCGCGGTCGCGTTCGGGCTGGCGCTCGCCGCGACGGTCGTCGCTGGCGCCGTCGTGCTGGGCCCCTCGCGGCGTCCGAGCGCCATTCCGCCGCCTCGGGTTCATGTGGTCGAGCGGCTTGCACCCGAAGGGGTCGCGCCATTTCTGCCGGTCGAGCTCGCCGCCACCGCCTCGCAGCGTTGGCTGGCGGCTGACATCGAGACGATTTGGACGCGCATTGGCGCCGGCGACGCTCGGACCTATCGGAGCCCGGCTCTCGGGTTGGCACCGGGCGACCTGGTCGCAATCGTCGCCACGCTTCCCCAGACGGCGCCCGATGTCTCAGCGCTGCTGCTGTGGGCCGGCGCGTCGACGCTCACGCCCGAGGACTTCGCTCGCAACCGGCGCGCGTTGGAGCCGTCGCCCGACAGCGCCGCGTTGGTCTTGCGACGAGAGAGCGTCGAGTCGAGCTCGGGGCCACTCCAGCATTTGTTCATCCATCTGCCACCGGGACTCGACGTCGCCTCCAGCCTGACGGCGCTGAGCGTACTTCGACACGCGGACATCACACGCCGAGGGCCGGTCGGTCCTGTGCGCGTGACCCGGAGCGGCGAAACCCGCGATGCTGTTCTTGGAAGCGCGAACAGTCAGCTGTCATACGGCCTCACGAAGCCCGCCCACTCGGTGTCGTTTGGCCTCCACGTCAATCAATCTGATCCGTTGACGGTGCGCGTTCGTCAGCGACGCGATGGCACCGACTCGGAGATCCTCGCGACTTCCATTACCGGGGCCGGGTGGCATGATCTGACCGCCACGCTGGCGGACTCGAGGCCATCAACGATCATCGTGGAGGCAGACGCCACTGCGCCCGCTGCGGTGGCGTGGTCCACCCCACTCTCGCTCGCGGCCGACACCGTTGCGGACAAGCCGCACATCATCGTTTATGTCGCGGATGCGCTGCGCGCGGACGCCCTCGGACTCTACGGAGCCAAATCGACTCGGACGCCGATGATCGACGCGTTGGGCCAACAATCGGCGGTGTTCGAACGGGCGTACGCGGCGGCGTCGTGGACCAAGCCGTCGATTGCGACGCTGCTGACGTCGCTGTATCCCGACACCCACGGGCTCGGGTCTCGCTTCTATTCCGACCAGCTCCCCGAGTCGGTCCCCGCGCTGCAGTCGATGCTCGCCGACGCGGGCTATCGCACCGCGCAATTCTCGGCGAATCCGTTTGCGGGCGCCCTGTCCAATCTCGATCGCGGATTTGATGTCGCCTCGACGATCACCGGGTTCGATAACACGACGCCATCGTCCACTGGTGAGGGTTCGGCCGCACACATTCATGATCGAGCCCTCGAGTGGCTCGGACGCCATCGGGGCGAACGCACCTTTGCCTACATTCACGCCGTCGACACTCACCCACCGTTCAGCGTGCGGACAGACACGCCTCGTGGCTCGTACGACGCGTCGCTCGCGTCGCTCGACGCTGCAATCGGAGTGTTTCGCCAACGGCTGCAAGCGCTTGGCCTCGGCAATCTCCTGTTCGTCTTGACGGCCGATCACGGCGAGGCGTTTGGCGAGCACGGTCGCACCGGCCATGGGCAGTCCGTGTATGAGGAAGAGGTTCGGGTTCCGCTGATATTGCACTGGCGTGGTCGCATCGTTCCAGCACGGATCAACGAACCACTCCACCATGTCGATGTGGTGCCGACGATCCTCGCCCTTGCCGACGTCGCCGCACCCGACGGCATCCAGGGCGTCAGCGTGTGGCCGTTTTCCCGGTCAAGTCGGCCGAGCCCAGTCATGGTGACGCGGTTCGTCTACCCTGAGGATGTGGATCGCCCAACCGTCGATCGCAACGACGCGCGTGCGCTCATCGACTTTCCCTGGAAGCTGGTCTTGATCGAACCATCGAGCGCCCCACGACGTGTCGAGCTGTATCGACTGGATCTCGATCCGGGTGAACGCCGCAATGTCGCTGACGAGGAGCCGGCACGCGTCCGCACGCTCAGCGCCGCTCTCGAAGGATTTGGTGCCGAGCAACACCGCAGGCGCGCCGCGTTCGTCGCGCGCCATCAGCCGGGCACGGGTGCGGTGCGGCACGCGCCGTCGCGCGACCTGCTCGACCAGCTTCGAAGTCTCGGCTACGTGCGCTGATATGATCGCTGACAGCGACATCATGACGAAGCCAGGACGGGTTTGCGACAACATCCTCGGGACCATTGGTGGCACGCCGCTCGTCCGTCTCAACCGAATCACCGAGGGCGAGGTCAAAGCCACGGTCTTCGCGAAGCTGGAGACTTTCAACCCCGGACACTCGATCAAAGACCGCATGGCGGTCAAGATGATCGAGGATGCCGAACACGCCGGATTGCTCAAGCCGGGTGGGACCATCATCGAAGGCACATCCGGCAACACCGGGATGGGCCTGGCGATGGCAGCGGTCATCAAAGGCTACAAGTGCATCTTCACGACCACCGACAAGCAATCGAAGGAGAAGGTGGACGCGCTCAAGGCCTTTGGCGCAGAAGTCATCGTGTGCCCGACGAACGTCGACCCCGAGGATCCGCGGTCGTACTACTCGGTCTCCTCACGTCTCGAGCGCGAAACACCCAACGCGTGGAAAGCCAACCAGTACGACAACCTGTCGAACAGCCAGGCGCATTACGAGCAGACCGGTCCCGAGATCTGGCAGCAGACCGACGGGCGCATCGATCATCTCGTGTCGGGCGTCGGGACAGGCGGTACGATTTGCGGCGTCGGCAAGTATCTCAAGGAGCAGAAGCCGAGCGTCAAGGTCTGGGGCATCGATACCTACGGGTCGGTCTTCAAGAAGTACAAGGAGACCGGGATTTTCGACAAGAACGAGATCTATCCCTACATCACCGAGGGGATCGGCGAGGACTTCCTGCCGAAGAACGTGGATTTCTCGGTCATCGACGCCTTCGAAAAAGTGACCGACAAGGACGCGGCCATCATGACGCGTCGCATCACCCGAGAAGAAGGGATCTTTGCCGGCAATTCGGCCGGTGCCGCGGTGGCTGGCCTGATGCAGTTGGCCGGCCATTTCCGAGCCGGAGAAACCGTGGTTGTAATTTTCCACGACCACGGCACCCGCTATCTCGGCAAGATGTTCAACGACGACTGGATGCGCGAGAAGGGGTTCCTCGAACCCACCGGAATGACCGCGCGCGACCTGGTCGCGACCAAGAAGGCGGCGCCACTCGTCTCGATCGAGTGTGCAGAGACGGTCGCGCGCGCCGCGCACGTGATGACCGAGCACGGCTTCTCGCAAATCCCCGTCACATCCGACGGACGCGTCGTCGGGTCGATCAACGAGGCTCAGCTCTACGCCGAGATCGTGAAGAACCCGGAGGTCAAGCGCGGGCCAGTCGAAGCCATCATGCAGCCGGCCTTCCCGTTTGCCGACGTCTCTACGAGTCTGGAATCGCTGGCCGCGATGCTGACACCCGAAAACCCGGCGGTCCTCGTGCGGGATTTCAAGAGCGACGAGACGTACATCATTACGCGTTCGGACGTGATTCAGGCGTTGAGCTGAAGGTGTACCGGAGCGGCGGGTCTTTAGGCCCGCCGACAAATCCAATGCGAACTTTCCTTCTGGCTGCAATGGTGTTGGGCGTGACCGCCGTGATAGCCGCACAGACACCCCGGACGCACCGCCTCGAGGCGACGCCGTCGACCGTCGCATACGGTTACTACTGGTCCGAGTCCAAGCCCGTCCTTCGGATCGCCTCCGGCGACATCCTCGACGTCGATACGCTGTTGACTTCGACCCCAGATCGCCTGGAAAAGGCCGGCATCCCAGCCGCGCAGGTCCAACCATCACTTCGCGCCATCGTCGAACAGGTGAAGGACCGAGGGCCCGGCGGGCACATCCTGACCGGTCCGGTTCATGTCGAAGGCGCTGAGCCTGGAGATGCCCTCGAAGTGCGTGTCCTCTCGATCGATTTGCCGATCGAGTACGGCTACAACGGATGCAGCGGCTTCATTCGTGAGAACTGCAACCCGGGCGCCGGTCTCCGCATCATCCGCATGGATCGCAAGCGGCTGATCGGTCACTTTGCTCCAGGGATCGAGATTCCCCTCCGGCCGTTCTTCGGCAGCATGGGCGTGGCACCGCCACCGGCTCGAGGTCGTGTGAGCAGCAGCCCGCCCGATATTCATGCTGGCAACCTCGACAACAAGGAGCTGGTGGCCGGCACAATCCTGTGGATTCCCGTGCACGTGCCCGGCGCGTTGTTTCAGATCGGCGATGGACACGCGGCACAGGGCGACGGCGAGGTCGATCAGACCGCCATCGAAACATCGCTTCGAGGCCGCGTGCAGTTGACCGTGCGCAAGGGCATGACGCTGACGTGGCCGCGGGCAGAGACCCCAACGCACTTCATCAGCATGGGCACCGACCTTGATCTGACGAAAGCCACCCGCGTCGCGATCCAGGAAATGGTGGACTTCCTGGTTGCAACGAAGAAGATGGACAAGCACACCGCCTACCAGTTGACCAGCGTTGCGGGAGACGTCGCCATTACACAGCTCGTCGACGGCACGATGGGCGTGCACGTCAAGATGCCAAAAGGGATTTTCAAGCCATGACCCGAGCCTTGATGACGCTCAAGTCTTGCCTCGCGTGCGCCAGCTTCCTCGGTTTTCTCGCGCTTGCCGCGACCCTGGCTACGGCTTCGCAACCAGCAAAGAAAGCATACCTGCTCGTGCAGGTGGACGTGACAAACCCGGCGCAATACGGGGAGTACGCGAAGCTCACACCGGGCATCGTCGCAAAGTTCGGCGGCAAGTATCTTGCCCGCGCCGGTCGCACCGTAACGCTCGAAGGCCCTCCCGCGCGATCGCGTGTGGTCGTCCTCGAGTTCCCGAGCGTTGAGCGGGCCGAAGCGTTCTACAAGTCGCCGGAGTACGTTGCCGCGCGGAAAGTGCGCGCAGGCGCTGCCCAGGCGCAATTCGTGGTCGTTGAAGGGATCGAATGACCGACTGGCTGCTGTCCACGCTGTGGTACGTCAGCTTTGTCGCGTTGATCGTCGCTGTGCTCGCGGTTATCCGCCCCTTACGCTGGCTTCGCCTGCGCACACGCGGGCGAGCTGTCACCATGATTCTCGTGACGCTGTCGCTGATCGCCGGCACCGCGACATGCGGACCGGGGACAGAGGCCGTGTTTCTGCCTCAGACGAACCTCGATGCCGTCGCTCCCGCCTATCAGTTCCGCGAAGTGCATTCGGTGATGGTCGACGCGACACCTGCGAGCGTGATGCGGGCCGTCAAAACGGTCGCTGCGGACGAGATCGCGCTCTTTCGTTCCTTTACCGCGATCCGCAGGCTTGGCCGACCCGGCCCTGAGAGCGTCCTGAACGCTCCCGGCACGAAGCCCATCCTTGATGTGGCAACGCAAGGCGGATTCGTTCTGCTCGCCGACGAAGCGCGTGAGGTCGTCCTCGGCTCGGTTCTGGCCGCGCCTGATCTGTCGATTCGAGCGCGCGTCCGCGAGCTACGATCGTTTCAGGAGCTCGTTGGCCCGGGGATCATCAAAGCCGCCATCAACTTTCGCAACGAGGTGACCCCCGACGGGATGACGCGTCTGACCACCGAGACGCGTGTGTTCTGCAGCGACGCTGACGCCCTCCGGCGCTTTACGCCTTACTGGCGGACGATCTTTCCGGGAAGCTGGATCCTACGTGTCACGTGGCTTCGTGCAATCGCACGCCGTGCCGAAGCTGACCGCCCCTCACCAATCGCGCAGCCCTAAACAGTTGCCAGCTGCCGGCCACCGGCTGCCGGCTGGCTGCTGGCGGCTGGCGGCTGGCGGCTGGCGGCTGTAATAGACTGACAATCCGGAATGCGCGCGGCTCTGACTGTTGTTGCGATCCTGGCGTACCCCGGGCTCATCTCCGCGCATCCGGCTCCGTTCAGCTACCTCGATCTACGGCTTGGCGAGTCCGGGAACGACGGCGCGCTTGTCGTGCACGACTTCGACGTGGCGCACGACGTTGGCGTCAACCCGCCTGAAGCGCTCGCTGATATCGCCGTTGCCGAAAAATACCGCGATCAGCTCACCCGTCTGATCGATTCCCGTTTGACCATCATGCTCGACGGCGTCCGACAGCCGCTGCAATGGGTCGGGCTGGAGACGCTGCCCGAGCGCCAAAGTTTGCGGCTGACATTCCGGCTGGGCACCGGACGTGCCGGGTCGGCCAGGGTGAACGCGGTCCTGTTTCCTTACGATCCAATCCACCAGACGTTCGTCAACGTCTACGAGAACGGCACCCTGCGGCACCAAGCCATCCTCGACGGCAGTCGCCCGAGCATCGACTACTACGCGGGGTCGTGGCAGGGCGCGGCCGCGGTGCTCGCCGTGTTCGTGCCATCGGGGATCGAACACATCCTCATCGGACCCGACCACGTGCTCTTTCTGATCGGGCTGCTGCTGCTCGGCGGGTCCACCTGGCAACTGGTGAAGATCGTGACGGCTTTTACGCTCGGACACAGCATCACGCTGTCGCTCGCGGCCCTCAACGTTCTTTCGCCTCCGGCGAGCGTGATCGAACCGGCCATCGCGCTGAGCATCATCTTCGTCGGCGCAGACAATCTCCTGGTGCAACATGACGCCCGCAAGACCAGTCAGTCGAGCGCTCGAGAGTCCCGAGCCAAACGTCCGCGTGACATTCGCCCGCTCGTGGCCGGTGTGTTCGGACTGATCCACGGCTTCGGATTCGCCAGCGTGCTCAAGGCGTTTGGTCTGCCGATGACCGCACTCGGGTGGTCGCTCTTCTCCTTCAACCTCGGAGTCGAAATCGGTCAGTTGGTGATTGTCTTGATCGTCGCCTGGATTCTTGCCACCATTCGACGCCGTAGCGAGGCGCTTGGACGCCGCCTGGTCGTCGTTGGATCGCTCGCCGTCATTGCGGCCGGCGGGTATTGGTTCATCGAGCGCGTCTTCCTGGCTCCTGCGGTATGACTCGAGTCCGCGATTTTCCGCGTCCTCCTGACTTCCGCGGATGTTATTCGATCAAGTTGCTTCAGCGCCCTCCTGTATTCCGCGGATGGAGCCGTTGACGTGGGGATTGAGCACGGTCGCGATGAATGAATGGATGGGCGTGGCGACACGGGCAGCGCGGCCGAGCCGAACGACGGCCCCGCTCAACCAGGGCAACTCGAGGCGCCGACCGCGTTCGAGGTCCTCGAGCATCGATGCCTTGGCATGATGCGGGAGCCCGTCGACCATCTGCAGGATCTCGCCCATCAACGTAGCCGGCAGAGCCACACCTCGGCCCCGGCCGACGCTCATCGTTTCCTCACACGCCGCCACCAGCATTGCCCGCAGCTCCGGATCCGCTCGCAGCACGCCCATCGGCGACCGCGTCACCGCCGTCATGCCGCTGAAGACCGACAGGCGTGAGAACTTCGACCACAGGTCGGTCTCGATCTGCTCGCTGATACGAGCCCCGAATCCCGCGCGCTGACACGCCGCCTCGAGCTTGACGAGACGCTCCGATCGACGTCCGTCGAGCTCGCCGAAGATCAGCGAATCGAGCGAGGTATGCCGAATCAGCCCTGGCTCGCCGATCACCGCAGCGATATACGCAACACCGCCGACGACATGCTTGCGCGCAACCTTTTGCGCAACCATGTCAACGGCTTCGACGCCATTCTGCAGGGTGACGACGGCCGTGTCTGGCCCAATGAGCGGCTCGAGTGTTGCGGCCGCGGCATCGAGGTCATACATCTTGACGGTGACAAGGACGCTATCGACCGGTCCGATGGTCGCTGGGTCTTCGGTCGCCATCACGTGAGGCAGGTGCAGGTTGCCGCGAGGGCTCTCGAGTCGCAGGCCGCTCGTCTTGAGAGCGTCAAGGTGCTGCCCGCGCGCGACGAATCCGACGTCAACACCTGAGGCTTGCAGTCGGGCGCCAAAGTAGCCGCCGACCCCACCGGCGCCGATGACCGCGACCCTCACCTACGCCACCGATCCGAACGGATCGACCTTGATCGCGTCGAGGGAAATCACCGGCTCGTCACCAACGACGGCTGCGCTATGAACCACACCGGCCGGGACGCTGACCCACTCGCCCGCACGCAGCACGACAACGTGCCCGCCGATGATCAGCCGGAAACGGCCGGCAACGACGGCATCAATCTTGTCGACGCCGTGTGCGTGATCCGGAAAGACCGTCCCGGGGGCGTAGACGTAGCGGGCCACGCGATATCCCTGCGCCTCGAGCTTGCCTCGGAGCGCGGTCTCGGTGAACACGCCGTCCAGGACCGGGTTCCATCGGTTGACCGCCATCGACTGATCCTACACGCCGCCCCCGCCCCGCGGAGCGGGGCAAAACAAATACTGCTCCCTAGCGAAGCGGAGCCGATGTGCGCTTGCCGGATTGAGGCGGAGCTTCGCTAGGCCATCGCAGCAGCCACGTGCCGAGACCCGCCCCGAGGCCAGCAAACAGCATCAACGGCGCGGCATGCCACAGCAGCATGTGAAGCGGCCGATCGTTGGGGCAGATGATGTTCGCGCCGAGAACCCCAACGGCGGCCGTAGCGAGAATGGCGAGGAACCCGGCGCGCGCCGCGTGCAGCGGCGCGGCGCGTCTGATCATCACGAACAACACGATGCTTGGGATTGCCGCAACACTCGCCGTCTTGTACACACAGTGCCAGGCAAAGGTTAAGCGTCCGGTGGGGGCGCCCATTGCCGAGGCCATCACCAGCTCACCGAGGGCCCACAGGACCGTCGCGATGCCTGCAACGATGGGCAGCCATCGCACGAGCCGAGCGCGCTCCGCGCCGGGGATGCTTACCAGCAAGGCTCCGACGGCCGCCGACAACGCGGTGACGATGAGAAGCACCGCCTCGATGGCAAAATCACTGCGATCGGCTGCGTCTCCCAACTCGCGGCGCACGCCCATCAGGATCATCACGAGCCCCAGCGACGCCGTGGCGACGACAAACCAACCGACGACCCGTATCGCAACGGGCCGCAGCCGGCGCACGGGCTGCAGGTCGCTCGTAAGCTGCTGAATCAGGTCCTCAGTCGGCACGAGTCCACTCCTCGATCTGCCGCCGCAGCGCGCGATACCCGCGATGCGCGGTGACCTTGACGTTCGCTTCGCTCATCCCAAGCCGGGCCGCGACATCGCGCACGCTCAGATCTTCGAATTTGAGCAGCTCGATGACTTGCCGCTGACGGTCGGGCAGGCCGGCCACCGCGCGTCGCACGTCCGCGCGCAAGGCATCTCGCTCCTGCGGAGCACGGCTCGACGGTTCAGCGGTAAAGTCTGGCTGAATCTCCCGCAGCAGCCGTCGTCGCTGGGCGCGCAGCGCGTCCACCAGCCGGTTTTGAACAATCGCATACATCCAGGGCGCAAACGGACGGGACACATCGTAGGTATGCCGGGCGCGGTGGAGGGCGACCAGCGTCTCCTGGACGACGTCCTCCGACCACGGGGCATCGCCGACCCGGCGTCGGACGAACGCATGGACGAGCCTCGCCACCCGCGTCAGCAGATCTTCGTAGGCCTGCCGATCGCCATCCTGCGCCGATGTCATCAAGCGCCCGAGCTCGCGCTCCTGGTCTGGGGTCACCGAACAGTGATCGTGGGATCTACGAGGCGAGCGCGGGTCAGGTTACGTTCCGCGCAGGGCATAGAGATGGCCTTGCGTTCGAACCAGCAGGAGATCGCCTGACAGGGCCGGCGTTGCCATGCAGACTTCGTTCATGTCGTTGGCGGCGAGCAACTCAAAGGTTCGACCGGTTCGGACGACGAACACCTTGCCATCCTCGCTCGCGAGATAGAGACGCCCGCCGGCGGCCACCGGCGAAGCCGAGAAGCCGCCGGCGCCGGGCGACAGTCGCCGCTGGTAGACGCGCTGACCATCGGACACCTGGTAGGCGCTGAGAATGCCGTTGTCGGTCACGATGTAGAGCAGCCCCTCATGCACAAGAGGGGTGCTGGTGTAGGGCGAGCCTCGATCCACTCGCCACGCAAGCGACCCATCACTTACGCGAATCGCATAGATCGGTCGGCCCGCCGCGGGATAACCACCAGTGACGATCGCGAGATCGCCCGCCGCGACCGGCGTACTGACCTTGACCTCTCCTTCGGGATCCTGCAGACGCCAGCGCTCGCGTCCGGTGCCGAGGTCGTGTCCACGGATAAAGCGCGGCGAGTTGGTCACGATCGTCGGCTGCTCTCTACTGCCCTCGTGAACGAGCGGCGTCGTCCAGGCTGGAAGCTCGTCTCGCCCCGAACGCCAGATCTCCTTGCCGGTCGGCAGATCGAACGCGATCAGAAACGAGTCGCGGTAGCGATCGTTCTGCACGATGACGACGTTGCCATGAATGATCGGCGAACTGGCAGGCCCCCATTCGTAGGTGGGGTCGTCGGCGAGCCCGACGGACATGACCCCGAGATCCTGGCGCCACAGCACTGTGCCAGACGGATCGAACGCAAAGAGCCCTTCGGAGCCGAACAGCGCGACGATAATCTTGCCGTTCGTGGCTGGCGTGGCCGATGCGTGACTGGCCTTCACGTGTCGCTTGACGCGAGGAATGCCTTGATGCACAGACTGCGTCCACAGCACCTTGCCGCTCAATCGATCGAGCGCCATCAGCTGCCAGCGATGAGGCACCATGTCCTTCGCCGCGTCGATGCCAGCCTGGTCGGAGTCTCCAAGCGTGAGGGAACGTGACGCCTTCACGTCCGATACCGCGGTGGTGACGTAAATGCGATCGCCCCAGACGATGGGGCTCGAATGACCGAGACCCGCGATTGGCGTTCGCCAGGCCACATTGGCCGACGTGCTCACGTTCCACGTCGCCGGCGGCGTCGCGGTCAGTGACACGCCAGAGCCACGCGGACCGCGAAAGGATGGCCAGTCCTGCGCGGACAAGCCCGTGCAGACGACGAGGACGAATGCTGGGACGAGTGGCACCGTCGTGCGAAGCATGGTGGTAAGACGCGGAACCAACGTCAACGGACGTAAAGCGCGAGCAGCCGCGTCGCGTCGAGCACGCTAGGCGTCGGTGGCCGCGCCTTCGACCGGCATGCCCGGCACGCGACCGGTCGCGAGCTCCTGATCGATCATCAGCAGCCCGACCCCGCTGTTGCCGGCGAGACGAATGCGGCCGAGCACGGCGCGCGCTGCCGCCTCCTCTTCCATTTGTTCGGTGACGAACCACTGCAGCATCACCGTGGCCGGGCGATCCTTGGTCTTCTCAGCTATCGCGTACAAGTTATTGATCGAGCCGGTGACCTCTTGCTCGTTCTTGAGAATGTGATCACACAGCGCTTCGGCCGAAGCCCAGCCCGTCGGCGGTGCATCAACCGCGGGAAGAACCACCTTCTGATCGCGCTCAACGAGGTGATCGATGATGCGCTGCGCGTGCATCAGCTCGTCGGAGGACTGCTGGCGCATCCACTTCGAGAACCCTGGCAGGTCGTGTTCGGCCAGCCAGATGGCCATGGCGAGATATTCGTGAGACGCGCGAAACTCGAGCTTCAGGTGCTCGTTGAGGCCGTTCAGCAGGTCACTGTTCATGGCCTACAGATTACTGCGTACGGTGCCTGCAGTGCCGAAGGTGCCTATGGTGCCGAAGGTGCGGGTGCCTAAGGTGCTTGGTGCTTAGGGTGCTTGGGTGCTTGTGCTTAGGGTGCTTGGGGTGCTGGCACCCAGCGGTTCTTCACCTGCGCGCGGTGGTACGCCGTGTAGGCGGAAATCAGGTGGAACGGCCATCCGAAGAGGCCAGCGGTGCCGATCCAGAATCCTGGAGTGATGATGAGCCAGAAGATGCCGCGCAGAAAGTCGCCGTTGTAGATCTGGCCGACGCCGGGAATGAGCAGGCTGAACACAGCGGCATTGCCCGGCTTGTAGTGCTGGGTCATATACGTTTAGACGGAGCGGCGACGCGCGAGTTCGAACGTGATCCCTCCGAGCAGCACGAACAGCCCGGCGCCAGTCATTGCCAGAGGCAGGTGACCGGTTCCGGCGAAGTAGACCGCCGAGCTCATCGCCACGGCTGCGAGAACGGCAAACGACCCGACGAGCACAGTGGATGGCTTGGACGACACGATCACGTTCATTCTAGCGAAGCTCCGCCTCAAACCGCCGAGAAGAGATGCGTCGGCTTCGCTTCGCTAGGGCTATGTTGTTTTGCCCCGCTCCGGGGTCCCCACAGCGCGGACTGTGCGCGGTGGGGTGGTCTCCGCGGGGCGATGGCTCAGCCGATGCGCTCACTGAGAAGCGCGACGGCAAGGGCGTACGAGTGCGCGCAGTTGTACTCGAGGAGTGCGTCGTAGTTGCCATAGACGAGGAACGTACGTTTCCCGGTGGAGATGAGCGACGCCTCAATCTCGACTCGCGGCAGCGCTTTTCCGTCGGCCGTTTTCACACCGAGATCTCGCCAGGCTTGAAGCGGGAGGAGCTTGGTCATCTCGCGCTCGGCCCGGCATCCCTCGACGCGCATCCCGGCTTTCTCGCGGATTGCGGCAATGCCGGAATCCGGCAGCGTCACCTCGCGGCCCCACGTTCGCTGAGAGGACCATCCGTGCGACTTGAGATAGTTGGCGATCGACGCAAAGACATCGGGGGTTGAGCGCCAGATGTCACGATCTCCATCTTCGTCGAAGTCTTCCGCCCACTTGAGATAGCTCGAAGGCATGAACTGCGTCTGACCCATGGCACCCGCCCACGAACCCTTCAGTTGCTCCAGGGCCGCGTGCTTGCGATCGAGGATGGTGAGCGCATCCATCAGTTCCGCGCGAAAGAACGGGCCGCGCCGGCCCTCCCATGCAAGCGTCGCCAAGGCTTGAACGGTGGGGCGCACGCCGCTGAACCTTCCGAAGTTGGACTCGAGGCCCCAGATCGCGACGATGACTCGTGGCGACACGCCGTACTTGTCGTGGACACGGGCGAGCAACGCTTTGTGTTTGGTCGCGTTCGCTCGCGCGGTGCGGATCACCGGGCGGGTCAGTCGCCGCGCCAGATAGTCGTCGATGGACAGCACCAACTCCGCCTGCGTCTGGTCACGTTCGATGACGCTCGGCGACGGCTCGAGAGTCGTCAAGGCGAGCTTGATGGTGTCTTCACTGATGCCGCGCTCGGCAGCCTCGACCCGCAGACGCTCCACGAAAACCGGAAAGTCGAGCCGCTCCGTCGACGTTGCGGGTGAACCTTGAGGCGGCTGCGCGCCGCCCTGCGCACTCGTAGGCGACGCCATCACCCATGCCGACTGCAGGAGGATCGTCACCGCAATGGTCACGAGCCCTGTAACGATCACGTGCCGGAGAAGGGTGAGCAGAAACACCTTGCCCTCAGCGATAGTCTTCACGGACGGGCGCGAAGACATCGAGCACCCGACATGCGGTTAGCGCCCGACCCGAATGCGGTGCGCCGGGCGGAATGACGAAGACGTCGCCTGGTTCGAGCCGCGACACCTCGCCGTTCACCGTGAGTTCGAGCACGCCCTCGAGCACGTTGACGACCTGTTCATGTGGATGGTGGTGCTCGGGAAACGTGGCACCCTCGTCTATCTCGACCCACGACTGAGACGTCCGGGCAGTGTGAATGATGCGCGCGCGAAGGCCTGGAAAAATCTCGCGGACGCCAATCGAATGGAGCATGATGCGCGCCATCTAGCGAAGCTCCGCCTCAAACGGCCGAGAAGAGAGGGGTGCGGCGAAAACTTGCTTCAAGACTCACGATAATGACCTTAGAAGATGTCTAGAGTACCGTCCCTGCCCCACCATCGACGGTAATCGCCTGACCCGTGATGTAACCGGCAGCATCGGAGGCGAGGAAGCACACGAGGTTCGCGAGCTCCTCGGGCCGACCGATGCGGCCGAGGGGCACGCTTGCCGCAGAGGCCTGCCGCACTTCGTCGAGCGACTTCCCGGATCGCTCTGCTGTCAGCCGGTCGAGCTCGTCGATCCGCTCGGTCTGGATTCGACCCGGTGCGATCACGTTGACGAGAATCTTGTCGGCCGCCAGCTCGCGTGAGAGCGTCTTCGCGAGCCCCCACACGCCCGCCCGGAGCGCGTTCGACAGGACCAGATTGGGAATCGGCTGTTTGATGGACGAGGAAGCGATGGTCAGAATCCGGCCCCCTCCGGCGCGCTTCAAATGCGGGATCGCGGCCTGCACGACACGCACCAGGCTCAGCAGATTCTGTTCGAAGGCCTTCTGCCACTGTGCTTCGGTCATCGCGACGAACTCGCCCGCCGGCGGGCCGCCCGCATTGTGCACGACGATGTCGAGACCGCCAAGCCGAGACGCCGCGGTCTCGACCAGTTGACTCGCCTCGCGCGCGCTGCTCACGTCGGCCACGGCCGGGTGGACTCGGCCGCCAGTTTCCTGGCTGATCGCGTTGGCGGCCGCTTGAATGCGGGACTCGTCACGACTGCAGATCACCAAATCGCAGCCCTCACGCGACAACGCCAGCGCCGAGGCATAGCCCAGACCGCGACTGGCCGCCATCACGATGGCACGCTTGCCTTTGAGATTGAGATTCACGCTATCGGTCCACGGTCCACGGCCCACGGTGCCGTCTCATCGTTTCGGCCGCTTGTCGTTGGTCTGCAGTCTACGGCACCCAAAGGACAGAACACGAGCCATTCGGCGCATAAAAGTCGTTATCTGTCGACGGTGGACCGTAGGACCGTGGACACGTGCCACGCAGAACCGGCACCCATCGTTCCTATGCCGGGGGACGTGGGCGGATTCACGCCCACGAATCAACTGGACCTCGGGCTCAGTTGTGCTTTTGAACGCGGTGGATCACGGGCTTGAGGCTGCGCAAGTAGGTGTAGATCGCGCCGAGATCCTCGCGCGACATGCCCGCATACGCATACCACGGCATCCACGTATTTTCGCGCTGCTCGGCCGCGGTGAGCGTCCGATGTTCGGTGCCTTCGAAGGCCTTGAACTTATCGACGAACTGCTGCTCATCCCAGGTGCCGATGCCGGTGTCCGCGTCGGGCGTCAGGTTGGCCGAACGCACGACGCCGCCCCCAGGCAACTTCATCTCGAAGCCGCCGGAGAACTCGCGACCCGGCAGCGGCGTGCCTTGGTCGTCCGTCGGCGAGTGGCAATCAGCGCAAACGGCCGCGTTCGTCAGGTACTCGCCGTAGGCGACGCGATCGGTCTTGGGCGGCATGTGCCGAAACGTCGCATGGGATGGAATCGTGCGCACGATGAGAGGAAGCGGCAGCGCCAGCTCTCGGGCAGGCGCCGTGTACTCAATCGGTTTCAGCGTGCGGAGGTAGGCGACGATCGCCTCGGCATCTTCGCGGCTCAGCCTGGCATATCGCGGATACGGCATGATCGGGAACAGCGGTTCGCCGTCCTTGTTCACCCCCGATGCCAACGCGCGCAGCACCTCGCCGTCAGTCCATGTTCCTATGGCGGCCGGCGTAATGTTCTTGCTGTAGAGCACGCGAATCGGCGTCTCCGGATCACCAAACTGCTCGCCTCCCTTTCCGAGCGTCCCCGGTTTGACCGGCGCGGCGTATTTTGTGAAGTCCCGCTCGGCATGACACTCGACACAACCGGTCACGTGTTTTGACAGGTACTCCCCTCTGGCGATCTTCTCAGGTGTCGCCTGGACCGTCACGTTTTCGGCTGGCGGCACGTTCGGATATGCGACGAAGAAATACGCGACTCCCGCAGACGCTACCACGACGATGAGTGCGACGAACAACAGCAACCATTTCAACAGTTTCGACATCGCTTCCTAAGTGCGCATACGACCACCCGCGTGGGAGGGTCCCGGTGCCGAACAGCTCTACTGCGCGGTGGTGGTGGTACGTCGTGCTTGTTTCGCCTTCTCGACCTTGGCGGCCACGTCAGCGAGCAGCTTCTTCGCGTCGTACACGATGCCGTCCTTGACGACGAAGTCGATGCCGCCGACGCGTTCGGGCTTGTTGGCGGCGTCGTTGATTCGGACGGCGCCGGTTCCGTACAGGGTCTTGAAGTTCTGCAGCGGGTTCTCTTTCGTGATCACCAGGTCGGCCTTGAGGCCCTGTCGCAGGATCCCGAACTCGATGGCCTTGCCTTTGGGCTCGTGCAGCGCTTCGGCACCGAACAGCGTCGCGGATCGCACGACTTCGAGCGGATGGAACCCGGCCTCCTGCAACATCTCGAGCTCGAGAACGTAGCCGAAGCCGTAGGTCTGATAGATGAACCCAGAATCGGAACCGGTTGTCACCCGGCCGCCGGCATTGTTGAAGTCGTTGAGGAACGACATCCATACGCCGTAGAAGTTCTTCCAGGCCACCTCGTCTTCGGTGGTCCAGTCGAACCAATACGAGCCGTGGGCGACACGATTGGGCTGATAGAAATCCCAGAGTGACGGGATCGTGTACTTCTCGTGCCAGTCAGCGTTTCGCATCCGCATGACATCCCGCCCCGCCGAATAGATCGTCATGGTCGGATCGACGATGAAGCGGCGATCGACCCATTCCTTGATCAGGGCGTTCCATTGATCGCTGCCGCGCGGGTGAATCTTGTCCCAGAGCCGAGCCACCTGACCGAAGCGATGCTGCTCGTCGTTGTAGTTGTGGGTAACGGGATAGGGCTGAATGCTGTTGGTCTTGAGGAGCGACTCGAAGAGGCCGTAATAGTGGGTCATCGCGCCAAGGCCCAACCGTGACGCTTGCAGCGCGTTCATGCGAACCACGCCCATCTGATCGAGATGTGCGGTGGAGCCGAGACCGAGCTTCTTGGCCTCGTCGAGCAGCGCCGCCATGATCTCGGGGTCGTAGGCGCCCATCTTGAGGCCGTCGATACCCTTCTTGGCGGCGAATCGGACCCACTCGCGGGCGCTGTCTGGCGTCTGCGGTCGCGAACGATCCCAACCCTCGCCGGTGAAGGGGCGGTGATAGGAGAAGATTCGCGGCGCGACGATCTGGTTCTTCGCCGACTGGTCGCGTTGCTGCAGGTCCCAATCCATGCTGCCGCACGGAACGCCGCGCACGGTCGTCACCCCGTGCGCCAACCACAACTTGTAGACGTACTCTGGATCGTTGGCCTGCCCGCCACCGCAGTGCACGTGCAAATCGACGAAGCCTGGCATGACGAACATCCCCGTCGCGTCGATCTCCCTGGTTCCCTTGGCGGGACGCCCGCGATCGGTGATGGGCACCTTGGGGTAGCCCACGCTCGAGATCTCGGTGATTCGATCCTGGGTGATGACGAGATCAATCGGCCCTCTCGGCGGCGCGCCGGTCCCGTCGATGACCGTGGCGCTGCGAATGACCAGCCGGTCGTACGGACCATCCCCTTCTCCGGTCCGGCGATTGGGCGTCGGCTGCATCTGCACCTGTTGAGCGGCCAGGGATGCGGTCAGGACACCGGCAAGCGCGGCGGCCGCGAATGAGCGGATGGGAATGGCGAAGATCGGCATGTCGAGACAGTATAAGCGCGAGTGCCTAGAGTGCCGAAGGTGCCTAACGTGCCGAAGGTGCGGTGCGTAAGGTGCTTCAGGTGCCAAGGGTGCCAATGGTGCAGTGATGATCCCGGCGGGCGCCTTCCTTGCGCAGTCGAGACCCGCGCGAAAGCACAGCCATCCGTCGCGAAGCGACGGCCGTCCGCGAGCGACTGCGAGCGCCCTTCCGTGCGAAGCACGGCCCTCGGCGAAGCCGCCTTCCACGCGAAGCGTGGCCCTCCGCGTAGCGGCCGTCCGGCCGAATGCCGGCCTTCCGCGTCGAAGCCGCTGGCCTACTCCGCCCTTAGCGCCGTAACAGGATTCACGCGCATTGCGCGAAGTGCCGGGACGAAGTTGGCCAGCGTCGCTGCGGCAGCGAGCACTCCGAGCGCCATGGTCCAGGCGAGCGGGTCGAACGCCCCCACGCCATACAGGACGCCGCTCAACACCTGCGCGGCTGCGGCAGCCAGAGCCAGGCCGGCGACTGCTCCAACCACGACGAGCACGAGGCCTTGACGCATGATCAACCCCAGCACACGTCGTCGATCCGCGCCAATGGCCATGCGAACGCCAATCTCGCGCGTGCGGCGCGTCACGGAGAATGCGATGACACCGTAGAGGCCGATCGCGGCCAGCAGGGTGCCAAGGCCCCCGAAGCCAGCGGCCAGAACGGCGCCGACGCGTTCTGGGAGCAGCGATGCCTCGAGCGACTTCTCCATCGTGGAGCTACTGATGAACACGAGACCTGGCTCGAGCGTGAGCAACTCTCGACGCATCGCAACGACCAGCGCCTCGGCATCTCCCGACGTTCGCGCCAGCAGGTGATTGAATCGCGACGGGCGCTGCAGCGCCGAGAAGTGCAGATACGGCGTCGGATTCTCGGCGACGGTGTGGACCCGATGATCACGAGTGACGCCGATCACCATGTACTGACCCGTGCCGAACGACAGACGAAACGTCCGCCCGACGGCGGAACTGTTCGGCCAGAAACGGCGGGCCATGGTCTCGTTGACGACCGCCACCAGCGGCGCGCCCTCGCGATCGCTCACGGCGAAGTTGCGACCCTCGACGACTGGGATGCCCATCGTGGCAAAGTACTCCGGCGATACGTCGACGTTCGCCACGGTCTCACCGCGATCGTCGGGACCGTACTCCTTGCCATCGATGCGAATGCTCGTCTGACTGAAGTTGACCTCAAAGGGCATGCGTGGCGTGACCACCGCTGCGCTTTCCACACCCGGTAGAGCGCGCACGCGGTCGAGCGCCTGGGTCCAGAACTGCTGTGACCGTTCGGGCGAGTACCGCATCATGTCCAGGTCCGCCGACAGGACGGCAAGGCCATCGATACGGAAGCCCACATCGGCGGCTCGCGAAGCGCCAAAGCTCCGCAACAAGAGCCCGGCCACGACGAGCAGCACAGCCGTCAACGCGAGCTGGCCCACGACGAGCGCGTCGCGCAACGCCCAACGGCGCCCTGCGAGTTTCGCTGTGGGCGCATCGCCGCGCAAATCACCGGCAAGGTGAGGCGACGAAGCCTTCCATGCGGGCGTCAATGCGGCAACGACACCGGCCACCGCCGCAATGAGTACTGCGAACAGCAGGACTCGTCGATCGAGTCGAACATCGAGCATCGAAATCGCCAGGAATTGGTAGGTCGATCGCGCGCACGGCTTGGAGCAGAGCCCACGCCACACCAACAGCGACGAGCGCACCGGACAACCCGATGACCAAGCCCTCGATCAACATCTGTCGAACGAGCTGCCCACGGCTCGCGCCAACGGCGAGCCGAACACTGATCTCGCGGCGACGTGCTGAGGCGCGTGCGAGCAGCATCCCCGCGACGTTGGCGCAGGCAATGAGCAGCACGAGCCCGACTACCGTCATGACCCCGGCCGATCCCATCGCGATTGGCCCACCTCGACTGCGGCACCAACAAGCGAACGTCATCGGTCGGGGAAAGCGGCCATGCGGAAAATGCGATTGGTTTCGGGATAAGCGTTTGCCAGTTGCGTGCCCAGCACGGGAATCTGCGCGCGCGCGTCGGCTGCGGACATGCCCGCTTTGAGCCGCCCTTTGACGAACAACCAGCGGCTGCCTCGTCGCTCAATGCGCGTCTTGCCGGTCGGCGAAGGCACGTTGCTCGTTGATGCCCGCTGGCTCCACTTCCTCGACATGCACGACTGGCAGCCAGATCTCGGGGACGAACATGGGAATGACGCCGGTGAACGCGGGTGGGGCGACCCCGACGATGGTGTATGGCTGTCCACGCAGCTGCAGCGTAGCGTCCGACCACACCGCGATCGCTGCCAAAGTCGCTGACCCACATGCGATGCGAGATGACCAGAACGCGATCTGCGCCAGGTGCGTCATCAGCGGGCACCAGCATGCGTCCCAGGAACGGCGCAACGCCGAGCACATCGAAATGGTTGGAGGTCACCAATTGACCGATGACGAGTCGAGCGCGATCGCCCAGACTCAGCGGCGCAAACATCGGCGTATACGCGATCATGTCGGAGAAAACGGCGTTCTGCGCTCTCAGTTCGAGATAATCCGGGTACGACGGTGGTCGCATACTCGTCGCCGTCACTACTGCTGGTGAAGACATCGACCAGCGTGGCAGGATCCTGAACCGGGATGGGGCGCAGCAGAATCGCGTCTACCAGCGAAAACATCGCCGTGTTGACGCCGATGCCAAGCCCCAGCGAGAGAATCGCCACTGCCGCAAACCCCGGACTTCGCCAAGCCACCGGACGGCATAGCGCAGGTCTTTCAGCATAGGAAGATAGACGTCGGCGCGTCAGGGAAGTTCAGGTCTTCCGGAAGCTGCGCCGGTTACCAGGGCGCGACAAGTTTCGCGGTCGTTCATGACAGGCAAGTGTATGATCTCAGGAGTCGCCGCGGCTCGTCCCCCGCGTGTACGTCGACGGAGGTTTCATGGCCCTTTTTCGCATCGCTCTCGTCGTCGTCATCGCGTGCACGTTGTCGGGGTGCATCAACAGCGCCTCGCTGGTTCGGATCAAGCCTGACGGCAGCGGCACCATCGAGCAGACGCTCCTCGTCAACACCGCGACCCTCAAGGGCCTGATGGCCGGAGCGGGTGCGCAAGGGCAGGTGAAGGAACTTCCCGGAGTCCTCAACGAAGCCGAGTTCAAACGAACCGCGGAACGGATGGGCGTCAAGCCGGTATCCCTGACACCGCTGAAAGAAGGTGGATTCGAGGGCGCCAAGGCGATTTTCGCGTTCGACGATGTCACCAAGATTCGTGTCGATCAGGATCCACAGATGGCGGGCACTTCCTCGGGCACATTCGGCGGTCCTCCCCCGACCAGCAAGGCCCCGATCAAGTTCGGCTTTGCGAAACAGGGGTCGAACTCGGTCCTGACCATCACGGTGGACGAATCGACAACCGCGCCTGGCCCCAAGGTCGACCCGTCCGCGCCCCCGCAGAAGATCGATCCGGCAATGATGCAGATGGTCAAGACGATGTTCCAGGGCTTCAAGGTCCTGATCGACGTCGAAGTCGAAGGCAAGATCGTCAAGACCAACGCCGACTACGTCAATGGCTCACGCGTCACGCTGCTGGAACTGGACATGGCAACGCTCTTCGAAGACGAAGCCGCGCTGACGGCGTTGCAGTCAAAGGTCCGCCCGGGGGCGTCCATTGCCGACGTACGGCCGTACCTGAAGGATGTGAAGGGCGTGAAGATCAACAATCCGACGGTGACGATCGAATTTCGATAAGGCTGGCTGCAGACGGCCGCCGGCTACCGGCCACCGCCGGACGGCTGCCGGCTGGCAACCGACCGACGAGGTTCTTATCCACCCAGACAGACCACCCGTCCATCCGACGATCCGAACACGACCCGGCCAGACGCGATGGCGGGTGATGACATGAGTGCGCCGCCGTCCTCGGTACTCCCATAACACCTTGCCCGACTTGAGATCGAGGACGTAAAAGCGTCCGTCATTCGACCCGACATAGACACGCCCCCCTGCGATGGCCGGCGAGGCGTCGATTCGCGCACGGGTCATATGTGTCCATTGCGATTTGCCCGTCGCTATATCGAGCGCGTGCACCATCCGATCCCGCCCGCCGAGCACGACCAAGCCAGCATCGATGGCCGCCGACGAGTAAAAGGGAAACTTGCGCTCGGGGTGTTCGTAGCTCCACTTCACGCGTCGAGTCTTGACGTCAAACGCGATCACCTGATTGTCGAACGTGCCGAAATAGCCAACTCCGTCGGCCATGGCGACTGAGGCTCCGGTGTACGCCGTGGCCGACGCCTCGAAGATCTTGCTGCCGTCGCGCACCCGGACCGCATGAAAAATCTCGTCGCAGCCCGCGAAGTACGCCGAGCCGTCGACGATCGCGGCCGTGCCGTGCACGTAGTTCTCGGTCTTGACCGTCCACCGCAGCTTGCCGTCGGCGCGACCGAGACCATAGAGCAGGCCATCGTACGAGCCAATCAGGACGAGGTCGGCGGTCACGATCGGCGAGGACTTGATCTCGGACTTCGTTTTATAGGTCCACGCCGCCTTGCCGTCGGCTGCGTTGACCGCGTGGATGGTGCCGTCCAGATCGCCGATGAACACGCGACCTTCGAGGACTGCCGGCGACGATTCGCCGATCGACTCCCCTGCTTTGTAGCGCCAGCGCAGCTTGCCGTCACTCAGACCCAACGCGACGAGCTCTCCGGCGGCCGTGCCGACATACACGACATCCGCGACCACGGCTGGTGACGAATCGACCGGGATGTCCGGGCTGGTTTCCCAGATCCAGAGTCGCTTGAGCGACGAAGGCACGGTCGAGGATGAGACCCCGGTCAGCGCCGCGTTCCCGCGGAAGTGCGGCCACGCATCTGCAGGCGCCGCGCTTCCGGTTTGCGCTTGCGACAAGCGAGGAGCGGCGGCCATCGCCGCGAGCCAGCCGATGAAGTCCCGACGTCGCATCGGTGCTGATGTTTCGTGCTGTCCGCAGTTGCTACTGAGCGCTCGGCCGCTTGAAGGACGCGCCCTCGGCCAGCGCATAGAGCTGATTGCGGTTCATCACGAACAGCATCCCGTTGGCCGGGACAACGGTCGAGTAGACCGAGCTGCCCATGTTCTGCTCGGAGACGACCTTCATCTCCTTGCCATGCTGCAGCACGGTGATGTCACCGTCTTCATCGCCGAGATAGACCTTGTCGTCGATGATCATGGGCGACCCCCAGATCGCGGCGAACATGTCGTGTACCCAGTAGGGCTTTCCCGTCTTCTGATCGAGGCAGTGGAGGAAGCCGCTGAAGTCAGCGAGATAGATCAGCCCGTCCTTGATGGCCGCCGTTGAAATCGAACGGCGGATCTTTTCGTAGTGCCACAGCCGCCCAGATTGCGTGATGTCTCCCCGCTTCGTGCCATCGATGGCATAGGCGTGACCGACGCCCTCACCGTGTTCGGGATCCTGACCGTTGGAGATGTAGACAACGCTCTCGAGGATCACCGGTGTGCTGATGACCTCGTTGCGGGTCTTCGGCCAGACCGACTCCTTCGGGTTGGTGTCGAACTCCCACAATTTCTTGCCGCTGAGGGCTTCGTAACCACGGACCCAGCCGTCACCCTGCGCGTGCACCACCTGCATCACGCCGCCGATGTCGCCCACTGTCGGCGTGGACCATTGCCCGTGCAGAATGCGGTCCTCTACGGAGTTGTCCTCCCAGACCAACTTTCCGCTAGTCCTGTCCAGCGCGATGATCGCCGGCGCTCGCGGAGACGGAATGTTGACGTGACTCTCGTCCTGACCGTTCGAGGTGCTGACGTAGACCAGGTTCTGGTACGCGACTGGTGAGGAGTTCGAGAGGTTGTGCGGAAAGGCACCTACCTCCTCCATCATGTCGAATATCCAGATGAAGTCGGGGTCGTTGGTGCCGGTCAGCTTTTCGTCTTTGGCGCCGTCGTTCGTCTTGTCGTGGAAGCCGTCCAAATCGGCGGCGATCACCTGGCCGCGGTTGGTCACGAAGTAAGCCACGCCCTCGATGACGAGTGGCGACGAGGCAATCCCCTGAAAGGGCCAGTCGTTGGCACGTCCCGAGGACAACTTCTCGAACGTGGCCTGCCACATGAACTCACCGTTCGATTCACGGAATGCCATCAGGACACCGCGATCGCCAGGCTGCTTGGCGTCTCGGACGGCCTCGTTGTTGGTGCCGATCAACACCACGCCACTGGCAACAACGGGATTGCCGTACGATTGCGAGCCCAGCTCGGCAACCCACTTGACGTTCTTGCCGGACTTCACGTCCCACGACGTCGGCATGCCTTTGAGCGGCGACACCATGTTGCGAGACGGGGTGCCTCCCCACATGGGCCAATCGGCAGAAATCGCGGGCGACGCCGCCAGGATGACGACGGCAACAATTGCTACGGCCTGTTTCATTGGTCTGCCTGACTTATCAATGCCGGGCTGAAGCCCGGGTCCTCGCAACCCTTCAAGTCCACACGAGGGACCGGGCTTCTAGCCCGGTCCTAACCTGATCACTTGTTCGGGTACACACTCACGTTGTCGAAGTACAGCTCCGAGATGCCATCACCATAAATGCCCGGGCTGCCCTCTCGATGGGCGATGCGATCGATCTTTTCAACTGTCCACGCCGTGGGCTCGGGCTGCCCGGTGGGCCACACCTTGCCTCGCACCTGCGCGGTGCCATCGGGTCGATTGTCCACGCGCAGCTTCATTCGATACCACGCATTGGCGTCCCACTTGAAGGGCACGCGCACGGTCATCTCATCAGCAGCCTGCCACGGGTGCAGCTCGAGCTTCTGCCCATTACCGAACAGGACGAGCGCGTAGCGCTGATTGATCACACCCGCATCGCCTCGTTGACGACGCTGCTCGGTGGCGCGCACATCCGCTTCGATGGTGTACCCGCTCAGATTGGCGGGACCCATCAGGACTTTGGCGCGACGGCCCACGGTTTCATCACGTGGCCGCACGAGCACTTTGCCGACGCCTTCGACCGTGCGTTGAAACACTTTGCCCGGTGCGCCGGTCCACCAGACTGGTGGGGCCTCGGCTGTGGCAGCTTCAAAGTCGTACGTCCAGGGCAGCGGAGTGATCACGCGCACGCGCGCTTGCCCACTGACGCCGCCGACTGTCGCTTTGACGAATCCAGCAGTCGCGTTGGCCGGCGCGACGTAGACGCCATCGGGACCCACAGTGCCTGCCAACTGATCAACCGACCACGTGCCGCCCGTGGCTGGCTCCTCGCGAATGAAGTCGCCGTTGGCATCGAAGACGCGTAACGTGAAGTTCTGCTTTTGACCGGGCGACAGCAGCGCTTCGTAAGGGAACAGCTGCACGTGAGCCACCGGGCCCGAGCCCTTCGGAGCGGTCGTCGAATCGGGTTTCGCGGCGGGTTTCCTCGGGACACGCTTTCCGATGGCGTAGGTTGCTTCCATCGACGTCATGTAGACCCGGCCGTCAGCAACAATGGGTGAAGCGACAATGGTTTCTGGCGCTTCCTGCGACCCCAACCAGTCCTCGTCGAGCACCTTAACGTCGGTGGCCGTCGGCTGCAGAATGTACAACTTCCCGTTTTCGGTCCCGACGTACAACTTCCCGTCAGCCAACAGCGGTGAACCCTTCTGAAGCGTGCCCAAGCTTCGCTCCCAGAGCCGCGTGCCGCTCTTCAGATCGAAAGCGGCGACGATCGCGCCGTTGTCGACGGTGTAGAGGCGCTCGGCATCCATCACCGGCGACGCGTAGGTCGGCAAGAAGCCCGTGGTCTTCCACTTGAACGCGTTCTCCTTCAGGTCGCCCTTTCCGCGGGCGTCGAGAGCCGCGATCATCCCCATCTCGGTCGTGCCGATGTTTTCTTCGCCATGCGTGATGTAGGCGATACCGTCGCGATACAGCGCGCTGTTGAGGATGGCTCGCTTGGACACATCAACACGCCAGATCGGCTCGCCAGTGTTCACCTTCAACGCGTGAAACGATCCGTCCGTGCCGCCCACGATCAGCGCGTCCACGCCGTCGATGTCAACGATGATCGGCGTCGAGTAATTGGTGTCGTAGTGGCGGGCCTGTGGGGAGCTAATCCACATCGTCTGACCGGTGCGCTTGTCAAAGGCCAGGTAGCGATTGCCCGGGCGATTGAGGTCGCCCCACGCCAGCAGCAGCGTATTGAGGATGACCATGTCGCCGTGGATGATCGGCGATGTCGTGCGACCGCCGTGCGTGGTGACGGCGCCGTAGTCTTCCGGCAGGGAGCGGTCCCAGAGGACTTTCCCATCAGGTGACAGCGCGACGAGCTGAGCCCCAACCGTGAAGATATAGATGTTGCCGGTCGCCGGGTCGACCGCCGGCGAGGCCCACGCGGCGCGATGCTGAGGCACGTCGCTGAGGTACAGGCTGAAGTGGCGCTCCCAGACGACCTTGCCGCCCTCCGCGTCAATTGCGACCAGGCGCTCTTGTGCGTTGGCCGGATCGCCACCAACGGTCAGCAGGTAGAGGCGATTGCCGAACACCACGGGCGCTGAGCGCCCACCAATCGGGATTCGCCACGCCAGGTTCTCGCCCTTGGGCGACCACGCGGACGGGAGCCCTGTTTCGGCCGAGTGCCCATCACGGGAGGGTCCGCGCCACTCGGGCCAATCGTTCGCCGTGATGGCTTCAGCCGCCGCGAGGGTTCCCCCGGCCAGCAGGGCCGCTGTGATCAGTCGTCGCACATTGAGTTGTGTCATGGGCAGTACACGCGACATTGCTCAGCTCGGCGGGCGTCAGCGTGGCGCCGAGCTCGATGACAGTCAGCTCCTATCTTACCGTCCTGCTGTCAATCGCTTCTGCTCAAAGGTGCTACTGGGCGATGGCGGTGTACGTTTACTGTCTACGTTTGTCACCGCGGAACACTGGGATGGCGCGTTTCTATCTTTGCGACGTCGTCGTCACCGCGGACCCCAGACGCGGGCGTCCCGCGGCGTTCGCCAGATCCCACGCCGCCTGATAGACCATCCGCGCGATCTTCTCCATCTTCGGATAGTTGATCTTCTCGGGGCGGTCATACACCGTGTGGTAGTCGGGATGTAGGCCGGTGTGAATCCAGACGCCAGGCACCCCGCGCTGGATGAACGGCCAATGATCGCTCCGGCGCATCAGGTTGGACGCGTTGTTGTCGTACCGGAAGCGAAGGTCGAGGCCGATGCCCTGGTTGGCTCGCTCGAGGGCCGTGCGGAGATCAGGACTTCGCAGCGTGCCGATGATGTTGGTCGCGTTGCTGTTCGATTGAGCGGTCTGAATCTCCAGACCTCGGAAGCGACCACCCCCGCCGACCGGCACCTCCTCGTCGCGGCCGATCATGTCCATGTTCAGGACCGCGGCGATCCGATCGAGCGGAA
Source organism: uncultured Acidobacteriota bacterium (assembly GCA_963841905.1). Taxonomy (GTDB): domain Bacteria; phylum Acidobacteriota; class Vicinamibacteria; order Vicinamibacterales; family UBA2999; genus JACCSI01. Next base: position 116,259 of record CAWJEM010000013.1, read on the forward strand.
CCACGGGATCTTCGGTGTACGCCCAGGCGCCCAGCAACCCTCGCTCCTCAGAATTCCAGGCCGCGAAGATGATCGACCGCCGCGGCCGCTGGCCACTTTGCGCGGCGAGTGCAAACGCTTCGGCGATTTCCACGAGCCCCACCGTGCCCGACCCATCATCGTCGGCGCCGCTCTGAATCCTTGGACCGTCGGCCCCGTCGTGATCGAAATGCGCGCTCACGAGCACGTGCTCGTCCTTCAGCGAGGCATCTGACCCCTCGAGCGACGCAACGATGCTCCGATCGGGAACGGTATGATGGACGACGCTCGCCTTGAGGGCGACTGGCGTCGAGATCGGGACCGGCGTGACGCCTCCACGCGCTTCGGCCGTCTTGGCCAGGTCGACGAGCGATCGACTGCTCGCCGCCACCAGGCGTTCGGCTATGGCGGGCGCGACCTGTACCACCGGAATGCGCACGCGGTCGGACCAGGAACGTAGCGTGTAGCGCTCGATGCGGGGCGCTGAAGCCGGCCAATAGTTCGCCGCCTGGGCGGCAAAATTGGAAGGACCGGACTGGTTGTGCACATCCTCGACGAAGATGACCCCGATAGCGCCTTTCTCCTGTGCCGCCAGCACCTTCCGAATCGGCGTGGCCGCTTCTGCGGTCACGACTCCATCGAAAACGCTGGCCGGGTCGTTGACGCCGGGCTCTCGGTCGAGGAGAAGGGCAACCCGCCCGCGCACGGCATCGCGATAGTCGTCGTGCTGTCGTTCGGGTGAAACGATGCCAAAGCCCGCAAAGACAATCGTGCCCTCGGCCGACGCATTGGCACTGAAACGGTGCGGGTAGAAGTCGCCTCCCACGGTGAGGTCTGCGCGGGTACTGCCGCTGCCGACAGCGCCAATCGACATCGTGCTGCCCGGCCCCAGTGACGCCTTCATCAGGTTGTAGCGGTGATCGAACGCGCCGTTTTGACCGCCAGGCTCGAGTCCGAGCCGTTCGAATCGCGAACGCACCCAATCCGCGGCAATGGCGTTCTCCGGCGTATCGGTGAGGCGCCCCTGCATGGCGTCGGACGCCAGAAAGAAGAGGTCGGGGCGCATCTCGGCCGCCTTGATGGACTCGATTTGCGGCGCCCGGGCGGATTGACTGAACGGGGTCGTGGAAAATGAGGCGATGACGGCGAGGGTTGCGGCGGCGCGGCGCACCATGAGTCTCCTCCTTGGCTGTCGCCGCCCACTATAGCCCCAGTGGGAGCGACTCGAAGAGACGGTCCGGTGCGACCTGGATCAGACTGAACGGTCGGTTGGGGGCGTGTTTCGATCCCTGGTCGCGTATGTATCGGTGCGGACAGCATCGTCGGCTTCACGGCCGTGGACCAGGAGTGCAGTTACGATCAAGGAGGCGCCGACGACGGCGATGGCCCCACCGACGCCAATCGCCACCTCTGGCTCCCTCGACGCGAACGCAATCAGGGTGGCCAGACCCAACCCGAGACCGACGATGAAAATGCCCGCCGAGAGCCGCTTATTGCTCCGTGCGGTCCGCTGGGCTTTGACCACCTGCTGGTCGGTTGCGTTCAGTTCGCCGGTCGGCACAATCCCCCGCTCGATCATCGCCAGCCGCTCGCGATGCGCCATCTCGAGCACCTTGGTGCGATGTCGCATCCCCGAGTACACGATGATCACGCCACCGATAATCAGGAAGCTGAAAACGAGTGCGATTACGGATTCCGGCTGCATTGCACCTCCAGTTGAGACCATTAGACCGGGCGGCGCGGAGTATTGTTTCACCTGAAACAATTTGGCCCTGCGGCCGTTCTAATCTGTTGCGCGGATGAGCGGCCTTTCCGAGCAACAGCTCATCGAACGGTGCCGGCATGGCGACGACGAAGCGTTCCGGGAGCTCGTGGATCAGCAGAAACGCCTGGTCTTCGCGCTGATCGGACGGTCCGTTCCGAACCCGGCACGGGTGGAAGAGCTCGCGCAGGAAGTGTTTCTGCGCATCCATCGGGGGTTGCCGTACTTTCGCGGCGAGTCCAAAATTTCGACCTGGATCTTTCGGATCGTGGCCAACGTCATCACTGAGGAACGCAAGCCAGGGCTCAACGTGATCTCGCTCGATGAGCCGTGGCCGGGCACAAATGCGCCGGCTCTCGATCCTGGTGCGATCGACCGGGCGTACGGCGACCTTGAGCTCCGCGATCGTCTCGAAAAGGCGATCGAGCGGCTGCCCACGTCCTATCAGATACTGGTGAACGGCCACTATCTCGAGGGCCTGCGATACGAGGATCTGGCCTCGGCGCTCAACCTGCCCATGGGCACGGTCAAGACGCATCTACACCGTGCCAAGCGGTTGCTGCGTCACTGGCTCGAGACCGATCACGGAGCTTCGTCATGATGTCGTGTCACGAAAGCAACGTGCTGATCGAAGCCATCGCCGTCGGCGATGACGTGCCCGACGCCGTGCGGGCGCATGTCGCCAGCTGTCCACAGTGTGCGGCGCGCCTGCGGCTCGCGCAGCGGATTGAGCAGGCCTTGTCGTCGCGTCCAGTCGTCGCGGCGCCGCAAGGATTTGCCATCACCGTGCTGGCGCGGGTTCGACGCGAGCGATGGCGATCGGAGCAACTGCTCGACTGGAGCTTCAACGCGTTCGTCGGGATCGGAGTCGCTCTCGTGGTATTGGGCGTCGTCGGCTTGGTATATGCGTCAGGCTTCGTCGTCGTGAGCCGTGACGTTTACTCAGCGCTCGATCTGGTCGCCAAGAACGCTGCGACGGTAGTCGTCAACGAGGCCCCCACGGTGGCGATGGGCATGCTGCTGCTGACCCTGACGCTCGGGGTCTGGTGGTGGGTCGAGCAGGAAGACGTGCCGTTTGGAAGATGGCCGACCTAGAATTGACAGCGTGCAAGCGACGATCGAGCCGCGCCCGTTCCTCAAGTGGGCCGGTGGCAAACGCCAGCTTCTCACCGAGCTCCGTCGGTTTTACCCGCCCACGATCAAACGGTACTTCGAGCCTTTCGTTGGCAGTGGCGCCGTCTTCTTCGACCTGAGCGCCGGCGGCAGGCTGCGGGCCGCGTCGGCCACGCTGAGCGACCAGAACGACGACCTGATCGGGACCTACCTGCGCATTCGAAACGACACGGAAGCGATGATCAGCGCGCTTCACCGATTGGCTGCCGGCCATCGCCGCGGCGGGCAATCGTTTTATTACGAGATACGGGATGAGCGATTCAACCCTGGCCGTGACGAATGGCGACGCGCCGGGGCTCGCCCGGTTGATTACCCAATCGAGCTCGCCGCGATGCTGGTCTATCTCAATCGCACCGGCTACAACGGCTTGTTTCGTCTCAATCGCGGGGGCCACTTCAATGTGCCGGCCGGCCGCTATGCGAACCCGGTCATCGTGTATGAGGATCAATTGCGATGCGCGGCCAGCGCGCTTCGTTCGGCGCGGGTCCACATCCGCCGTGCCTCGTTCGAGGGAATCGTGGCGCGGGCGGAGGCCGGCGACCTGGTCTACCTCGATCCACCCTACGCACCGCTCAGCACAACCGCGAGCTTTCGGGCGTACACCGCTGACGGCTTCTCCAGTCAGGACCAAAGCCGGCTCCGGGACGCTCTCGTTGAGGCCGCAAGGCGGGGCGCGGCGGTCATCCTGAGCAACTCCACCGCGCCAAGCGTGCTGTCGCTGTACGACCATCGCGAGGTGCGCCGGGCTGGGTTGCGGTGCTGGCGGGTGCCGGCGCGGCGGGCGATCAACTCCCGGCCGGATCGGCGTGGCGACGTCGAGGAGCTCGTCGTCACCAACGTCAAGGCTCAGGAACCGTAGCCAGCCGGCGGCCCCCGTGCGCGGCCTTCACTAGATTCGCCGAACCCGACATGCTACGCTTGAGGCTCAGAGACAGAGATCTATAGAGAACGACCCTGCGCCACACACGCGAAAGTGGCGGAACTGGCAGACGCGCCGGACTTAGGATCCGGTAGCCGAAAGGCTTTGGGGGTTCGACTCCCCCCTTTCGCACCACCCTTCGCTCACTGGCCAACGCCTGTGAGCTTCGGTTGGCAAGCCAGCGAAGGTTATCCACCGTAGCTTTAGCGGAGGTGGACGGCCATCGAGCAATCTCACCCCACTCAATGAAAACCGAACTCGTCGACGTCAACGAAACGCGCCGGAACCTCACAGTCGAGATCCCGCCCGATGTGGTGGACGCCGAGATCGCGCGGGTCGCGGCCCGCTACGGCAAGGCCGCGCGCCTTCCAGGGTTCCGTCCGGGCAAGGTGCCAAGCAAGGTCGTCCGGCAGCGCTTTCGCAGTCAGATCCTGCACGACGTCGCTCACGAGCTCGTCGAGCGCGCAGTGGAAGAGGCGCTCACCGAGCGTGGGGTCGAACCCGTTGCCACCCCCGACATTCGCGACATCAATGTCGAAGAGGGTCAGCCGCTGACGTTCAAGGCCGAGTTCGACGTCCTGCCATCATTCGACCCCGGTGAATTCTCCGCGATCGAAGCTCGTCGCAGCACGGCGTCGATTGAAGATGCGGCCGTGGACCAGGCGCTCGAACAGTTGCGCGAGCGCGCCGCGCGCTTCGAACCGGTCGAAGAAAATGTGGTCGGCGACGGCCACACCGTGACCGTGGATCTCGAACGCCAGCCGTTCGACAAGGAAGGTCACGCCGGCGAGAAGACGAAGCACGAACGCGTACCGATCGAGATTGGCGCGTCCGCCAATCCACCCGGACTCGATGACGAGGTCCGCGGCATGAGCAGCGGGCAGTCAAAGGCCTTTCGTGTGCACTATGCCGACGATCATGAGATGACCGAGCTGGCGGGTACAGATGCCGCCTTTCACGTCACCGTCCACGACGTGCGGCAGCGCATTGTCCCGGCCCTGGACGACGAGTTCGCCAAGGACATGGGGGACTTCGAGACGCTCGACGCGTTGCGGACGCGCGTGCGTCAGGATCTCGAAACCGAAGCGGCCGAGGCCGCCGAGCGCCAGGTGCGCGCCGACGTGCTGAAGAAGCTCGCGACCCGTGTGCCGTTCCCGGTGCCCGGCTCGCTGGTGGATCGCGAGATCGATCGACGCGTAGAAGAGTTCGCACGCCGCTTGATGGAGCAGCGAATCGACCCGCGCACCACCAACATCGACTGGGCTGCCTTTCGCGAGGCCCAGCGCGAGCCGTCAACCGAAGCCGTCGGATCGGCCCTCGTTCTCGACGAGATTGCGCGCCGCGACGACATTGGCGTCAGTGAGGTCGAGATCGAGGCCGAGCTGGAGAAATACTCCGCCCGATCCGGGCTGACCGTGCCAGCAGTCCGGGCGCGACTGGAGCAGGATGGCGGGCTGGAGAGGCTGGCGGCTGGCCTGCGCCGCGAAAAGGCGCTTTCGTACGTGATGCAACAGGCCAGAATCGTGCAAATCTAAGGGAAAACGCCGCTAGACTCGGTGGGTGTCCCCCGGACGGGGGTTAGCCGATAGACACGGATCAGAATTGTATGAATCCTTCTTCGTTCGATTCTCGTAGCTCCGACGCTCGTAACCAGCTCGTCCCCATGGTGGTCGAACAGACCAGTCGGGGTGAGCGTGCCTACGACATCTTCTCGCGGCTGCTGAAGGACAACATCATTTTCGTCGGCACCCCGATCGATGACAACATCGCCAATCTGGTCATTGCACAAATGTTATTTCTGGAGGCCGAGGACCCCGACAAGGACATCATGTTGTACATCAACAGTCCGGGCGGGTCGATCACGGCTGGCTTTGCCATCTACGACACCATGCAGTTCATCCGGCCTGACGTGCAGACGTTGTGTGTCGGACAGGCCGCATCCATCGCCGCAGTCCTGCTAGCGGCGGGCGCCAAGGGTAAGCGCTACTCGTTGCCCAACTCGCGCATCCTGATCCATCAGCCGTGGCTGTCGGGGCTGGGCGGCCAGGCGACCGACATCGATATCGCGGCGAAGGAAATCCTGCGCATGCGCGTGCGGATCAACGAGATCCTCGTCGTGCACACCGGCCAGGACGTCAAGAGAATCCAAGAGGATACAGAACGTGACTACATCATGTCGGCGGAGCAGGGCCGGGAATACGGAATTATTGACGACGTGATTCGGAAACGGGTGTAACCTAAAGGTAAGCCTAGTGCCCAAGCCTTTCCTGGTACCTTCCTCAGGGACAGACGAATGGTGAAGAAGACCGGAGACAGCGGCGAGATCCTGCGCTGCTCGTTCTGCAACAAAGACCAGAACGACGTCAGGAAGCTGATCGCCGGGCCGACTGTCTTCATCTGTGACGAGTGTGTCGAGGTCTGCAACGACATCATCGCCGACGACAACCGGTTCGAGAGTCGCGGTGTTCGGACCTCGTTGCCCACGCCGCAGGAGATCAAGAAGTTCCTCGACGAGTACGTCATCGGTCAGGAGCTGACGAAGAAGAAGCTCGCGGTCGCGGTCTACAACCACTACAAGCGCCTCGAGATTCAGAAGCAGCCGCGCAGCCGCAACGACGTCGAGCTCACCAAGTCGAACATCCTGTTGATCGGTCCGACGGGGACCGGCAAGACGCTGCTGGCCCAGACACTCGCCAAGCTCCTCTCGGTGCCCTTCACGATCGTCGACGCGACGACGCTCACCGAAGCCGGCTACGTCGGCGAAGACGTCGAGAACATCATCCTCAAGTTGCTGCAGGCCGCTGGCGGCGACATCGAGAAGTGCCAGCAAGGAATCGTCTACATCGACGAGATCGACAAGATCGGGCGCAAGGACGAGAACCCGTCGATCACGCGCGATGTCTCGGGCGAGGGCGTTCAACAGGCCCTGCTGAAGATTCTCGAAGGAACCGTGGCCAATGTGCCGCCCCAGGGCGGACGCAAGCACCCTCACCAGGAATTCTTCCAGATCGACACCACCAACATTCTGTTCATCTGCGGGGGCGCATTCGTCGGCCTCGACAAGGCCATCGAGCGGCGCGTGGGCAAGAAGACGCTGGGCTTCAGAGCCGAGGTCAAGTCGCAGAAGAGCAAGGACGTCGGCGTCATCCTCGAACAGATCGAGCCGCAGGATCTGATCAAGTTCGGTCTCATCCCCGAGTTCGTCGGCCGCCTGCCGGTGGTGGGCACGCTGCACGAACTCGACAAGCCAGCGCTCGTTCAGATTCTCACGCAGCCGCGTAATGCCATCACCCGGCAGTACCAGAAGCTGTTCGAGTACCGAGAACGCCAAGCTGCGCTTCACCGACGATTCGCTCGAGGCGATTGCCGAAATGGCCCTCGAACGCCGGATCGGTGCCCGCGGGCTGCGGATGATCATCGAGGACTTGATGCTCGACCTGATGTACCAGTTGCCAGGTCAGAAGAAGTCGCGCGAGTTCGTCATCACGCGCGAGATGGTATTGAGCAAGAGCACAGGGCTCGAGGTCATCGAAAAAGCGGGATAGTCCTAGGTACCCGAGGTACCCGAGGCACCCCCGGCACTTTATTGTTTATATGGTCGAAGTCTACGAAACACTCCCGATCGTTCCCCTCCGCGACGTCGTGGTATTTCCGCACATGATGATGCCGTTCGTGATTGGACGCCCGTCGTCCATCCGGGCGCTCGAGCATGCGCTGGCCAAGGACAAGCGGATCTTTCTCGCCGCCCAGCACGATGCCGCCATCGATGACCCCGGCTCCGAGGACGTCTACACCATGGGCTGTGTGGCCAACGTGGTACAGAGCCTCAAGCTGCCCGATGGCAACATCAAGGTGCTGGTCGAGGGCGTCGATCGGGCTCGCGTGATCGAGTGGAAAGAAGACAAGGGCTTCCACCGTGTGGTCGTGAAAGTGCTGCAGCGGCTGAAGGAGACGGCGGGCGATGTCGAGCAGACGATGAGCCGCGTGGTGTCGCTGTTCGAGCAGTACGTGAAGCTGTCGAACAACCTGCACTACGACGCCATGCTCGCCGCCGTGAAGGTGGACGACCCCGGCAAGCTCGCCGACACCATTGCGGCTCACCTGCTGGTCAGCGTCGACGAGAAGCAGAACCTCCTCGAAATCAACTCTCCGCTCGAACGCCTCAACCGCATTGCCGCCATTCTCGAAGCCGAGGTGGACAAGCTCCAGGTCGATCGCCGCATCCAGTCGCGCGTCAAGAAGCAGATGGAGAAGGCGCAGAAGGAGTACTACCTCAACGAGAAGATGAAGGCGATCCAGAAGGAACTGGGCCGCAAAGACGAGAAGGGCAACGAGATCGAGGAACTGAAAAAGAAGATCGAGCAGTCGCGGATGCCGAAGGACGTCGAGGAAAAGGCCGTCCAGGAGCTGAAGCGGCTCGAGGCCATGCCGCCGATGTCGGCCGAGGCCACCGTCTCACGCAACTACCTCGATTGGCTCATCGCGGTTCCCTGGCACAAGAAGACCAAAGAGAGCCGCGACCTCAAGAGCGCCGAGACCATCCTCAACGAAGACCACTACGGGCTGGACAAGATCAAGGAGCGCATTCTCGAGTTCCTGGCCGTCCGTGCGTTGGTCAAGAAGCCCAAGGCCACGATTCTCACCTTCGTCGGCCCTCCCGGGGTTGGCAAGACGTCGCTGGCGAAGTCGATTGCGCGCGCGATGAACCGCAAGTTCGTCCGGTTGTCGCTCGGTGGCGTGCGCGACGAAGCCGAGGTTCGTGGGCATCGCCGCACGTATATCGGCGCGTTCCCCGGCCAGATCATCCAGATGATGAAGAAGGCCGGAACGCTCAACCCCATCTTCCTGCTCGACGAAGTCGACAAGATGTCGATGGACTTCCGCGGCGACCCGTCGGCGGCATTGCTGGAGGTCCTCGACCCCGAGCAGAACAATGCGTTCCTCGATCACTACCTGGACGTCGAGTACGACCTCTCGCATGTGATGTTCATCTGCACGGCCAACGTGCTGCACACGATCCCGCAGGCGCTGCGCGATCGCATGGAAGTGCTGCAGTTGGCGGGCTACACGGAACAAGAGAAGGTCGAGATTGCCAAGCGCTTCCTGGTGCCCAAGTCGGTCGAAGGCAGCGGTCTCACCGACAAGAACATCACGTTCACGGACGAGGCCGTGCAGACCGTGATCAACCGCTACACGCGCGAGGCGGGCGTTCGCAATCTCGAGCGTGAAATCAATTCGATCTGCCGCAAGATCGCCCGCAAGGTCGTCGTCGATGGTCCGGAGACGAGCGAAGAGATCACCGCCGAAAAGGTGACGCAGTTCCTTGGCGTGCCGCGTTTTCGAGCGACGGCGGCCGAAGAGCAGAACGAGGTGGGGATCGCCACGGGTCTGGCCTGGACCGAGGTGGGCGGCGAGATTCTGATCACCGAAGCGACGCTCATGCCTGGCCGGGGACGGCTCACCCTCACCGGCAAGCTGGGCGACGTCATGCAGGAATCCGCTCAAGCCGCGATGAGCTACGTCCGTTCGCGCGCCGAAGACTTCGGCATCGCGAAAGACTTCAATCGACGACTGGATGTACACGTGCACATCCCGGAGGGCGCGATCCCGAAGGACGGCCCCTCGGCCGGCATTACGCTCGCGACGGCGCTGATTTCCGCCCTGTCACGCGTACCCGCTCGCCGGGATGTCGCCATGACGGGAGAGATTACGCTGCGAGGCAAAGTTCTGGCCATCGGTGGCGTGAAAGAAAAGGTGCTCGCGGCCCATCGGGCCGGTATCAAGAACTTGATCATCCCGAAGGACAACGAGAAGGATCTCGCCGACATCCCGAAGAACGTGCTGGATGTGATGAACCTCTATCTCGTGCAGTCGATGGATGAAGTGTTGAAGCAGGCGCTGTCGGGTCCGCTGACGCCGATTGTGCCGACGCCGGATGCCGCCGTCGAAGTGGACGAGGCATCGGACGCGATTACGCACTAAGGTCAGGTGCGACGGGTGCGACAGGTGCGACGGGTGCGTCAGGTACGACAGGGGCGACTCGGGCGTCAGGGGCGACTGGTGGGTCGGGTGGGTGCTCGCTGAGTTCGTCACCAGTGCCATCGACGCAGCGGGCTTTCCAAAAGAACGCCTGCGGGAAGTGGCCTGCATCGGACGGTCGAATGTCGGCAAATCAAGTTTGATCAATGCGCTGGTCGGTCGCAAGGTTGCGCGCACCAGCGCCGCGCCCGGCAAGACTCGCCTGGCGAACTTCTATCGTGTGACACCGGATGGACGGCCGGCGTTCCATCTCGTTGACCTCCCCGGATACGGATACGCCCGCGGGGGCGATGCGGCGGCGCGTGAGTTCGAGGCCCTCACGGGCGCCTATTTTGGCGCACGTTCCCGGATGGCACTGACAGGCGTGCTGCTGCTGGTGGACAGCCGCCATCCGGGTCTCGAATCGGACCGCCAGGCATGGAACTGGCTGCAGCACCTGGGCGTCACTTGTCACGTGGTCGCCACCAAGGTGGACAAACTGTCGCGCACGAACCGCGTGCGCCACTTGAAAGAGCTCGAACGGTTACATGAAGGACCGGTTGGGGCGGTTTCCGTCCAGACCGGCGAAGGGTTGAAGGAACTGTGGAAAACGATCGACACGCTACTGCGACAGCCACTGCCGGAACCGGGGCACCCGCCGCGCTAGCCGGCGCGGGAGGAGGTGGGGACGCTCCCACGGCCACCGCCGAGCAGGTCACACTGGATTTGACGACGCTCAAGGAATTGAGCGTGACGGCCTTGACCAAGATCGCCAGGGATCACGAGATTCCCGGGGCGACCGGCATGCGCAAGCAGGAACTCATCTTCGAGATCCTGCGGGCTCGAGCCGCCAAGGCCGGCCTCATCTTCTCCGAGGGCGTCCTCGAAGTCTTACCCGACGGGTTCGGCTTCTTGCGGGCCCCCGATTACAACTACCTGGCCGGGCCGGACGACATCTACGTCTCCCCATCGCAGATTCGCAAGTTCGACCTGCACACGGGGGACACGGTCGCCGGACAAATCCGTCCGCCCAAAGAAGGTGAGCGCTACTTCGCGCTCATCAAGGTCGAGGCCGTCAACTTCGAGCCGCCGAACCGCGGCAAGGAACGTATCTTCTTCGAGAATCTGACCCCGCTGTATCCCCAGGAGCGGATCCGACTCGAATTTGACCCCGAGAATCTCTCGACGCGCGTGATGGATCTCATGACGCCGCTCGGCAAGGGTCAGCGCGGATTGATCGTCGCGGCGCCGCGGACCGGAAAGACGATGCTGCTGCAGGCGATCGCCAACGCCATCACCACGAACCATCCCGAGGTCTACTTGATCGTCCTGCTCATTGATGAGCGCCCGGAAGAGGTCACCGACATGCAGCGGTCGGTGAAAGGTGAAGTCATTTCGTCGACCTTCGACGAGCCGGCGCAACGTCACGTGCAGGTCGCCGAAATGGTGATCGAGAAGGCCAAGCGACTCGTCGAGCATGGCAAGGACGTGGTCATCCTGCTCGATTCGATCACACGCCTCGCACGCGCCTACAACACGATTGTGCCGACGTCGGGCAAAGTGCTGTCAGGCGGGGTGGACAGTAATGCCTTGCAGCGTCCGAAGCGCTTCTTCGGCGCCGCGCGGAACATCGAGCAGGGCGGTTCGCTGACGATTGTGGCCAGCGCGCTGGTCGACACCGGCTCGCGCATGGACGAAGTGATCTTCGAAGAGTTCAAGGGCACGGGCAACATGGAAGTGCACCTCGACCGGAAGCTCACCGATCGCCGCGTGTTCCCCTCGATCGATATTCAGAAGAGTGGCACGCGGAAGGAAGAACTGCTCCTGCCCAAGGAGGACCTCAGCCGCGTGTGGGTGCTCCGCAAAGTGCTGACCCCACTGTCCCCCGTCGAGGCCATGGAGCTTCTCTTGTCGAAGATGGGCAAGATGAAGACGAACGCCGAGTTCATGGCAGCGATGCAGAACGGGAAGTAACCACGACGGTTCTCCACAGCGGTTCTCCACTCTGGTTCTTCACCGTGGTTCCGCGATGGTTCTTCACGATGGCTCTGGAACCCACGTAAGAACCGTCGTCGAGAACCGTCGTCGAGAACCTCCGCCGAGAACCGCCGTTGAGAACCGCCGTCTAGAACTCCTGGTTCAGCGCCGCGACATCGCACGACATCACGCGGCATGCGCCTGGCTGCCGCATCCTGTTCGTTGCCCCGCGTGACGCCCACTGTCATCTTGCGGCCATGGCAGGAGGGCTCATGGTTGGTATCTCAGTCCGGACACGGCACGTTCGTCGACCCCTTACCCTCATCGTTGCTGTAGCGGTACTCCTCGGTTTCCCGACACCCTCGATTGCACAGCCGGCGCCGCAGATGATCGAAGGCGTCTGGGCGATCACCTCGATACCCCGCGACTGTACGACTGGAGCCGTGCTGGGGCCGCCAGTTCGCGCGCTGTTGACGTTCCATCAAGGGGGCACCATGACCGAGAGCAATGCGCTGCTGCTTTTCGCGCCCGGGCAGCGGTCCATCGACCACGGCGCCTGGACCCACACGACCGGAATGACGTTCCGTCAGCGCACGGTCGCGATCATCCTCTTCGATGGCGGGCCTTTCCAGGCGGGCTGGACCCTGACCACGCACGACATCGTCTTGTCGGATGCGAACAACTTCAGTTCGACCGGCACCACCGGTTTCTACGACCTCAATCGCCAGTTCCTGCGGATGGTTTGCGCCTCACGGACCGGGGAACGCTTCAGGTAGTGCAATGGCGCGCAAGGGGGGCCGGTTTCTCCGGCTCGCGTCATCCGGCGGGCCGGACCGCGGCACGTTGAAGGGACGGGACGGGGCGGATACAATCCGGCCTTACCAGCCTGGTGAGGCGATGAACGAGCGGTCTGCGAGTCCCGGCCCGGAGGCGTCTTCCCGCGGGTTGCATCTAGACTCGTGGAAAGAGATCGCCGCCTATCTGAAGCGCGACATCCGCACTGTGCAGCGTTGGGAGAAGCGGGAAGGGCTTCCCGTCCATCGTCACCAGCACGACGAGCGCGGCACGGCCTACGCGTATTCGGCTGAGATCGATAGCTGGCTGGAAGCGCGCAGTCAGCGGAGCAACGGCGACAGCACCGAGGCGACGGCTCCATCTGGCCCCGGTTCAGCCGATTACGGTAGCGCCGAAGCCGCGAGCACGAACGAGTCACAGTCCGGCAGCAGTCCCGCCGCAGCTGTCGTGAATCGGCGTCTCACTTGGGCGCTGCTTGGCATCGCCTCAGCGGCATTGCTGATCGCTGCCGTGACGTTCTGGCGGTCGCAACCCGATCTGCCGGTGCGCCCGCTCACGACGCTATCGATAGTCTTCCCGGCCAGCCAGCGCGTCCAGGAATGGGGGCCCGACATGGCCCTTTCGCCAGATGGAGCCTCGCTTCTCTATACGGCACGCGGCGCCACGCGGCTCCGCCGGCTCGACGAGCTCGAGGCACGCATACTTTCGGACAAGGGGTTGACTTTTTGGGGCCCGTTCTTCTCACCAGATGGCAAACAAGTAGGATTCTTCGAGCCCGGTAAGTTGCTCAGGGTCTCGGTTGACGGGGGCACCCCGGTCACGGTCGCCGATATCGAAGTGGACTTCGTCGGCGGCGCCAACTGGGGCAGCCACGATCACATTGTTTTCGGCGCACCCACGCCGGAAGGATCGCACGGCTTGTATCGGGTGCCTGCGACTGGCGGCCGGCCGCAGCTCATTGCGACGACCGACGACAACGAGACCTACTGGCTCACGCCACAATGGATCGATAACGGCAACGCCGTGCTGTGCACGGTGGTACGGACGTCACCTGACGGACCGCGTTTTCAGGTAGTTGCCGTCTCGGTGGCCACGGGGCAGCGGCGCCTGTTGATCGATGATGGGCTGCATGGGTTCGACGCCGGCGGCATGCTCGTGTACTGGCGCAACGACGCGCTTTTTGCCACGAAGTTCGATAGCCGGCGCCTCGAAATCACAGGTCCGCACGTGCCCGCGTGGGACAACGTCGGCCCCCGCACCCGGAATCGTTCCTGGGCCCAGGCCGGGGACACGCTCGTCTATTGGCCCAAGCTACGAACGATGCGCCAGCTCGCGTGGATTGACCGCGATGGCCGGGAGGAACAGCTGCGCTTACCTGCTGGAGACTACAAGTCGCCGCGTTTGTCGCCTGACGGACTCCGAATGGCCGTAATCATCGAGGGGGCCTCCAGCGAATTCGGCGATCTCTGGATTCATGATCTGGCGAGCGGCGCGAATCTCCAGCTCACGCGCGGCGGTCAGACTATTACCAGCCTGTGGACGGCTGACGGCAGGCACCTGATCGTATCGATGCGGCAAGGCGGCTCGAGTGATCTGTATCGCGTCCAATCGGACGGCCGAGGCGAACCCGAGCCGCTCGACTATCCCCCTGGATTTCTCACTGGCGCGTTCAAAGAGCCCGCGGGGTGGGGTCCAGAAGGGGACTTGATCTTGCGTCAGTGGGGGGCGAACCGCCAGCCGAGGCTCTGGGTGTTAAATCTCGAGAACGACGTCACGCCGCGAGCCATTTCGACGAACAGCACATCCGGTTCGGACTACTTCCTCTACGCAACCACCAGCGTGTCGGCCGACGGCCGATGGATAGCATTTTCGTCGGCGGAAACCGGCCGTGCCGAAGTCTATGTGGCGCCTCTCCCAGAGGGTCGCCCCAAATGGCGTGTCTCGTCCGAAGGCGGCGTACTGCCTGTATGGGCACGGAGCGGACGTGAGCTCTTCTATCGTAGTGGCACCCGGATGATGGCAGTCCCGGTGTCGACCAAGGGCGGCTTCACACCGGGCGAAGCGCGCAGATTGTTCGATGTCGAGTTGTATCAAGTGGACCCAGGCGAGCCTCATTACGATGTGTCACTCGAGGACAGGTTTCTGGTCGTCAAACGCGGCACGCCGGACGGCCCCGAGCGGTTGAACGTCGTTCAAGGATGGAGGTCCGAGATCGAGCGCCGGCTTCAGAATGCTCGATAAGGAACGACGGCAGCGCGCGACATCACGACACATGTCGCGACTCCTTCGAACCTGCCGCGTGCTGTCGCTTGTGAGCGGCGGCGAGCGCCTCCACCGTGGGGCGCATGCCATCGCAGCACGCGCCTCGCGCCGTTCCACTATCTCACCTCTGCGTTTTCATCGCCCTGCTCGCGCTGATGAGTCCGAGCAGAACCACCGCGCGTGAGCAAGGGGCAGCAACACCGCCGCGATCGCCTGACGCCGTCGTCGCGCGGATTCACCAACACTATGGCAACACTCCCCGTCCGCTCGCCCTCGTTGTCGATAGCACAAACTTTCCGGCGAGCGTCTGGCGTCGGGTCAAGGACCTTGTTGCCTTTCGCCTTCATCGGCCTCAGCCGGATGGCACGACGCTGGTCGATGCGCCCATCTACATCGTGCGGAATTCCGCCATTTACCTGAAAGCGGACGCCGCACTGCGCAACGGGACGACGAACGACGGATATGTTTGGTGCCTGCTGGCCGCGGTGCTCGCTCACGAGGGCGCCCACAAAGCGCCGATGACGGAGCGCGAAGCGCTCACCGCCGAAGCCGAACAGCTTCGACGATGTCTTTTTGAGGGTCACCTGCACACGGGTAGCGGCTGGAGCGCTGGCGCGTACCTCTTGAAGGTGGAGGCGAAGCTGCGCCAGCCGCGGAAGCATTATTGACGAGGGTTCTTCACGAGGGTTCTTCACGAGGGTTCTTCACGAGGGTTCTCCACGTCGGTTCTGGACGACGGTTCTTGACGACGGTTCTTGACGACGGTTCTTGACGACGGTTCGTCGCACCTTCTTTGAGAACGCTCGTGGAGAACCTCCGTCCAGAACCTCTGTGGAGAGCCTCCGTCCAGAACCTCCGTCCAGAACCTCCGTCCAGAACCATCGCAGAACCTCCGTAGAGAACCTTCGTCGAGAACCGCCGTGTAGAACCGTTGTTCTAGCGCCTCAACCCGCCTTGCACTATCCTCAGCCAAGCTGAGCATGTGGTTTCTTCGCATCGGTCTCCTTTTCATCTGGTTGATCGCACGGGTGACATCCGACCTCGCTATTGCCGGTCCTCGTGTGGCCTTCGGCGCCCCGGGGTCGGTGTTCGGGACGATAGACGGCGTCAACGGTTTCCCACGGACGCTGCAATTGATGGCGAAAGTCGCATGGTAGAAGGGACGAAGCTCGGTCCTTACGACGTGCTCGGGCTGATTGGGACCGGCGGCATGGGCGAGGTGTACCGCGCTCGTGATACGCGACTGGGACGAGATGTCGCGATCAAGACACTCCCCGCGGGGTTCGCGGCGGATGCCGAACGACTCAAGCGCTTCGAGCTGGAAGCCCGGGCCGCCAGTCAGTTGTCGCATCCAAACATCCTGACGATCTATGACATCGGAACATCCAACGACCGGCCATTCATCGTCTCCGAGTTGCTCGAGGGCGAGAACGTGCGCGAGCGCCTCATTCAGGGGACCCCTGCCACCAAGAAAGGTGGCGGAGTTTGGCGTTGCCATTGCAGGTGCATTAGCGGCCGCTCACGCGCGCGGGATCGTGCATCGCGATCTCAAGCCCGAGAATCTCTTCCTCACGCGTGACGGTCGCGTCAAGATCCTCGACTTCGGGATTGCCAAACTCATCCAGGCCGACCAGGAACAGCCCGCGGGCGCGCCCACGATCACGATCATGACCGGCGTGGGCACGGCGGTTGGGACGCTTGGATATATGGCGCCCGAACAATTGAAGGGGCAACCGGTTGACCACCGCGCCGACATCTTCGCGTTGGGTGCAGTCCTGCACGAGATGGTGGCCGGGGCCCCGGCGTTTCGTCGTGACTCGCGGATCGGCACCGTCAATGCCGTCCTCGAGTCTGACCCTCCGGCCCTATCCGACACCGTGGCGCCGGCGATTCGTCGAATCATCGCGAGATGCCTGGAGAAGGATCCGGACGAGCGCTTTCAATCCGCCCGCGATCTCGCCTTTGCCCTGAACGCGCTCTCGGACACGATGCCGGTCACGGAAGCCGCGAGACGGACTGTGGGGGCGGCAAAAATCGATTGGCGGATCGCAGCGCTTGCCGTGCTGCTGACAGCAGCGGCCGTAGGGGCCCTCACGTGGCGCGTGCGCCCGAACGCCGCGATGCCACCTCGCACGACGAAGCACTTCCTGTTTCAGCCCGGAACTCCGAACACCGGGGGCGTCGCCATCTCACCTGACGGGCAACGGCTGGCATTTCCCGCAGGGACGCCGACGCGTCTGCTGCATATCAAAGAGATGGATGCGATCGAGGCAACGGCGGTGGCCGGCACCGACGGCGCGGCCGGGCTTTTTTTCTCACCCGATGGTCAGTGGGTCGCGTTCCGGCCCTGGGCAAACTGAAAAAAGTGAGAGTTGGTGGCGGCACGCCGGTCACACTCTGCGACGCGCCCGAGTTTTTGGGCGGCAGTTGGGGAGACGGCGGTCAGATTGTGTTCGGCGGACGAACGCGGGGGTTGATGCGAGTCTCGGCCGAAGGCGGCGTCCCAGAGCCCTTGACAACGCCCGATCAGTCCCGCGGGGAGATCGACCATCACGCCCCGCACTGGCTCCCCGGCAGCAAGGCTCTCCTGTTCACGCCCCACGCGGGCCCGGAGGTCTTTCGGGTTGCCGTTCGCTCGCTCGACACTGGTGAGCAACGCACCTTGATTGAAGACGGGTTCGATGCGCGCTATGCGAGTTCCGGTCACATCGTGTACGGCCGCGCCAACACGCTCTGGGCGGCGCCATTCGACCTCGAGCGCCTCACGATCACCGGGCCGTCCGTGCCCGTTGTCGAGAACCTGTGGACGGTCAATGACAGCGGCTTCGCAGGATTCAACGTCGCCGGTGATGGGACGCTGATCTATATGCCGGCGCGTCTCATCGGAGACCGGACCCTGACCTGGGTCGACCGCAAAGGAAAGGCCGACGCTCTGCCCTTTCCGCCACAGGCGTTCGATTTCCCAACGCTCTCGCCTGACGGGAAACGCGTTGCCGTTCAGTCTCCGACGGCCCACGCACCAACATTTTCGTGTACGAACTCGGCACGGGAGTGCCGAGGCAAGTGACCCGTGACGGCGCCGAGTCCCGCCCGTTGTGGACGCCGGACGGCAAGCGGCTGACCTACGCCGCCCGCAGGAAGGACGAGCGGCACATTTTCTGGCAGGCGCTCGATGGCAGTACCGCCGCTGAGTCGCTGGTCGCGAGCCGAAACGATGTGTGGCCGGGAGCATGGACGCCGGACGGCTCGGCACTCGTGTTCGTGGAGTCGCCCCCGACAGAGATCAGCGATATCAAGCTGCTGCGCCCCAGCGACCCATCGCGCGTCGAACTCGTGGTGGGCAGCCCGAGCGAGGACATGTGGCCGAGCCTGTCGCCGGACGGCCGGTGGATCCTCTTTTCATCAATGGATCGAGGGCGCTAGCAGTATCAGTTGTACCTGCGACCGATTCGCGGGCGGCGCGCCGATTCAGATCACGACTGATGGTGGTGGTCAGGGCCGCTGGGCCCGCGATGGTCGAGAAGTGTTCTACCGGGCCTCGACCCGCATGATGCGGGTACCCATCCAAACCAGCCCGGAATTGATCGTTGGCAAACCCGAAGAGCTCTTCGCTGGGGCGTACTACGGATCCGCCGACGGTCCACCGAACTACGATGTGTCGGCCGGACGGCCAGCGATTCCTCATGATCAAGCCTGGCGACCAGGAACGCGCGGCCGCGGCGATTCACATCGTGCTCGACTGGTTCGAAGCGCTGAAGCGTCGTGTGCCAGTTCCGCGCTAGTCCTCCATTCCTTGATATCGTTGTGCAGTGACGACCATCCGTGTGGCCTTGACCCAGATGGCGTGTGGTGATGATGCGGACGCCAATCTCACGCGACAGGTGGCGCTGATTGAGCGCGCCGCGCGCGACGGCGCTCAAATCATCTGCACGCAGGAGCTGTTCCGCTCCAAGTACTTTTGCCAGGTCGAAGACCATCGCTTCTTTCAGCTGGCCGAGACCATCCCCGGGCCGTCGACCGAAGCCTTCCAGGCTCTCGCGAAAACCCACGGTGTTGTGATCGTCGGCTCCCTGTTCGAACGACGCGCGGCAGGGCTGTATCACAACACTGCCGTCGTCATCGATGCCGACGGCGCGTTGCTGGGCGTGTATCGCAAGATGCATATCCCGGATGATCCGCTCTATTACGAGAAGTTCTACTTCACCCCCGGCGACACGGGGTTTCGAGCCTGGAAGACGCGCTACGCGACGATCGGCGTGTTGATCTGCTGGGATCAGTGGTTTCCAGAGGGCGCACGGCTCACGGCCATGCAAGGTGCCGAGCTCCTTTTCTATCCGACCGCCATCGGCTGGCATCCGTCGGAGAAGGCCGAGTACGGTCGGGCCCAACATGAATCATGGGAGCTCATCCAGCGGAGTCACGCGGTGGCCAACGGCTGTTTCGTGTGCGCGCCCAACCGAATCGGGCACGAGATCGTGCACGGCGTCGATCGTCAACCGGTCGATCCGGATGGGATCGAGTTCTGGGGTCAGTCGTTCGTCGCCGCCCCGGACGGATCGGTCATGGCCCGCGGGTCGGTCGATCGCGAAGAGGTGCTGGTGACGGATTGTGATCTCGCGCGGGTGGAATTCAGCCGCACTCACTGGCCGTTTTTGCGCGATCGCCGCGTCGACGCCTACGGCGATCTCACCAAGCGGTTCGTCGGACTTTAACGTCCTCTCAGAATCCGCATGACATCAACGAAAACTGCCACGGGGGACAGTCCCTGTCATCGGGGGACAGGCCCTGTCACGGGGGGACAGTCCCTGTCACGAAATGTATGCGCAGGCTGACCGGCACGCCCGCGCGAAAGGGGTTTGCGTTCCCGGCGGAATGGGAGCGACATGCCGGCACCTGGATCAGTTGGCCGCGCCCGGAAGGCATCTCCTTCCCCGGGCGCTACCAGGAATGCATCGACAACGTCGTCGAGGTAATCCGCGCCATCAGTCAGTTCGAGCCCGTCCATCTCAACGTTCCGAATATCGATTACGAGGAAATCGTTCGAGCGCGCCTCGAGGTCAGGAAGGTCGCCGCCCGGCGCATCCGTTTTCATCACATCCGCACCAATGAGTGCTGGACGCGGGATCACGGACCCGCGTTCGTCGTGCGGCGACGCGGCCGTCGGCGCACTCTCGCCATCGTTGACTGGGGCTACAACGCGTGGGGCGGCAAGTATCCACCATTCGATGCCGATGATGCTGTTCCCACGCGAATCGGCGAAGAGCTGGGCCTGCACGTGTTCCATCCCGGAATCGTGATGGAAGGCGGCGCCGTGGACTTCAACGGCGCCGGCACGGTCATGACGACGACATCCTGTCTGTTGAACAAGAACCGAAATCCCGGACTGTCCAGGAACGACGTCGAGCGGTATCTCAAGGGCAACTACGGGCAGCAGCACGTCGTCTGGCTCGGTGCTGGGATCGCTGGCGACGATACCGACGGCCACATCGACGATCTCGCACGATTCGTCGGACCACGAACAATCGTGATCGGGATGGAAACCAACCGACGCGATCCGAACTGCGAAGTACTTCAAGCGGCTCGGCGCCGGCTCGCTCGCGCGAAGGATCAGGACGGCAGTGCGTTCGAGATCGTCGAGCTGCCGATGCCGCGGCCGGTGGTGTTCCGCGGACAGCGGCTACCCGCGACATACATGAACTTCTACTTCGTCAACGGCGGGCTGCTGGTGCCGACATTCGGTCAGCCCGACCGTGACACCCGCGCCCGGTCGATTCTCGAGAGTCTGTTGCCACGTCACAAGGTCATGGGCGTCGATTGTCGCGCGCTGATCTGGGGCCTCGGCGCCATCCACTGCCTGACGCAG
>CAWJEM010000014.1:0-154503 GCA_963841905.1 uncultured Acidobacteriota bacterium
TGGGGCCCAGAAGGGAACTTGATCTTGCGTCAGTGGGGGGCGAACCGCAAGCCGAGGCTCTGGGTGTTAAATCTCGAGAACGACGTCACACCGCGAGCCATTTCGACGAACAGCACATCCGGTTCGGGCAACTCCCTCTACGCAACCACCAGCGTGTCGGCCGACGGCCGATGGATAGCATTTTCGTCGGCGGAAACCGGCCGTGCCGAAGTCTATGTGGCGCCTCTCCCAGAGGGTCGCCCCAAATGGCGTGTCTCGTCCGAAGGCGGCGTCCTGCCTGTATGGGCACGGAGCGGACGTGAGCTCTTCTATCGTAGTGGCACCCGGATGATGGCAGTCCCGGTGTCGACCAAGGGCGGCTTCACACCGGGCGAAGCGCGCAGATTGTTCGATGTCGAGTTGTATCAAGTGGACCCAGGCGAGCCTCATTACGATGTGTCACTCGAGGACAGGTTTCTGGTCGTCAAACGCGGCACGCCGGACGGCCCCGAGCGGTTGAACGTCGTTCAAGGATGGAGGTCCGAGATCGAGCGCCGGCTTCAGAATGCTCGATAAGGAACGACGGCAGCGCGCGACATCACGACACATGTCGCGACTCCTTCGAACCTGCCGCGTGCTGTCGCTTGTGAGCGACGGCGAGCGCCTCCACCGTGGGGCGCATGCCATCGCAGCACGCGCCTCGCGCCGTTCCACTATCTCACCTCTGCGTTTTCATCGCCCTGCTCGCGCTGATGAGTCCGAGCAGAACCACCGCGCGTGAGCAAGGGGCAGCAACACCGCCGCGATCGCCTGACGCCGTCGTCGCGCGGATTCACCAACACTATGGCAACACTCCCCGTCCGCTCGCCCTCGTTGTCGATAGCACAACCTTTCCGGCGAGCGTCTGGCGCCGGGTCAAGGACCTTGTTGCCTTTCGCCTTCATCGGCCTCAGCCGGATGGCACGACGCTGGTCGATGCGCCCATCTACATCGTGCGGAATTCCGACATTTACCTGAAAGCGGACGCCGCACTGCGCAACGGGACGACGAACGACGGATATGTTTGGTGCCTGCTGGCCGCGGTGCTCGCTCACGAGGGCGCCCACAAAGCGCCGATGACGGAGCGCGAAGCGCTCACCGCCGAAGCCGAACAGCTTCGACGATGTCTTTTTGAGTAGCGGCTGGGCGCTGGCGCGTACCTCTTGAAGGTGGAGGCGAAGCTGCGCCAGCCGCGGAAGCATTATTGACGAGGGTTCTTCACGAGGGTTCTTCACGAGGGTTCTTCACGTCGGTTCTTGACGACGGTTCTTGACGACGGTTCTTGACGACGGTTCTTAGAGACGGTTCGTCAGCACCTTCTTTGAGAACCTCCGTGGAGAACCTCCGTCCAGAACCTCTTAGGCTCCTCCAGAACCTCCGTCCAGAACCTCCGTCCAGAACCATCGCAGAACCTCCGTAGAGAACCTTCGTCGAGAACCGCCGTGTAGAACCGTTGTTCTAGCGCCTCAACCCGCCTTGCACTATCCTCAGCCAAGCTGAGCATGTGGTTTCTTCGCATCGGTCTCCTTTTCATCTGGTTGATCGCACGGGTGACATCCGACCTCGCTATTGCCGGTCCTCGTGTGGCCTTCGGCGCCCCGGGGTCGGTGTTCGGGACGATCGACGGCGTCAACGGTTTCCCACGGACGCTGCAATTGATGGCGAAAGTCGCATGGTAGAAGGGACGAAGCTCGGTCCTTACGACGTGCTCGGGCTGATTGGGACCGGCGGCATGGGCGAGGTGTACCGCGCTCGTGATACGCGACTGGGACGAGATGTCGCGATCAAGACACTCCCCTCGGGGTTCGCGGCGGATGCCGAACGACTCAAGCGCTTCGAGCTGGAAGCCCGGGCCGCCAGTCAGTTGTCGCATCCAAACATCCTGACGATCTATGACATCGGAACATCCAACGACCGGCCATTCATCGTCTCCGAGTTGCTCGAGGGCGAGAACGTGCGCGAGCGCCTCATTAGGGGACCCCTGCCACCAAGAAAGGTGGCGGAGTTTGGCGTTGCCATTGCAGGTGCATTAGCGGCCGCTCACGCGCGCGGGATCGTGCATCGCGATCTCAAGCCCGAGAATCTCTTCCTCACGCGTGACGGTCGCGTCAAGATCCTCGACTTCGGGATTGCCAAACTCATCCAAGCCGACCAGGAACAGCCCGCGGGCGCGCCCACGATCACGATCATGACCGGCGTGGGCACGGCGGTTGGGACGCTTGGATATATGGCGCCCGAACAATTGAAGGGGCAGCCGGTTGACCACCGCGCCGACATCTTCGCGTTGGGTGCAGTCCTGCACGAGATGGTGGCCGGGGCCCCGGCGTTTCGTCGTGACTCGCGGATCGGCACCGTCAATGCCGTCCTCGAGTCTGACCCTCCGGCCCTATCCGACACCGTGGCGCCGGCGATTCGTCGAATCATCGCGAGATGCCTGGAGAAGGATCCGGACGAGCGCTTTCAATCCGCCCGCGATCTCGCCTTTGCCCTGAACGCGCTCTCGGACACGATGCCGGTCACGGAAGCCGCGAGACGGACTGTGGGGGCGGCGAAGATCGATTGGCGGATCGCAGCGCTTGCCGTGCTGGTGACAGCAGCGGCCGTCGGGGCCCTCACGTGGCGCGTGCGCCCGAACGCCGCGATGCCACCTCGCACGCCGAAGCACTTCTTGTTTCAGCCCGGAACTCCGAACACCGGGGGCGTCGCCATCTCACCTGATGGGCAACGGCTAGCATTTCCCGCAGGGACGCCGACGCGTCTGCTGCATATCAAAGAGATGGATGCGATCGAGGCAACGGCGGTGGCCGGCACCGACGGCGCGGCCGGGCTTTTTTTCTCACCCGATGGTCAGTGGGTCGGGTTCTGTGCCCTGGGCAAACTGAAAAAAGTGAGAGTGGGTGGCGGCACGCCGGTCACACTCTGCGACGCGCCCGAGTTTTTGGGCGGCAGTTGGGGAGACGACGGTCAGATTGTGTTCGGCGGACGAACGCGGGGGTTGATGCGAGTCTCCGCCGAAGGCGGCGTCCCAGAGCCCTTGACAACGCCCGATCAGTCCCTCGGGGAGATCGACCATCACGCCCCGCACTGGCTCCCCGGCAGCAAGGCTCTCCTGTTCACGCCCCACGCGGGCCCGGAGGTCTTTCGGGTTGCCGTTCGCTCGCTCGACACTGGTGAGCAACGCACCTTGATTGAAGACGGGTTCGATGCGCGCTATGCGAGTTCCGGTCACATCGTGTACGGCCGCGCCAACACGCTCTGGGCGGCGCCATTCGACCTCGAGCGCCTCACGATCACCGGGCCGTCCGTGCCCGTTGTCGAGAACCTGTGGACGGTCAATGACAGCGGCTTCGCAGGATTCAACCTCGCCGGTGATGGGACGCTGATCTATATGCCGGCGCGTCTCATCGGAGACCGGACCCTGACCTGGGTCGACCGCAAAGGAAAGGCCGACGCTCTGCCCTTTCCACCACAGGCGTTCGATTTCCCAACGCTCTCGCCTGACGGGAAACGCGTTGCGGTTCAGCTCTCCGACGGCCCACGCACCAACATTTTCGTGTACGAACTCGGCACGGGAGTGCCGAGGCAAGTGACCCGTGACGGCGCCGAGTCCCGCCCCTTGTGGACGCCGGACGGCAAGCGGCTGACCTACGCCGCCCGCAGGAAGGACGAGCGGCACATTTTCTGGCAGGCCCTCGATGGCAGTACCGCCGCTGAGTCTCTGGTCGCGAGCCGAAACGATGTGTGGCCGGGAGCATGGACGCCGGACGGCTCGGCACTCGTGTTCGTGGAGTCGCCCCCGACAGAGATCAGCGATATCAAGCTGCTGCGCCCCGGCGACCCATCGCGCGTCGAACTCGTGGTGGGCAGCCCGACCGAGGACATGTGGCCGAGCCTGTCGCCGGACGGCCGGTGGATCCTCTTTTCATCAATGGATCGAGGGCGCTATCAGTATCAGTTGTACCTGCGACCGTTCGCTGGCGGCGCGCCGATTCAAATCACGACTGATGGTGGTGATCAGGGCCGCTGGGCCCGCGATGGTCGAGAAGTGTTCTTTCGGGCCTCGAGCCGCATGATGCGGGTACCCATCCAAACCAGCCCGGAATTGATCGTTGGCAAACCCGAAGAGCTCTTCGCTGGCGCGTACTACGGATCCGCCCGACGGTACGCCGAACTACGATGTGTCGCCGGACGGCCAGCGATTCCTCATGATCAAGCCTGGCGACCAGGAACGCGCGGCCGCGGCGATTCACATCGTGCTCGACTGGTTCGAAGCGCTGAAGCAGTCGTGTGCCAGTTCCGCGCTAGTCCTCCATTCCTTGATATCGTTGTGCAGTGACGACCATCCGTGTGGCCTTGACCCAGATGGCGTGTGGTGATGATGCGGACGCCAACCTCACGCGACAATTGGCGCTGATTGAGCGCGCCGCGCGCGACGGCGCTCAAATCATCTGCACGCAGGAGCTGTTCCGCTCCAAGTACTTTTGCCAGGTCGAAGACCATCGCTTCTTTCAGCTGGCCGAGACCATCCCCGGGCCGTCGACCGAAGCCTTCCAGGCTCTCGCGAAAACCCACGGTGTTGTGATCGTCGGCTCCCTGTTCGAACGACGCGCGGCAGGGCTGTATCACAACACTGCCGTCGTCATCGATGCCGACGGCGCGTTGCTGGGCGTGTATCGCAAGATGCATATCCCGGATGATCCGCTCTATTACGAGAAGTTCTACTTCACCCCCGGCGACACGGGGTTTCGAGCCTGGAAGACGCGCTACGCGACGATCGGCGTGTTGATCTGCTGGGATCAGTGGTTTCCAGAGGGCGCACGGCTCACGGCCATGCAAGGTGCCGAGCTCCTTTTCTATCCGACCGCCATCGGCTGGCATCCGTCGGAGAAGGCCGAGTACGGTCGGGCCCAACATGAATCATGGGAGCTCATCCAGCGGAGTCACGCGGTGGCCAACGGCTGTTTCGTGTGCGCGCCCAACCGAATCGGGCACGAGATCGTGCACGGCGTCGATCGTCAACCGGTCGATCCGGATGGGATCGAGTTCTGGGGTCAGTCGTTCGTCGCCGCCCCGGACGGATCGGTCATGGCCCGCGGGTCGGTCGATCGCGAAGAGGTGCTGGTGACGGATTGTGATCTCGCGCGGGTGGAATTCAGCCGCACTCACTGGCCGTTTTTGCGCGATCGCCGCGTCGACGCCTACGGCGATCTCACCAAGCGGTTCGTCGGACTTTAACGTCCTCTCAGAATCCGCATGACATCAACGAAAACTGCCACGGGGGACAGGCCCTGTCATCGGGGGACAGTCCCTGTCACGGGGGGACAGTCCCTGTCACGAAATGTATGCGCAGGCTGACCGGCACGCCCGCGCGAAAGGGGTTTACGTTCCCGGCGGAATGGGAGCGACATGCCGGCACCTGGATCAGTTGGCCGCGCCCGGAAGGCATCTCCTTCCCCGGGCGCTACCAGGAATGCATCGACAACGTCGTCGAGGTAATCCGCGCCATCAGTCAGTTCGAGCCCGTCCATCTCAACGTTCCGAATATCGATTACGAGGAAATCGTTCGAGCGCGCCTCGAGGTCAGGAAGGTCGCCGCCCGGCGCATCCGTTTTCATCACATCCGCACCAATGAGTGCTGGACGCGGGATCACGGACCCGCGTTCGTCGTGCGGCGACGCGGCCGTCGGCGCACTCTCGCCATCGTTGACTGGGGCTACAACGCGTGGGGCGGCAAGTATCCACCATTCGATGCCGATGATGCTGTTCCCACGCGAATCGGCGAAGAGCTGGGCCTGCACGTGTTCCATCCCGGAATCGTGATGGAAGGCGGCGCCGTGGACTTCAACGGCGCCGGCACGGTCATGACGACGACATCCTGTCTGTTGAACAAGAACCGAAATCCCGGACTGTCCAGGAACGACGTCGAGCGGTATCTCAAGGGCAACTACGGGCAGCAGCACGTCGTCTGGCTCGGTGCTGGGATCGCTGGCGACGATACCGACGGCCACATCGACGATCTCGCACGATTCGTCGGACCACGAACAATCGTGATCGGGATGGAAACCAACCGACGCGATCCGAACTGCGAAGTACTTCAAGCGGCTCGGCGCCGGCTCGCTCGCGCGAAGGATCAGGACGGCAGTGCGTTCGAGATCGTCGAGCTGCCGATGCCGCGCCCGGTGGTGTTCCGCGGACAGCGGCTACCCGCGACATACATGAACTTCTACTTCGTCAACGGCGGGCTGCTGGTGCCGACATTCGGTCAGCCCGACCGTGACACCCGCGCCCGGTCGATTCTCGAGAGTCTGTTGCCACGTCACAAGGTCATGGGCGTCGATTGTCGCGCGCTGATCTGGGGCCTCGGCGCCATCCACTGCCTGACGCAGCAGCAGCCGGCTTCGCAAGATGCCTGAGGTGCCGAGCGTGCCTTAGGTGCCTAGGTGCGCGTGCCCAGTGTGAGGTGCCAGAGGTGGTGCCAAGTGCTGGTGTTCATCTACTGGTTCGACAGCAATTCCTCGTAGACGAACGTCTCGATGTGGAGAGCGGCCTCGGTCTCGCACTTGTCCGTCAGACCCATTCGACAGTCTCGGGTGCCGATGCGTCGGTACAGCAAGAGTGTTGTCGCAGCGTCCACAGTATCCGGGTCACGCACGATTTCGACGGCGTGCTGCAGCTCGTGGGCGATGGTCGCGATGAGGCGATCGTCAGTGGCCGTCGTATTGAGCTTGATGCGGATGTGGCGACGCTGCACATCCCCGTCAACATTCGAGACACACGAGCGAATGCGTCCGTTCGCGCAGAGGCCGAATTGAACGACAACGACGGCGTTGGATCGCTGAATCTCGTCGACGAGACTCTGAAGACGGCGGACGGCATGGCCGTCGAAAATGAGACGACGCATCTCGGATCCGCCGGCTTGAGACGAGTGAGCGCGAGCGCCGATGGCTGCGCAGGACGGTGCGACAGACAACGCGACCGCTGCAACTGCACCAAGCAGGGTGAACGACGTGCTCGCCACGGCTGGTCCTCTCTGGTCGCGCTCGCTTCGAGGAGCGGGACTGAGGGACCACAGGGCAACGGGAGTTCCATCGCATGGCCGTCTAGACGAGTGTCTGCGCTTCACTGACAACTCCTTGAGGCTCTACTGTTCGGAGGGCGAGCCTGAGAATGGCGAGACGGCAACGCTCGGTGCGCGCGCGCGATCGATATCTTGGCGGATACGTTCGTTTATCTGTTCGGATGCGTCAGGCTGCTAGTTCGGCGGATCAGGAAAGACTATCTGTTAGGATAGGGTTGGATCGCTTCGAGAGGAGCGGTGCATACTCATACAAAAAATACGGTGGCTACAGCTCTAAGCGAAAGATCCGAGCTGACGATCATCACCGGCTAAAGCCGAAAGCCACGCGATCGATGATTCACGCGCTCGATAAGCTCACGAGATCGATGATCAGAGATCGAAGATACACGCGATCGATAGATTCAGCGTCGATAGGTTCGAGACTGGCTGCCATGACGATAGCGAAGGCTCCATCCGGTATGTCGACGTCAGAAGGGAGAGACGCGCTCCTGATCGTGATCGCTGGAACGGCGCGCGGAAGATCTGTTCGACTTGACGGAACGATCACCGTCGGCCGTGATGAGCAGAACCTTCTGCCAATCCCCGACCCGGCGCTTTCACGGCGCCACTGCCTGATAGAGCGTGCAGGCGATCGAGTCGTCCTGAAAGACATGGGCAGCAAGAACGGCGTGTTCGTCAACGGCTGCCCCATCACCGAACGCGCGCTCGTCGACGGAGATCAGGTGCGGATCGGTGATTCGGCGCTCGTCGTCCTGCTGCCCGCGAGTCCTGCGCCGGTCGAGCCTGTCGATTCCAGCGTGACGATCGTCGAACGGCAGCCGATCACCTCGACGACGATTTCGATGGAAGGCGCGAGGCGACGCTATTTTGGTGCTCCGCCCGCGGTCGTGACACCGCGCGCCACGCGGGATCTCGCGCTCCTGTTCCGATTGAGCGACGCGCTGCAGAGCGTGACTGCGGTAGAAACGCTGTACGAAGTTCTGTTGCAGCACGGTCTGGAAGCGGCTGACACTCGAGGAGCGTCGATTCTCACGACCAGCCCCGGCGACGACACCCTCGCGGTCGTCATGTCAAAGAGCGCGCCGGGGGAACCGGTGGCGCTCTGCCGCGCTATCGCCGAACGAGCGATTCTCGAGCACGCGGCGATCTCGTCGGGCGACGACACGCCGACCTGTGCGTCCCGCTCCTGGGTTCGGACACGGCGAGAGGTGCCTTGTGCTTGAATGCGCCGCGCAATGCCGCGCGCTTTACCGAGGACGACCTGCGCTTGCTGGCCGCGATTGGCTCCATTGGAGGTTTGGCGTTACAGCGTCTGCAGCACCTGGACTGGCTCAGTGAAGAGAATGCCCGGCTGAGGCAGGATGTGGCTATCGAGCACAGCCTGGTGGGTGAGAGCGCGGCGATGCAAACGGTGTATCGTTTCATCGCGCGCGCGGCGCCAACCGATGCAACGGTGCTGCTGAGCGGCGAGAGCGGCACCGGCAAGGAGCTTGTCGCGCACGCCTTACACACCAATAGCCGCCGGGCGCACGGTCCGTTTGTGGCGATCAATTGCGCCGCTCTCCCCGATGCGCTGCTCGAGAGCGAGCTTTTCGGTCACGAGCGTGGCGCCTTTACTGGAGCGATCGCACAACAACGAGGTCGGCTCGAAATGGCCGACCGCGGCACCGTGTTTCTCGACGAGATCGGCGAACTCGCTCCACCGCTGCAGGCCAAGCTCCTCCGTGTCCTGGAGGACCAAGTCGTCGAGCGCATTGGCGCCCGCCGCGGCATCAAGATCGACGTTCGGGTGATAGCGGCCACGAATTGCAACCTCGAGGAGGCCATCGCGCAGGGCACGTTTCGACGAGACCTCTACTACCGGTTGAACGTCGTGGCCCTCGTCATTCCGCCGTTGCGGGAGCGCCGCGACGACCTGCCGCTCCTCGCCGCGTACTTCGTCAGACGGCACGCGGCGCGCTGTCAGCGCGCCGTAAAAGGTATTTCGCCCGCGGCTCGTGCCCTGCTGACACGCTACGACTGGCCGGGCAACGTCCGCGAGCTCTCCAATGCGATCGAACGGGCGGTCGTTCTTGGCTCGAGCGACGTCATCGTGCCAGACGACCTGCCCGAGGGCATTCACGAGTTCGCCTGCGACACCGATGCCCCCACCGGGTACCACGCGCAGGTCGCCGCCAACAAGCGGGAGATCATCCGCGAAGCGCTCGAGCGCAGCGGCGGCAATGTCGCCCGAACGGCGCGCGCCCTCGACCTCCAACCAACCTACTTGCACCGGCTGATTCGAAACCTCGGCCTTCGCGACGCATCGACTCGCGAAGAGCCGACGAGCTGAAGCCGGGCTACCCATGACGGGCACTCGAATCGGGGCGCGTGTTGCTCCTCGAGCAGCTCGCGTCGCAGCTCAGTGAACATGTCGATGAACGCCTCGGTGAACTCCCGCGAACGATCGCCTGGGGCACACGCGCGGCGAGGCGTGGCGCAACCCCAACAACGCGAGAGATAGGCCAACGCCAAGGCGCGATGATCGTCCAATGGGGGATGGCTGCGAAGTACCCGCGTTCGGCCCGGCTGAATGCTTCACGCAGAGCCGCGTTGACGAGATAGGGTAACGCATAGACCAATCGATTCCGATGCGCGAGACTGCGAAGGTCATCGCGTTGGCCGAATGAAAGCGACTCCGCATGTCTGGCGACGAGGGCTGGCGAGTACATGACTTTCCACGAGGCAGCGCGCATCCGGTCACAGAGATAGACGTCTTCGTAATACCCGGGCGAAAAGATCTCGGCGAAGACCCCGACGTCCCGAAGCGCTCGAGGCGCACTGCCATTGCGGCAGCGGTGACGAACTCGACTTCACGCTGTTGGTGCAGATCGGGGCTCTGATCGGGCTGATGATGAGCAAAGTGACGCCGATCATTCGTGGCCGCTCGATGTAGCCACCGGCTGTTGAATGGAGAAGCCATTGGGCAGGTGAATCTTCGAACCCAATACACCAATGCGCTAGTCGTCGTTCAAGACGCGCGCAGCTTCTCTAATACATCCTGGATCCAGAGCGGCATCCTGATTGAACAACACCGCGAACTCGACCGCGTATCGGACGCCAGCAGCGTGTTCAAGCCGCGATTGGCAGCTCGCGTAAAGCCGGTGTTGATCTCTTCTCGAACGACGATCAGTCTCCCACCAAGCGCTAACAGCGTGATTCGAATGTTGCAACGACTTCGAGAGAGCGATCGTCGCTGGCGTTGTCAATGACGACGATGGTGGCGGGCGGGGCAGCTTGAGCGACCACTGAGGACAAGCACTGGCGGAGATACGACTCGCCGTTCCAGGAGACGATGACGACGCCGCAGCTCATGGCAGGGGGTCGATAGATTGCATCCGCGCACGGTGACTGCGATCTCCGTGTCGGAGCGCTCGAGATCGGCAACGCGAGCTTCGAGCACTGCCACTCGTGACTGCATTTGATCGAGTTGTGCGGTTTGCTGCTCGTGCAAGAGGCGCACACGATCGTGATCGGCTTGTAGAGCGGCCAGGTGCGCCTCGGCCCCTCGAATCCACTCGAGGATTGGCTCGACACCCGAGGACCTGCCGGTGGGTAGTGAGCGTCTGCTAGCTTTAGTTGAATCCTCGGCCACGGTCTAGTCTCCTGGTGTGTGCACGGCGCACGTATACTACGGCCTTGCCTGACGCACGGCCTACGAAGGCCGCCTCCCTCTCGTCGTCATCCTCCGCGGCCCCGCGAACGGCTGTCTTTACCATCGTTTCTCGAAACTACCTCGCCCAGGCGCGGGTGCTGATGCGGTCAGTGAGTGCGGTGTCACCGCAGTGGGCGCGCTTCGTCCTGTTGGCTGATCGCATCGATGGCGCGTTCGACCCCGCAGGTGAACCGTTCGTTCTGATCGAAGCTAGTGAGCTGCCACTGCCCGACGCGCCGAAGTTTATCTTCCGCTACACGCGCCTGGAGTTCAACACGGCGATCAAGCCCTGGTTCTTCCGTGAGCTGTTCGAAAGAGGCTTCGATCGAGTCGTGTATCTCGACCCTGATATCTTCGTGTACTCACCGCTCGATGCGGTGACCGAATGTTTCGAGGCTGGTGCGCTGGCGGTATTGGTGCCGCACCTCACCGGACGCATCACCGACGCGCGACGACCGGGCGAGCACGACATCCTTCAGGCCGGCGCCTACAATCTCGGGTTTTGCGCGCTCGCCCGTCACCCGGATCTTGAAGGCCTGCTCACGTTCTGGAGCGAGAAATCGACCTACGACTTCGTGGTCGACCTGCCGCGAGGTCTTTTCACGGATCAACGCTGGATGGATCTGGTAACGGGTATGTTCGCTGACGTCCATATCCTTCGACACGAAGGCTATGACGTCGCCTATTGGAATCTCCCGCATCGAGAGGTCTCGCGCAACAAGCACGGGTTGCTGGTCAACGGCGTGCCACTGGTCTTCTTTCATTTCAGCGGCTTCGATCCCGCGCAGCCCGGAGTCTTCTCAAAACATCAGGATCGCTACCAGATCGGCGACCTCGACGTGGTCAGCGACCTGACGCGGCAGTACACCGCTCGGCTCGAAGCAAATGGATCGGCTGACTGCCAGCGCTGGGACTATGCATATGGCTTCTTGAGTGACGGGTCACCGATTCCGGATGCCTTTCGTCGGCTCTACCGGACTACAGCGTCGATTGCCGACTGGGCAGGCGACAACCCCTTCGCCAAGTCGTGCTCAGCGTGGAACGAACCGATTGACGCTATGAGTGTTCCGTTCACGCGGGCAATGTTGGCTGTCTACCAAGGGCGACCGGACCTTCGATTGAGCTGGCCCGACCCAATGGGAGCAGATCGTCAGGCTTTCGCCAGTTGGTATGTTCAGGCGGGCGATCTGCAGGGCCTGATTCCCAAATGCTATGTGGATCCGATTCGGGGGGCGATCGCCAGCGGCGACCGCAGCCAATCGCCCGGGACTGCGCGTCGCTTCCCATCGGCGCCGATTGATCCTGCCTTGATCAGCGGAGCCGCTCGAAAGGCCTACGTCGCCCTCCGAGAGGGCCGGTTGCCCCTGTCGCCGGCGCGATGGCATCAGCTCTTCCAATTGCACCGCCGCGAACACGCCCAGCAGCAACTGGCGGTAACTGGTCTGCCGCTACCCTCGCCGCACTGGCTACCCGCACCTGGTCTGAATGTCGTTGGATACCTTTCGGAGCCGACCGGGGTGGGTGCCGCAGCTCACCTCACGCTCGAAGCCTGTGCGGAGGTTGGCCTCGCCACCGATTGCCTCGACGCTTGCACTCGATTGCCCGGCGCAGGTCGCCACGCGATCAATCTCTTTCATGTCAACGCCGATCAGATGCCAGTGGTTGCGGAACAATTTGGCTCCGAGTTCTTTCGCAATCGCCACACCATGGGCGTTTGGGCATGGGAGCTACCCGCTTTTCCCGATGCCTACCTCGGGGCCTTCGATTGGGTCGACGAGGTATGGGCTGGAAGTCGCTTCATTCAAGCCGCGATCGCCGAGCGCGCTTCGGTTCCGGTCATTCATATGCCGTACCAGTCAGCGTGACGCCGCAACCGCACGCTGCGCGAGCCGACTGGAATCTGCCAGAGCACGGATTCCTCTTCTTGATGATGTATGACGCGTTGTCGGTTCAGGAACGCAAGAATCCGCTGGCGGCGTTGGCGGCCTTTCGCCGAGCGTTTCCCGCGAGCAAAGACGTCGGGCTCGTCGTCAAGGTCAGCCACGCCGCAAGTCGGCCAGAGGCTGTCGATCTGGTGAGAAAGCAGATCGACGAGACCGAGGGCGCGTTTCTCGTGGATTCGACGATGTCGCGTGCCGACGTTCACGCCCTGCAAGCCTCGTGCGACGCATTCGTGTCGCTGCACCGATCCGAGGGCTTTGGGTTGAACATCGCCGAGGCCATGCTGCTCAGAAAGCCTGTCGTCGTGACCGGCTGGTCCGGCAACCTGGACTTTACGACCGAGCGAAATGCCTGCCTCGTCGACTACCGCCTGGTCAGGCTCGATCGCGATTACGGCCCCTACCGCGCGGGCAACCACTGGGCTGAGCCAGACCTCGATCACGCCGTAAGCCTCATGGTCCGGGTGGTCGAGGACGTCAGCTTTCGCGAGACGATTGCGGGCCGCGGTCAATCGACGATCGCCACCGAGTTTTCACCGAAGGCGATTGGCACACGCTATCAGCGTCGACTGGCCAACGTGCTCTTACAGCGCCGAAGCCGAGCTACTCGCGCCGCGATCGGTCCTCCCGGCGACCTCGCGTAAGATCACGCCATGGCGTCTCCCCTGCGACAGCTGGCCGACCAGGCGTTTTCGCGCGCCGCCGGGGCACCGCTGGTCGAGGGCAACCAGGTCCAGTTGCTGTGCGACGCGGAGGAGAACTACCCCGCCTGGCTGGATGCCATCAACAATGCCCGGCACTGGGTCCACTTCGAGAGCTACATCATCCACGACGACGAGACGGGGCGCGAATTCGCGGCGGCGATGACGGCGGCAGCCAAGCGCGGTGTGCGCGTGCGGATCGTTTATGACTGGCTCGGCGCCCTCACTGCGACCACGTGGATGTTTTGGGAGCGGCTGCGGAGGGCTGGCGCAGAAGTGCGACCGTTCAACCGGCCACGGCTCGACTCGCCGCTGGGGTGGTTGTCACGAGACCACCGGAAGATGCTGGGCGTCGATGGGACGGTCGGCTTCGTCACCGGACTTTGTGTCGGCAATATGTGGTGCGGAGGCGAAAGAAACAAGGGCGCCGATCCCTGGCGGGACACCGGCGTGTCCATTCGAGGGCCCGCCGTCGTCGAAGTCGAACAGGCGTTCGCCGAGGTCTGGGAGGCGACCGGACGACCGTTGCCGTCGGATGAAGTGCCCGAAGTCGGATCGATCGCTGTGGCCGGCTCGGTGGCCCTGCGCGTGATCGGCACACGACCATCAACCGGTGCGGTGTTCAGACTCGATCAGCTCGTCTCCGCCGTCGCTCGCGAGCGGCTGTGGATCACTGATGCGTATTTCGTCGGCGCCTGGCCCTACGTCCAGGCGCTCACCGCGGCAGCGACGGACGGCGTCGACGTTCGCCTGCTGGTGCCTGGCAGCGGCACGGATCTCCCAGTGGTCCAGCGTTTGACGCGCGCGGGATATCGCGCGCTGCTCGAGACGGGCGTCCGAATCTTCGAGTGGAACGGCACGATGGTACATGCCAAGACTGCTGTGGCGGATGGGCGCTGGGCGCGCGTCGGGTCGACCAACCTCAATATTCAAAGCTGGCTGGGGAATTGGGAACTGGACGTCGCCATCGAGAACGAGGACTTCGCTCGCCAGATGGAGGACGTCTACCAGAGCGATCTCGAGAGCGCCACCGAGATTGTCCTGACGGAGTCGCGCGTCACCAGCACCCGGCCCGATCGCGTCAGGCCCCGCGTCTCCAGGACAGACCAGTGGCGGCAGGGGAAGGGCACCGGACGAACCCGTCGCGCGGCAGCGGCTGGCGCGATGCGAATGGGACACACCTTCGGGGCCGCGCTGACCGCGCGCCGTTCCCTGGGAGCTGCCGAAACCGGGACGCTGGTGTGGGGCATCGCCGTGCTGGCCGCTCTGGGCGCAGTCAGTCTGAAATGGCCCCGGGCCATCGCCTACCCGCTGGGTGTCCTGCTGCTGTGGCTGGCGGTCAGTTGGCTGCTCCAGGCCGGCAGGGCGTGGTGGAAGCGCGATCACACGGCTCGGACGCACGAGCGTTCGCTGCCTCGTCGAATCGACGCGGCTTAAGGCCGACGCTTCGCGTCGGAAGGCCGGCGCTGCGCGCCGATGGCCGGCTTCGCCGGATGGCTTGGCTCCAGTAGGCCGCTCACGCTACTCACGGTAGGGCGCTCGCTTCGCGCGCGGACACGCTGCTATACTGGTGTTTTGGTCATTCCGCCGGAAAGCGTGCAGAGGGCTCGTGGTTCGAATCAGCTCGCCGAAGCCCTCGCGACACCGGATCCGGCAACTGGAGACGCGATCGTGAAAGAAGGAATCCACCCTCAGTACGAAGAGGTCACCGTCCACTGCGGCTGCGGTGCGACATGGAAGACCCGGTCCACGAAGAAGGACATGCACCTCGACATCTGCTCCAACTGCCATCCGTTCTTCACCGGCCGGCAGAAGCTGCTCGACATCGAAGGTCGCGTCGAACGCTTCACCAAGAAATACGGGACGCAGACGTCCGAACAGCGGAAGACGGCGGCCAAGGCCGCCAAGGCGACGAAGACCATCAAAGCCAAGGCCGCCAAGAAACCCAGCTAGGTCGCGGCCGCGTCCTCGAAAGCGGCAAATAAGCCGCCTCGGGCAGGGCTTGCTACCTGCCGGACGGCAATCTTGCGCTCGATGCGGCGCAGTCGGTACTGCGCCAGCTCGCGGCGCCGGATCGCCGTCTGATCCGCCAGGACGTCGAGGACCAACGCACGGGCGGTGTCGAGATCGCGTGAGCGATGCTCGTGGTGAATCGCGAGCGCCTCGCGCGCCTCGCGCCGCAGGATCGCCGAACACCCGGGAGTGTTGACGAGTTCCTGCCAGGCTACGGCCGCTTCGGCCATGCGGCCGGCACGCCGCCGCAGCAACGCCAGCCGCCGGAGCGAGTCGGCGTGCACGTCGGGCTCGCGGCCGACGCGCGCCGCGAGAGCTGCAGCTTCCCGGTAACAGATCTCTGCGTTGTCGAGCACACCGGCACGCTCGTACAACCGCCCGAGGCCCAGGCACTCTCGCGGATGCGTCGTCGCCGTCGGACCGCGTTCAATGAGGCGAATCGCTCGCGCCGTCACCAGCGCAAGGGAGACGAGGTCAATGCGGTTGTGTTCGAGGACGGCCTGGAGCGGATGCGCCTGCCCGTCGCGGACGAATCGGAAATACCGCGACGGAATCTCGAATCCCGGCACATCGCCGATGCGGTGATAGCCCGCCAGATGACGTTCGAGGACCGAGAGCCGGCAACTGTCGTCATCGAGCGCTGGGCCCGCGACGACGGGACGCTGCTTCCACAGTCGACGGGCAGGATGAAGCATGTCGAGATGCGGCAGATCCGCGAGCGGGAACGCCAGCCGGTGCAGCAGATAGCGAGTTTCGACCAGGGGGGCATCGAACGATCGGCCGTTGAAGCTGACAAGCGTGCCTTGAGTCGCCGTGAACTCGGCGACCCTGGCGAGCAAGGCGCGCTCATGCTCGAAGCCGGGAAGAAGAAACTGTCGTACGCGAAGCCCGCCGTCCTCGAGAATCGCGCAGCCGATGAGAAACGCCTGTGTGCCTGCCCCACCCGCCAACCCCGTGGTTTCAATGTCGAAGAAGCACAGGCGGGATGAATAGGGCCCTCCAGCGCGAGCTGGCCACGCGCTCGACAGAATGTCGAGTGCGTCCTTTCCATTCTCGATGGTTTCGACGATCTCGCCGACCGGCTCACGACCATGGTGACGATCGGACCCGTAATAACGATCGATGACAACTACTGCGCCGTCTGGCGACTCGAGCCACTGCCCGGCAAGGATGTCGGCCACGCGAGGGCCGTCGATCTTCAGCGGCGCTATGCGCGCGACAGGTGGCGCGGTTGCAGCCGCGCCACTCGGCGACACGGTATCTACCTGGCGCCCGGCGCCATTCACAACCTGTCGGAGACGATCGCCCAGGTTGATCGCCATGGCTAAAACGGCATCTCCTCGACAGCCGAGGCAACGGCAGCTGGCGATGTATTTACTACTCGTATCTGTCCACCGGTCAAGTGATCGAGGATGCGAAGCGCGACCGTCCTGGCGAGCGGACCCGTTTGCCCGATCGGGCCGACACAGCTCGGGCAGCCGTTCTCACATGGGCAGCTGGCAATCAGCTGTTTCGTGCGCTCGAGCAACTCCGCCTGCATCGAGAACAGCGGTTCGCTGAACCCGATTCCGCCGGGATACGCGTCGTAGATGAAGATGCGCGGCGTATCCCCATCCGTTGTCTCGGTCTGGGGCACGGCGCCGCGCGAATTGGCCCCCGCGTTGATTGACAAGCCGACATCATGGCCGTCGCACATGAGGAGCAGCGTGGCGATCTGTTTCATGGCGAACGCCAAACCGAAAATGCCATCGCGCCGATCGTCGGTGGCGTACGGGAGCGCCGCCAGCGTCTCGAGCGGAATCTCGAGCCAGTAGGCGGTCGTGTGCATCTGCTGTTCGGGCAGATCCAGCTCACCCGACCCAACATTCTCGTTGGTGTAGAACTTGATCTTCTTGAAGCCCACCACGCGAGAGACGACGTGCACTTCGCCGTGGTTGGCGACGCCCGGCGCATCGGTCGCGAACCGATCGAGGATCGTCACCCTCGTGTGCGTGATCGCGTCGGTGTAGTAATCGCAGTCGACCTGCTTGACATAGGCCTTGCGGCCTTCGAAGTCGAGCCTCTCGACCTGAAATAGTCGGCCCTCGATGATGTAGATCGCCTTCGGATGAAGCGTTGGGGGGCCGCTCGTGAAGTCGGTTTCCGCGATCACCTTGGCACCGGCCGTCTGATCGACGACGACGAAGTTGTCGGACGAAATCGACCGCAGGCTCACGGCATCTGCGGGATACGATTCGCTCGTCCAATGCCACTCGCCGCCAGCCTCGTCCGCGTCTGCGGCCGGCGAGTCTCGAGCGCCGCTTCGGGCAGATAGATGAACGAGTCCCGCCTCTTGAAGTACGCCCAGTACCTCCTGGACGCTCACCCGCCCAAAGGCATCGTCGGTCGAGAACGGCAGCTCGAAGGCCGCGCACTTCACGTGATCGACGAGGATGTGCAAGTTGTCGGGATTGATCAGCGCGTGTTCGGGCGAAGCATCGAAGAAATAGGACGGATGCCGGACGACAAACTGGTCGATCGGGGCACTCGACCCGACGAGCACCGCCGCCGACCGAAGCGAGCGTCGTCCCGCCCGCCCGGCGCGCTGCCACGTCGCGGCAATCGTGCCGGGATAACCGGCGAGCACGGCGACATCCAACGCGCCGATGTCGATGCCCAGTTCGAGCGCGTTCGTGGAAATCACGCCGCGAACGAGTCCGTCCCGCAGCCCTCGCTCGATCTCGCGACGTCGCATCGGCAAGTACCCGCCGCGATAACCTCGAATCAGCTCCGGCATGCCGGGGACGTCCTCGAAGTCTTCCTTGAGGTAGGTCGTCAGGATCTCGGTCGAGAGACGGCTCTGCGCGAAGACAATGACCTGAAGATTGCGCCGCAGAAACTCCCCCGCGACGCGACGTGTTTCGGTGAGGTACGAGCGCCGGATCCCCAATTCGCGGTTGACGACCGGAGGATTGACGAAGACGAAGAACTTCTCGCCGCGAGGCGCACCGCTGTGCGCGACCAGCTCGAAGGGCCGCTCGGCCAAACGCTCCGCGAGCTCTCGGGGATTCGCGATGGTTGCCGAGGAGCAGATGAATTGCGGATTCGACCCGTAGTGACGCGCGATCCGGTGCAGTCGTCGCAGGACGTTGCACAAGTGACTGCCGAAGACGCCCCGATACGCGTGCAGTTCGTCGATGACGATGTAGCGAAGGTTCTCGAACAGCTTGGCCCAGCGCGGATGGTGCGGAAGGATGCCCGAGTGGAGCATGTCGGGATTGCTGAGCACGACATGCGCACGCGTCCGAATCGTCCGCCTCGCATCGGCCGGGGTATCGCCGTCGTAGGTGTGCACGCCGATGGCATCACTGCCCACTTCCGCGAGCTCGCGCACGAGCTCGTGCAGTTCCGCCATCTGATCCTGCGCCAGCGCTTTGGTCGGGAAAAGATAGAGCGCGCGACTCGACGGATCGCGCAAGATCGCATCGAGCACCGGCAGGTTGTAGCACAGCGTCTTGCCCGACGCCGTTGGTGTCGTGACGACAATGTTGTGTCCCGCCACCACGTGGGCAAAGGCTTCGGCCTGATGGATGTAGAGCTGCGTGATCCCGCGGCGTTCGAGTGCGGCCTGCAGTCGAGGGTCGATCGAGTCAGGAAAGGGCGCGAACTGCGCTTCGACCGCAGGTAGCCGCCTGACCGCGGTGACGACACTGTCCGGTGTGTCCTCGCGAGCGACCCAAGGACCTGGTGCGAGCTTTTCGAGCGCTCCCTGAAGCGCAACCTCCTTGCGTTCGAGGCTGCGGACCGCGGGAAGACTCATGGACTGGTCATGCTACACGATCAGGCGGCGAAAGCGAAGATCGGGCGCAATTAGATAGTCCTGCACTCTCCCAAAGACTCGAGGGTCGCCCGGCTGGCTTCACGGGGACGTAATCCTTCTTGTCGAGAGTGATCTGAAGTCGGCGGTGGTCAAGCCTGCTTCTGGCTTCGCGCGGCCATACCACGAACGCTTGAACGCGGAGACCTTGAAGACGACCACGTCGGCCCCAGCACGGAAGACCGGAGGCTGCTACTGGGGCCCAGCGAGCAGGCCGCTAGTCATCAGACCGAGCATCAATCCCCACATATTCAATGGCACACTTTTCCTGTGCCTCGCGCAATCATCGGTCGGCCGAGTTCGATCACCTAAAACGACCGACTCACCCCCAGTTGCCAGATCGCATGTGAGTCGAGTTGACGGTTGGCCAGATGACGATACAACGGCAGCTTGACGTCGGCCTGCACGTTGATGCCCTTGCCCACCATGACGGCGACCCCTGGCGTTAGATAAAGCCAGTGGCCGCCACCGACGAGCACGGGCGTAGCATTGAAGACGTCTTGTTGCCTGTGGAGCCAGTCAACCCGCCCAAACGCCATCACGCGATGCGTCTTGACGATGTGCGCCCAGCCGGTTCCAAGCTCCGAGGACGTCCCCACTCGTAAGCCATCGTCATTCTCTGAGATTGGCACCCGGGCCACGAAGCTGGTCAACCATCGCCCACCGCGTACGGCATGCTCGGCGGCGACTCCAACAACCGGATCGACCGTGCCGCTGCCTCGTTGCAGCCGTGAGAGCGGCACCAGGCTGCCTTCGTCCAGTTCGGAGCGGAATCGGGGGGCGCGTGTCTGGCCGGTCGGCAGCGACAGGCCGCCGTTGAGCGTCCAACTCCATTTTGTCGGTGAGCCACCGCGATACCACCCGCCGATGATGGTGTCACCCAGCCCGCGTACCTGGTCACGGAATGGCGCGGCGCCCGGGGGACGCGGCACTGTGCCAGTGCGGGTTAGCAGGGGGATGGCCGTCGAGGCTTGCACGCCAAAGGCGGCTTCCGTGCCTAGACCGCCAGCTGCTCCCGCACCAGATCGAAATCCGGGTCGCGTGGCAACCGCCATCGCGTAAACGCGGGGAGCTCCGACAGCGGCCGCTGGAGATGCTCGCGCGCGGACGCCGCATCGCCGCGCAGCGCGTACAGCGCGGCCACGTAGTAACGCGTAAACGGCTCGTCAGCGCCAGCCGCGAGTCGCGTCTCGAACTGCCGCAGCGCCTCGTTCTCGTGAAACTGCGCTTGATCGAGGTCTCCACGCTTTCGATACGCGGCTCCCAGCTTCTGGTGCAGCTCGATGCTGGTTCGTTCGCGCAGCAGGTGATCTCCCACCGAGATCATCTCCAGCTCCCGACGATACTCGCGGATCGCATCGTCATAGCGGCCTTGCCGGTAGTGCACGTAGCCCAGGCGCGAATGGGCGCCGACGACGATGAGGCCGGTGGCGCCTGACATGGCCTGATCTTGAAGCCGGATGGCGTCGCGTGAGAGCTGTTCGGCCGCTTCAAAATCACCGCGCAGCGTATAGAGCATCGCGAGCTGCAGGTGCATGTAACCAGCCGCTGGGTTCAGCCGCAGCGTCGCTTCGAACTCCGTAATCGCACCATCCACATCGCCTTTGCCGAGCCAGTACGCGCGCGCGAGCGATCCGTGCGTGGACGCCCGGTCGGGCGCCAGCCTGATACCTTCGCGCAACTCGGCGACTGCTTCGTCGTATCGGCCCATCGACATGAGGGTGTCGCCCAGCTGCTCGTGCGCTTCCGCATTGTTGGGGCGCAACCGAGCGGCCTCGGTGGCGAGCGTCAGGCTCCGCGTGAACAGGTCCGGTTGCGACAGAAATGACCCTTTGAGATCGAGGGCACCGGCCAGTCCCAGCATGGCTTCGACGTAGCGAGGGTCGCGCTGCAATGCCTCTTCGAACAACGTAATCGCGCGATCAATCGACGCGCGATCGGCCAGTCGAAGGTTCAGCATCCCGCGCGAGAACACCTCGTAGGCCTCGATCGAGTAAGTCCCTGACTGGTCGGGAGCAGATTTGTCCTTTTGCGCGACCTCGACTTCCAACCCCTGCGCCAGCTCGTTGACCAGGCGATCTTGCAAATCGAAGAGATCATCGACCCGTCCGTCCACCTTGACGGTTGCGATTTGACGGCTGTTGGTCACC
The DNA here is from genome assembly GCA_963841905.1 of uncultured Acidobacteriota bacterium. Taxonomy (GTDB): domain Bacteria; phylum Acidobacteriota; class Vicinamibacteria; order Vicinamibacterales; family UBA2999; genus JACCSI01. Next base: position 21,451 of record CAWJEM010000014.1, read on the forward strand.
TCGATGACCTGCGCCGTGATGCGGATGCGCTCGCCCAATCGCTGATACGCGCCACTCACGGTGACGGTGGCATTCAGCCGACGACCGAGCTCGATTGCCTGACGCTCGTCGAGGCTCCGGCCAATCTCGTTCAGGCTCCGCTGCAGCTCGAAGATCTGCTCGCGTGGGACGACGACGATCGCCTTCAACCGGGTCAGGTCGGACGTCAGCGATTCCGCGATCCCTTGCCCAACCCAGTCGTCGGCCGGGTTGCCGGTAATGTTCGCGAAGTTCAGCACCGCAACGCTCGTCGCCGATGACGGGGGCATTGCCAGCGGCGCGACCGGCATCGGCGACGCGGCATCCGCAAAGTCGATGGGGCTCAGCCAGGCGCTGATGCCGCCGCGATGCGAGTCGGTCTGCACGATGCGACGCCGCGCGTTCAACAGATCGATGTAGAAATCACGCGCGGTCTGGTAGCGAAATTCCGGTCGCTTGTTGAGCGCCTTTCTCAGAATAGAGTCGATATCCTCGGTGACGTTGTAGTTGTAGCGCGCGATGGCATCGGGCTCATAGTTGAGGATGCGATCCGCGACCTCGGTCATGGTGGCGCCGTGGAACGGGAGCCGCCCGGCGAGCATTTCGTACAGGACCACGCCACTCGAGAACAGGTCGGCGCGCTGGTCGACGTTGCTCCCGCTCAGCTGCTCGGGGGCCATGTAACTCAGCGTCCCCATCACCAGTCCCGGCGTCGTCACACCGGCGAGGGTTCGGGTCTCGTCTGGTCGCGGTGCCCTTATGAACTTGGCGAGCCCGAAGTCGAGCACCTTCACGAGGTGCCTCGATGTGAGCATCAAGTTCGAGCTCTTGATGTCGCGATGCACGATGCCGCGGCCGTGGGCTTCGTCCAGCGCGTCGGCGAGCTGGAGGGCGACATCGAGCCCGTCCGCAACTGGCAGCGGTCCACGCGCAATCCGGCTCGAAAGCAACTCGCCCTCGACATACTCCATCGCGATGAAGAGCCCGCCGTCGGTACTCGCCGAGATCGTACGTCACCGCGATGTGCGGCGAGCGAAGAAGAGCAGCCGCTTGCGCCTCTCGGACCAGCCGCTCGCGCGCCTCGGGGTCGGCGTTCACCTGGGAGGCGAGAAACTTCAGCGCGACGCGACGGCCGAGGCGTTGGTCCTCGGCGAGGTAGACCTCCCCCATTCCGCCGCCGCCGAGTCGTTCGAGGACGTGATAGTGAAGGACGGTCGACCCAATGAGCCCTGTGCCAGTCGCCACCTTTCAATTATATTTGGCCGGCTATGCCCACTCTCGTCCGTCGTCTCGGGCTCTGGAGTTCGATCGGCATCGTGATTGGCATCACTATTGGCGGCGGCATCTTTCGCACACCAGCCGGGATCGCGACTCGCGTCCCCGAACCGATGATGATGCTCGCCGTTTGGGTAATCGGGGGGGTCGTTGTGCTGTGCGGCGCGCTCGCGTTCGCCGAGCTCGCCGCTTCGATGCCTGAAACCGGCGGCATGTATGTCTACTTGCGCGAGGGGTGGGGCCGGCCGTACGCCTTTCTTTACGGCTGGGCGCAACTGGTTCTGATCCGCGCGGCGGCGCTCGGCGGCATCTCGTCGGTATTCGGCGAGTATTTCCTCCGCGTGTTCGGTATCGACCCGGCGCTCCATCCCAACTGGGCCGACTACCTGGCGGCAGGTGCCATCGCGTTTGCCGCTGCCGTCAACATTGTCGGCGTGCAGTTCGGTGCGCTCTTCACGGGCATCTCGACAATCACCAAGTTCGGAGCGCTGGCGCTGCTCGTGGTGCTGTCGTTTGCCCTGGGTGGCAGCGTCGGGGCCAGTGTATCGAACCTGGCGCCGACCGACACGCCGGTTCAGGCTGGGCTGTTTGGTTTGGCCCTGATTTCCGTCCTGTGGGCGTATGACGGGTTCGCCGATCTCTCGTTTGCGAGCGGCGAGGTCAAGGAGCCACAGCGCAACCTGCCGCGCGCCATCATCTACGGCACGATCGCCATCATCGCCATCTATCTCTCGGCCAACGTCGCGTATCTCTACGTCAACCCGATCGAGAAGGTCCAGAGCTCGCGCCTGGTCGCCGCCGACACGATGGCTTCGCTCATCGGACAAGGCGGTGCCGCATTCATCTCGGTCGTCGTGATGATTTCGACGTTTGGATCGTTGATGGGAAGCATGCTGGCATCGCCGCGAATCTTCTTTGCGATGGCGGACGACCGCCTGTTCTTCCGGCCGATCGCCGCTGTCCATCCGACGTTCAAAACGCCGTACGTCGCGATTCTGCTCGCCTGCGGTCTGGGCATCGCGATGGTGATGACGCAAACCTTCGAGCAGCTCACCGACACGTTCGTGCTGGCGATGTGGCCGTTCTATGCGTTGAGCGTGGCGGCGGTCTACACGCTGCGGCGTTCACACCCGCACCTCAGCCGGCCGTACAAGGTCGTGGGATACCCGTTCGTGCCTGCGGTTTTTATCGCGGCGGCCTGTTATCTCGTCATCAACGCGCTGGTGAACGACCCGAAGTGGACGGCCATCACGTTTGGGGTCGTGCTGGCAGGCCTTCCGGTGTACTACCTCGCATTCCGGTCGCAGGCAGAAGAAAAGGTTCGGATGTAGCGTTACGACGTACAAGCCACAGAGACACAGAGAACACAGAGACATGGAGGGGAAAACGTTAGCCACGAAGAGCACGAAGACACGAAGTGAAGTAACCATGCTTCGTGGCTACGTCTTTTCGTTAAATTCGGTGTTTCCGTGCCCGATTCTCTGTGCCTCTGAGTCTCTGAGGCCCGTACGTAAGTCGAAGGGCTCAGAACATGCGCGACTGCGAGCCATCGACGACGATCGTCGTACCGGCGACCCAGCTCGCGCGTGGAGAGGCGACAAACGCGACCACATCGCCGACCTCATCGGCTCGGCCGAACCGACCAAATGGCAACTCTCGTTTGATGAACTCGGCGATCCCCTGTGGATCCGCCTGCTGACGTGCGTGCCATGAGCCGCCCGGAAACAGGATGGACCCTGGAGCGATGGTGACGACGCGGATGTTGTCCCCGGCCAGCTGCTGGGCGAGCGATTTGCCGAGACTGATCTCGGCGGCCTTGACGACGTTGTAGGTCATTCGTCCGCCGGCCTCACGCCCGAAGATGGACGAAATGATGACGATCGCCCCGCCGCCGCGCCGGCGCAGGTGAGGGACGGCCGCGCGCGAGGCCCGGATCGTCGGAAATAGCGTGTGATCGAGCGCCTCACGCCATGCGTCCTCGCCGGTCTCTTCGAGCGAACCGCCTCGGCCCAGGCCAACGTTGTTGACGAGGATGTCGAGGCCGCCGAAGCGCGACGCCGTCGTCTCGACGAGTCTCGTCACTTCGTCCGGCTTGGACACGTCGGCGACAATCGGCACCACCTCCGAACCGCGGGCAGCAGCCGAGCGGAGCTCGGCAGCGGCTTGATCGAGACGCTCCGCCCCTCGCGCGCAGATTGCCAGATGGCATCCTTCGGCCACGAGCGCGCGGGCACTCGCGAGTCCAAGCCCGCGGCTCGCGCCGGTCACGATGGCAACCTTGCCTGACAGCTGTAGGTCCATCCGCTCTATTGGGCGCGAGTGCTCAGGTCGTTCAGCCGCCAGTCGAATTCCTGAAAGGTCATGCGGAAGGCATTCTTCTCGAGCAGCTCGGCCTCTGAACCGACCAAGTGCGGTTCGATCAGCGCGAGCACCGCGCGTTCCAGAGGGCTTCGCTGCTGAAACACCGGCGCGGCCTTGTCGGCCAGCGCCGCGACGAATGCGGCTTCGCGCCAGGAAAAGATCGGCGAGACGCTGAGCTCGTTGCCACCTTGATCGACGCGGACAATCTCGTCACGGGTCAGTGATTCTGCCGCGACCGCCTTGAGTTGCGCGTCGAGTCGCGTCGCGTCGAAGGCCTCGCTCCGGAGGCGGCCGCCGCCAATTGCCCCTCGGCCCAGAGCGAGAAACGCGCGAGCATCGTTCAAGGGCGTCAGGATGTCCTTCTCGATACCATCCAGCGTCACCGAGCGGCCGGCGGCTCGATGCTGCCGCTTTTCGAATGCGCCAGGGATTTGCCGGATGCTCCCGGATGGGTAGGCGGCGGACTTCCCGCGAATTGGAAAGTGATCGACGATCGTCCGCAGCACGAACGCGTTATACGCGTTGATCCAGAAAGCGAGTTGCTGTTCGGTCGAACCCTTGGCCTGCTGCGCGGCGACCGAACCGTCCAGCGACGCGACATAGCGATCGAGTTTTGCGCGGTCCTGCCTGAGCGCGTTGTAGTAGACGAAGCCGTCACGAACGTAGACGTCGAGAATCTCGTCAAAAGGCTTGTGCAGCCCCGCGCCAGCCGACCCCGATTCCTGTGCAGCGAGCGAGAAGCCCACGATTCCCATGGCGAGCGTCGTGATTAGTGCGTGCCGCATCCCTTGCACTATAGCCGACCGAGGAAGCCCCGCAGGGCGTCGTTGAAGGCGGCCGGATCTTCGAGATTCACGAGATGACCGGCTCGTGGAACGATGACCAGCTCGGCCTTCGCATTGGCCGCGTGCATCTTCTTCGATTCGTCAAGGGGTATCAGGACATCTTCTTCGCCGGCGACGATCAGCAAGGGCACGCTGAGGCTCTCGATGACGGCGCTTGAATCTGGCCGCTCCATCATCCGCAGAATGGCACCACGCAGCGCCGCAGGCGACTGTGGCTTGGTGAGGCGCCGGACCAGGGGCTCGACATCCGATCGTTCGGCCAGCGTGGTCTTGCCCAGCAGCTTCGTGACCATGTCACGCGCCACACCCGAAGGACCCTCGCGATCGACGAGCGCGAGCATGCTGCGGCGATTAGCGCGTCCCTCGGGACTGTCGGCGCTGGCCCGTGTGTTGGCGAGGACCACCGCGTGCGCGAGTTGCGGCGCTCGGCGCAGCACCGCCATGGTGACGTAGCCACCCATCGAACAGCCGCCGAGGACGGCCGATTCGATACCCAGCTCGCGCAAGAAATCGATGACATCGCTCGCGTAGTCGTCGATGGCCGGTGAGTCGTCCGGCTCGGGCAACGTGGAGCCGCCAAATCCACGGAGATCAGGCGCCAGAAGACGCCAGCCGGCGGGCATCGCCTTGACTTGCCCCTCCCACATGGCGGCACCCAGCGGAAATGCATGGGTGAGGAGTGCCACTCGGGCGGTGCGTGCCGTCGGATCCGAATCGAAGTAGCTAATGGTGCGGGTCGCAACGTGGAGGTACTGACGATGCACTGCGGGAAATCATACCCCGCGTGCAGGGGATGCCCTGTCGTTCGGGGGAACAGGCCCCGTCATCGGGGGACAGGCTCTGTTAAGGATGTTAAGTCACGCGACTGCTATTCGTAGCGGAGCGCCCGCACGGGATCGATGCGCGATGCTCGACGGGCCGGCAGATAACTGGCGAGGAGCGCAGTCCCGAGCAGCCCCAACGCGACGGCGCCATAGGTCACCGCGTCGCTCGGCTCGACGCCAAAAAGCAGGCTCCGAATGAGGCGGCTGGCGCCGAACGCCAGCGACAGCCCAAGCGTGAGACCTGCGAAGGCCAACAGCGCCGCCTGCTGGACGACCATGCGGACCACTTCGCTCCGCCGCGCGCCCAGAGCCAGTCGAATCCCGATCTCTCGCGTCCGCTGCGCCACCGCGTGCATGAGCACACCGTAGATTCCGAGGGCGGCCAGGAGAATCGCAGTTCCGGCGAACAGGCTCAGCAACATCAAGTAAACCCGCGGGCGTGCGACTGCACTTGCGGCTCTCTGCTCCATGGTGCGGACCGAGAACATGGGCACATCCGGATCCAGCTCCGCAAGAACCGCACGCATTGGTTCGGTCACCGCCGTTGGTTCGCCTCTCGTCCGGATGGCGAGCGTCATGAAGGCCACTGGAAACTGGGCGTGCGCCAGATAGACCGTTGGTGGCACATTCGACATCGGACCGTGGTCGCGAACGTTGCCGGCAACGCCAACGACCGTCCCGCCAGCCGGCACGCCTTCCTGACCGAGTCGAGTTCCGAGTGTGAACTGGTGGCCGACCGGGTTCTCATCAGGCCACAGGAGCGTTGCCGCGCGTTCGTTCACGACCACTGAAGGGGCCGCTCCGGCGCGATCCCCCTCACCGAGCGAACGCCCGCGAACAACTGGAATCCGCATCGCGTCAAAGTATCCTGGTGTCACGACTCGGATTTGCAGCGACCGGGCATCCGAATCATCGTCGCTGAGCCGATGCCCGTCGAGCGTCGACATCGAGATGACATATCTGAAGTTGGTCAACGGCAGACCGAAAATTGCGCCTGCCGCCTCGACGCCCGGCTGCGCTGACGCGCGCGATACCAACCGATTCACGAATTCGGCTCGCTGCGCGGGTGTCTGATATTTCATGTCAGGCAGCGACATGTTGAAGGTCTGAACGCGCGAGACGTCGAATCCCAGCTCGACGGATGTCACGCGGAGGAAACTTCTCAAAAGCAGTCCGGCGCCGACCAACAGGACGACCGCCAGTGCCGTCTCGGCGACGATGAGCGTGGAACGGAGACGCTGGCGATGCCGATCGCCCGTGGCATTTCCACTGTCCTCGCGAATGCGAGCCGCCAGGTCGCCGAGCGACGAGGTATGCCACGCTGGCAGCGATCCGAAGAGCAGCGCGACGATGACCGACACGACGACCGTGAAACCGACGACGACGCTATCGACGCGTGTTTCGTCGAGCAGCGGAATCGAAAGGGTCTGGTGAAGAGCGGCAATCCCCTGGCTCACCCACACCGCCAGCGCGAGACCTGCCGCGGCGCCCAGCACCGACAACAACAGACTTTCGACCAACACACCGCGGACCAGTCGAACCCGGCCAGCACCGAGCGCGTTGCGAATCGCCAACTCTCGCGTGCGTCCGAGCGCTCGCGTCAGTACCAGGTTGGCCACGTTCACACACACGATCAGCAACACGAACCCGACCGCCCCAAGCAGCATCAACAACGCCGGCCGAAAGTCGCCCACCATTGCGGTCCGCATCTCGTGCACCGAGATGCGATTGTTCCGATTAGTCGACGGATACGCCTCGGCAGTTCGCAGGCCCAGCCCACGCATCTCCTCACGCGCCGTCCCAAGTGCAACGCCTTCTTTGAGACGGCCAATGACGTCAAGGTAATGCGCGCCGCGTTGCGTGGCGAGATCGCGTTCACTGAATCGCAATGGCACCCAGACTTCCGACTGCTGTGGATACTCGAACGAGCGGGGCATCACGCCAACGACGCGAGCCTCGTTGCCTTCGAGGCTGATGGTCCGACCAATAATCTGAGGGTCGCTGCCAAAGCGACGAACCCACAGCGAGTACGCCAGCACCGCAACGTCAGGGCCGCTGGGGGCATCGTCCTCAGGCGTCAGCGTGCGTCCCCGATACGCAGGAACACCGAGGACGTTGAAAAACCCTCCGGTGACGTAGGCGCCACTCAGTTGCTCGGCTGCCCCGTGCCCGGTCAGGGCCAACGAATCGGCGTTCAACGCAGCAAGCTCTGCAAAGCTGCGGCTGTCGCGCCGCCAGTCGGTAAAGTCAGGTGGTGACGCGGTGCCGGACAACCGATCGGGCGCGGTGACCGTCGTTGAAAACACCTGAACGAGGCGGTCAGGCGCCGGAAACGGGAGCGGTCGAAGCAGGACGGCGCGGACGGCACTGAAGATCGCCGCGTTGGCGCCAATGCCGAGCGCAAGGGTCAGCACGGTCATGGTGGCAAAGCCGGGCCTTTTGACGAGCATCCGGACGGCGTATTTCAAATCCTGCACGAGCATCTCGAACCTCCAGCGATCCCATCGAAGCCATGCGGCATGGACGACCGCCCCCGAGCAGCGCAGGACCAGCCACGCATAAGATGCCTGGCGACTCCGCCGCTGGATTGCGATACGAGCGGCGGCATGGTGCAACTCGGCCAGCCATTCGCGAAACCAGTCGCGTCTGAGGTCGGCAGGCGCCAGGGGCGCTGCCGCCTGCAGCAGGCCGGCGCACACGCGCACGGTGGTCTTCGAGAGTTCGCTCACGATTGCTGCAGCTTTGGCCGTCCGGCAACCGGAATGACACTGCGGTAATAGGTCAGCGCCTCATTGAGCGCCCTCACCCCAGGCGCGGTCAGGCGGTAGTAGCGGCGGGCGGGCCGACCCTCTTCGTGAGCGCGACGCTCATCTTCCCAGGCCGAGCGTACATAGCCGTCGCGTTCGAGCCGACTCAGCGCCGGGTAAACGGTGCCGCTCGGAAGGCTGGTGGAATCGATGATGTCAAAGCCGTACTCGAAGCCGTCAGCAATCGCTTGCAGGACGCTGACGGCGGTGATGCTCATCCGCCGCATGGCTTAGTAGTATTACTACATAGCCAGGTTCTCGACAATGGTTCTTTGCGAAGGTTCTCTACAGTGGTTCTACGACGGTTCTGGTCGAGTATCGGCTCGCTATCGTGGAACCTTCGTGAAGAACCTTCGTGAAGAACCTTCGTGAAGAACCGTCGTGCAGAACCTTCGTGCAGAACCGCCGTGCAGAACCGTCGTGAAGAACCCTCGTGCAGAACCGCACAGGTTCCTAGATCTCAATCGCTCCGCCCAGCGTCTTGAGGTGATTGCGGAACGTGTAGGAGGGATCCGTTGCGCGCCTTGCGACATAGCTGTCGAGCTGAAGCTGATCGCGAAGCCGCTCGCCTTTCAGCAGCCGCACCGATTGCGCTTGCTCGCGCGTGGCGATGTCCCGGGCTGCCTCCACCACCCGAGCCAAATCCGCCTCGGCCACGACGACGATGCCGTCAACATCGGCGAAGATGACGTCATCTCGAGTCACGGTGACGTGACCGATGGAGGCCGCCTGCAACGCATGTGGGCTGCGCGTGCGTAGCTCCTGGGGACCGGCCGGGCACGTTCCCAAGGACCACACGGGGATTCCGATCGCCTCGATCGCTGCGGTATCACGATGGGCACCCCAGACGACGATACCAGCCAGGCCCGCGACATGCGCCTCCCCTGCGACGAGATCGCCAATGCACCCCTCGTCCAACCGGCCTCCATTGTCGATGACCAGCACGTCACCTCGCTGAGAAGTGGCAATGGCTTCGAGAAACACGTCGGTGCTGCCCGCATGCCGGGCAGGACACACACGTCCGGCAACCGGCATTCGCGAGCGCATCGGACGCAAGTGGGGCGGGCCCAGCCGGATTGGCATCTTGAGCAGCGCACACGCGTCAGCAACAAACGGCGTCGTCCACTCGAAATCTTTGAGGACTGAGCTGATCATCTGATGGTCAATGTCCACTAAGGACTGGCGATGCCCGAAGGATTGGTCAGATGCACACGAAACGACACCCGCCGGCTCCATTCCTTCGCGGACTCGTCCACGCTTGTCGGGGTGCTCGCGCTACGATCGCCGACCGCCGAGAAGTCTAGCGCATCAAACGAATGGTCGCGAAGGAGGGCGAGAACGCCTTCGGCCCTCGCGCGGCTGAGCGCACGGTTGGCGACGTTTGATCCGTCGCTGGTGTGCCCGATGATCTCGACGTGAGCGCGCGCGTCGCGGGCACGCAACGCGCGATTCAGATCGCGGAGGTGAACCACGAGCTCGCGCACCGTTGTCTGCTGGCCGGGTGCGAGACCCGATTCGGCCATTTGAAAGCGCAGCGCGGTCGATTCGATTCGTTGCTTCAGTTGTCCTTCGGCATCCGACCGCGGTGCGGGCGGGTCGTTTGGTTTGTCTCCATTGGCATTCCCCAATGAGTATTCGAACCGGCGTACGCCCGTAACCGCCGGCGCCAGGCGTTGGCTCTCTTCGATCCACTCCGTGGAAGCAGGTCCAGTCGCCTTCAGCAGCCCGTCGATGTACTCCAACGTGACGCCGGTTGGCGGACGAAGAAGCTCGCGAGCCCGAGCCGCGACAAACGAGGAGTGGAGCGCATAGTACGGCTCCCACCGACTGGTCACCGAGGCCGCCACCAGGCCCGATGGCTCGACCAGCGTCGCCGGGTCGGTCGCAAGCGGATCTTTGAGGCCCGACACGAAAAACTTGCCCGCGCGTCTTCCGCTTTCGACCACGACGATGCCGGGCTCTTGTGCGAGCCGATCGAGATAGTCGTTCCAGCGCTGGCGTTCGCGGACGGCCTGCATCGTCCACACCCCCCCGGCCAGCAGGATCGCCGAGCCAATCGTGATGAGCGGCGCGAGGGCGCGTCTCAACGCTTTGCGGAACGCTGTGCCCAGGACCGGAAAGAGCGCGTCGGCCAGCGAACGCGGATCGCGTCGTGCCGACACCTTGAGAGCGCGTTCGATGGGCGGCGCCAACGCCCGCGCGAGATGGGGATCGTCGGCGCGATGAGCGATTGCGTCGGGCAGCACGCCGCTCACCTCGAGGGTTCGCGCCGCCCGGTCAGCGAGCTGGGCTTGGAGGGCGGACAGCTCGCGTTGCTCCGGACCGACGATCAGCGAGCGCAGCTCCGCAAACTTCGCGGCTTCGGCCGCTCCGCGATCCACGTTGGTGCGGACCGCTACACCCGGACGACGATCACGTCCGGATTCGGGAGCGGACTCAGGCACTGCCCGGGCCCTCGGCACCGGGCGCCTTCACCTCACCGGTCAGCCGTTGCGCAATCTCAGCGAAGATTGCGGCGATCAGGGCGCGATCGGCCTTCTCGGTGCGCAGCTCCTGCAGCTCGCGCGCAAGAGTCAACAAGACGTTGTCTACCTTCTGCCGGATGTCGTCGGTGAGCCGCTGGTGAATGTCGACCTGATGTTGTCTGAACTCACGCTGGGTCGTGGACATCTGATCATCCAATGACGCGGTTCGCTGTTCGAGCGCATCGACACGTCGGGCAACGCCGTCCTTGAGATCGTTCGTCTCTTTGACGAGACGCTCCTCGAGCAGCGCGAATCGACGCTCGATGTCGCGCACTTGAACGCCGAAAAGAATGTCGCGGACCTTCTCCAGGCTGGCGCTGCCTGCCGCGTCTACCGTTTCGCTCGCCGGCGTCTCCTCGAGCGTGGCGGTGCCGACTTGGGCAGTGGCACTCTGAGTTTCTTCGTCTATGTTCACAACTACCTTTCTCGCTCGGGCTGGGGGTTTGGTGGCTGTTCCGGGCGATTTCTGAACGATACGGTTGCGAAAGCACTGCTGTCAACGACCGCTTTTTGCAACTTGCTGTGCCTGAAACGATACGGACCCGCGACCTAGCGACGCTCGACTCGGCGTCGTCCCCGGGGCCGTGCGACGGTGCACAAAAGCGCGCGCCGGTGCGCAGCGTGGTCAGTTGCGCTTTCGCCGGAAGCCAACCGTCGGCCTTGCACGACTTTTTGCGGTCCCCTCACAGGCGGGCACGGAGCCGAGCGCGCTGATAGGCGACGGTCGCGTCCTTCAGCTCTTTCTGCAGACGTCGGAGTGTCTCGGTGGCCTCGTCGAGCGCCTCGGTTCGCTGCTCCACCTCTCGCTCGGCTTTCTCGACGGCGGCCCGTGCGCGCTGTTCGGCGACCTCGGCCTCGCGCGCTTCCTTTTGAGCCGCCCGCAACTGGTCGCGCTCCTCCTCGGCTTGTCGCCGTGCGCGTTCTTCGTCTCTTTTGTCGGCGGCTGGGGCGGCTTTTGACTCGACCAGCTTCATCGTCGCGCGCTGAGGCTTCTCCGCGGACGTCGGCCGAACAGGCACTCCGGATAGCGCCGCGAAACCAAGCGGCTTCAGCGGCCGCGACAGCCGACCGGCAGGGTCTTCGGTCGGCAACGCCTCGAGTGTCTCCGCGACCGCGGTCATGGTTTGCGCGGTGGTCGCTTGACCGCCGGCGGAAAGGATCTCGCGAATCTTGTCGGTTGCCTCCCTGATGGCCTCGCGGTGAGCTTTCTCGGCCGATCGGACGTCAGCCGGCTTGCCGGCGAGCACGTTGCGGTGTGCCTCACGCGATTCTTCGGACGCCTTGACGAGACGATCGTAGTGCGCCCGTTCGTGCCAGTACAGTTGGTTGACGGCCCACGCGGCCACGTTTGGCTTCTCGAGCGCCTTGATCGCCGCGCCATCGGCGCCACGGCTCTTGGCCAGCCCGTTCCGCGCGGCCGTGAACTGATCGAGGGTCCCCCGATAGAGTGCGTCGACTTCATCGTCAGACATAGTAGAAGCGAAGCGATCTGGTCCGCTGCTGTGGCAGCGGTCCTACGTCGTTCGTCCCTCCGCGAGCGTTTGGAGCACCTCGGCGCCGAGCGTCTCGATCTTGCGGTCGCCCATGCCGCGAATGCCGGCCAGGTCGCCCACCGTTCGTGGTCGGAGGCGAGCTAATTCGCGCAGGGTTGAGTCGTGAAAGATGACGTACGGCGGAACGCCACGCGCTCGCGCAATCCGCAGGCGCATCGCCCGCAAACGATCGAAGATGTCGCGGTCGACTCCGTCCCACGACTCGACCTCGATGCGAGCTCGACCTGCGCCGCGCCCCGACGGCGATCGACGCTCGATTCGGCGCTGGCGCGCCAAGGACAGGCCGGAGACTGCCTCAGGGCTCTTCATCAACTCCACACCCGTGGCGGTCAGTTGCAGGACGGGGTAGGCATCGTCCGACTGCTGAAGCAAGCCGACCGCGAGCAGCTGGTCGATATAACCCCGCACTTCTTCGTTCGACGCATCACGCAGGAGTCCGAATGTGCTCAGCGAGGCGTGGCCGCGCGCCGCCACCTGTTGCGCATCGCTGCCGCGAAGCACGTTGGCAACGTGAGTGGCACCAAACCGCTGGCCGACACGTGCCACGCAGGACAGGATCTTTCGTGCCAGGGTGACCGGCTGGTCGATGGCTTCGAGCTCGCCAAGACAATAGTCACAGGCCTCGCAACGCTCGCGGTCGTACGCTTCGCCAAAGTATTGGACGATGTGACGATGGCGACAGCCGATCCGGGTCGCGTAACGCTCCATGTCGCGCATCAGGCTGCGGCGCTCGTCACTGAGCTCGCCGTTGCGTTCGAGCATCACGCGCCACTTCATGAAATCGGCTGCCGACGTAATCAGGACGCATTCCGCCTCGAGGCCGTCGCGTCCCGCGCGCCCCGACTCTTGCTGGTAATGCTCGAGTGATTGCGGGGACCCGGCGTGAATCACGAACCGAACGTCCGATCGATCGATGCCCATGCCAAAGGCAACGGTTGCGACCACGATCTCCGCATCTTCGTTGATGAACGCGTCCTGGTTGGCATGACGTGTCGTATCCTCCAGGCCGGCGTGGTAAGGGCGGGCGCGATGACCTTCCGCTTGCAGCCAGGTGGCCAACTCGTCGACCTCGCGCCGCGACAAGCAATAAATGATGCCTGCTTCCCCAGCATGTCGCGAGAGCACCTCGGAGAGCTGACGCTTCAAGGCTGCGCGCGGTAAGACTCGGTAAACGAGGTTCGGGCGATCGAACGATCCAACCAGCTCGATCGCGTTCCTCAAGCCAAGTTGGGTGACGATATCCTGGCGCACTCGCGCCGTGGCCGTGGCCGTGAAGGCATGGAAGCTGGCGCCCTCCAGCTTGCTTCGAAGATCGGCCAGTTGGCGATACTCAGGCCGGAAGTCGTGACCCCATTGACTGATGCAGTGCGCTTCATCGATGGCGACAAAGCTTACGGGAGCGCTCGAGAGTCCCCAGATTGAGCTATCTCCGCCTTGACCCACCAACCGCTCGGGCGCCACATACAAGAGCCGAAAGCGACCCTCGCGGAGCCCGGCCAGAACGGTGGCCTTCTGGTCGCTGCTCATCGCGCTGTTGTAACAGGCGGCCGGTACGCCGTTGGCAACCAGCGTGTCCACCTGATCCTTCATCAGCGCGATGAGGGGCGAGACCACCAGGGCAAGACCGTCTCGGAGCAACGCCGGCGCCTGAAAGCACAGCGACTTGCCGCCGCCCGTTGGAAGCACCACGACTGAGTCTCTTCCCTGGACGACCGCTTCCATGGCCTCGAGTTGCAGCGGACGAAATGACGCGTAGCCCCAATACCGGTGCAGAACTGAAAGAAGGGGCCCGTCAGATACGATCAAACTCGAGACCTCGCCGACAATCAGGCTAGCACTGTTATGAAGAAACTGGTGTCCGCTGCGGCGAAGGTACTGCTGACACAGAAAACGGTAACCGTAAAGAGACCGGACCCCAAGTTGATTTGTCGGACATTTACGCCACAGGATCGCCAGCCAGCTCCACTGGATACAGAATCCGCGGTCACTTGCACCGACTGATCGAACATAAACGGTGCTCCGAATCCGGGGAAAGCGACAAAGTAAACACCAGCTCCTCCTCCTTTTGTAACGGTTATCGTCTGACCATTTGACGCTCGTTGAAAAGAAATAGCGCCACTGCTACCGACGCTGGCCTGACTGATGAGCCCGCGCGGACCAACGACGGACTGCAACAGAAACGCCGTATCGGGTCAGTCCCAGTGCGATTGTCCCATCAGGATTCTGAACGGCCACGCCTGATGCCGTGGCGAGGGGTGCGCCCGCGCCACACTGGTCGTCGTGACCGGTCAGGACGAACGACGCTCCTTTCGGTTCGACGGTCAATGTCACGACGTTGCAGAATGGTTGAAACTGCCAGCGAAACGGGCCGAGACCCTGTGCCTGACCCGGCGAGCTCGTAACACCCACGGCCACGATCGAGGTCACAGTGAGAGCCATCCACAGCCTGTTCGAGTTCATCGCACCTCCCGGAGGTTAAAGGTGGCTCATTCTAATGCCCTTCAAGAGTCCCCAGCCGGCCTCTTCTGCGTCGAAGGAGACTTCTACATCGATCCGTGGCAAGCCGTCCCCCGAGCAGTCATTACTCACGCGCATGGCGACCACGCACGCGCCGGCAGCGCGGCCTATCTGTGCGCTGACGAGTGCGCGCCGCTCCTGACGCGACGCTTCGGCGAGGACGCAGTCGTCGAGTCCGTCGCGTATGGCGCCAGCGTCACCCTAGGCAGTGTTCGCGTGAGCTTTCATCCCGCCGGACACATCCTCGGCTCGGCGCAGGTTCGAATCGAAGGGCCAGAGGGCGTGTCGGTCGTCAGCGGCGACTACAAGCGCGCCGCTGATCCAACCTGTGCCCCCTTCGAAGTCGTGCCCTGCGACACGTTCGTCACCGAAAGCACATTCGGGCTGCCGATCTATCGGTGGGACCCGACTGAAACGGTCATTACGGAGATCCTCGAATGGTGGGAGCACAACACCCGCCAATCCGTGGCCTCGGTGCTCTTCTGCTACACCCTCGGGAAAGCACAGCGACTCCTCGCCGAACTCGTTCGCGTCACGGATCGGCCGGTCTTCGTCCACGGCATGATGTCGGCCGCCATCGAGGCCTACCGGTCGGCAGGCATTCCGATGCTTCCGACGATCCCTTTGGTTGAGAAGCCGCGCGGCACTTCCTTCGAACGTGAGCTCGTGCTGGCTCCACTGTCCGCCCGCGGCACGCCCTGGATGCGACGTCTGGGCGATCACTCGGATGCGTTTGCTTCCGGTCTCATGCGTGTCCGCGGCGTTCGACGTCAGCGTGCCTACGACCGCGGCTTCGTCATCTCGGATCACGCGGACTGGCCAGCCATTCTGCAAACGATCACGGAAACGGGCGCGCGTCGAGTTCTGGCCACCCACGGCCACGCCGAGCCGCTGTCGAGATTCCTTGCCGAACAGGGCTACGAGTCGGGAACGATCCGCACCGCCTGGGAGGGTGAGGCTGGCTCGGACCAGGAATGATTCGCTTCGCCAGACTCTTCGCGACCCTCGATCAGACCAACTCGACCAACGCCAAGGTCGATGCGATGGCCGACTACTTCACCGAGGCTCCCGCCGCCGACGCGGCGTGGGCGATCTTTTTTCTCACCGGGCGCCGTATCAAGCGATTGGTCCCCTACGCCGCCGTGAGTCGCTGGACGATGGCGGCGACGGGCGTTGCCGAGTGGATGCTGATGGAGTGCTACTCGGTGGTGGGTGATGGTGCCGAGACCGCGGCGCTCGTCCTCGATCAGATCAACCTAAGTGTTCCCGAGGGCCCGGGGTTAAGCCCGGGCTCCAAGTCGCTTTCCCTTTCGGAGTGGGTGGAACAGCGCATCCTCCCGTTGCGGCACATGGACGCCGACGATCAGGAAGCCGCTGTTCTCGACTGGCTGCGGCCTCTCGACCGCTGGCAACGACTGGTCCTGTTCAAGCTGCTGACCGGTGAGCTGCGGCTGGGAGTCTCACACACATTGGTCGTGCGCGCGCTGGCTCACGTCTCGGACGTTGCACCCACAACGATGGCGGCACGCCTCATGGGCGACTGGCAGCCGAGTGCGACCTGGTTCGAGTCCGTGCTCTCGCCCGGCGTCACGAGCGACGACCTCTCCAAGCCGTACCCCTTCTATTTGGCGTCGCCGTTCGAAGGCGAGCCGTTCGACCTCACGGGGTGGCAGGTCGAGTGGAAGTGGGATGGCATTCGCGCGCAGGTCGTCAAACGCGCGGGGCAGCTCCACGTCTGGTCGCGCGGTGAAGAGCTCATCACCGACCGGTTTCCCGAGATTCTCGACGCTGTTCGGTCACTGCCGGATGGTACGGTGCTCGATGGGGAGATCGTCGCGTTTCGCGACGATCGTCCGCTGCCCTTCTCCGCGTTACAGCAACGCATCGGCCGACAGAAGCAGGTCGCACGCAAGGCCCGAGACGTCCCGGTCATCTTCATGGCCTACGACGTGATCGAACGAGAGGGCGTCGACGTGCGCAGCGAGCCGCTTTCGATCCGACGTCCGATGCTCGAGGCGCTGGTCGCGATCGCGTCCGAGCACACGGCAGCCGTTCCGCGGCAACCGCTTGCCACCGCTGTTCCACTGTTGCCCTTCGACGACGGTCAGCTGGCGGATCGTCAGGCCGTCCTTCGGATCTCGTCCATCCTTGCGGTGGAGTCCTGGGAGCACCTCGTCCGTCTTCGCCGCGACTCGCGAACCTTTGGTGTCGAAGGCGTGATGCTCAAGCGGTACGACTCGCCCTACGGCGTCGGCCGCAAGCGCGGCGATTGGTGGAAATGGAAAATCGAGCCATTCACGATTGACGCGGTGCTGATCTATGCGCAACCGGGATCCGGCAAGCGCGCCAGTCTCCTCACGGACTACACCTTTGGCGTCTGGGACCAGGGTGAGCTGGTCCCGGTTGCCAAGGCGTACTCGGGACTCACCAACGAGGAGATTGCCGAGATGGACCGCTGGATTAGACGTCACACGATCGAACGATTTGGTCCTGTGCGACACGTGGAGCCGATTCACGTCTTCGAGCTGGGGTTCGAGGCCATCGCCAGGTCGACACGCCATCGATCTGGGATTGCCGTGCGGTTCCCGCGCATGCTTCGCTGGCGCAAAGACAAGCCCGTGAGTGAGGCAGATACGCTGGAGACGGTGCTCAAACTGGTGCGCTAGGTGCGACGGGTGCTTAGGTGCGACGGGTGCGGTGCGGTTGCACGGGTGCTCAGGTGCTCAGGTGCGTCTGGACACGAACGCCGCGCACCGCACCTGTCGCACCCCAGCACCCGTCGCACTTGTCGCACCTGTCGCACCCGTCGCACCTGTTACGCACATCCCGAGGTCGTTCCGCAGTTACCGCACTTGTAGCATGCGCCACTGCGCACCATGATCGATCCGCACGTCGAGCACGGCGGCGCGTCTTCCTGGTTTTGAATCGTGGCGAACGAACTCTTCGGCGCCGGCGGTGTGGGGATCGCCCGCTTCGGCAGCTCGACGTGAGGTTCAGCTCCGAGCGGCGCCGGCGGGCCGTCGACCACCTCGTCACGATTGTTGACGCCGGCTACGTACTGCGCCTCCGGCGACAAGAACTTCGACGCCATCCACCGGAAGATGTAATCGACGATCGATTTCGCGAACCGAACGTCTGGATTCCTGGTCATGCCCGACGGCTCGAAGCGGACGTGGCTGAACTTGTCCACCAGCGCCTGCAGCGGCACGCCGTACTGCAGGGCATAACTGATGGCTTGCGCGAAGGCATCGGCAAAGCCTGAAATCGTCGAACCTTCCTTGGCCATCACGAGGAAGATCTCGCCCGGTTGACCGTTCTCGAAGAGTCCGACCGTGATGTAGCCCTCGTGCCCGGCGATGTCGAACTTGTGCGTAATCGCGTGCCGTTCGTCCGGCAGCTTGCGACGCACCGGCGTGCGGGCGGCGACGGCATCCGCGACCGTTTCTTCCACCGTCGTCCTGGCGTCCTTTGCTCTATCGTCCTTCGAGGTGTTGAGCGGTTGCGTGCGCTTCGATCCGTCGCGGTAGATGGAGATCGCCTTGGCGCCCAGGCGCCAGCTTTCGAGGTAGGCCTGCTCGATTTCGTCAACGGTGGCTTCCTTCGGCACGTTGACGGTCTTGCTGATCGCCCCTGAAATGAACGGCTGCGTGGCGCCCATCATCTTGATGTGGCCCATGTAGTAAATCGAACGCTGACCGTTGGCAGCCTTGAACGCGCAGTCGAAGACGGGCAGGTCGCGCTCCAGCACGTGCGGCGCGCCCTCGATCGTTTCCTGCCGATCGATGTAGTCGACGATGTCGGCGATCTGCGCGCCCGAGTATCCGAGCTTGCGCAACGCCATGGGCACGGTGGTGTTGACGATCTTCATCATGCCGCCCCCCACCAGCTTCTTGTACTTGACGAGCGCGATATCGGGCTCGACACCGGTCGTGTCGCAATCCATCATGAAGCCAATCGTGCCGGTAGGGGCGAGCACCGTTACTTGTGCGTTGCGGTAGCCGAAATCCTCACCCAGCTCCACCGCGTCGTCCCACGCCTGCTTCGCGGCGTTGAACAGGTCGGCCGGTACATTCTTGGCATTGATCCCACGCAGCGCGTCGCGGTGCTTGCGCATGACGCGAAGGAATGGCTCGCGATTGGCTTCGTAGCCGGCGAACGGGCCGCCGTGATCGCGCGCGACGCGCGCGGACTGCGCGTAGGCCTCGCCAGTCATCAGCGCCGTGATCGCCGCCGCATAGTCCCGTCCGCCGTCGCTGTCGTACGGCAACCCGCGCGACATCAGCAGCGCGCCCAGGTTGGCGTAGCCGAGTCCGAGCGGGCGATACGCGTGGCTGTTCTTCGCGATCGCCTTGGTGGGATAGCTCGAGTTGTCGACCAGCATCTCCTGCGAGGTGATCAGCGTGCGTACGGCCGCCTTGAACGACTCGGAGTCGAACTCGCCGTCCTCGCGGACGAATTTCATCAGGTTGAGCGACGCCAGGTTGCACGCCGAGTCGTCCAGGAACATGTATTCCGAGCACGGGTTGCTGGCATTGATGCGCGCGGTATTGGGGCACGTGTGCCACTCATTGACCGACGTGTCGAACTGCATGCCCGGGTCGCCGCACACCCAGGTGCCCTCGGCGACCAGCCGCATCAGATCGCGCGCGCGGTAGGTGTCCATGACCTCGCCGCTCGTGACCGATCGCGTTTGCCACAAACTGTCGTCGACCACGGCTCGCATGAACTCGTCGGTGGCGCGAACCGAATTGTTCGAGTTCTGGAAGAAGACTGAATTGTAGGCCGTGCCGGTGAACGACCCGTCGTAGCCGGCATCGATCAGCGCCCACGCCTTCTTCTCCTCGTCAACCTTGCAGTTGATGAACTCGACAATGTCCGGATGCTCGGTGTTGAGAATGACCATCTTCGCCGCGCGCCGCGTCTTGCCGCCGGATTTGATGACGCCGGCGAAGGCGTCGAAGCCCTTCATGAACGAGACCGGACCCGAGGCCGTGCCGCCGCCCGCCAACAGCTCCTTCGACGATCGAATGGCGGAGAGATTGCTGCCCGTCCCGGAGCCGAACTTGAACAGCATCCCTTCGGTCTTCGCCAACGTCAGGATCGACTCCATCGTGTCGTCGACTGAGTTGATGAAGCAGGCCGAGCACTGCGGTGCGGTCTCGAATCCGCAGTTGAACCACACCGGGCTGTTGAAAGCGGCCTTCTGCTCCACGAGCAGGTGCTTCAAGTCGCCGCTGAACGCCGCCAGCGCCTCGTCGGACGCAAAGTATTTCTGCTTGTCGGCCCACTCGGTGATGGTTCCAACGACGCGTCCAATCAACTGCTGCACCGACCGCTCGCGCTGGGGTGATCCCACGTGGCCGCGGAAATACTTGGAGACGACAATGTTGGTCGCTTGCTGCGACCACGGCTTCGGGACTTCGACCTGACGTTGCTCGAAGACGACCTGTCCCTTGTCGCCGCCAATCACGGCATCCCGCAGTTCCCATTCGACCTGGTCGAACGGGTCGACACCGGCGGTCGTGAAGAACCGCGGGAATTCGAGCCCAGTGATCGATTGGCCTTCGGCTGAACCACGGGTCGCCCGCAGCGGCTCGACAGGTTCGGTGTGGCCGGTTGAGCCGACCGTCTGCTGGCCAGCAGCGGCGAATTTGCGATCAGGCCCCTCTTGCATGCGTCCTCCACGACAAGCGACACCACACCCCTATGGGGCGCTTGCCCTATCTATTGAGCGATCCGTGAGTTGGCTCTTTGGTCCGCGCGCGGTGAAGTCGTTCGAATGTTCTCGTTCGTGCCGGCGTTCCTACCCCGGTTCGGTTCGCGTGCTGGGTGCCGCTCCCTGGGCCAAGGTGTTTCGCGCGACGCCCAATATGAACTTGCGAGCCATCATTGTCAAGCGTCCGAACCACAAGATGTTGCGTTTTTATTTTAGGTCAGACGCTAGATATCGCCAATTGCTTCTGATTTCTGATACTTCGCTTTATTTTCGCTCAACAAAAGGGTTTCGGCAAGGTTAACGACGGTCCACCGTCTACGGTCTACGGTCCACGGCCTGCGGTCAGTTATCAGTGTGATCAGTTAACAGTTCAAAAGTGGCCACGCTTTGAACCGGCAACTAGAAACTGATAACTACCGTAGACCGTGGACTGTAGACCGTGGACTGTAGACCGTGGACCGTAGACCGTGGACCGTAGACCGTGGACCGTAGACCGTGGAGACTCGTGGGCCCTCTACCGCACCAGGACGGCGCCCATTGTCGCCGCCTTGTCCGCCAGCTTTCCGGCGTACGCGATATTGCCGCCCTTGAGCGCTTCTTCCGCTTGTTCCATGAACCGCCGCGCGATGTCGAACTGGACGCGACCGTCGGCATCGAGCGCGGCGTAGTTCACACGCTGAAGGTCTCGTTGCGCGCGACCCAGCAGCTCTCGAATCGAGGCCTCTGTCTTGGCCGCGACGCCGGGCGTTGGCTTCAACGTCAGCGTCGGCGGAGTGGCCGCAGGGCGATCAGCTTCGTCCTGGCTCGGGTCGGGTTTCGGGGGCTCGTTGCGTGGCGACGACACCCGAGTCCGTGGAGGTGGTGGCGGGCTGGCCAGCGCGGTCTCCACCGGGCTCGGTTCGACCGTCGCCAATGGCTCGTCGATGTAGACTTCGACCACGCGCGGCGGAGGCGGCGGCGGTTCGAGCACCGGCATCACCGGCAGCGTGTTGGCCCTGGCCTTGGCGCATCCGGTCGCGCCTACAGCCAACGCCGTAACGACGAGCGTGAGGTGGAGGAGGCGCACCTTGGTCCGATTCTACTGGATTAGACGCCGCAGCGGCACACGGAGTCGACCAAGCCTGGTGTCTCCTGATATCGCGGTCAGAGGCGGCCAAGCCGTTGTGTTTCGCCCCGGAGCGAGGCCGTCACGGGTATGGCCGCCGAGCCTCCCGAGCCGGCTCTCGGCATCTTAATCACGAAGGTGGTCCCGACCCCCGGGGTCGACTCGACGTCGATATCCCCGTTGTGGAGCTGAACCGTGCGATAGACGAGGGAGAGGCCGATTCCTGTTCCGCCCGTCTTGGTCGTGAAATACAGGTCGAAAATCTTCGCGAGGTTCTCTGGCGGGATCCCGACGCCGGTGTCCGAGATGCGAAGCTCGACCCGGCCGTCCTTGGCGGCGTGGCCGCCAATCGTCAACTTGCCCCCGGACGACATCGCCTGCACCGCGTTCTTGGCCAGGTTGAGCAGGGCCTGTCGCAGGATTCCGGGGTCCGCTTCGATATCGGGAATGTCGGCCGCGACGGCCGACTCGATCGTGACGCCCGTGACATCCGCTTCGACAGCGAGCGTCTTGAGCACTTCGTCGACGAGCGGCGCCGGGGCCACCGGTTGAAGCGTCAGCTCCTCCGGCCGTGCGAACTTCAAGAATCCCTGCACGACATCGTCGAGCCGCCGAATCTCGCGGCCGATGATGTCGACGTGCGATTCGGTGGACGACGGCGTGTTGCTCGCCGCCAGCTTCTGTTTGAGGAGCTCGAGATGGATGGTCATGGCGTTGAGCGGATTCTTCACTTCGTGAGCGACACCGGCCGTGAGTCGGCCAAGTGCGGTCACGCGACGCGAGAGCTCGAGCAACTGTGCTCGCTTGGCGCTATGGGGGAGAGTCTCCCTCAACTGGTTACTCACGCTCGCAAAGACATCGCCGAGGTCCTTGAACTCGTTTTCCTTGAGATCGAGGGTTGCGCCGAGGTCACCTCTACCTAGTCGCGTCAGTCCGCTGCGAATGACGTGAATGGGCCGCACGACGACTTGCGCCAGGAGCACCGCGACCACGACCGCGATGAGCAGCGCGATGGCCGCGGCATAGGCCGCCGGTTTGAGTGCCTCGGTCAGCGTGTCGCGGATCAACAACGTGGATTGCCCGACGCGGACGTCGGCAAATGGCGTGTCCCCGAGCAGCATGGGCTGGCGCCACTCGAGCATGCGTTCGGTCTGGTAGACGGCCCGAAGCTGCGTGATGCCACTAGCATCTGCCAGTGCGCCGAGATCGTCCCCCGCCGGCAGTCGCTCCCCAACGCGTGACGGGTCGCTGTGCGCCACGACGGTGCCGGCAGAGTCGACGATCGCGGCATAAGCGACGTTCTCCGAGTAGAGCGCCGATTCGAGAGCGGTGCGCATGGCGGGATCGCGCCGCAAGTCCTGGTAGGCGGTCTCCGCACTGACGACGACGTCCTGCGCGCGGTGGTAAATCGTCAGCGCGATCAGCTCGCCGCGATGGCGGCTTTGCTCCAGGAGTACACCGGTCAACGACACCAGGTGCAGCACGCTCAGCACGACGACGACCAGCACCACGATGGAGGTCACGCCGAGGACCTGCTTTTGCTTGATGGATAGGGGCATGCGCAGGGTACAAGTTACAAGTTACAAGTTACAAGTTCAAAGGTCGTGGTCACCAACGAGCCGCTCATACCAGGCTGGCGTCGCGCACAACCCGCCCCCCGTTTGTAACTTGTAACTTGTAACTTGTAACTTCTTCTCAAGTCGTCTGCTTCATCCGATTGAGCTTGTTGTGGAGCGTCTTGAGACTGATACCGAGCATGTCAGCCGCGCGCGTCTTGTTGTTTCCGGCCGCTTCGAGCGTCGCGAGAATCAACTTGCGTTCCGCTTCGTCCACGGTCATGCCGGGCGCGATGGTGACACCGCTGGTCGGCTCGATCGGCCGGGTCGGCGGCCCGAACCGCGGCAGATGCTGGACCTCGATGTACTCGCCGCGCGCGAGAATGGTGGCGCGTTCGATGACGTTGCGCAGCTCGCGCACGTTGCCGGGCCAATCGTAGGTTTCGAGCATTCGCATCGCGTCCGGCTTGATGTCGCGCACGGTGCGTCGATCGCGCGAGTTGAACTCGTCGACCAGCGCCTGAATGAGGAGGGCCAGGTCTTCCTTGCGATCTCTGAGCGGCGGCAGCTCGATCGTGAACACGTTGAGGCGATAGTACAAGTCGTCGCGCAACTTGCCGTCACGAATGGCCTCGGTCGGATTCATGTTGGTCGCGGCCAGCACCCGGACGTCGACTTCCTGCTCCACCCGACCACCCAGCCGTCGGAAGCGTCGTTCCTGCAGCACGCGCAGGAGCTTCACTTGAGTGACCGGCACCATCTCGGCGATCTCGTCGAGGAACAACGTGCCGCGATCCGCGAGTTCGAAACAGCCCGCCCGCCGATCGATCGCACCGGTGAACGCTCCCCGTTCATGACCGAAGATCTCGCTCTCCAGCAGCGTTTCCGGGATGGCCGCGCAGTTGATACCGACAAACGGCGCTTCGCTGCGCGGACTGAGCTGGTGGATCGTCTGCGCAACGAGCTCCTTCCCCGTGCCCGATTCCCCAATGACCAGAACCGATGCCGTCGTCGGCGCAGCCTGCTCGATGGTCTGGTAGATTTTCCGCATCTTCGGGCTGTGTCCCACGATGCGTCCGAAGCTGCCCTTCTCGCGGAGTTGACGCCGCAGGACTTCGTTCTCGCGCTTCTGCGCGTTCATCTCGGCAATCCGCTGCAGCAAGAGCCTCAGCTTTTGCGGATCGACGGGCTTGGTCAAATAGTCCTCGGCGCCGATCTTGACCGCTTCCACGGCGGTCTCGACCGACCCCTGGGCGGTGAGCATGACGACCTTGACCTGATCCGCATCGTCGACGAGGGCCTTGAGCAGCTGCATGCCGTCCATCCGCGGCATGACCATATCGGTGACGACGATCGCCGGGCGGAACGACGTGATCAGCTTGAGGGCCTCTTCTCCGTTGGCTGCCGCCTCGGTCATGAAACCCCACGTTCGGACGAGTTCGGCGAGTCCGGCGCGCGTTGCGGCATCGTCTTCGACGATGAGCACGCGCTCGGCTTGCGAGGTCTTTTGGGACTCACTCATCAGGGACAATTCACAAGAAGTGTACCATTCCTGCCCGGTGTCCCTCGAACTCTACCCCCCGCCCGACCTCTCGGCGCCCAATCCGCCCGAGGACCGGGTCTTCCTGACGCGATCGCGGGCCGCTACCGAGGTCGTGCTGTGTTCTGGCTATCCAACACAGCTTGCGCTTCTGCCCGTGCTCGCGGCCCTCGGCGTCCAGCCCATCACCGGCGGCACCCTGAACCCCGTGTTCGTGTTCGCGGTGTCCGCCATCGATACCGTGCTGCTCCTCGGCCTGGTTTTCCTGTTCCTTCGTCACAGCAACGAGCGGCCGCGGGACGTGTTCCTGGGAGAACGAGCGGTGGTCGGCGAACTGGTTATGGGACTGCTCGCCATGCCCGCCATCTTCGCGCTGGTCATCGCCGTGCAGTTGACGATCCGTTCCCTTGCACCGCATCTGCACAACGTCCCAGTCAACCCGTTCGAGTCGCTGATGGGCTCGCCTTTGCAAATGGCGGGCTTCCTCGTGCTCGTGGTGATCGCCGGCGGCGTGCGCGAGGAGATTCAACGAGCGTTCCTGCTCCACCGGTTCGAACAACGGCTGGGCGGAGGGATTGTCGGCCTCGTCGTCACGAGTCTCGCCTTCGGCCTCGGTCACACGCTTCAGGGGTGGGACGCTGCGATCGTCACGGGACTGCTGGGCGCCTTCTGGGGCTGGATGTTTCTCGTGCGCCGAAGCGCGGTCGCGAACATCACGAGCCATGCGTGTTTCAACATCCTGCAGGTGCTCGCAGGATTGTCCTCGACGGTGCGCGCCTAGAAGGACTGTTCACAGCACTAGGACTCGCGAGCCGAGGCGAGCGAGTCCTATTCGGGGTTTTTCCACAACTCCACGATTGTCGTCCGGCGACGAAGGTCCTGAATCCAATCGGCGATGAGCGCAGCCCGCCGATCGACCCCTTCTCGTTCGCGAGCCGGGTCGCTGCCCGCAACGTCGGTCGGCGCGGCGACCGCGGCGAAACGCTGATTGAGGTACGACGCGACCCGAAGGTCGTCGCGAATCCAAGCGCGCAGTCGTGCCTCGGTGAATCCTGCCGACTGCAGCGCCCGCAAGTAAAGATCTGGAGTGGTGAATCGATCGCGAGCGGCTGTGAGCCGGCGTTCGATGTCACTTTCGGGTGGTTCAGGTGGAGCGTAGCGCTGTACCTCACGAAGCATCAACATCCGGTCAACGAGCTTGGGCGTCACCTCAGAGACTTCTGCTGACGTCTCGACGCCGCTCACCAGCCCCAGCGTGATCGCTGCTCGGACGTCCGAAAGCGTCAGGACCTGACCGCCCACGATCGCCATCGTGCGTTCGATCAGCTCGCCTGCCTGCTGCTCACGCGCGGATACGGCGCCGAAGGTCAGCAGGACCGCCACGCTGACTGCCAGTCGACTCCGAACCATCATCAGAAGGCTTGCCCCAGCGAGAGATGAAACACCGTGCCTCGCTCGCGGCTTCCGCCCGCCAGATCCTTGCGATCGAGATTGAAGCCCAGGTCCACGCGGAGAGGGCCGATCGGCGATCGATATCGCAACCCGAAGCCGGCCGTGGGCCGCAACTCACTGAGCTGGATATCGCCGACGCGCCTGAACACGTTACCGGTATCGAAGAAGCCGACCGCCCCAAGGCCCTTCCAGTAGGCTGTCCGCATCTCGAGATTGGCGACGATCAGGCCGTTTCCGCCGGTCGGGAATCCGTCCTCATTGAGCGTCTCCTCGGTGCCGAGCCGGTCGAGCACGAAGCCACGCACGGTCGAATCACCTCCGGCAAAGAAACGCTCGCTGGCTGGGAGATCCGCAACGACGTCGAACACGGGCTCACTATCCTCACCGATCACCGGCTGTCCGTCGTCGTCTTGACGCTCCACCAGGCGTTCGAACCCAACGGCGAGGCCGACTCGGAGCCCCGCGACGAAGGTCAGTCGGGGCGCGCCCGGTAAGCGACGATAGGTGAAGGCCTGTCCAAACGAACGGATGAACCCGACCTCCGATCCCATCGCTCGGGCGGCGAGCGTCGTGTCGAAGCCGAGAACGCTGCCCCGTCCTGGATCCAGCACGTCGTTACGCGAATCGCGAAGAATCGATCCGGTCAACGTCGAGAGAAGAACTTGTGGAAAGAGGCGATCGATGAGCAGTTGATCCTCGGGCGGGATCTTCACATCGAACAGGCGCGTTCGCTCCATAGCCCACCGTCCGCCGACGGTCACACTTGTTGCCAGCTGCCTGGCGTATTCAGCTCTCACGCCCCGACGGTTGAAGTTGAAGCTCGTGCGAACGGCTTGCTCAATAAACGCGGTGAGCTGGACGTCTCCCTGCGTGTCGAACAAGCGGGGCTCTCGAAACGTTCCAAGCACGCGGTATTCGTTGAACCCGTAACCGCCGACATCGGTGGGATCGTCGGAATCCACAGCCGGATCGCGCGTCCGAAAGCTGACGCGCGTCAGCAGCGAGATGCTACGGTTCTTGCCCCAGAGGTTACGACGGCTGATCTGGAAGAAGCCGCGTGGCGCGATCTCGATTCGCTCCTCGGCCGCACCTCCTTCAACTTCGGCCGGACGCAGGCGTCGCCCAGCCTCCAGACCTCCGCCGTACTGGAGCGTCGTCGACGGCGCCTCCTCCACTTCGACGAGTACATCCCGATGGCCGATCCCAGAGTGCGCAAGCTCGACGAGCCGCACGCGTCGAAAGAGGCCGAGCGCCGCCAGCTTTCGCTGACTCTCGACCAGCGCATCGTCTCCCAGCGGCTTTCCGGGTTGTAACGTCACCTCCCGACGGATCACGTCTTCGTCGGTCCGAACGTTGCCGGAAATCAGGATGTGGTCGACGAGCGTCTGCGAACCCTCGGTGATGCTCCAGTGAATGTCGATCAGCCGCCCCTCATCGCGTACGTCGGTCTTTGCTTCGACCCGAACATCTCGAAACCCCTCGTTCTGGTAGAAGCGCTCGATCGCGTCGCGATCCGTGTCCAACTGAGGCCGATAGAACGGCCGATCGCCAGTCAGCGCGAGCAGTGGTCGAATTCGAGCGTCTGGAATCTGCTGCGCACCCTGAAAGACCACCGAATTGACCGTGGTTGGCTGCCCCTCGGTGACGATGAGACGTACGGCGACCGGGCGGTACTCCTGGTCAGTCTTCTGCGCGGGCATGAGCGTCAACTCCGGCTTGACCGTGGCGCGAGCGAAACCCCCAACGCGATACAGTTCGGTGACGGCCGACGCCACGGTGGCGATTCTGCTGTCGACGAGAGCCTCCCCCGGCTTGAGAGCCAGGAGCGGCGCCAGCTGAGCACTCGATATCGCGGAGTTGCCTGCGACTTCGATCGATGCCAGCCGGTGCAGCGGGCCGCGCTTGACCGTAAATGTCAACACCATCTCGCCGGCGCGTTCTTCACGGACATAGGGGGCCTCGGCGGCGCGGTAGCCCTGTTGCCGCAGGAAGTTCTCGATGTTGCGACTGGCGTCTTCGAGCAAATCGAGATCGACGCTGCGCTCCTGCCGAACGGGCACGAGCTCGTTTCGCCGATTCTCCGGCAGTGGATCGCCCGCGAACACCACGCGGACGAGAGGCCCGCGATCCACGGCCAGCGTCACGTTTGCGGAGTGCTCCTCATCCGAAAAATCAACCGTGATGGCCGCGGCTGCCTCGTAATAACCCTTGTCACGCAGCTCGTTTTCGAGCTCTCTGAGTCGAGCGTCGATCTCCACGCGGTCGTAGGGCCGCCCCCGATCGAGCCTGAGATCGGTCAGAACAGTCGCCTGAGATGCGGCGTTATCGCCACGGACCGAGACCTGGCCAATGATGGTCCGCGGGCCTGGGTCGATCGACAGAACAGCATTGACGGCCTCAGGGACCGCGCCCGGCACGAAGGTCGGCTGAATCACGGGTCGGCGATACCCTCGACCTGCATAGATCTCCTCGAGCGCTCGAACAATGTCGGGCATCCGGGATCGCGGCGGAGATGCGCCGAACCGCTCGCTGATTTCCGTGCGCAGGATGTCGCCATCAATGCCAGCACCCGATTCGATCTCGATGCGGCCCAATCGCTCGACCGGCACCAGGACCCATCGCAGCGCGACGCCGTCCTTCGCCGCGCCCACGCTCTCGGCAAACACGCGCACGTCCTCGAAGCGGCCAAGACCGACGAGGTGGTCGATCGTCGCCCGCACCTGCTCCATCGCCAGCGGTTGACCGATCCGGGTCGCGACCAATTGCACGACCGACGGGTCCGTGACGAGCACGCCCGCCACTTCAACACGCACATCGCGCACGGTGCGACCGAGGTATTCGGGAACGTCGGCGGCGACTGGCGCCGCGAAAAGTAGAATGGCGAGGACAGGCTGCAGATACCTGCGAGCCCGCCGGCCGCGCACCTTCGTCATCAGAAGACGTGCCGTTTCCGAACCTCCAGAGCGTAAGTACGATCTTCGTTCTGCGAGAGCACCCATCCAAGGCTGTCGTTCTGATCGTATTCGAGCAGGATGAGCTCGTCGTGCGTGGCGGAGGAGAGGCTGCGGGCGTACGTGAGATACACGCGGTCCGAGATGCGCTTGCCGATCGTGACCCGGGCGGCAGGATTGACCTCGAGCCGCGACGAGGCGTCGTTTGTGGGATCCATCAGGAGCGGGGTGATCTGAAAGGAATCGACCCCGAACGTTTGCCGGACGACCCGGCCGACTTCCTGCGACAAGGCGCCCGTGAGCGCACGCGTCGCGCGCGCCTGAAGAATTTCCTGCTCGCGCTGATTGGGTTGGCGCAGCGATGCGAGCTCGACATCACCCTGAGGGGCCGAATCGCTGAACAGGAGCGACAGGATGTCGATGGGCGCCAGCGGTGGATCCGAGGTGAACTCGGGCTGCATGCGGTCGGTCGTTCCCGCCATGCGAAGCGTGACGAGATATGTCTGCTGGAGCATGCGGACACGGGTCTCGGCTTCGACGTCGAAGAACGGCTGAATGCGATTGGGATTGGTGAAGTCGAGGCTGCCTCGAGTGACTTGATAGCGTCGCCCCTCGAACCGGACTTCGCCATGTTCGATCTCGGCGCGGCCAAACAGCAGAGGCCGTTCGAAAGTCCCGCGCAAATTGAGCTCGCTGCTGGCGACGATGCGCGCCATCTCGTTTTCGATGTGAAGCGTCGCGGGCGCGACGATGCGAACGTCATATCGCAGTGGCGGCCCGCCCGCCCCCGCCATGGCGCCCGGAGCGATCGGGAGCCCTGCCTCGTCACCGGCGCCAAGCCCAAAGACATTGCCGGAGGCGGCGAACCCTCGGGTCCACGTGGCGTTCTCGACCGTGACCGTACCGGTCAACGTAGGCCCTGACGCGGGCCCTTGCAAGGCCAATGTGGCATCGACAACCGAGCGCATCCCCTCCGGGAAACGGAGACGCATGTCCTCGCCGGTCGCCGCGACGTCGAATTCCGACACCTGATAACCCGACAGGCCGATACGCCCACTGAATCGGACGGCCCCGCCACCGAGTCGCCCGTTCAAGGGCGTTGTGTACCCCGGGTCGTCGAGCCGGATGCCCGACGCGTTGAAACTGATGACGCCGTTCAGATCCTCGAGGGCATGAGGAAATGAGAAATGCCGCAGGCGTCCCTCGGTCAGCATCGCCTGCCCCGACACAATCGGGCGAGCCGCAGTCCCGCCGATCAGTGCCGACACATCAGCACGTCCGGAGCTGCGCAGGTCGCCCATGAAACCCTGAAGCACCGCCAGGTTCGCCGCACCGTTGGCTTGAAGCGACAGCGCCTGCCGACGGAGATCGACGTTGCCGGCAACGTCGAGGGCGGTGTCGTCGCCCACCAGACGCAGGTTGTCGAGCCGCAACGTCTGTCCATCGACCACGAGCTCAATCGGTCCTTGATTGCGCAGGGCGTAGTCCACGAGCCGAAGGTCGAGTCGCTCGATCGACGTCGAGAGCCGCAGCGCGTCGCGGTTGTTCAGATCACCGACGACCCGCACGGTGCCGCTCGCCACCGCCGTCGTGTAGGGAGAAAGATCGGGCTGGAAGATGCGAACGAACGGGTCGAGCGACGTGTCGCTGACGCGGAACGACAAGTCGGCATCACGTTTGTCGTCCATCGCGATTCGACCAGTGCCCGACACGGCGAGTCGCGGCGAGGCGGCTTCGAGCTCGTAGGTCAAGAGCGTGTCGCGAATGGACAGCCGAGCCGTCACTTCGCCGATTCCTTCGTCGCCGAAGAACAGGTCTTGCACGCCCAGGCGGACGTCGTACCGAGGCTCGGCAAACGTGCCGCTGCCACCAGCCGAGAAGTCGAGCACGCCGGTGAGCGGTGGAAAGTCGGGGAAGGTCGTGACATCGAGCGTGCCGACGTCCAGCCGACGACCATCGGCATTGAAGGAGTAGGTGCCATTCCAGCCGACATACGCCGCCCCCGTGATCGCGCCGCTGCCCTTCGCGATCTCGACGGCGTCCAGCCGGACACCGTTCCCCTCGAATCGCAGGCCCGCTGACGCGGTGGCAAACCGTTCGTCATAGGCAGTGCCATCGACGATCGTCATCCGCCCAAAGCCGAACGGTCGCGTGTAGGGCCCATACACATGAAACTCGCCCGACAGCGTGCCGCTGACCGGATAGTCTTCGAGATTGAACGCGTCCAGCAGGTCGTCTACCGGGCGACCCTCGATGCGAATGCGGGCGTTGATCTCCTCTCCCTGATCACGCCGAGGAAACCCGAGGGAGAACGAGCCTGAGACGTCGAGGCGCGACCCGCCTCGGGTCACCACCGCGCGGCTGATGTGCGCGTAGGAATTCTCGATCACGACATCGCCTTCGGCGTCGCCCCACGTGACATCAAACGCCTGCATCGCTCGCCCATTGAAACGACCCTCGATGCGTGGCCGACGAAAGGCGCCGGTCAGCACGCCGTCGAACTCTCCGGCGCCATCCATCTGAACAGCACGGGCTGACGAGCCGAAGGCGTTCATGATGCCCACGAGAAACCGATCGCTGGCCTGCCAGTTCGCGCTGGTGACGTGAAAGGGAATCTGTGCGTCTTCACCGCCCAGCGTCGTCGAACCGCTGAACGTGATGAAGGTGTCGTCGGTAGCCAACTCGCCACCCGTCAGCCGAACCGCTGGACCCTCAAAGGCATAGCCGAGTGTGCCGCTGATCGGTACCGGGGCCAGGGGCAAATGGTTACTAAACGGTCCCCAGTCATTGGCGCGATCTTCCGCAGCTTCGATGTGGGCAGGGGTAAGGTCACGACCCATCGGAGTCGACGTCGCCACGGACGTGACGGCAATCGATCCGGCGCCGGTGCGATCCCGAAACGAGCCGAGCGGCCATTCGAGGCGATTGGTCCCGGTCGCGCGCCCCGCCAACCGGATGCCGGCGAGCGCGTAGAAATCAGTGAGTGCCGTGAGGTCGACCCCTTCATACTCGACATCGAACCGCGCCCGTCCGCGCTGCCCTGGCTGTCCCAGAGGGGCCATGAGGTGCTTGAAGCGGGTGCGCCCGCCCGAGAACTCGGAGCTGGCATGCATGACCTCGAAGCGATCGGGGACCCATTCCAGTGCGCCCTCGAGATTGCGGAAGCGATAGGCGTTGATGCCGGCTTCGCGGCTGAAAAAGTTGCCCTTTAGTTCGCGGCCACCTTTGAAGAGGTGAAAGGTGCCGGTGAAGTCCGCCTCGCCATGCAGCGAAAACGTGTCCTTCGCGAAGAAAATCTCGCGCATGCGCGGGAACTGCACGCGTGACTGGACCTGATAGAACATCTCCGGCCAACGAGCCGCGTCGATGACGCCGGTCAGCTTCGATGACGCGCCATCCGTCGTCAGATCGATGCGATCCAGGACAATGCGGCCGCCTTGCACCTTGAAGCTGGCGAACATATCGGCGGCCATCGGCTCGAAATCCCGAAAGTGGATCGTGCCGCCGCGAAACTGCGCGCGCCCGCGGTATTCACCAAACTTGCCAGCCGTGACCTCGAGGTTACGCGCCACCACGCCCCATCGCGAGCCGTGATCGTCGAACTCGAACTCACCACGAGTGGCGCGCACGAACTGCATCGTGGTGACGACCCGCCGGGGCTGGTCGGGGCGCTGCGGACGAGGCGGCCCATTCAGGCGCGGCCAGTTGTGACGCGCGTTCGGAAAGCTTTCGACCACCATCCGCCAGTCGGCCATCTCGATCGAGTCGACGAGCACCTCGCGGTGCCACAACGCGCCCCACGTCAAGGAGACATTGACGCGCTTGGCAACGAGCCACGGGCGAGCCTCGGCCGTCAGTCCTTCGATGCGCAAATCTTCGATGACGAAACGTCCACGACCGAGCTCGACGCCGAGTCGACCGATGTGCATCGGCCGGTCGAGCCACTTCGAGCCTTCGGCCTCCGCGCGTGCCCGCAACACCGGGCCGAGATCGATTGAAATCGTCGAGACCAGGACCGTCGCCAGGAGGATGGCCACGACGACGACCGCGGCACGAAGACGTCGGTAGGTTGCCTTGAGCACGCTCTAATCCACGGTCACGAGGGCGGTGCCAGCCTCGACGGACTGCCCTTCGGAAACAAACACCGCGGACACGGTGCCGGCGCGCGCCGCCCGCAGTTCGTTTTCCATCTTCATCGCCTCGACGACCACCAGCACCTGTCGTGGCTTCACGGCTTCGCCGGGCTCGACCAACACGCGCACGATCTTTCCAGGCATCGGTGCCGTCAGACGTTGGGCGCCGGTCAATTGCGCACGATGGCTACCATGACGACCGCGCTCGTGACCGTTCCTGGTCGCCACCGGGACGCGAACTCCATCGATGTGCACGTCGACCAGGCCGTCGCCCGCAAGGGGAACGACAGCGGCTTCGAGACTCCGCGATTCGTCGCTGTCGGGTCGGCCAAGCAGGAGCGACAACGTCTGACCATCGACTCGGACGGCACTCACGAATCGCGTCCGACCGTCAACGGTTACGAGATAGCCATTCTGATGGGGTTTGACCTCGACCACGCGAAGACGATCAGCGACGTCGAACTGGAAAGTCATCGTCTCTAAGACCGTGTGCCTGTCACCGAAGTGACGCGATGCGTCCGTCCGTCTTCCAACGGCTTGGCTGGATCGTCACTGGCGTCGTCCCGTCACCTGACTGGTGCGATTGGCCCTTGACGACGCGTGACAACGCCACGGCAATGGCTGCCAGCTCGTGATGATCCTCGTTCGCCTCGCGAAGCGGACGCCCGTTTCTGTCGCTCAGCTTGCGATCGATGAAGCTGGTATCAAACCGCGCCGCGACAAAGTCCTCGTCGTCCACCACCCATTGAAAGAATGGGATGGTCGTTTTGATGCCCAGCACGCTGTACTCCGAGAGCGCTCGCCTCATTCGTGCCAGCGCGCGAGGGCGCGACTCTCCCCAGGTGATCAACTTCGAGATCATCGGGTCGTAGTAGATCGGGACCTCGCCGCCTTCGTACGCTCCGCTATCGTCGCGGACACCCGGCCCCTGTGGGACGTGCAGCCCGGCTATCCGTCCAGGCGACGGCATGAATCCGTTGTCGGGATCCTCGGCGTAGATGCGGCACTCGATGGCGTGGCCCCTCGGCTGGAGCAGCGCGTCAGGATTGAGCGTCAGCTTCTCGCCGCGGGCAATGCGAATCTGCCACTCGACCAGATCGACGCCCGTCACCATCTCGGTGACCGGATGCTCGACCTGGAGTCGCGTGTTCATCTCCAGGAAATAGAAGGCGCCGCTCTCATCGAGCAGGAATTCGATGGTCCCGGCGTTGGTGTAGTTCACAGTTCGCGCGACTGCCGCCGCCGCCGTCGTCATCGCCCGCCGCAACGCCGGTGTCACCACCATCGAGGGGCTTTCCTCGACGACCTTCTGGTGGCGACGCTGCAGCGAACACTCCCGCTCGACGAACGGCACAATCGTGCCGTGATGATCGCCGAGCAACTGCACTTCGATGTGACGCGGCCGCAAGATACGCCGCTCGAGGTAGACGGCCGAGTCGCCAAAAGCCGACCCGGCCTCCGATCGCGCCGCGCGCAGGGCGCTCGGCAAGTCGTCGGCCGATTCGACCATCCGCATGCCCTTGCCTCCGCCGCCAGCCACGGCCTTGAGCATCAGCGGATACCCGATGCGTTCGGCGAGCGAGAGGACCTCGCGGTCCGGGACACGCTCGTTGAGCGCCTCCTCGGTACCGGGCACGACCGCGACCCCGGCACGAATGGCCGCCTGACGTGCCGCGGTCTTGCTCCCCATCAGTGCGATCGCTTCGGGGGCGGGACCAATGAAGGTCAGCCCCGCATCGCGACAGGCCGAGGCGAAGCCTTCGTTTTCGGCGAGGAACCCATAGCCCGGGTGCACGGCGTCTGCACGCGCACGCCGCGCGGCGGCGATGATGGCGTCGCTCCGTAAGTAGCTCTCACGAGGCGGGTTGTCGCCGATGAAGAAGGCTTCGTCCGCCATTCGAACGTGCAAGGACGTTCGATCGCACTCCGAGTAGACGGCGACGGTCGCGATGCCCATGTCGCGACAGGCACGAATGACGCGCACGGCGATCTCACCGCGGTTGGCTATGAGGATCTTTTTCACGAGGAAGATCCTTCCGATTCTAGCAACCAAAGGCATTATTCCGCGAACGGGATTGACGGCCGGCCTCCGGCCGGACGGCCGCCTTGCATCGCTCGGCTGAGGGGCCCCACGGTTTGCTAGCCTGAAGTATGCAGATGGGAGTCATCGAGTGGCTGCTCGACTCGGATCCCTCGATTCGGTGGCAGGTCATGCGCGACCTGATCGGCGAGTCGGATGCGGCCGTTGCGCGTGAGCGACGACGTGTGGCCGCGAAGGGTTGGGGGGCTCGCCTGCTGGACCTTCAAGGAGCCGATGGCCATTGGGGCGGCGCGGCGTTCGTGCCGCACGCCTGGATCTCCACCAAGGATACGCTCCAGCTGCTGCGAGATCTCGGTGTCGACCCGACGAGCGATCGGGTGCGAAGGGCCATCGGCCAGGTGCGCGACCGCTGCACATGGGGCGAGGCGTTCGGCCACTCGCCGTTCTTCGACGGCGAAGTCGAGCCCTGTATCAACGGACGGGTGCTTGCGATCGGTGCGTATTTCGGCGAGGCCAGCCATCGCCTCGTCGACCGGTTGCTTCAGGAGCAGTTGAGCGACGGCGGCTGGAACTGCGACGCCCCGCCCAGCCAGCGGTCGTCATTCCATTCGACGATCTGTGTCCTCGAAGGACTGCTGGAATACGAAACGGCGACCGGTCCGAGGCCCGACATCACCGCCGCTCGCCTTCGCGGACAGGAGTACCTCCTCGAGCGGCGCCTGTTCCGATCGCGATCAACCGGACAGATCATCGGAACCGACCGCAAGACCGGAATCAAACCGGCGTGGACAGAGATTTCGTTTCCGACGCGCTGGCACTACGACATCCTGTGGGGGCTCGATTACCTGCGCAGAGCGGGCTTCGTGCCAGACGAGCGCATCGCCGAGGCGGTCGATCTGGTGGCGAAGAAGCGCGACGAGAACGGGCGATGGCCGCTCGAGAATCCGCATCCGGGTCCGGTGCACTTCGAGCTGGAAGGCCACGCCGGCGAGCCAAGCCGCTGGAACACGCTTCGAGCGCTTCGCGTGCTGCGCTGGGCGAACGCCACTTGAGACGGCCATTGACCCTTCTCGAGGCCCCTCAGCGTCGCGACGCTCGGCGGATGGCATGACAATCCGCACGCAACCATCTCAATCGCTCGAGGCGCCTCCGCCGTTACGACGCCGGAAACGACAACACTTCGGAGAAAAACCGCAGTACGCGCGTTTCGATCCGTTGTCGGATGCGGCTGTCGTGCGTGCCATCGGCATACACCTCGAACGTGTGCGCGATACCGCGCTTGGTCAGCTCGTTCGAAAACAGCTGCGTCGCGGTTCTGATGTGTGAGAACTCCTCGAGCGCGCCGTAATCCAGATAGATGCCGCGCAGCTTTGACAGGTTGCCGCGGTACTGCTCGACGAGATAGAGCGGGAGATTGGCGCGCCACTTCGTATACGCATCCTCGTTCACCACGAGCAACCGTTGCTGCTGTTTGAAAGGGAAATCGACGAAGAGCGGCGGCTTCGACGGATTCGGAGAGAGCGCCGCCGACAACGCGATGAATGCCGTGGCGTAGAAGTCGTCCAACGATTGCGGCTTCGCTTGAAGTTGATCGCGCGCCTGAATCTGCATCGCCCGGCGCCACGCCTGATTGTCGTGATCCATATCGCCTTCGATGCCGATGCAGCAGGGACTGAGCGCGTACACGGCGCCGAACACGTCTGGATGCCTCATGGCCAGCATGATGGCGCCGTAGCCGCCCATCGAGTGTCCGGCAATGCCGCGGCTTTCCGGCGCTCTCAGCGTGCGATACTTCGCATCGACCCAGTCGATCAGCTCTTTCGCAAAGAAATCCTCCCACCGGCCGGTCACTGGTGAATTCGTATAGAAGCTTCCGAAGTATCCGTTACGGCCGCTCGGCACGACAACGATCATTTCTTTCGCTGCGCCGCGCGCAATCTGCTCGTCCATGGTGCGCGTGAGCTCCATGCCCTGATAGCCGCGCGTGAACGCATCGATGTCGCTGGTGAATCCGTGAAGCAGATAGAGCGTTGGATATCGCCGCTGTGGAGAGGTCGCGTAACTGGGCGGCACGTATACCGCGACGCGCGACTCGGCGGGATCGCCGAGCAGGTTGTCCTTGAGCGCCGGGGCGGCGACTTTGGTTTCAGTGAGCGACCCGGTTGCAACAGGAGCCGCGATCTGGCTGATGCCTCCGAGCGTAGTCAGGAGAAGAAACGCGGACGTGGCAAGCGACACCAGTCGATTCATGCTGGAACTCCTCGCAGCCGACGATTATCCCCTGATCTAGCAGGAGGCTGAAAAGAGTTGCCTGCGCGATCTGCAGTCGCCGGAACGGGCGACGACTTCATCCGCGAAACGTAAGAGCAAAACATCCACGCCGTGAAACGAGAGGTGATCGTGGATTCAGCCCACCTTCGACGTGTTCGCCACCACCGGCTTAGGCACGCCGGCCAGCAGCCATCCAGTGACCACCGTCCAGAGCAAGAACGCAACGACAAAAGGCCAGACTGGCGCGTCACTGACATGCCATGTCGGCCAGCCGGGCAAACAGCGACGTCAACTGCGGCACGGCTTGCGTCAGCGCGCTGATGCCGTTGCCGTCCTCCCAGAGAATCTTGGGGTCGTTCCACACGACCGCGCTGATGAGAATCTGCACGGCAATCAGGGCCGCGACGAACACCGCCGGAAGGCCACGCATGCCACGCGCCATGCCAGCGGCCGCCACCGCCAACAACGGCACGATCGGAACAATGAACCTCGGCGCCGGTGACCAGCCGCCGACAAAGCCGTAGGGATTCAACAGCGGGAACACGATTGAACCAATCCCCGCGGCAACGAGCGCGGTGACTGGGGCAGCGATCACCGGGTCGCGACGCCACAGCCTCACGAGTCCGGGCCAAGCCAATAGATAGATCGGGGCGAGTGCAAGGAGCCCGAACTCCTGATCGAAGAACAAGCCGCTCGCACGAAAGGCGGCCTCACGGAACATGTCGGCGAACCCGGTAAACGTTCCCAGTCGCGCGTGATCGTTGAACAGCAGGCGCCCCCAGAAGAGCCAGTTGACCGCCGTGCGAACCAACGCAACGATCACCACGCCAACCCCGAACGGGATGAGCATTCGCAGACGCCGGTGATGGCTTGCCACCGCGATTGCCGCCAGCGCAAACGACAGTGGCGCGTTCCGGATGTGGACCAACGTCAGAAACCCGACCAGGAGACCGGTGAACAGCCACTCACTCCCGGCTGCCGAAGAGGGCTGCAGGATGCGACGGAGCGACACCATCACGATCAGCGCCGCGACGAGCTCGGTGAAGAAGAGAAAGGAAAACGACAGGAGTGGCGGCGATAGTCCGAGCAGAAGCGCCCACCAGAATGCCTGCCGCTCGGCGATACCAATGACGAGCAGCGCCCGCGCGATCTCGATCGCCAGCAGGCCGGCCAGGATCGCCATCGCAAGACTGACTTGATGGCGCAGCAGCAGCGAGGCATTCAACTTCGTCCGCGCCATCCATTCGTTCGGCAGGCGTCGGCTGAGCCATTCGGCCGCCGGATACATCACCCGAACGAACGGCGCCGCCAGCAACGGCAACCCAACGTCATGCACGGGACGGGGTACGCCATCGCGACCCGGGCGCACATGAGCCTCAGCCTTCGCTGTCCCCGCACCGACGAGATTTCGCGGATCACCGTAGTCGTTGGCGAGACGGAAATCGCGATCGAAGGCGATCGACCGCGCCATCATCAAATAGTGAAGCTCGTCACCGGAGCCGGCATGCGTGCCGTGCGTGATCAGGCCCCACACCACGACGACGACCGTGATGAGGATCCCGCGGGCCGCGCGATGGCTGAGACCCGGTACCACGATTCGCTACAGCGGGATGTTTCCGTGTTTCTTCGGCGGCGTCTTGTCACGCTTGTGCTCGAGCGTGCCAAGGGCCTGAATCAGCTTGCGCCGCGTGACGCGCGGCCGGATCACCTCGTCGATGAAGCCGCGCTCCGCGGCGATGTACGGGTTGGCAAACTTCTCGCGGAACTCTGCGACTTTCTGCGCCCGAAACGCGGCGGGATCAGCGGCCTTCTCAATCTCTCGGCGATAGAGCACGTTGACCGCGCCCTCCGGACCCATCACCGCAATCTCGGCGCTCGGCCACGCGTAGTTGAAATCTGTCCGAATATGTTTGCTCGCCATGACGCAGTACGCCCCACCGTACGCTTTGCGTGTTATCACCGTGACCTTCGGGACGGTGGCCTCCGCGAAGGCGTAGAGCAGCTTCGCGCCATGCCGGATGATCCCGCCGTACTCCTGAACCGTGCCCGGCAAGAAACCCGGCACATCCTCGAAGGTAATCAGCGGAATGTTGAATGCGTCGCAAAAGCGAACGAAACGTGCGCCTTTCACCGACGCGTTGATGTCGAGCGTGCCCGCGAGGTGCGCGGGCTGGTTGGCGACGATGCCCACCGGCCGCCCTCCGAGCCGGGCGAAGCCGACCACGAGGTTCTTGGCGAAGTGCTCGTGAACCTCGAGGAAGTAACCCTCGTCGGCGACCGTACGAATGACGTCGAGCATGTCGTACGGCTGATTGGGCGACGGCGGGATCAGCCGGTCGAGCGATTCGTCCTCGCGATCGATCGGGTCCTGCGTCGCCACCATCGGCGCATCGTCCAGATTGTTGTCAGGCATGAAGGTCAGCAGCTCGCGAATGAGCGCGATGCATTCCGCGTCGTCTTCCACGGCGAAATGGGCGACGCCGCTGCGTTCGTTGTGGGTCATCGCGCCGCCAAGATCCTCTTTGGTGACGTCTTCGTGCGTCACGGTCTTGATGACGTCGGGGCCGGTCACGAACATGTAGCTCGTGCCCTTGACCATGATGGTGAAATCGGTGATCGCCGGTGAGTACACCGCCCCCCCGGCGCACGGTCCGAGGATGGCGGAGATCTGGGGCACCACGCCAGAGGCGAGCGTGTTCCTCAGGAAGATGTCGGCATAGCCGGCGAGAGAGACGACACCCTCCTGAATTCGAGCGCCCCCCGAATCGTTGAGGCCGACGATTGGTGCGCCATTGCGCATCGCCATGTCCATGATCTTGCAGATCTTCGCGGCATTGGTCTCGGACAGCGAGCCGCCGAAGACCGTAAAGTCCTGCGCGAACGCGAAGACGATGCGCCCGTTCACCCGACCATGACCGCTCACGACACCGTCGCCGGGAATGACCTGCTCGCCCATCCCGAAATCCGTGCATCGGTGCGTCACGAGCTTGTCGACTTCCTCGAACGTGTCGGGGTCGAAGAGCTGCTCCATCCGCTCACGAGCGGTCAGTTTCCCCTGCTCGTGCTGTTTGCGAAGCCGCTCCTCACCGCCGCCGAGCTCAGCACCGCGTTCGAGATCCTGGAGTTTGTCGAGTGGATTCATGTGTCCGCACAAGCCTCAGAGACTCAGAGACACAGAGAGAAAACCAACTTATAGAAGAATCCTCTGAGGCTCTATGTCTCTGAGGCCCGTCCGTCACTCCGCTGCTATACAAGGGTTACTCAATGCCCCGATCCCCTCGACCTTCACCATCATGCGA
Source organism: uncultured Acidobacteriota bacterium (assembly GCA_963841905.1). GTDB lineage: Bacteria > Acidobacteriota > Vicinamibacteria > Vicinamibacterales > UBA2999 > JACCSI01. The sequence goes on from CAWJEM010000014.1 coordinate 62,240, forward strand.
TCGCCGGGCTTGAGCGGGCCGACACCCGACGGGGTGCCGGTCGTAATGATGTCGCCCGGCTCGAGCGTGCAGAAGCGGGTGACGAATTCAATCAGCTCCGGAACCGGGAAAATGAGCTGATTCGTGTTCGACGACTGCCTTTTGTCGCCGTTGACCCAGCCTTCGATCGAGAGGTTGGACGGATCGAGACCGATGGCGATGCACGGACCGATGGGACCGAAGCTGTCGAAGCCCTTGGCCCGCGTGTATTGCACGTCCTTGTTCTGCAGATCTCTCGCGGTCACGTCACACAGGCACGTGAGACCCAGCACGTAGTCCATCGCGTCACTGACTTTGACGCGCGACGCTCGGCGTCCGATCACCACGGCCATCTCCGCCTCGTAATCGATCCGACCGGCCCACGCCGGAAGTCGAATGGCGTCCTCCGGGCCGATGACGGAACTGGGCGGCTTTGAAAATACCAAGGGCTCCTCGGGGAGCTTCTTGTTCATCTCCGCCGCATGGTCCTTGTAATTGAGACCGATCGCGATGATTTTGGATGGCTGGACCGGTGGCGCGAGTCGCATGCCGGCCTCTTCAATCAGCATGCCGGTGTGGTAGTCACCGAAGACGTGTCCCTCGAGCCAGTACAGGCCGCCGTCGCGCTCCACGGCGTACCGTCCTCCCATGCCCTGCCGAAATCGGTAAATTCGATCCATAAGATGTTTTCGCTGTCAGCAGCCGCCCGCTGGCCACTGACCACTGATCACTGGCCGCTGATCACTGATCACTGGCGAGCTGTCTCTTCCACGCGATTGGATGGTGTGCTCGCGTTGCCTGCCTTGTCGACCGCGACCACCGCATACACATAGGCCACTCCAGGACGCACCGATTCGTCGGCGTAGGTGGTACCGGCTATTGGCTGTTTCATCAATGGCGTGAGTGTGGCATCGGGGCCTTCACCGCGCAACACCACATAGCCGACGACGTCGCCCGCGGCGCTGGGCAGCCAAATCAGGTTGATGCGACCGCTCACGGCAACCGCCTGCAACGTGCCCGGCGGCGCCGGCGCAAAGGTGTCAGCAAACGACGCGCACGTGACCGGAGATGCGGGCCCTCGCACGTGCGTGCCGGCGAGGATGTCGACGGGACGAACGACGAAACAGCGCTCGGTGCCAAGCGTGATGCCAGACTGGACAAACTCCAGCCCGCCGACCGGGGCTTTCGTGAGCGGTGTCGGAGCATCCGGCGACACGTTGGCCGGTTGCTCGCGCGGCACTTCGTACACGTCATAGGTTGTCGGGGGCGGGCCGGGAAGGATTGGCCGTGATGCCAGCAAGCCCTCCGGCGTCGGCGCAGCAGCGCCCCGCACATCATCCGAAGGCTTCCAGCGGATCGTCGCCGACTGCTCCTCGACCGTGATCGTCGGTTGGGACGGCGCGGAGCTGGTGGGCCCGAGTGGCACGGGTACAAGCGCGGTGGGCGGCCCGTATCGCCCTCGCGGAGTCACGGACACGGCGTAGTAGTAGCGCTGTGGTGCGCCACCGTCGGCGGGCGCAATCAAGGCGGCCTCGAGACTTGCGGCCTGCGTGCCTGGCGGCTCGGGCAGCATCACCGCGGCCCGTGTCTCTGCCGACAGCACCTCACGCAAGGCAATCACCTCGCCCTGATCGACACCGGGCCCGGGCGGGGGGAGCGGAATCGGCGGCAGGCCCTCCTTAACCGGCGGCGGCGGCGGAAGTGGCCGACGAACCACCTGGCTGCCGACGAGCGTCGCGAGCGAGCGCAGTTCCTCGGGCTCGTCAAACGTCGGCACACGATCGGTGGTGATGGCGTAGAGCTCCACGCGTGCGACATCGGCGGGACCAGCTCCATCGACGTTGGTCGTCGGCGCAATCATGCGAACGAACACATCGTCGTCGACCCGCGCAATGCTGAAATCTCCGGGAGCGCCAGGAATGCGCCGGAGCGGCGGCAGCGGGTTCCCCCTCTTGCCGCACGCCGTCGTCAGTACCCGAGGCGAGCAGGAGAATCCCTACTGGGACCCGAAAATGGCTCACAGGATGTAGCGGGAGAGGTCCTGATTCTTGACGATGTCGGCGAGCATCCGGCGCACGTACGCGGCGTCAATCGTAATCGATTTTTCTGCCAGCTCCGGACCCTCGAACGAAATCTCGTCGAGCAGTCGCTCCATCACGGTGTGCAGCCGTCGGGCGCCGATGTTCTCAGTCCGCTCGTTGACAATCGCGGCAAACTCCGCAATCAGCTCGATCGCATCAGCGGAAAACGCGAGGTCCACGCCCTCGGTTGCCATCAGCGCCATGTACTGCGTGACCAGCGAGCTGCGGGGCTCGGTGAGGATACGCACGAACTCGGCTTGACCCAAAGGCTCGAGCTCGACGCGGATGGGAAACCGTCCCTGGAGCTCCGGAATGAGGTCCGATGGCTTGGACACGTGGAACGCGCCGGCAGCGATGAAGAGGATGTGATCCGTTCGCACCATGCCGTGTTTGGTGTTGACGGTGGTGCCCTCCACGATCGGAAGAATGTCGCGCTGAACGCCTTCGCGACTGACGTCAGGTCCGTGGCCGCCTTCGCGGCCTGCAATCTTGTCGACTTCGTCGAGAAAGATGATACCGGCCTGCTGCACTCGCTCGACGGCGAGTCGGCTCACCTGCTCCATGTCGATGAGTTTCTGCTCTTCCTCCTGTGCCAGCGTGGTCCGCGCCTGCTTGACCGGCACGCGCTTCTTCTTGGCTCGCCCTTGAAAAAGGCCCGGCATCATATCCTTGAGGTTGAACTCAACTTCCTCGACATTCGCACCCGAGATGATCTCGAGCGACGGGAATCCTTTTTCGCGCACCTCGATCTCGACCAGACGATCGTCGAAGCGGCCTTCATTCAACTGCTCGCGCAGCCGCTCGCGCGTCCGCTGAGTCTCCTCGCGCACGTGAGCAGGATCCTCATCGGGCGCATGCGGACGCGGCGGCAGCAGCAGGTCGAGCAGCCGCTCCTCGGCGTTCTGCTGCGCCTTGGCGCGCACCTCGACGAGTTGCTCCTCGCGCACCATCGAGACACCGATCTCGACGAGATCCCGCACCATCGACTCGACGTCGCGCCCGACGTATCCGACTTCGGTGAACTTCGAGGCCTCGACCTTCAAGAACGGCGACTGCGCCAACTTCGCCAAACGGCGTGCGATCTCGGTCTTTCCAACACCCGTCGGGCCGATCATCAGGATGTTCTTCGGGGCGACTTCGTCCGCCAACTCAGGCGACAGCTTCTGTCGTCGCATGCGGTTGCGAAGAGCAATGGCTACGGCGCGCTTGGCTAGCTTCTGGCCGACGACGTGCTTGTCGAGCTCGCTGACAATCTCGCGCGGGGTGAGCGCGTCGATTGACGTACTCGTGCGTTCCGGCAGTCTGATAACGGTCATTGATCTACCGATTGATCATAGTTCTTCGATGGTCAGTTGGCTGTTGGTATACACACAAATTTCGGCGGCGATCTTCATCGCTTGCTCGGCAATCGCCCGGGCGTCGAGCGGGCTGTGCCGCACCAGCGCTTTGGCCGCGGCTTGGGCAAACGCGCCGCCGGACCCAATGCCGATGATGCCATCATCCGGCTCGATGAGGTCGCCGGTCCCCGACAGCAGGAAGGTGGACCGTTGGTCCATGATCACCAGCATGGCTTCGAGCCGACGCAACGCGCGATCGGTGCGCCAGTCCTTGGCGAGCTCGACGGCGGCGCGATCGAGGTTGCCTCGATACTGTTCCAGCTTGGCTTCGAAGCGGGAGAACAGCGCAAATGAATCGGCCGCCGAGCCGGCGAAACCGGCCAGCACACTGTCGTTGTGAAGCCGTCGGATCTTGCGAGCGCCGTGCTTGACGATGGAAGCGCCAAGGGTCACCTGACCATCACCTGCCATCACGGCTTTGTCGTTGTGCCGCACGGCGAGAATGGTCGTGGCATGAATCATCGGTCGAGGCTATCTGCTCACCGAAACAAGTGTCAAGAAACGCGGACCTGCTGTGCGCTGGAGTGGACGCCAGCAGTAGGCTGCCGCCCGTGAAGAGGCCAAAACTGGCGCAAATTCACTCCGCGTCAAGCTGGCAGGGCCGTTGCTTCTGCAAAAGAAGGATCAGTTTTCAGTTACCACTTGTCAGTTCAAAGCGGAGTGTTCGGGCAAAGCGGTCTATCCGTGGACTGGTCACTTCATTTTGAACTGGTAACTGGCAACTGGAAACTGACGCTCGAAGGGAGCATTCGCCATGGGTTCCGTGGTTGTTGCGGCCACATTCGCCACCGCCGTGTTGGCGCTGTCGCCCGCCCTCGTGGCGGCACAGGAAGCAGAGGGCGCGCAAGCCAGGGAAAGGCGCCCTCCCACACCTGCGGTCACGCAGGTGGAGCAGCCCGATTCGTCCCGCCCAGATTCGGCCCGCACTGGCACCCAGGCCGAACGGCGCCGACCGCCCGCAACTGCTGCAGTCGATGCGAGCTCCAATGACGATCAATCGAGCAACGGTCAGCGGAGCGGAGCCGTCAGACGGCCGCCATCGGGCGGATCCTCCGGCGGCAGTTCGCCCGGCGGGTCGTCATCGGGCTCGTCCGAGGGTGGTTGGGATCGGGCGGTGCCTCGTCGCAGCGATCCAAATCCGCCGCGTCACGTCTACTACCCCAATTACCGCTACTACGACCATTACTACGATCCCTGGGGCTATGGAACCTTCGGACTCGGCTACTTCTATTACTCGCCGTGGGGATATGGGCCTGGCTATTGGGGTCCGAGCTACTACGGATACGGATCGTACGGCCCCTATCCCTCGCGCGGATATGACCTGGGCAGCATCAAGCTCAAGGTGACGCCGCGGGATGCCGAAGTGTTCGTGGACGGCTACTACGCAGGGACCGTCGACGATTTCGACGGCGTCTTCCAGGCGCTGAAACTGGATAGCGGCGGCTACAAGATCGAGATTCGCAAGCCCGGCTTCGAGACGTTGCACTTCGACGTTCGGGTGCAGCCGGATCGAACGATTACGTATCGCGGAGAGATGAAGGCGATTCCTTAACAGAGGTTCTCCACGGAGGTTCTCAACGGGGGTTCTCAAACGGAGGTTCTCGACATTGGTTCTCGACAATGGTTCTTCACGAAGGTTCTGACGATGCTCGAGAACCGAGTGGAACCTGCGTAAAGAACCCCCGTCGAACCCTCGTCGAGAACCGTCGTCGAGAACCGTCATAGAATCACCGAGTGATCCGCGCGGTAGCCGGGGCGTCGCTCGTTTACGACATCAGCATCGGCGTCGCGTTGCTGTTCTTCCGCGGCGTGTTGCAAACCTGGTTCGGCCTTCCGACCCCCGTTCCGCCCATCCACGCCGATCTCAACGCCCTCTTCGTAACCAGCGTCGGCGTCGGGTATCTGCTGCCATTGCGCGATCCCGTGCGCTATCGCGCCTACATGTGGATCTTTGGCGTGGGGTTGAAGACCGCCGGGATGATTGTGTTTCTCGCCGACTACATGACGCGCGGCTCACCGGCGTCGTTCCTGATATTTGCGCTCAGCGACGGGGTCTTCGCGGCGCTGTCGCTGGCAGCGCTGCTCGACCGCTCGAAGGCTCAGCGCCGGTACTAGTTCTGGTCCTTCGGTTGCCCGAGTCTATTCAGCGGTCCGAAGGGCGAAGGAAGATGCCTTGGGTGCAGATCGTGTAGGTCAATCCATTCGGGGCTGCGGCTCGAAGGTCGGGCAACGCAAAGGTCGTCTGACCGTTTCCGCCGTAGAGCGTGCCGATCAAGGAAAAGAGCGCCTGATTCTGATTGATGGGGAGAAGTTGACCGGCCGCCGGTACACCATTGCCCAAGACTCCCGCGGAGAGGATGATCTCCGCAAGCGTGCACTCTCGCCCGTCTCCGGCAGACGCGAGACTGGTGTTGGTCCCGAACAGACTCTGCGTGCCGGGCGGCCCAGCCGGACCCATGGGACCGGCCGCTCCCGTGGCGCCAGTCAACCCAATCGGACCCATGGGACCGACGGGACCCGCCGGCCCGGCAGGGCCGGCCGGACCTTGTGGTCCGGTGAGCCCATCCACCAGGTCGGCGTTTCTCACGATCCTTCCGGGCGACAACGCCATGGGAGCGAACGCGATAGTTGGAGACGTCGCGGCCTGCAAATAGTACCGGTCAAGAGCGGTGAACTGAAACGGTGGAATGACGCTCACGACGACCTGCCCCGTCCCATCGAGCTGCCCTCCGGCGAGCAATGCGAAATCGACGCCGATGGACAGATTCACGCCCGCATGCGTGAGAGGTCCATCGGCTATTGAGGGTCGGGGCTTTAGGGTTGAACTACTTGCGGCTCCTGAACCACAGGTACAGCGGAATGCCTGCCGCCATCACCAGCAGCCCAAGTCCCGTGACGCGCGGTTCGCGATAGATCGCATTCACGACCATCACAAAACTGAAGAGGACGAAGATGGCGGGCGTGATGGGATAGCCGACGGCCTTGAACGGCCTTGGCGCGTGTGGATCGCGGCTTCGGAGGACGAACACAGCCGCCACGGCAATGCCCGCGAAGAGCGTGATGGCAAAGCCGACGTAATTGCCGAGCGCATCCAGGCTGCCCGTGAGAATCAGCACCGTTGCCCACACTGCTTGCGCGGCGATGGAGGTAGACGGCGTCTTGTACGTCGGGTGGACACGTGATGCCGCGGGGAAGAACAAGCCATCGCGCGCCATCGCGAAGTACACGCGAGGCCCGGCGAAGGTCATCGCGTTGACGCTCGCGAGCAGGCTGATAACCGAGATCACGCCCATGATGTCGCCTGCGCGGGCGCCCAGGAGCCGCTCCGCCGCGACGTCGAGCACGCTGCCTTTGACGGTTACCAGCTCGCCGATGGGAATCACGGAGAGATAGAGGACGTTGATCAGGAGATAGATCAACGTGACAGCGCCGGTGCCCAACGCCAGAGCCAGCGGCAGATTCCTGCCGGGGTCACGAACTTCTTCGGCCATGTAGGCCGCCGCGTTCCACCCGGAATAGACAAACATCACGACGATCAACGCCAGCAGCCAGCCAGTACCCGTCACCTGACTAACCGCCTCCTGACCCGTCCCCGTCGTGCCGCCCATGGTCAAACCCAGCGCAATGAACAGGAGCAAGGAGCCGACCTTCAACAGGGTCAAGCCGTTGCTCAACGCGCGGCCCGGACCGACGCCGCGGATGTGGACAAACGCCAGAATCCACACGGTGGCTATCGCGATGATGGTCTGGTTAGAAACCGTGATCGGCAGGTACGGAATCGGAATCTGCAGCCACGGCGCCGAGCTGGCCGAGCCGGGCACGAACCGATCGAGATAGAGCGGGATGACCATCGCACTCGCGGCCATGGCCCCGGCAAACCCCGCGACAAAGGAGGTCCAGCCGGTGAGGAAGCCTGCGAGGCTCCCGTACGCCTCACGGAGGTAGACGTACTCGCCACCCGCCCGCGGCCTGAGGGCCGCCAACTCGGCATAGGCCATGGCGCCGCAAAATGCGAGCACGCCGCCGGCCACCCAAGTCGAGAGGAACGCCCAGGTGTTTGGAGTGTTCGAGGCAATCTGCGGCGGGAAGAAGAGGATCCCACCGCCGATGACATTGGCGACGATGATTGCCGCTGCGTCGTAGGGACCGAGCCGGCGTTCGAGTGTGGAAGCTGGACTGGATGCGGTTCGTGTCGTCACTGGGTCAGCAGCTGCCGGTCAATCGGAAACTCGGCGAGTTTAGCCCAGACCCTCGAACCGTGCCGCAGGAATATTTCGACCTTCGCATCCACGAACTCGCGGTTCTGCAGCATCTGCATCCGCGGCTGTTCGCCCGTATACCCAAGACCGGAGCGGAGCACGAGCTCTCTGGTGGACGCTCCCGGTGGGAGCGGGTCGCGCTGCACGGCCCAGCCGTAGTGCTCGCCCCACATCTCGGCTTCGTTGACCCGCTTGAAGATGGCGTTGATTTGAATCGAGCGGACCGGGCCGCCCGACTTGTTCCGGAGCTTGAGGGAAATGCTCGGGACGAGCTTGTTCATGTTCCCCTCGACGAGGCCGGCATCGTACCAGCCGGTGACCACCTCGTGCGCCTCGAGGACCACGATAGGGTCGACTCCGCGGTTGCACCCCATCGAGACGATGAGCAGCACCCCGAGAACCGGCAGCTTGCGGTTCATCTTGACAGTTTAAGACACCGAAACGGCGGCGTTGTTCCAGTTCTCAACAAGAGCTCTGGACGGCGGTTCTGGACGACGGTTCTCGACGGCGGTTCTCGACGACGGTTCTTGACGACTTGAGACGGTTCGATGAACCTTCGTGAAGAACCTCCGGCGAACCTTCGTGACGAACCTTCGTCACGAACCCCGAGAAGAACCCCCGTGAGTTAAAACTCGCGAACCTGCACCCTCTTCAGAACCTCCTCACGGTCGATTTGCCCCGCGCGGTACGCCGCGAGGTCCGAGCCCCGAATCTGCAGAAGGACCGTGACCACCTCCTCGTACGGGTCGATCGGCGCCAGACTGTCGCGTGGCATGTTGTCCCGAGCGGCAACGGTCAGGAACTCATTGGTGGCAATCCCCATTGGAAGACTCCACTCGACCATCGCGGCCATCAACTCGCGCTGAACGGCCTCGGTGTAGGCGCGGTTGATGGCGTTGGGGTCCGACAGGTACTTGAAGTCGATGGTCCGGGCTGGTGGAGACGATGCCGACAGGGTCACCGCCGGAGGAACTTCGCCATTCGAGACGGTGGCACCCAGCGTTGCGTCCGCTGCGGGTGTTCGCGGCAACGCGAGCTGCGGGATTTGGCCTTGCGTGCCAAACGGATTCCGCTGCAATTCGAGCCGACTAATCGTGTTGTCAATCGCGCTGCGTTCGCCGGGATTGCGTGCGGCCTTCGCCTGCTGCCTCAGAAACTCAATCGTCTGGTTGAGGCCCTGCTCATCCTGCCCCAACATCGTCCGTAGACTCCACACCATGCTCTGGTGAAGAACCGGAACGCCGACGTCGAAGAACACGCCGTAGCCTTCGAGGTAGACGCCTCTCGCCTGCGGCTCGCCGGACACGGCCATCATCTCGGGACCGAAGGACTTGATCTCACGAGCCAGACGCTGACCGCCGAACGACACCGCTCGAACGAGCGCGCCTTCCATCACATACACGTGTCGTCTCAGGTCGTTGCGATCGACCGGTCGGGTCACTGCCGGCGGCGTCGCCGGAGCCGGCGTCGGCGTCTGGGCATGTGCCACCGACGCCAACGTCAGGATGAGAGCGATCATGACGAAGAGAGAAGCGGTCTTACTCATATCGATACCCTTGATCAAGGAATCGGCTGCGAGGCGACGCGGCGCACCACGTTCGCCAGGTCCTGCTGATCGGCTGCCGTCTTGAACGTGCGGTTGGTCAGCGTGCCAAAACTCTGCGAAATGTTGTAGAGGTCGACGCGCCGGCGCGCTTCGAAATCACGATTCATTACTAACATGCGCGACGCAACCTCCTGGCGTTGCCGCTCCTCGCTCTCTGCGAGCATCGTCTGCACTCGACGCAGAATCGCGGCGTTGTCGACCGAAGCGGGCGCAGCGACCCGAATCGCTGATTCAGGAGCGCCGGTGCGCTTCATTTCCGACAACTCGGCCCGGAGCTGCTGTTCGAGCGCAACCAGCGCTGGTTTCCACTCGGCGGTGTTCGACACCGGCCTCGACCGGAGACTGCACCGGCACCGGCGCGCCCCCGCCAGCGTTCATCCAACCGGTCGAAACCGTCACGCCATCGTGACCGTACCGAACCTGGAGGTTTGCGATCGCCGCGCCAACGCCGATGACGAGCGCCGCAGCAGCAACTCGCGCCCACGCGGGCATGGTGCTGGCCGTTGCCCAGCGCGACGGCCGCACGACTGGTGCCGGCTTCTGTACGATCGTGAAACCCAACTCTGGCACAGGGGGCATCCAGGCCTCGAGGTCCCGCCGCACAGCCTGCAGGCCGCGCACTTCCTCGGCGCACGCCGCGCACGTGCGGAGATGTCGTTCCACCTCCCGGCGCCCGACTGCGTCAATCTCGCCGTAGAGATACGCGACGAGCGTGTCCTTGTCGTCGCAACGGAATGTTTCGCTCATGATGCCTTCTCACTCGCTCCTGTTGGACCCGACCCGCGGGTCATCCCACTCGATTCCAACTGACGCCTCAGCACCGACAGTCCCTGGTACAAACGAGTCTTGACCGTGCTCAGCGGACATCCTTGCAATTCTGCGATCTCCTGAAAGGTCAGTCCGTGGTACTCCTTCAGCACGATCGCGGTTCGCTGTTCTTCGGGCAAGCGTTTCATCGCCTCAGCCACGGCCGCACTCATCTCGCGACGTGAGACCAGCTCCTCGATCGACTCGACCGGCCCCTGCTCGCTGGCCAACTCGATGAGATCGATGCCTTCCGGGGTCGCGACCGTCGGCGTTCGTCGCTGCTTGCGAATCCAGTCGCGACAGAGATTGAGGGCAATGCGATACAACCACGACGAAAATTTCGCTTGGCCCTTGAAGCCTGGAAGAGCCCGAAACGCCCGAAGGAAGGTCTCCTGAACGATGTCACGCGCTTCCTCGTCCCGTCCAATCGTGCGGTACGCGAGGGCGTAAATCGGCCGTTCCCAGCGCAGGATTAGCTGGTTGAAGCTGTCAGCGTCGCCGTTAACGGACCGAGCGACGAGCTCTTCGTCGGTCCCTTCTGTCCGGACCAGGCGGGGCTCCTTCCCGGGTGTCTGCTCTCGCCTTCTCTCAGTGTAAGACGTCGGGTGGGGCTGGTGGGTCGGGCCCTGCCGGAGGACGGTGGCCCGTGGCCGGTGGCCTGCGGCCGACTGTGCGGCCGGCCGCAGGTGGCCGGCTGCCGGCTGCCTGCCCTGCGCCCTGCGCCCTGCCTGTGCCCTCTGCCCTAATTCCTGCGCCGTATCGACAACAGCTTACAATCCCGCCGTGGGCGAGCTGGTGACCTTGAACGATGTGGCACAGGCCGTAGCCCGGCAGCACCGGCTGGCCGACCTCATCCCAGCCATTCACGCGCAGGCGCTGCGAATCTCCGGCGGGCGCGCAAGCGTCTTGCTCCGCCAGAATCCGGCGACCCGAAGGCTACACGGAACCTCGGCGGCGGGACTCGAACAGCTCGACGGGGAGCCGTGGCTAGTCGGGTCCCGGGCGGTTGCGGCGGTCGAGCATGCGTTTGCGGCACGCGCGCCCGTGGTGGTCCATGACGTGCCGGAAGCGGCGGTCCGTCTCCAAGCGAACGCGGTCGCCCTGGTTCCGCTGATTAGTCGTGAAACTCGGCTCGGCCTCCTGACCATCGGCGTCCACTCCGACCTGGGTGCGGAGGCTCGGGAGGAGCTGGCGACCATCGGCCATCTGCTGACGATGGCACTCGAGCGCGCGCGGACAGATCGCGACGCGGCCCAATCCAAGGACGTGCGCGAGCTCGGCGCCTTCCTTACGCGATCGGTGGCTTCCGCCCTCGACCTGAACGCCAGCCTCGAAATCTACTGCGATCGCGCGCGCCGCCTCTTCTGGGCTGACCGCGTGTCGGTCTGGCTGCACGATCGGCGCGCCCGGTCGCTGGACCTCGTGGCCTCGTCGGATATCGCTGAAATCGCAGCTCACCGCCGGGTGCCGACCGACGAGCCCGATGAAAGCACGGTCACACGGGTGATGCGCAGTGCCCGCGCCGAGGTGGTTGGCGTGACGGGCTATGGTGCACCGCACGTGATGGTCCCGCTCCGCGGCCGACGCCGGGCGTTGGGGACGTTCGAACTGAGCGGCCTGCGCATGGAGCCCGGCGACGACCCGGTAGAAATGCTCGAACGGCTGGAGGAGGTCGGGCGTCAAGTGTCCGGCGTCGTCGAGAGCGTCCTTCTACTCGAGGACATCCTTCGGTCCCGGCGCGAGCTCGAAAGCACTTTCAACTCACTCGCCGATCTGGTGGTGGTCAGCGATGCGCGGCTCCGGGTCACGCACGCGAACCAGGCGTTCGCCGACCGCATCGGCCGGCGCGCCGCCGACCTGATCGACCACTCGTTGAGCGAGTTTTTTGGCGCCGATCTCGTCTCGTGGGTCGACCGCCTGGCGCCCGATGCCGACGGCACCAGCCCGGTCGAATCCCGCGAGCTCGAAGATCCCGTGCTGGGCGGCACGTTTGTGTTCACCATCAGCCCGTTGGTGGGACGGGACGACCGCCGCATCGGCACGGTCGTCGTCGCCAGCGACGTCACCGAGCAGGCGCGGCTGCAGGCCGAACGGGTCGAACTGCGCGATCGACTGACCCAGTCCGAAAAGCTGGCCGCGCTCGGTCAGTTCGTCGCCGGCATTGCTCACGAGCTGAATAACCCGCTGCAGGGCGTTCTCGGGCACATCGAGCTGATGCTGCAGGAAACCGCGCAGATTTCGGTACGGGCCAAGCGTGATTTGAAGTTGGTGTACCGCGAAGCCGAACGTGCCGCCAAGATCGTGCACAACCTGCTGGTGTTCGCCGGCTCTCGTCGAATCATCCGTCGCCGCCTCAATGTCAACCATGTCGTCACGCGAGTGCTTCGCCTGCGCGGCGCGGCAGCGGCTGCCACTTCGATTGAGATCGTCAAAAGCCTCGAACCCAAGCTGCCGAGGGTTGCCGGCGACGCCTTGCTCCTCCAGCAGGCGGTGCTGAACATCGTGATGAACGCCGAACAGGCTCTGGCCACCATGGACGGTCCGCGTCGTCTGGAACTGCGCACGCGGGTCGCCGGGCGACGAACCATCGAGATCCAGATTGCGGACAACGGGCCAGGGATTTCGCCCGACGTGATGTCGCGCCTCTTCGAACCGTTTTTCACCACCAAAGAAGTCGGTCAGGGAACGGGCCTGGGGCTCGCGATTGCATACGGAATCGTACAGGAACATGACGGGCGGCTGCTGGCGGCCAACCGTCCCGAAGGTGGCGCACAGTTCACTCTCGAATTGCCGTTCGGTTCGGAGGCTGTACAATAGATGATTGGACCGCAGTGGGTATTAACTTTCCAAACGACGAAACTTTCCTGACGACCGAAGAGGTCCTCGAATACCTTCAGGTCAACCTGCGTACCGTGTACCGCCTGATCAAGGCGGGAAAGATTCCGGCCGTTCGCGTCGGCCGGCAATGGCGCTTTCGCAAACGCGACATCGATGCCTGGCTCGACGCGCAGCGTCCACGCAGCGAGCGAACCGAGGTCGCCTCGACCGATCGGCCCGCCCGCGCGGACGAACGACCGCGCGTGCTGGTGGTGGACGACGAGGCGAGCATCCGAGAGCTGTTGTCGAAAACGCTCGCCCTGGCCGAGTACGACGTCGACACGGCGCGAGACGGTCGTGCCGCGATCGAACGGCTGCGGCTCGGTCACTACGACTTGCTCATCGCCGACCTCAAGATGCCGGGGGTCGACGGCCTGTCGTTGATCCGGGAAGCCAAACGCCTCAAGTCGGATCTGCCGGTGATCATCATCACCGGTTTCTCCACCGAGTCGAGTGCGATCGAAGCGGTCAACCTGGGCGTCGCCGGCTATCTCACCAAGCCGTTCCGCGTGCCACAAGTGCTCGCCGCCGCCGCACGCGCGCTCGGCGAATGAAAATTGCGTGAATGGGTGATTGGTTGAGTGGGTGATTGCACTGGGTGATTGAATGATTGGGTGATTTTCGATTGGGTGATTTTCATTGAGCGATTGAGCGATTGGTGATTGCGTGATTGGTGATTGGATATTGCGCGATTAACTTTGGCGATGGCAGTGATCGGTTTGAATAGCGGCATCGCCCACTCGCCCACTCGCTCAATCACCCAATCACCCATTCTCAATCGCGCAATCACCCAATCACTCATTGCAATCACCCAATCACCCATTCACTCACTCACGCAATGATTCAGCTGCAGCAACTCCTGAAACAATTCGCTGACCGCGTGCTGCTGGACCACGTCACGTGGCAGGTTGGCGATCGCGACCGCGTCGGGTTGTGCGGGCCCAATGGCGCCGGGAAGACCACGCTGCTGCGTATGCTCGCCGGCCTCGATGAGCCAGACCAGGGACAGATCGTCCGGCCGAATGCGCTGACGATTGGTTACCTGCCACAGGACGGCCTCGCGCACAGCGGGCGGCGAGTGGTGGACGAGGCCAGCCTCGCCCTCAAATCGCTTCTCGACATGAAGGCCGAGATGCATGCGCTCGAGCATCGCCTGGCGGATCAGAGCGTTGCGACCGACGAGCACGACGCCATCCTCCACCGTTACAGCGAGCTCGAGGAGCGCTTCCGCATGCACGACGGCTACCACCTCGATCTCAAGGTGGCGAATGTGCTGCGCGGCCTGGGATTTGCGACGGAGGACTTCGACAAGCTGACTGACCATCTCTCAGGTGGCTGGCAGATGCGCCTGGCACTGGCCAAGCTGCTACTCCAGCAGCCCGATCTGCTCCTCCTCGACGAACCGACGAACCATCTCGACCTCGAAGCCCGCAACTGGCTCGAGACCTACCTGGCGTCATATCCTTGCTCCGTCATTCTCGTTTCGCACGATCGCTATTTCCTCGACACCGTCGTCACCCGCATTACCGATCTCTCGCTGCGCACGCTCACCGATTATCAGTGCAACTATTCCGAATATCTCGTGCAGCGCGACGCGCGGCTCGACCGTCTGCGCGAGGCGAAGAAGCGGCAGGATGAAGAGATCGCCCGCGTCCAGGATTTCATCGATCGCTTTCGCTACAAGGCGACCAAGGCCGCGCAGGTTCAAAGCCGAATCAAGATGCTCGAGAAGATCGAGCGCATCGACGTGCCGCCGGCGCGCAAGCGCATTCACTTCCAGTTCCCGGCCGCGCCCAAAAGCGGCCGCATGGTGCTCGAGCTCAAGGACGCTCGAAAGGCCTATGGAACCAAGCTCGTGCTCGACCAGGTGGACCTCCACATCGAGCGCGGCGACCGCATCGCGCTGGTCGGTCACAACGGCGCTGGCAAGTCGACGCTGATGCGATTACTGTCGGCCGAGGAACCACCCGACCGTGGCACGCGGGCGCAGGGACATCAGGTCGTGACCCAGTACTTCGCGCAGGACGAAGCCACGCGCCTTGATCCGTCGCTGACCGTCTACGAAACGCTGGCGGCGGGTTCACCCGATTCAATGGTGCCCGCCATTCGCAACATCCTCGGCGGCTTTCTGTTCTCCGGAGACGACGTCTACAAGAAAGGGGCGGTGTTGTCGGGCGGCGAGCGGACACGGCTCGCCGTTGCGCGGATGCTGCTGCGGCCATCGAACACGTTGCTCCTGGACGAGCCGACGAACCACCTCGACCTTGATTCCAAGGAGGTATTGCTCGACGCCCTCGCCGATTACGGGGGCACACTTGTGTTCGTGTCGCACGATCGCTATTTCGTCGAGCGACTCGCCACCCGGATCGTCGAGGTCGCCGACGGGAAGGCCACGCTTTACCCCGGAACCTACTCGGAGTTCCTGTGGGCCAAAGAACACGGGAGCTCAGCCCCCAAACCTGAAGCCTCAGGCCAAGGCCGCAAAAAAGCAGTGGAGAAATCACCTCCACAAGCCGAGATCAGTTACGAAGCGCGCAAGCGAGAAGCGGCTGAGCGCAAGCGGCGAGAACGGTCATTCAAGGCCTTGTCCGACCGGATCAACGAGCTCGAGGCACGGATTGCGGAGTGCGAGCGGTCGATCAAGCGTCTGGAGGCCGCAATGGCGGAACCGAGCTTCTACGAACGTCGCGACCAAGCTCAGCCAATGATCGATGAGCATCAGATGTTGATGTGGCAGGTGGGGGACCTGCTCAATCAGTGGGAAATGCTCCAAGCTGAGGCGCACGCGAACCAGGACGCGAAATCGTAAGGTGCATTACAGTTTTGTAATGACCGGCCGCGCACGGCATAATGCGATTTCTGTAGTGCAAACGACTTAGGACCCAGGCCCTGACGCAATCGCAGAGGTACGCCGTTTGCGAATGGGGCACGGTCCCACAGACCTTGATGGCTTCCCCGCGACCCATGACCAGTCCCGCTGTTCCTGCGCGCCGCGCCCGCACCGGCGGAACCTCGGACGACTTCTTCCGCCACATGGTGGCCAACATGCGGAACGGCGTGTTGGCGATCAACCCCGCGGGCGAGGTCGTGCTCATCAACGACGAGGCCTACAGGACCTTCCAGTTGCCCCCCGATCTCGACTACCTCGGCCAACCGTATTCCGAAGTGTTTCGGACCCATCCTGACGTCGTGCGCGTGCTCAGGGGCGCCTTCGAGATGGCGCTGCTCCCCAATCGGGCCGAGCTCCGCCTGAAGTCCACTGGCAAGGTCATTGGCTACACGCTCTCGCTGATCCGCGATGAGCACGATGAGACGGTCGGTGCCGCGCTGTTGTTCAAGGATTTGACGCACGTCGAGCAGATGGAAGAACGAGAGCGATTGCGCGATCGGCTCGCCGCGCTCGGTGAAATGGCCGCCGCCATGGCGCACGAAATCAAGAACCCGCTCGGCGGTATCGAGGTCATGGCCGGCCTCCTTCGGCGACAGACCGACAACCGCGACGCGCAGGCGCTCGTCGGCGACATCATCAACGAAGCCAAGATGGCGAACGCCATTGTTCAGGAAATGCTCGACTTCGTTCGGCCCGTGCGACTGCAACTCGACCGCGCGTCAGTCGAGGATGCGCTCCGAGTGGCCGTGACCATGGCCGACGGAAAGGCCATGCGCGGGAACACGGCCGTCGCCCTCCGGCTCGAGGATCGACTGCCCCTCATTCAGGGCGATCGCTACCAATTGGCGCAGGTATTTGCCAACCTCCTCATCAATGCCTACGAAGCGCTCAACGGGCACGGCGCGGTCACGCTGACGGCCCGGCTCGTCCTGGATCCAGCCGACGGCGCCCTGCTGCCGGATGGAAATCAGCCGGTCGCGACCGTGGTCGTGGACGTGTCGGACACGGGGCCCGGCGTCGCCCCAGAGGTGCTGGACAAGATCTTCAACCCGTTCATTACGACCAAACCCAAGGGTTCAGGCCTGGGTTTGGCCATCGTGCGCAAGATTGTTGACGCGCATGAAGGCCGAATCGACATGACCAGCGCTCCGGCCGGTGGGACGACGTTCAGGGTTACGCTTCCGGTGGAACAAGCCGATACCTGGGTCAGGTAGGCGTAACCGCGAAGGACTGAGCAGAAAACGTATGGGTCGAATTCTGGTGGCGGACGATCACGATGCGCTCCGGCGCGGGCTTGCCCTTGGGCTGGCTGCCGCCGGGCACGAGGTGGAGGAAGCCAGCAACGGCAACTCCGCGATCGAAAAGCTTCATTTGGGCTACTTCGACGTCGTCGTCAGCGACCTCAAGATGGGTGGGTCGAGCGGGCTCGACGTGTTGAAGACCACCAAGGCGCTCCATCCCTCGACGTCCGTCATCCTCATGACCGCCTTCGGGTCGGTGAGCACGGCGGTCGAGGCGATGAAGCACGCCGCGTTCGACTACGTGCAGAAGCCGTTCGAAATCGAAGAGATGGAGGTGAAGGTCGAGAAGGCGCTCGAGTTGAAGCGGCTTCGCAACGAGCTCGACTACCTCCGTAACGAGCAGCAGTCGTCGTACGACTTCGAGCGCATCGTCGGTCGAAGCGAGCCGCTCGAAAAGGTGCTCGCCGTGGTGCGCAAGGTCGCCAAGAGCAATGCCACCGTGCTGGTGCGCGGCGAGACGGGCACCGGCAAGGAGCTCATCGCCGGGGCGCTCCACCACAACTCATTGCGGGCGGCGAGAAACTTCGTCAAGGTGAACTGCGCAGCCCTGCAGGAAAACCTCCTCGAGTCGGAGCTCTTCGGTCACGAGAAGGGAGCGTTCACCGGCGCCGATCGCCAGCGGGTCGGGCGCTTCGAGCAGGCCGATGGCGGATCGCTCTTCCTCGACGAAATTGGCGACATGAGCGGCAGCACGCAGGCCAAGATTCTGCGCGTGCTGCAGGAGCACGAATTCGAGCGCCTGGGCGGGACGCGGACGATCAAGGTCGATGTGCGGCTGGTCGCCGCGACCAACCGTGACCTTCCCGCCATGGTGGCGGCAGGCCATTTCCGTGAAGACCTCTATTACCGCCTCAATGTCGTCACCATCGAGATGCCAGCGCTGCGCGAGCGGAAGGAAGACATTCTGCCGCTGGCGGGCTGGTTCGTCCGCCGCTTCAGCGGCGAGCTGAAAAAGCGGCTCGATGGCCTCGATCCCGAGGCGCAGAAGATGCTCACGCGCTACAACTGGCCCGGCAACATCCGCGAGCTTGAAAACGCGATCGAGCGCGCGGCGCTGCTCACCGAGAGCACGCTGATTCGATCAGAAGATCTCCGGCTCGGCGATCACTCCAACAACGCCTCTCGCGAGCCCACCTCGTCGGTCAAGATCCCGCCCAAGGGCATTGCGCTCGAGGAGATCGAGCGCCAGGCCATCACCGAAGCGCTGAAGATGTCGAACTGGGTGCAAAAGGATGCCGCGGAGCTGCTGGCCATCAGCCCCCGCGTGATGAACTACAAGATCAAGACGCTCAGTATCGAGATGCCGCGGCGCCGCATGCCAACGGTCGCGTAGACGGGCCAGCGAAGCTCCGTCCGCGGGCGGGACTACTGGTTCACTTTCATCACCAGAAACGTCAGGTCATCGGTACTGAGCGGCGTTGCTGATCCAGCCGCGGAGCTCCTCGGAAATGCGTGCTGAGATTTCCGGGACTGGTAGCCCTGCCACGCGGCAGATCAAGTCTTTCAGCCGCTCTTCGCCAAACTCTTCGTCGTTGGCATTCAAGGCCTCGGTGACCCCGTCGGTGAACGCGACGAAGACGTCCCCGGCCCGTAGATCGATCGTGGCTTCCTCATACGTCATGTCCGGCAACAGGCCTATCACTGTTCCTCCGGTCTTGAGCTCCTGAATCGACGGCAGCGGTGAATCGGCGTCGAGGGGAACCGCTCGGACCAGATACGGCGGATTGTGGCCGGCGTTCACGTAACGCAGCTGCCTGGTCCGTTCGTCGAGTTGCGCATAGAAAAACGTGGCATAACTTGCCGACGAAGTCGATTGGTGTAGAAACCGGTTCATCTTTGCCACGAGCTCCGGAAGCGGAATCCCGTCGTCTGACGCAATCACGCGCAGCGAGGCCTGCACCGCCGCCATGATCAACGCGGCGGCCACGCCTTTCCCCGCCACATCGGCCAGTGCCAATCCGATGCGGTTTTCGCCCACTTCGATGAAATCGTAGTAGTCGCCGCCCACCGACCGTGCCGGGACGCTCATCGCCGCTAGTGTCACGACCTTGCCCTCGGGCGGCCGTTCCGGCAGCAGACGCTTCTGCACTTCGACGGCAAGCGCCACATCACGACGGAGCTTCTCCTGCTCGACGACGCGATCCGTCAATCGCGCGTTCTCGATGATCAATGCAAACTGGTCGGAAGCGCGACCGAGCACCCGCTTTTCAACCGCGCTGTACTCAGCGCGATTCGTTGGCGCGCCAAAGAGCAGCACGCCGAGCACCTCGTTCTTCGTTCGAAGCGCGGCTCCCAATCGCGCGCCCGTTCGCTGCAGCGTCTCGAGCTCGGCGAGGCGCTGAGGTCTGTGCTGGGTGGCCCAACCGACCAACGCCTGGACGTCGCGATCGTCCATCACCAGCGGAGACGAGGAGGAGCGAAGGCGATTGAGGAGGAACCCGTCGGCGGGAAGCGTAAACGCAGCCGCAGCGAGGGTCGTCGCGCTAACGACGTAGGACGACTGGTCGTGACTCTTCTCGAGCAGCATGGCCCAGTCCGCGCCGATTTCGCGACCAAGCGTGGTCAGCGCCGTGTTCACCACGTCGGCCGACGACTGCGCTTGACGCGCCGCGGCCACGAATTCGGTCAACACAGCTTCCTCAGACGGCTGGTTCGACCGGGCATCACGTGACAGCGCGTCGCCGATTCCGGCCATCACGTCTCTGACCTTCTGACGCGCCGACTCCCACGTCGATTGCGGCTCGTCACGGATCGCCACCATCGGCGAGAGTAAGGTGGCGCGCCACGCGGGGACCGACGAAGCCGCTGCGGCGACCGTGCCGACGATGGCCATTGACGCGACAAACGGCAGCCAGCCCACGTCGTAGCTCTCGAAGAACCGCGCCAGCAGCAGCGCAGCCGCCAGTACCGCAACGCTTCCTGCCACCACCCCGAAGACGGCCATCCTCAATCCCCCGCCGACGATCAGTTTGAGGACATCGCTTTTGACGGCGCCGATCGCCATGCGAGTGCCAATCTCAACGCGGCGCTGCCGCACCCCATACGCAACGACACCGTAGATGCCCAGCGTTGCCATCAGCAGCGCGGCGAGTGCGAAGAACGCCATCACGAAGGAGCCCGCACGTTCGAGGACGAGAGAGTCGCGAATCGTGTCGCTCATCGTTGCGACGCCATCCAGCGCGAGTGTGGGGTCGACGGATCTGATCGCGCGCCGGACCTCGGGGACGAGCCGCTCCGTGGGTAGCGCGGACCGGACGACAAAGTCCATCGGATTCACCGTGGTAATGGCGCTCAGCATATGGACCTCGGGCACCGGCGGCTTGCCGAGCCCGTTGTTGCGCACATCGCCGACGACGCCGACGACGCGAATGGGCGCACCTTTCTCGGGGTCGCCCAGGCGGCCGCGAGCCTCGATCGGATTCTCGAGGGGCCAGTACTTGGCGGCCGTCGACTCGGTGATCACCACGTTGACCAGCTTCTCGTTGATGTCGCCGGCGTCGAGGAGCCGCCCCGCGCGGAGCGGAACGCGCAGCGTTTCAACGAAGCCGGTACTCGCGGCGACATACGCGACCCGCTCAACCGAATCGGCAGCGCCACGTCGTCCATCGGGGTATAGGACAGTGCCGAGGCAGCACCCATCGAGCGGCAACTGATTGGCAAAGGCAGCGGTCGTGACCCCCGGTATCGCGTGGAGGGCCTCGAGCAGCCGAACTTGGTACGGCAGCCTCGTCTTGTCGTCGGACGCGACGGCGTCAGGCATCGTGAGCTGGAACGTCAACAACTGATCGGGGTCGAACCCTGGAGCGGTTCGGCGCAACGACTGCAGATGAGTCAGCAGCATGAGGCTGACCGCAAGCAGCGTGAAGCCGAATGCAACCTCCGCGACCACGAGCGCTCGCGACAAACGCCGGGCGCGTGCGCCAGCCGACGAGCGGACACCAGCATTCAGTACCTCGTTGGGCGGCGTGCGCATCGCCTGCCACAGGGGCGCCAGGCTCGGCACCGCGCTCGCCACCACCGCCGTCGCGGCGCCAAACAGCAGCACTCTCCAGTCGATTGCAATCTCGCTTGTGATCGGGATGTAGTCGCCGGCGATTGAGACCATGATTCTGACGAGAGCAACGCTGACAAGCACACCGGCCGCGCTTCCGACGAGCGCGAGCACCAAGCCTTCGACGAAGTACTGCGATGCCAGCTGCCGCTGCGAGGCGCCGAGCGCCACCCGCGTCGCGGTTTCGCGCGCCCGCGCGATCGAACGTGTGAGCAACAGGCCGGCGACGTTCGCGCAGGTAATCAGCAGGAGCAGGATCGCGGCGGCGAACAGCAGGAGCAGCGTCGAGCGGATGTCTTCGACAATCGCGGCGCGCAGGTCACGGAGGTGCGCGGTGTAGGACGGATGCGACGCCGGGCTGAGCCTGGCAATCTCGGCCGCTGCCACCCTGACATCGGCTTCGGCCTGCGCCAGCGTCACGCCAGGCTTTCGCCGGGCATAGGCAATGAACCACCCCTGTTCGCGCTCTTCGCCCCCCAGTGGATCGAGAGCGATCCAGATGTCCGCGTCGCCGCCAGTGCCCGGCCCCGGGAGCGGTAATCGAAACTTGGGTGGCATGACGCCGGTGACCGTGTAGCTTCGGCCACTGAGGGTAACCGCTCGACCAATGAGGGCGGCCTCTCCACCAAGACGTCGCCCGAGATCGTACGACAGCACGGCGCCGGCCGCATCGGTAAACCATCGACCAATGAGCGGCTCGACCCCCAGGTTGTGCGCCAGCGAGGGGGTGACCGCTACCACATCGACGTGCTGCGGCTCGCCAGGCGACGTCAGATCGAACTCATACTGGCGAAACCACCCGAATACGTCGAAGCTGTGCGTCCGCTGTTGGTATTCGACCAGGTCGACGGCGCTGCTGGCGCCGACCTGCTTGGGCTCGCTGAGGCGCCCGCTGTACAACACGCTGAAGCGGTCGCTCTCCGGATATGGCAGTGGCGCCAGCATGACCCCGTTCACGACGGTGTAGATCGCGGTGGTCGAGCCAATGCCGACCGCCAACGCTGGAATCGCGAGCAGTGCAATGCCCTTCGCGTTCTTCCAGGAGTGCCAGGCCTGTGAGAGAACCGACAGCATCCGGGGATTGTAAAGGGGACGGGAGAAAGGGGGATGCCCCCTACGGCGTCTTTAATACGACCGCGACTCCGTACCTGTCCGGCTCCCGCCCCGTGAATGCCCGCGGGCCTGAGACCGGCCAGCTGCCGCTGATCCAGGGGTATGGGTTCGAGATGTCGGCCCAGAAGAAGCCGAAAGTGACCAGGCGTGAGACATCGAGGTAGACGCGCACGACGGTGCCGCGATCCTTTTTGCCCATCTCCACGTCATAGAGGCCATCGAGCTCGAGATACTGGACCAGGCTGTCATCCCGCGACAGTTCTTCACGAGTGGCTGTGACGCCGACGGAAGCGCGTGAGGTCAGCGGCACCTCGAACGTACCCCCAATGTAGTAACCGGGCTTCTCGATTGGGTCGGTATCGATGCCGAGCATTTCGGCCGACGTCTCGGTTGGTCCCCAGACGTAGCGCGCGTACTCGCTGAAGATCGAGACCCACGGGTGCGGCTGCACGCGCACGCTGGCGACGAAGGCATCGTCTATCCGCTTCGAGGCCCAGTAACTGGGCAGCCGTTCGACCTTGGATCCCGTAAAGCCCTTCCTGAAAGTCGCACGAACATCGACGATTGGATGAGGGCGAGCGCGGACCGTCGCAACCGTCGTCAGCGAACTGTTGGTGTCGAGGGTGGTGTCGGTAAAGTAGTACCAGTCGTAGTCCTTCTGTCGATTGCCGTCGCCCAACACGCCCATGACCGCTGCTTCGAAAAGCGGGGAGCGGCCGGATTGGCTGCCTGGGTGGGAGTAGCCGAGCAGCAGCCCGAAGTTCGCTTCGGCGTTGAGCCGCTGAATGCGTGTCAGATCCTTCGCCGTCCAGGAGCCGACCTCGGGCGGCGCAAATCCAATCGGGAGGATGAATCGCCCAAAGCGGGCGGAGATCCGATCCGTGGCGCGCCAGTCGACGTAGCCCTCACGAAGAGGCCCCTGCTGGTTGATGTAGTCGAGCGCGTAAGTGTTGTAGGTATCGACGCGCTTGTGGCCGTTCTCCGGATCGCAGGGAACCACGGGACCAGCGACGTAGATGCTCGGGTCGTTGGGGAAAAAGAAGTCGGCTTCGCCGCACGCAGGCTTTGACGACACCTCATTGACAGGATTGAATGACACGAGATAGCTCACGCGACTCGTGAGTCGGCCGCTGAATGCGATGATGGCCTGGCCGACGCGCCCCTGCTTTTCCAAGCCCAGTTGCGCCTGCGCACCGTCGTGCGACCAGCCGGCCATGAACACGCCGCTGACTTTGAGGCGTTCGTTGGAGGCCAGCGGAATCCCGAAGAGATTGGTCGATTCCGGCTCCTGCGGCGACCCGCTCGATTGCCCACCGCTGGCGCTTTGGGCCCAGGCGGTGGAACCGGACCAGAGCACGCAGAGAACAGCTATGGCAAGGCCCGCGAGGCGAGTCGGCATCAATGGTCAATCTCGGCGATGCGATCGTGGATGGGCCTTGCGGTAGACGTCGATCAACTGGCTGGCGTTCACGTGCGTGTAGCGCTGCGTGGTGCTCAGTCGGGCGTGACCGAGCATGGTCTGGATGGCGCGCAAGTCCGCCCCACGCTGCAGCAAGTGAGTCGCAAACGAGTGGCGAAGCGCGTGCGGGCTGACGCCCGTCTGGGTGCTGAACTTGGCCATGTGTCGCCGCAGGAGACGATCCACGCTCCGTCCTGTGAGTCGGGTGCCCCGATAGTTGATGAACACAGGCTCGCCTTCATTGCTGCTTCGGCGACGCGGGATCGTGCGTCGCCTCAGCGACCGCGGTTGCCGGTTGCCGGCTACCGGCTGCCGGCTGCCGGCTGCTGGTGCATTGGCAACTCCCAAGCCACTCGCGCGAGAGAGGATGGCCGCACGATCTTTCAACCACGCGCGAAGCGCCCGCTCGGCGGTCTGATTGAACGGAATCATCCGTTCTTTGGCGCCCTTGCCCATCACCCGCACCATGCGAGCGCTGAAATCGATGTTTTCGAGGTCGAGCGATTCGAGCTCGCTCAGGCGGAGGCCGGACGCATAAACGAGTTCGAGAATCGCCCGATCGCGTCGCCCCAGCGGATCGGCAGCGTCTGGCATCTCGAGCAGCTTCGCCATCTCCCGTTCCGACAAATGGACCGGCAAGGTCTGCTCCCGCCTCGGGGCCACCGCGAGCGCCGTCGGATCGTGCTCGATGTGCCCCTCGCGTCGCAGATAGCGCACGAAGGTGCGAAGTGCAGAGACCTTGCGCGCCACGGAGCTGCGGGCCTCGCCGGCGCGACCGAGATCCGCCACGTGCAATCGGACCGACGAGGTGTCGAAGTCGGCCGGCACCAGCGCACCAATCGTGCGCCGACGATCGGTCGCCAGCCAGGCCAGATACTGTGTGATGTCCGACTCGTAGGCGCGGATTGTCTGGTCGGAGGCGTTGCGATTGTAGTGAAGGTACTCGAGGAACGCGTCGAGCAGCTCTCTCATCGCGACAGAGCCGGGCGGGCGCCCAGCTCCTCGGCCGCCTTCGGCGGCCCGCCGCCGGTTGCCGGTTGGCGGCTGCCGGCGCCGCCATCTCCGCTCATTGCCTGCCATGCGGCCAAATCGCGCAAGGCACGCTCCGCGATCAGCATCTTCTTGCGCATCTTGTCCCTCGGCGGCTGATCGAGCGCCGGCATGATGCCATGAGTAATATTCGACGGCTGGTAGTTGCGGGCATCTGCGTGGGACACATAATACGCCAGCGCTCCGATGGCCGTCGTTCGGGGCGGCGAGTCGGGCGGCGCGGCCGAGCGCCAGCCGGGCGGCGTTGCGCCCCGCAATCAGCCCTGATGCCGCAGATTCGACATACCCTTCCACCCCCGACACCTGGCCGGCGAAAAACAGGTCGGGTCGGGTGCGTGTCTGCCACGTGTCTTTGAGAACCGTCGG
This sequence comes from uncultured Acidobacteriota bacterium, assembly GCA_963841905.1. Classification (GTDB taxonomy): domain Bacteria; phylum Acidobacteriota; class Vicinamibacteria; order Vicinamibacterales; family UBA2999; genus JACCSI01. Next base: position 87,515 of record CAWJEM010000014.1, read on the forward strand.
ACCGTTGATGTAGGTGTTGCGGTGCACCATGCCGTAGCGCACGAACTCGGCCTGTGCCAACCCTGGAATCATTCGCAGGACACGCGACTGCTCGCCCCATTTAATCTGGGTTTGAAACCCTACGAGGCTGAAGTGATCGCCGGCGAGGGTGTCTTGACGCAACTGCACGACCGCATAAGGAAATCGACCCGTGCGCGGATCGGTGAGCCCTACCGGCTTCATCGGGCCAAATCGCAGCGTGTCCTTGCCCCGATGGGCCATGACTTCGATCGGTAAGCACCCCTCGAAAAACTTTTCCTTGTCGAAGTCGTGCACCGTCGCCGATTCGGCCGTGACGAGCGCGTCATAGAACGCGTCGTACTCGTCGCGGGTCAACGGACAGTTGATGTAATCACCGTCGTCCTGATCACGATCGGCACCCGTCGCACCTGCCGCACCCGTGCACTGCACCGCACCTGACGCACTTAGCACCGCACCGGTCGCACCCGTCGCACCCGTCGCACCCGTCGCACCTGTGAGACTGCGTCCCCACCGCGAGGCGCGAAACACCTTCGACATGTCGATGCTTTCAGCAAGGACGATGGGGCTGATGGCGTCGTAGAAGTAAAGGTGGTCCCCGCCGACAAACCGGCGGATGTCGTCGGAAAGGGCGTCGGACGTCAGCGGTCCGGTTGCAATGACGATGGCCGACCCCTCCTCTGCCGCGGGGATGGATGGCACTTCTCCACGAGCAATCGTCACCAGCGGCTCACGCGCGAGCGCGTCCGTGACGTGTCGCGAGAACAGGACGCGATCGACCGCGAGTGCCGCTCCCGCCGGAACACGCGCCCCGTCCGCCGCTTGCATGACGAGCGAGCCGAGCCGCCGCATCTCCTCCTTCAGCAGCCCGACCGCGTTATCCAGTTTGTCGCCACGAAACGAGTTGCTGCAAACGAGCTCGGCAAGACTATCCGTCTTGTGCACCGCCGTCGGTCGCACGGGCCGCATCTCGTGCAACGTAACAGCCACGCCCAACTGCGCGGCCTGCCACGCCGCCTCGCTGCCCGCGAGCCCGCCGCCGATGATGTGAATCATCATCAAGTCCAAGTTACAAGTTCAAAGTGCGGAAACACAACGTTTGATACCGACCACGTTCCTCGACATGACGACTCGTCGTTTGTAACTCGGTAACTTGTAACTTGTAACTCCTCGTCGTTACGCTTCGACCGCCTCCGCCGACTTGCCTTTCCGCGTGGCGCGACCGCCGGCCTTTCTTCGCGGCCTGACGGCGGGGCGGCTTGGCGACGCCCGCGCGCGCTTCGAGCAGTGCGGTGGCTTCGTCCAACGTCAAGGCCTCGGGCGCGGTGCCCTTGGGCAGCGACGCGTTGGTCGTACCGTCGGTAACGTAGGGACCGTAGCGACCGTCGAGGATGCGGAGCGCGGCACCAGACTGAGGGTGAGCACCCATCGCCCGGAGCTCCTTCGCGGCCGAGCGCTGTCGGCGAGCTGATTTCTTCTCCTGCGCGAGAAGCGCCTTCGCGCGCTCCAGGGCAATCGTATAGACGTCGTCGTCGGGTTCCAGCGATCGGAATTCCGAGCCGTGTTTGACATAGGGGCCGAAGCGGCCGACGTTGGCGACGATCACCTCGCCGTCATCGGCCGTCCCGAGCTCGCGAGGAAGCGACAGCAACCGCAAGCTCTCCTCGAGCGTGATCGTGTCCTCACTGTAGTCGCGCCCGAGGGACGCACGACGAGGCTTGGCTGCCTTCTTGTCGGTCGGCGTTTCACCCAATTGCACGTAGGGGCCGAACCGCCCGTGCATGACATAGACCGGCTGACCGGTTTCGGGATCGTCGCCCACCGAGCGCGGACCTTGAGCCTTGGCCTTCAGCAACGCCACGGCCTTCTCGCAGGTGAGATCGGCCGGAGCCAGAATCACTTGGAACCGAGGCCCGCGGCCCGTCGTTTGACGACTCGCCAACCTGAAGAAACGGACCATAGCGCCCAATCCGCACGCGGATGGGCAAACCTGAATCGGGATCGTCGCAGACGTGGATGACCGGGTACGCAATCTCTTGACCCTTGTCCTCGACCAGGTTTTCGAGCCCGTGATGCTTGCCGTCGCCTCGGTAGAACTCGCGAATGAAGTCGAGCCAGTCTTTCTCACCATTCGAAATCTGGTCGAGAATCTCCTCCATCTCCGCGGTAAAGCCAACGTCGACGTAGTCGCCGAAATGTTCTCGCAAGAGTCGCGTCACCGCAAAGGCCGTGAAGCTCGGGACGAGCGCCTTACCCTGCTTCGACACGTAGCCGCGTCGCTGAATGGTCGCTACGGTCGGGGCGTAAGTGGATGGGCGACCGATGCCCTCTTCTTCCAGTCGCTTGACCAGCGACGCCTCGGTATAACGCGCCGGTGGAGTCGTCTGATGCCCCTTCGGGTCGACACCTGCAACGACGAGGCGCGCCTCGATGTTGTCGGGCGCGAAGATCTGCTCACCCACCGCCATCTTCGGCAGCAGCGTTTCCTGCTCGTCGAGCTCGGCGGCCGGATCGTCGCTCCCCTCGACATACGCCCGCAAATAGCCTGCGAACTCGATGGCTTTGCCGCTCGCCGTGAGCACGGCATCCTGCCCGTCCGTCCCTTGACCGGTAATCTCAACGGTGGTCCGCAACATGCGCGCTTCTGCCATCTGCGAGGCGATCGCGCGCTTCCAGATCAGGTCGTAGATCTTGAGCTCGTCACTCTCGAGCACTGATTCGAGCGACTGTGGCGTGCGGCGAAATTCGGTCGGACGAATCGCCTCGTGCGCCTCCTGCGCGTTACGCACCTTCGTCTGGTACTGTCGAATGCCTTTGTAATAGTCCGAGCCGTACATCTCGGTGACTGCCTGACCGGCCTCTCGCAGCGCTTTGTCGCTCAGCGTCGTCGAGTCAGTGCGGTGATACGAAATCAAACCCTCGAGGTCACCACCGCCGATATCGACTCCCTGGAACAGGCGCTGCGCCACTTGCATCGTCCGCTCGGCAGAGAACCCGAACTTGCGGTTGGCGTCCTGTTGCAAAGTCGAGGTCGTGAAGGGCGGCGCTGGCCGCTGCGTAAAGGGCTTTTCTTCGACGTTGGTGATGGACCACGGCAGGTTGCGCGAAAGTGAGTCCACCAGGCCGCGGGCTTGCTCTTCGTCGAGCAGCTGCACGCCCTTGCCGGTCAGTTTGCCGGTGGCGTCGAAGTCCTTGCCCGTCGCGATGCGCTGATCGGCGAGCCGGACCAGCGTTGCCACAAAATCGCGCTCCTCGGCGCGGATGCGTGCTTCCAAATCCCAATAGCTCGCCGAGCGGAAGGCCATGCGCTCTTCCTCGCGCTCGACGATGAGGCGCACGGCAACACTCTGCACTCGCCCAGCGCTGAGCCCGGTCTGAACTTTTTTCCAGAGCACTGGCGACAGCGTGTAGCCGTACAGCCGGTCGAGAATGCGGCGGCTCTCCTGCGCTCTCACGAGGTTTTCATCGACGTCCTCGTGCGCTTCACGCAACGCGTCGTTGATCGCTTCCTCGGTAATCTCGTGGAACACGATTCGGCGAACGCGAACCTTGGGCTTGAGAACCTGCTTCAGGTGCCAACTGATTGATTCGCCCTCGCGATCGGGGTCGGTGGCGAGGATGACCTCCGAAGCGTCCTTGAGCGCGGCTTTCAATTGCTGGACGTACTTCTTCTTGTCGGCCGGGACGACGTAGTACGGGGTGAACTCGCCATCGGTATCGACACCCAGCCGCCCCCACGGTTTCCCTTTGATGTCCTTGGGGACGTCAGCCGCGGATTCGGGAAGGTCGCGGACGTGTCCGTAGCTGGCTTCCACCCGGTAGCGGTCTCCCAGGAAACGAGTCAGCGTGCGCGCTTTCGCGGGCGACTCGACGATCACGAGCGGTTTCGGCATTCGATTTTCCCAAGCCTACAAGCGATTTACGTTAGCACGCGGACAAACCGACCTCCTCCAATTCTTTGGATTCGGCCTGCCAGCTCCAGATCGAGGAGGCGAGCGAGGACCACGCCGGGCGCTTCCCCGGTCTGCTTGGCCACATCATCTACAGTGAAATCAGTGGCTTCCGGCAATTGCCCCACACTCTCGTTTCGGCTCTTGAGGGGGGCACAGTGAGTGAGTAAACCGATGTCCTGGAGGATATCGTCTGCAGACTCGACGACCTTTGCCCCGTCCCTGATCAAAAGGTGTCCTCCTCGGTTGCGACCGCCAACAACCGGACCTGGAACCACCAGCACGTCGCGACCCTGTTCGAGCGCGGTGGAAGCGGTAATGAGGGCGCCGCTCTTCTCGGGTGCTTCGACAACGACCACCGCGCCGCTCAAACCGCTCACGATGCGATTTCGCAGCGGAAAGTGATGCGGAAGCGGCGGCACCCCGGGCGGGAACTCGCTGATCACGGCACCACTGTGCTCGATGTTGCCTGCCAGCGCCTTGTGCTCAGGCGGATAAATCAGATCGATCCCGCAACCAAGGACCCCAATGGTCTTGCCGCCGGCCGAGAGCGCGGCCGCATGAGCGGCCGAGTCGATCCCACGTGCGAGGCCAGACACAATCACCAACCCGTTCGCGGCAAGATCCCTGGCAATCTTCGAGGCCATGGCAAGGCCATACGGGGTTGCGCTGCGCGATCCCACGATGGCGATTGATGGCGCCGCCAACGCTTTTGCGTCGCCCCTGATCCAGAGCAACGCTGGAGGGTCAGGAATCGAAGACAGCAAAGGAGGGTACGCCGCCGCGTCGAACGGCAGGCACGTAACGCCGATGCGGCCGGCTCGCGACACTTGCGTAGCAGCCTCGGACTCCACTCGTGCCGCCTCGGCCATCCATGATTCGAGATCGGCGGTGGGCGCGCGACATCGACAGACCCAGCGGATCAGCGGCTCATCGGGAGTCCTCGGCGGGAGCGCATCGAGGTCGTCGGCTGTTGAACGATTCGTCAGGAAGCGGATGAGCGCGGCGAGCAATCGACGATCGCGAGCGCCAAGCAGAGCAAGAGCAGCAGCTTCGGTTGGAACCATGGCACCGGCTTGGTCCGGCGCCCCTGACCTCCCTTTCACTATACTCGCGCCAAGTGGTCGCTGAGGCTCGAGAAATGGCCCTGTCCAGGCACTCGCCGTTCACGGACCTGCATGAATTCTTGGCCGGTAATTTCCTTGCTCCTCCCTCGTGGCAGCCGCTATAGTGGCAGGCAGGGGTCATGTTCGCTCGCATCGTTTCAGCTGCGTTGCTTAGCTTGGCTTTGGGCGTGCCGGCGGCGTTTGCCGACCAGCGCGACGAGGCCAAGGAGCAGGTGGAATTCGGCATCCAGGTGGCGCAGCGCGGACTCTGGCGGGAGGCGATTTATCGCTGGGAACGCGCCACCCAGCTCGATCCGACCTACGCCGCGGCATTCAACAACCTCGCGGTCGCTTACGAGCACGAAGGTCAGTTGGACAAGGCCCGTGCGGCCTATGAGAAGGCCGTCTCACTCGATCCCAACAGCGAGATGATTCGGCAAAACTTTGATCTCTTCAAGGAAATCAATGACCGCGCGAAAAAAGACGGTCGGTAGTATCGTCCTGGCGCTGCTCGGCGCGCTCGCCGGCTGCACGAACTACTTCGAGATTCCGATCGAGACGCCAATCCAGCCGAAACTCGACATCGGCGGGTTTCAGCGGGTGCTCGTCGCGGGATTCGTCGCCGGCGGCAACGACGAAGTCGATGCGAACCTCGAAACCGTTCGCTTGCTGCGAAGTCAGCTGCGACAAAAGGGCTCGTTGCGCGTCGTGGAGGCCGAGCCACTCGTGCTCAACGAGATTGCGGCGCAACAAAACGGTGGCGTCGCACCGCCGGCGTCACCAGCCGATACGGCCAGCACCCAGGAGCCGGGGCTTCCACAAATCAAGGAAGAAAAGGACCTCGAGCCGTACGAGCGCATTTTTGCCAACGTCGACTACTGGAAGAAGATCGGCGAGGAGCACCAGAACCCGCTGATCGTGACCGGCTCGGTGCTGTTCCGCCCGCACACGACGTCGGGCTTCGTGCAGCGGGAACAAGAGATTTACGACCAGTTCGGCCGCCGCCGCGTCGTGCCGCAACGCGTCTACATGGAACGGCAGGGCTTTATCCTGCGCCCCACGTTCGTGTTCATCGATGGCAAGACCGGCGAAACGCTCCACAGCGAAACGTTCCGTGAGGAAATCCTCTACAACCAGAACACGCAGACCCCGGCGTTGTCGTCGTACTTCGAGCTGATGGATCGGCTGCTACCGACGTTCCTCAACGCGATGAGCGCGCAGAAGATTCGGGGCACTCGCGTACTGTTGAAGTAAGCCGCACTTCACGCGGGAAAGCCGCTGGCAAGGTTCCAAGACATCGAGGCGAGTCCTGCAGTGGCAGCCAAATACGCGAGCGCTCCCAGGATTGCAGACAACAACCCCGTGAGCGCCATGGCAGCGACACTTGGCCCCCTTTGCGCTCGAAGGGCCGGCGTTTCATCTCGAAGCGATTGCAAATCGAAGTCCGGCGGCTCATTGAGCAGCAGTGTCGCGGGCTCGCGGGCAAAAGCGGTAACCGGCGCGAGGACGAACCCGAGATTCCGCCGGCTGGCCGCCGAAGCAAGATCGTCGTCCAGGGCCTCACGCAGCTTCACCGCCTGACTCAACAACGCGCGCGCCTTGCCCAGCTCGCCAAGACAGACGGCTCGCGTGCCCATTTCATGAAACGCCCAGGCTTCGGCCGATCTATCCCCGATTGCCTTCGCCGCGGCGAGGCAGTGTTCCAGGGTAATCGCCCAAGCGCCCCATCGCGCGCCAAGGACCAGTGCTCCTTCGAGAAGCCGACCCAGCCGAAGGACTTCTCCCCAGCGCCGGGCGTCCACTGCGTACTGCTGCACACGTAGGAGCGCTTCGGACTCCTCGAGCAAGTCGTCCGGGCTGCGCCGATACCGTTCCGCCCACGCGCTGAAGTACGTGATGGCGCGGTTGACCCAGGGCTTCAGATCGTCCGTTCTCCGGAGCCGGTCGCTGACACCGTCGGCGAGTTGATGGCGCGATTGGCTGCTGACGACGAGACCTCGCCGGACGAGCGCGATCAGCGATGGTTCGATGTCCGGGACTTCCGCGAGGCCTGAGATTTGCTGAGCCTGCAGTGGCACGCCAGGCAGCGCGGTCAACGCCAATAAGGCGCGCCGCTGCTTCTCGTCGATCGATGCCATCAGCTCCGCGATGAGGCTCGCCGGCGTGATGTTGCGCGTCCACCCGTCGAATGAGATCCCCCGCTCGCGGGCGATGACAGCGGCCTGCTGGATTCGCCGCGGGTGCCCCCCAATCGCCGTGCAAAGACTCGCTGCCGCCGGTCGCTCCGAGACGTCGAGCGAACGTTCGATCTCTCGCTCCAGGAGCAACACCGCATCATCTACTGGGAGGCCTTGGAGAGCGAGGCTGCGCACCTCACCCCACAGGCACCGCTCGCGCGTCGCCACGGCGAACGCCGATCGGGGGGCAATATCGAGCACCTGTTCGAGCGCGTCCTGCGACAGTTGAACATCGTCCAGGAGAATCAACGCCTGCTTGTCCTGGAGGCCGCGCCGTATCTGCGCATCAGTGGGTTTGTAGATCTCGACGCTCTCGTAGAAGGCTTCGAAGACGAGCTGCAGAAGGTCGGCGGGCGATTGATGCCGTGCCGATACGTAGACGATGCCGTCCACAAACGAGGCGGCTCGCGGATGATGTGCCAGGTGTCGGAGGACTGCCGTCTTGCCGATGCCAGGCTCTCCGCTCGCCTCAATTGGAAGGCCCGCGTCGAGTCCCGCAAGGGCTGCGGCCAGTTCGATCCGCCGGTCGAACACGCCGCGAAGCGACCTCGGACGGAGGAGAATCGGCGAGGGTCGATGACGAATGTGCGCCCGTTCTGCCCGTAAAGCCTCGCGGAGGACGGCGCCGTACGGTTCGCCTATCTGCAAGACATAGCGACCGACAGCGATGTGCCCGGTGATCGCGCCGTAGATCGAGGGTTCCTCAACGTGCGCGGCTGTCTCACCACTGTGAACAGCCAACCCGTGATCAAGCCGGTCAAGGTTCAGCTTGATCGTCATTCTCGCCAGAACTGACGCTGGAGCACTGGTAATGTCTCCCCAGGTGCGCTGTTTCAAATGATACGCCGAAAGGTAAGGGATCTGCGGCCTGCTGATCGTTTGTAGGCGTGCCATGGTTTGCCGGTCTCGAAGCCGACGAGCCCAATGCCGGAGCCGGCTTCAAAACGAAGGCCCGCGTCGCAGGCTCCATTCAACACTCGCCAGACGGTCGCCTTCGGCGGTAAGCCTGCACGCGCGAAGCGCGGCCCATCCGCGAGCCGCGAGGCGAGCGGCCCTCCGGGGCGAAGCGAGCGGCCGATCTGCTATACTCAGAAGTTCCGTTTTCCTCGGAGAACCCAAGTGTTTGCGATTATTCAGGCTTCCGGCCGTCAGTTTCGTGTCGAGCCCGGTGCGTTCATCGAAATCAACGGGCACTACGACGACGCCCCCGACGGGCTGATCTTCGATCGGGTGCTTCTCGTCGGTCAGGACGCGGGCGCGGTCACGGCCGGCGCGCCGTTCGTGTCGGGCGCCAAGGTGTTGGGGGTGGTCGACTCGGTCGGCCGAGGCCCGAAGGTTCGGATCTTCAAGAAGAAGCGCCGCAAGCAGTATCGACGGACGAAGGGGCACCGCGATCACGTCACGCGCGTCCGCATTACTGACATTCAGCTCTGACACGAGCTGACGTGACATAGAGATTGGATTCGTTTCCGCGGCTTCGCGTGTTCCGCGGATAAGGTTTTTCGTCATGGCTCACAAAAAAGGACAAGGCAGCTCCCGCAACGGGCGCGACAGCAATTCGCAGCGTCTTGGCGTCAAGCGTCACGACGGCAACATTGTGACGGGTGGTTCCATCCTCGTGCGTCAGCGTGGGCGCAGGTTTCGACCCGGGCTCAACGTCGGGCTCGGTAAAGACGACACCCTGTTCGCCAAGGTGAATGGTCGAGTCCGCTTCGAGGATCACGGCGCGCGTGGCCGCTTCATCAGCGTGCTGCCGGTCGAATAGTCGCGCACCAGCTGACGGCACCCGAAGCACCTGCGGCACCGCTGGCACCGAGCACCCGAGGTACCTCGGCACTCCCGGCACCTTCGGCACGTTACGAATGTTCGTAGACGAAGTCGATATCCACGTCGCTGCCGGCCACGGGGGGAGCGGCGCGCTCAGCTTTCGCCGCGAGAAATTCGTTCCACGCGGCGGGCCGGATGGCGGCAATGGTGGACGCGGCGGTTCCGTCTATCTGGTCGCGGATCCTCATCGCAATACGCTGGTCCACTTCCGGTTCACGCCCGAGTTCGAGGCCGAGCGCGGTGGACAGGGTGAGGGCGCGCTGAAATCGGGACGCCACGGCAACGACCTCGAAATCAACGTGCCTCTCGGCACGCTCGTCTTCCTGCACGATCCCGAAGTACCAGGCTCGGCCGAAGAGTTCGCGGACTTGACGGTTCCGGGACAACGAGTGCTGATCGCGAAAGGCGGACGCGGCGGCCTTGGGAACGCACATTTCGCCACCTCCACCAACCGCGCACCGCGCAAGCACCAGCCCGGTGAGCCGGGCGAAGAGCGACACCTGCGGCTGCAATTGAAGCTGCTGGCGGACGTGGGTCTGGTCGGCTTCCCCAACGCGGGCAAGTCCACCCTCATCGCCCGTGTTTCCGCCGCGCGGCCCAAGATTGCCAACTATCCCTTCACGACGCTCACCCCGAATCTCGGTGTGGTGACCCTGAGCGGCGATCGCAGCTTTGTGGTGGCCGATGTCCCCGGCCTGATCGCGGGCGCGCACGAAGGACACGGTCTCGGCCACCAGTTTCTGCGTCACATCGAGCGCACCAAGGTCGTCGTCCACCTCGTCGATGTCTCCGGCGCGTCGGGTCGAGAGCCCGTGGAGGACTTCGACACGATCCGCCGTGAGCTCGCGCTGTACAACCCGGCCCTGCTCGACAAACCTCACGTCGTCGTTGCCAACAAAATCGATGCCGTCGACGATCCGTCGCGAGTGTCGTCGCTCGCCGCACGCGCCCAGTCGCTTCGACTTCCGTTCTTTCGTATCTCGGCCGTGACAGGTGAAGGGGTGACGGCCTTGCTCGAAGCAGCATGGCCGCATGTCGCGCAAGCTCGGGAGGATGAGGCACGCGCCATCGCGCTTGATCATGAAGGGCCCGAAGGCGATCCAGCGCCCGACTACAACCCTGCGTTCGTGCCTCCGATCAGCCGTAAAGGCTCACGCCGGCGATGATCAGAGGGCCCCAAGTGGGCTTGCTCGGTGGGACGTTCGACCCCATCCATCTCGGTCACCTCGCGGTGGCTCGGGCCGCCCAGCACACGCTGCGTCTGGAGACGATCCGTTTCCTGCCAGCGGCCCAGCCGCCGCATCGACCTGACAGCCCGCACGCATCCGAGTATCATCGCGTCGAGATGGCTCGCCTGGCTGTCGCGGAACGCGACGAGCCGGGCACTCGCTGGGAGGTTTCCGGCCTGGAGCTCGATCGCGACGGTCCGTCCTACACGTTCGACACGCTCCGCAGTATCCACGCGGAGGGGTTGACGCCGCAGCAGATCGTCTTTCTGACCGGTGCGGATGCGTTCGCGGAGATCGAAACCTGGTATCGATACCCGGAGGTTCTCGACTGCGCGCATTTCGGCGTCGTGACCCGGCCGGGGACGACACTCGAGAGTCTGCGGCAGCGACTACCGACGCTCGCTCCGCGGATGATCGAAGCACCCGATGTCATACGAACGTCAAGCCCCCGTGTCATCCTGATACCGGCTGATACGCCCGACATTTCTTCCACCGACATCCGTCGTCTCGCCGCGCGTGGCGGATCGATCGCCGAGTTTGTTCCTGCAGCAGTTGCTGCGTACATCGAGCAACATTCGCTATATCGCACCGCGCCTGTCACGCCTGACTCACCCGGCGCACCCAAGGTATCAGCACCCAAGGCACCTTCGGCACAATAGGCACCCAGGCACCCTATCTTTTGGAGTTCTCTTTGCATGGCGAAATCCCCACGACCGCGCGCCAAGCGACCGACGCCTCGTTTGCCGAGTCAGTTGACGAAGGCCATCGAAGCGGCAGGAAGCCGGAAGGCCACGAACGTCACCGTTCTTGATCTGCGAAAGACGGGTGCCTTCACCGACTACTTCCTGATCTGCACGGGCGCCAACCCGCGACAGGTACATGCCATTGCCGATGCCGTCGAGGAACGTCTCAAGACCGTCAAGGTGCGACCGACTCACGTCGAGGGCTATGAGCGCGCGGAGTGGGTCCTGCTCGATTACTTCGACTTCATCGTCCACGTCTTTTCGCCTCACGCACGACAGTTCTACGCGCTCGAGCGACTGTGGGGCGAAGCGACGCGAATTCAGTTCGACGACGAAGCGCCGCTGGGGCAACAGGCTCGCGCCTGACGACAGCCGTTGGAGGCGCCGGTGAGCTTCTGGCGCCTGGCCGCGAATGCGCTCATCTCGGCACTTGTCGCTCCTCCGTGCGCCATCTGTGCGAGGACGCTCGACGACCCACTCGCGGGTGCGGTCTGCCCCTCGTGCTGGGCGTCAATCGAACACCTGACGCCGCACCGGCTCTCGATCTCGCCACGGATTCGTACGGCATCGGCAATAGGTGAGTACCGAAGGCACCCTCCGCGAGGTCATCCACGCGCTGAAGTACGACGGCCGACGGTCGGTCGGTCCTGGCCTTTCTCGCATCATGGTCAGGCAGGCCGCCGATCTGCTCGATGGCGCGGAGCTGGTGGTGCCGGTCCCGTTGCATCGCACACGCCAACGCGAACGTGGGTTCAACCAGTCCGAGATCCTGGCGCGTGGCTTCGACATGCCAGTCTGTCGCTCGCTGCGTCGGACCCGATCGACCCGGCCGCAGGTCGACCTGACTGCCCATGAACGCCACCTGAACGTGGCCGACGCGTTTGCCCTGTCGGCTCGGGCTGCCGCCGAAGTGCCTGGAAGTGTCGTTGTGCTCGTGGATGACGTGACCACGACCGGCGCGACACTCGATGCCTGCGCCCAGGTATTGTTGGCTGCTGGCGCTCGCGAGGTGCGCGCGATTACAGCAGCCCGAGTCGCGACCGCACCGCGCTGAGGACGTCGGCCGTCACGGCATCCTTGGGCTGTAACCCATCCACACGAACCCAGTGGGGCGCCGCCGACTGCCGAATGTAGCTGTCGCGCACACGTGCGAGCAGTGCGAGATCCTGTTCGTACCGATCACGATCGCGCTGCTTGCGCTGGAGAGAGGCGTCAGGAGGAATGTCGAGCAGCACCGTCAGCGACGGCTGCGGCAGGTGTTTCTGCACCGTGAGCAGCCAGTCGGGATCGAGCGCCTGCGCCTCACCGTACGCCACGCTGGACGCCAAATAGCGATCGCACACGACCACGCCGCCATCTTCCAGCCACCGTTCGACCTGCGGTCGATGTTCGTAGCGGTTCGCGACGTAGAGCAACTGAAGCGCGTCCGGGGCATAGTCGCGCTGCCCCTGCAACGCCCTTGCGATTTCGGAACCGATCGCCGTCGTGTAATCGGGGAACGACAGAAAGTGGACGTCCTGACCTGTGGCGCGAACCGCCTCGACGAGCCGCTCGGCCTGCGTCTGCTTCCCGCTCTGATCCAGCCCCTCGAACGAAATCAGGGGCACTCTTCGAGCCTCAGCATGTCGTCGAGCGTCTGTCGGCGCCGAATCACGCGCCAGCCGCCGGCGTCGACGAGGACTTCGGGCACGAGCGGACGCCGGAGGTAGGTCGAGGCCATGGCGGCACCGTACGCGCCCACATCGCGGACCACCAACAGGTCACCGACGGCGACGGGTGGCAACTCGCGGTCTCTGGCAAAGGTGTCGGTGCTCTCACACACCGGGCCAACGACGTCGGCCGTAATAGGAGCGCCGTCGCGCGGCCGAACCGGTTCGATGCGGTGAAACGCGCCGTACAGGGCCGGTCGCATCAGCTCGGTCATCCCCGCGTCCAGGACGATGAACTGGCGCGCCCCTTCGAAGTGCTTCACGTCGACGACTCGAGTCACGAGCAGGCCGGCAGGGCCGACCAGCACGCGACCAGGTTCGAGCAAAGCCGTCAGACCGGTGGGACGAATCAGGTTGACCAGCGTGCGGGCGTACCCGGCAGCATCCACCGTGGACGCGCCGTCATATGAAATGCCGATGCCGCCGCCGAAATCGACGTGCCGGAGCGGAACACTCTCGGCACGGAGCACAACGGCGAGATCGACCGCTGCCTTCGCCGCGCGAACCAGCGGATCGACGTTGGTGATCTGAGAGCCGATGTGGCTGTGGATGCCGACCGCTTCGAGTGCCGGCCGCCGAGCGATCTCGCGAAAAATGGCAGGTGCCGCATCGATGGGGACACCGAACTTGTTCGTCTTGAGGCCGGTCGAGATGTGCGGATGGCTGCGCGCGTCGATATCCGGATTCACCCTCAAGGCCACCTTTGCGACCACACCCTGCTGCTGTGCCAGATGATCGAGGCGATCGAGCTCGCCCGGCGATTCCACGTTGATGGTCTTCAGCCCGAGCGCGATGGCGCGGGTCAGCTCATCGACGCTCTTTCCCACGCCGGTGAACATGATCTGGCCCGGCTCGAACCCGCACCGCAGCGCAATGTCCACTTCGCCGATCGAGTTGGCATCGACGCTGCTGCCGCAGGCCCTGAGCAGCCGCACGATCTCGAGCGTCGAATTGGCCTTCAACGCATAGTGAATGGCATGCGGATAGTCGCCAAACGCCGAGTCGAGACGGCCGTACGCATCGCGAATCGTCACTGCGCTATAGACGTAACACGGCGTGCCGACGCGCAAGGCGATGTCGCTCAGCGACACGCCGTCAACGACCTGGCCGGCGACCGCGGCTGAAGATGAACTCGAGGACACGATGATGGGTTGGGGGCCGCTTCAGTCCTGGGCGGTGGCGGCCGGATCTCCCGTCGGGTGCACGCGATCATACCGCGAAGCCGGCCGCCGGTTCGACTGGAAAAACGTGGTACGATCGACCGCCCCATAAACGCACTTCTGATGGCCGACACCTCCGAGACTCCGGACTCGATCGATGCCGTGATCCAGCGCTGTCTGGCGGGGGATCAGGACGCGTGGGCGCAGATTGTCCGGCAACATTGGCGCAAAGTCTTCAACATCGCCTACAAGTTCACCGGCAAGCACGACGAGGCCGAGGACCTGACCCAGGACGTGTTTCTGAAGATCTTCAAGTCGCTCAACACTTTCGACCGCCGGGCGAATTTTCAGACCTGGCTGGTGAGCGTCAGCAGGAATCTCTGCATCGATCACTACCGCAGCGTCCGCAAGGAGCGCGAAACCATCGATCGGGATGTCGACGCCGGCGAGTTGACGCCGGCGTCCACCACGAAGAGCCCATTTGCGGCGCTGGAGCAGCGCGACCGCGTCGAGCTGCTCAAGAAGGCGCTCGGCCAGCTGCCGCCGACGCTGCGATCGGCCGTGCTGCTGCGGGACATCCAGGAGTTGTCGTATCAGGAGATCGCCGACCGGCTGCACCTGCCGGAAGGCACGGTCAAATCCCGCATCAACCGTGGCCGCACCGAGCTGGCGCGCCAGATTCGCCGGTTGCGGGACGAGCTGGAAACGGGATCCGTCCACAGGCGGACTGGAGTCGCAGGATGAATCTGACCACCGAACAGGCCTCCGGCGTCGCGATCGTGCGCGTCGGGGAAACACGCATGATGTACCCGCTGCTGGCGGATTTCTCGGGCGCGGTCGCCCAGCTGCTGGCCTCGGGCCATCGCAAGCTGCTGCTGGACTTTTCGAAGGTGACCTACGTCGACAGCGCAACGATCGGCTGCCTCATGGACTTGTATCGCCAGGCGACCGCGGCAGGCGGCGCCATCAAGATGGCCGGTGTCCAAAAGCGCGTCGAAACCATGTTGACGATGACCGGCGCCCACAACTTTCTGGAGATGCACCCAGACGAGGCGAGCGCCGTCAGAAGCTTCGGGGGCTAACGATGCGTACCATCAAGACGACCTCCGGGCACGAGATTACCCTCGACGGGGATCTGCTCGCGGTCCTCGAAGCGCTGTTCAAAGAGATCACGGCCAAGCGCGAGCTGGAACGCTCTTACGAAGACTTGAAGGGCGAGATCCAGCACCTTGTCTCGCAGATGTCGGCCGAGGAGGTCAGCGCCTACTTCGAGGAGAGCCTCTTCCTCAACCAGGTCACGTACGAGAACGACAAACTCGAGGCCTACATGCGACGGCTGGAGAAAAAATAGATCGGGACTAGTTACCAGTTACAAGTTCAAAGTTCAAAGTTGCCAGAGCGATCGTCCGCTCGTAACTTGTAACTGGTAACTTGTAACTTGTAACTTGTAACGGTCGTGAGGCGCCTCGTCCGACATGTCCCTGAACCACCTCGCAACCCGCTTCACCTGTAGCTGGCCGTGGTCGATCGCCGTCATGCTGTGTGACGGTCGCATTGTGTGCGGCTGCGCGGATCCGTATGCGAAGCGAGTGCTGGGCGACTTTCGCACAACGCCTCTCGCCGACATTTGGCGTGGCCCGGTGGCCACCGACCTGCGTGAAAACCTGAACACGGGTGGAGCGCCGTTTTGCGGCGACTGCCCCCTCAAGCTGCCGCTGGCGCCCGACCAGGCGCCGCCTGTCCGCGATCTCAACGTGCCGGCGCTGCCGAGCCGCCTGTACATCGAATGCACGGCGGCGTGCAACATCTCGTGCTTTCAGGCCTGTTGCGCCCCGGAGACGGGGATCACCCGCACCCGACAGGCGGGCATGCTGGACTGGGGCGTGTTTACTCGCATTGTCGACGAAGCCGGGCCGTCGCTCGTTCGAATCGATTTCTTCAACTACGGCGAAGCGTTTCTCCACAAACGGGCGGTGGAGATGTGCGAGTACATCAAGGCGAAGTTTCCACACATCTACCTGTACACGAGCACCAATGGGCTGGCGCTGAACGAGGAGAAGGCGCGGCGGCTGGTCCATTCCGGCATCGACGAAGTCACGTTCTCGATCGATGGTGCGTCGCAGGATACCTATGCCCGCTATCGTCAGCGAGGCAACTTCGACCTCGCGATCGCGAACCTTCGCGCCATGGCCGATGAGAAAGGCCGCGCCGGGCGCGACGTCCCTGAGCTCAACTGGCGCTACATTCTCTTCACGTGGAACGACAGCGACGCCGAGATGGAGCGTGCTCGGCGACTGGCGGGTGAGCTTGCCGTCGACCGGTTGTGCTGGGAAATTACCGATCACCCGGAAGACTCGTTCTCGCGACGCTTCGCCGCCGGTTCCGCCGCCCTCGCGAGCATTCGCCACGAAGTCTGGGACGACAACAACCTGGGCAACGCCATTCCCGGAGCAACCCCGCGAGCTCGGATCGACCTGCGCCGCTGGTTGCCGGGTCCACTGAAGGGACAGGCCGCCCAGCCGCTATCCGTGGCGACCAGGGTCCGCAACCTCTCGACTCGGCCGTTCCGGGCCCAGGCGAGCTATGGGCGCCGTCTGGTGCGCCTCGGGGCTCAACTTCTCGACAATCGCGGGCAGATGTTGAATCGGGATCACGCGCGGGCTTGGCTGCCGGGCGACATTCCGCCCGGCGGCGTCGCCGACGTGGGGATCGAAATCCCCTCGCCCGATACGCCCGGCCGATACACGCTGAAGTTCGACCTCGTCAGCGAGGGCATCGACTGGTTCGAGGCGTGCGGATCCGAGACGACGACGGAGACGTTGGTGGTCAGATAGGAGGCGGATGACTTACTTCCCCGCTACCTTTTCCACTTCTGCCATCACGCGTAGGAGATTCCCACTCCAAAGCTTGCCCACCTGCTCCTCTGTGTAGCCGCGGCGCACGAGCTCGAGTGTCACGTTGAAAGTCTCGCTGGCATCGTTCCAGCCGTCCACGCCGCCCCCGCCATCGAAGTCCGACGAGATCCCGACGTGGTCCAGACCGATTAGTTTGACGATGTAATCAATGTGATTCACAAAGTCCTTGACCGTGGCACGCGGCGGAGGCGGGTGCTGGGCATCGATCTCGGCGAGCTGTTTTTGATAGGCTTCTCGGCGATCCTCCGGCAACGCAGCCAATGCTCCGCCGCCGCCGCCGCCACCACCGCCTCCCCCGCCGGCAGCGGGCAGTCCGAACTCTTTTCGTAGTGCGGCCAACGCATTGGTCCGCTCGGTTGAGGGTGGTGGCGGAACCTTGACGTAGCTATTGAACGCCACCGTTTGAATCACGCCGCCGTTCTTCTTCAGCGCCTGGAGCTGCTCGTCATCCATGTTGCGGCTGTGATCGGCCAGCGCGCGAGCGGCGGAATGAGAGGCGATAATCGGCGCCTTCGACAGCGCAACCGTTTGCATCATGGACTCCTTCGAGGGGTGCGACACATCGACCATGATTCCAAGGCGATTCATCTCGGCAATCGCGTGCTTCCCCATCGGACTGAGCCCGTTGTGCATCCACTTGCCATCGCGCTCCCCGGTATTGGAATCGGACAACTGGCTGTGACCGTTGTGCGCCAGCGACATGTAGCGCGCGCCTCGATCGTAGAATTCCTTCACGCGGCCGATCTCGGTGCCGACGGGATACGCATTCTCGACTCCGATGAGCGCTACCTTCTTGCCGGCCGCGGCAATGCGGCGCACGTCGGCGGCGGTGAGCGCGAGCTCAATCTTGTCGGGCGCGATCTCCTTGGTCAATCGATGGATGGCGTCGAACTTCTCGATCGCCTGCTTGTAGGCGTTGGCGTAGCCCTCAGGTGTCAGGTCACCCTGCCCGACGTAGACGATCAAGAAGGCCGCATCGAGCCCACCCTTGATCATCTTGGGCAGGTTGACTTGCGTCGGCAGGTCCTGCGTGTAGTTGCGGGCCGCGGTGAAGTTGTTGGGGTTGATGTCGTCGTGGGTGTCGAGAGTAATCACCCGCTCATGAATCGCGCGCGCCCGCTTCTCGAGCTCGGCATCAGCCGTCGCCTGCCCATGCAAGCGGGGCGGCGCGGTGAGAACGACAATAGCAGCGGCCAAGGCGACACCAGCGATCGGTCGTAACGATAACGACATGGTTCCTCCGAAGACGACACTCTATCAGGGAAGCTAGCCGCGACGTGCCGCACCCAACATGGCCGCGACCAGCACGGCCACGGTCGTCCAGAACAGCCACTTCGGCCAGATGAACATCGGCGACGGCAGCGCGTCGCTGACGTAGATCATGAAGCCGGGACCGATCCGCGATTCGGCATCGGCGCGTTGCTCGGCCGGCCAGCGATGTCCCGCGGCCGAGAGATATGACGGGGTATCGAGCACAGCTGCGTAGTACTTTTCAAGAATCAGATTCTCATGGCGCGATGCCATGACGTTGCCTTCTTCCCAGGTTTCGTTACGGTGCTGCACATGCGCCACGCCTTCGCTGAAATACTGGTCCTCCCTCGACAACCGCGACCACGTCAGCGGCGGGCGCACGGCCCACGCACGAGCGCGGGCATCGCCGAGGGCCGACAGTTCTCCGGCCGTGTACCGTGAGCGGAAGACGCCGGCCTCCGCGTCCTTGATCTCATACCCGAGATGCACGAAGTGGAAGAAGGCGGCAAACACCGCCAGCGCCGCAGCGCCGAGCCTCAGAATGCGACGACGAGATGTCGGTGATAGCGTGGACGCAATCGACGCCGGCGGATCGAGACTGAGGCTGAACAGCAGGCCAGATACGATCGCGACCAGGTTCAGCAGTACATCCCGAGCCTCGCCCACCCGCACTGGGATGAACCACTGCAGCCACTCTTCGCACGTCCCGACAATAATGCCGGCCAGCGCGGGAAGGACGAAGATCGCGACATCACCCGCACCCTTCCACGCCCGGTAGAAGAGAAACGTGACGAAAGCGTACTCGACGAAATGGAATCGCTCAACAGCGTCGACTTCGGGGTTGCCCGTGCGCGTGACGAACGCATGGCCGACGCCAATCAGCAGGGCGAGGGCAAGGGTGGTGTATCGAGAGGCCCGGCGCTCCTTGATGCGTGCCATCGCAGCGCCGGCCGCCACGGCGACCAGTCCGCCAACAGCTACCGTCATGAACGTCGCAAATCTCGCGCCGACGGCGTCACGAAGGCTGGTGCGGATCTGCCCGACAAACGGCGCGCTCAGCACCAGCGTGGCGGAGACCGTCACGGCTGCCAACAGCCACTTCCGCGACCCGTCGGGCACGGGGCGATTGTACGTTCTTGGCTGAGGGTGTAAACGTTGGTTCTCAACAGAGGTTCTTAACAGAGGTTCTTCACGAGGGTTCGTGACGCAGGTTCTTCACGATGGTCCAAGAACCGTCGTAGAGAACCGTCGTAGAGAACCGTCGTAGAGAACCTTTGTGAAGAACCCCCGTGAAGAACCCTCGTGAAGAACCCTCGTCAAGAGTCCCCTTGCCAAACTAGGAGAACATGCGGTAGTCTCCTAGTCTAACTAGGACACACCCATCGGACGGTACCAGATGGCGAAGACAGACATCCTTCCCGGCACACTCGACATGCTCATCCTCAAGGCGGTCTCGCTCAAGCCGCTGCACGGCTATGGCGTGCTTCTCCGTATCCAGCAGATCTCAGGGGACGCGCTGCAAATTCCGCAAGGGTCGCTGTATCCGGCTCTCTATCGCCTGGAGCACCAGGGGCTGATTGCGGCGGAGTGGGGCGAGAGCGAGAATCGGCGGCGGGCCAAGTACTACACCTTGACCGCGGCCGGCCGTCGACGGTTGCGAGAGGAGACCGCGGAATGGAATCGACTGGCCGCGGCAATTGGAACGGCGTTGAAGGCCACGCCGGACGAGGTGTAGTCATGTGGTCGCGATTTCGGTCGTTCATCGACGTTCTGGTGCGACGGGATCGGTTCGAACGGCAGATGCGTGAGGAGATGCAGCTCCACCTGGAGTTGCGCGCCAACGATCTCGAGCGCGGCGGTCTGCCGCGCACCGAAGCGCGGCGACGCGCCCGACTGGAGTTTGGCGGAGTCGACACCGCCAAGGACGACTGCCGGCAGGCTCGAGGAGTCCGGCTCCTCGACGAGCTCGTCCAGGACCTTCGTTACGCGGCGCGGCTCATGTCGAGAACCCCAGGCTTCACGGCAGCGGCGATTCTGTCCTTGGCGCTGGGCATCGGCGCGAACACCGCCATCTTCAGCCTGATCGATGCGGTTCTGATTCGTACGCTGCCACTTGCGGACGTGGGGTCGCTGCGATTCGTCGCCCACGGGACGAGCCCGGCCACCGCCGGCGGGAGCTCGAACTACCCGCTGTTCGAACGATATCAGGCGCTGACGGACGTGTTCACCGGCGTGACTGCGTACAGTGTGACCGGCTTCAAGGTCGAGACTCCGAATGGGCTCGACAGCGTTGATGGACTTTGGGTAAGTGGCAACTTCCACGGTTTGCTGGGGATCGAACTCGCCCACGGCCGTGGCTTCGTCGCGGAGCAGGACCGCAGCGTCGGCGGCACGATGCAGGCGGTGATCAGCGATGGGTATTGGAGTCGCCGGTTTGGCCGGGATCCGGACGTGGTCGGCCGCGTGATGAACGTCGACGGCCGACCAATCACGATTGTAGGCATCACCGGACCAACCTTCACCGGTCTGGTCCCAGGCCTGCGCCCCGATCTGACGCTCCCAATCTCGATTCGCGCCATCAACGAGCCGAAATACCTCGACCTGCACGACACCTGGACCAACCTGACGATCGTGGCTCGCCTCCGGCCCGATCGAAGCGAGGGCGCTGTCCTCGCCGCGACCGATACGGCATTCCAGCAGTACATGTCAGAGCCCGAGAATCGGTGGATCCGCGAGCAGTCGACGAGTGGCGCGTTCGCCAATGCGCAACTCGTCCCAGCCGCCCGGGGTTCCGGGGTCTTACGTCGTCAGTACCAGACCGCGCTCACGGTGCTGATGACGATGGTCGCCATGGTGCTGCTGATTGCGTCGGTCAACGTCGCAAACCTCCTCTTGGTGCGCGGCGCAGCGAGGGCGAAAGAGATGGCAATCCGCCTGTGCGTGGGCGGGGGGCGATCGCGCCTGATCCGCCAATTGATGACAGAAAGCGCGCTGCTGGCC
Source organism: uncultured Acidobacteriota bacterium (assembly GCA_963841905.1). Lineage (GTDB taxonomy): Bacteria > Acidobacteriota > Vicinamibacteria > Vicinamibacterales > UBA2999 > JACCSI01. The sequence continues at coordinate 108,660 of CAWJEM010000014.1, forward strand.
GTTTGCGGCGGCTCGCTCGGACTGCTATTCGCACAATGGGGCGCCGGCTCGATCATGAGCCTGCTCAATGTGAGTGAATCACCGATGTTTCTGGACGTATCGCCGAGTTCTCGGGTCCTCGCGTTCACAGCCGGGGTGTCGCTGCTCACGGGGATCGCGTTCGGGCTTTGGCCAGCGATCAGGGCCACTCGGCTCGATCTCACGCCAATGCTCAAGGAAGGGACCGTCGCCTCCAGAGTGTCGCGCCGGTGGTCGGCGTCACACGTGTTGGTGGCCTCTCAAGTTGCGCTCAGCGTGCTCGTGTTGACGATCGCCGCGCTCATGGTTCGTACTCTGTACAACCTCAAGACGCTCGAGGCGGGCTTCGAGCGCGGCAATCTGCTTCTGTTCACGCTGGACACTTTCGGGACGCCGATTCCGCCTGCTCAACGCGCCACGCTCTACGGAGAGATCGTCGAACGACTCAGGCCCTTGCCCGGCGTGCTGAAGGTTTCGGCGTCGACCTCAAGCCCTGTCCATACCAGTGGCAACTCGCGCGCCCTTGTGCTGCCGCCGGGGGTCATGGCGCCGGATACTCCGGAAGGGCGTGGCGCCTGGTCAACGCTGATCACGCCGGACTACTTCGACACCCTTGGCATCAATCTGTTACGAGGCCGCCTGCTCACGACCGCGGACATCAGCCCTCAGCAGAAGGTCGCCGTGGTGAATGCCACGATGGCTCGTTTCATTGCGGGTGACGGCGACCCGCTCGGCCAGACCTTCAGCTTCCGAGGCGACCCCCAGGACCTGATTCGCATCGTGGGAGTCGTGGAAGATACGCATCAGATGAGCCTCCGTGAGGCTCCACCGCGAACGGTCTATACCCCGCTGGCGTATGCGAGCCCCGCACCATCGCAGCTGATGGTCGAGTTGCGTACGACACACGAACCACTGGCAATCGCAGGCGTCGCGCGTGACGCCGTTCGGACGGTCAGCAAAGACGTCGTGATTCGCTACGTGCGGAGCATCGATGAACAGATCGACGCCTCGCTCGTCCGCGAGCGGCTGCTGGCGATGCTCTCGAGCAGCTTTGCCGGGCTGGCGCTCCTGCTTTCGGCAATCGGTTTGTACGGGGTGATGTCGTACAGTGTGACGCGACGCACGCGAGAGATTGGCATCCGCATGGCGCTCGGCGCGACCAGGTCGCGCGTCCTTTCCGCGGTGCTCACGCAGACGCTCGCGCTTTCGGTCGCGGGAATTGTCGTCGGTGTCGTCGCCGCGTACTTCGCCACCGAAGCGCTCTCGGCGTTCCTCTTCAACCTCTCACCGCGCGACCCGCTGACGCTCGGCGTGGTCTCGGCCGCCCTGCTCCTGACCTCGCTGGCCGCGAGTGTCTTGCCCGCTCGCCGCGCTGCCACCGTCGATCCGGTTCGAGCGATTCGGACGGAGTAGCCGCGGCCGCCGGGGCTGACGTCACGTACGAGTCACGGAAACGCGGAAGCACGGACTCACTAGGTTCGATTTGGATTCGGGAGTTCCGGCTCCGTGTTTCCGGGTTTCCGCGACCCGTCCGTGACTCTTGACAATCCGAAGGTAGACCCGCTACCCTCGCCTTCGACCGAGGGTAGACAGTCGACCATGACACGCGCTGCCGGCAAAGGCGCCCTTCTGCAGGGCACGCTCGACATGCTCATCCTGCGCACGCTGCAGTTCGGCCCCGCGCACGGACACGACATTTCCAAGCACATCCGCCAGACCACCAACCAGGTGCTGCAGGTCGAGCACGGCTCGCTGTATCCGGCGTTGCATCGGCTCGAGCGCAAACGGCTGGTGACCGGGAAATGGGAGCTGCACAAGCAGCGGAACCGTGAATTCAAGTACTACCGCCTCACACTGGCCGGGCGCAAACACTTGGCGGCGGAAGAATCCCGTTGGAAGACGTTGGCAGGCGCCATCGCGCTCGTGATGGGGCCAACCACCGCCGAGGAGCAGTGACATGACCTGGCACCCCCGTCACCCTTCCGACCAGGACGTTCAGCGGGAGATTCGGGATCATCTCGACCTCGAGGCGGAGGATCGAGCACGCCAGGGGTTGCCCATCGATCAGGCCGAGCGAGCGGCCCGCCTGGCGTTTGGCAATCCGGCGCTGGTGAACGAGGACGTGCGGGCGGCGTGGGGGTGGGGCCGCGTCGAGGAGATCGCGCTCGACGTGCGCCATGCGTTGCGACTCTGGGCCCGCAATCCCGGCTTCTCGACCATCGCGGTCCTCACGGTCGCCCTCGGCATCGGCGCCAGCACTGCGATTGTCAGCCAGATCAACGCCGTCTTCTGGAAAACGCTTCCGGTGTCGCGTCCGTCCGAGCTTCGACTCGTCGCCTGGACCTCACCACGACCTACGTTCGTCGGCCTCCCGAACGTGTTCGCCGGCCCGAAGATTGGCGACACGGCGACGTTCGGAACTTTTTCCTATCCCGCGTACGTCGCCATGCGCGACGGCTCGCGCGCGTTTTCGGATCTCGCGTGTTGGGCCGACATCGGCGAGGCTCGCCCGGTCGTTCTCGGCGACGCGGGCTACGGCGCGGTGCAATTCGTCTCGGGCAACTACTTCCAGACCCTCGGCGTGCCGGCCATCCACGGACGGACGATTCAGCCGGACGACGATGCGACCGGATCCTTGTCGCCGGTGGCGATGATCGGCCATGCGTTCTGGACCCGAGTGTACGGGCAGCGCGCCGATGTGACACGACAGACGCTGGAGCTGAACGGTCGAGCGTTTGCCATCGTCGGCGTGATGCCGGCCGGGTTTTACGGAATGGACGCTTCGGTGTCGCCGGACGTGGTCGTCCCCATTACCGCCGTCCAAGTGGCTGCCGCGACAACCAACCCGCTGGCCAACCCACGCCTCTGGAACGTCTGCCGTACCTTCGGCCGGCTGGCGCCGGGCGTCACGGATGAGGAAGCCAGAGCGGACCTCGAACCGTGGGTCGCGCAAGCCATCGTGACGGCGCCGCCGCCAGAACCGCACGATCCACCGCGGATCTGGCTCCTCGACGGCAGCCGCGGTTTGGCAACGCTGCGCGACGCCGCGTCGATCCCCCTCCTCGTGCTGTTCGCCGTCGTCGTCGGCCTGCTGCTGGCGGCGTGCGCGAACATCGCCGGCCTGCTCCTCGCTCGAGGCAGCGCGCGGGAACGGGAGCTGGCGACGCGACTCGCGCTTGGGGCCCCGCGCGCACGCGTGGTCCGGCAGTTGATCACCGAGAGCCTCGTGCTGTCACTGCTCGGCGGCATCCTCGGACTCGCCGTCGCCCAAGCGATGTCGGGGCTCGCGCCCAAGTTTCTCAGTCAGCTGATGCCAACTCTGTATGGCGCCGATCGATCGCTCAGCGTGTCGGCGACGCTGGATCTGCGGGTGTTTCTATTCGGGGTGATGGCGGCGCTGATCGCGGGGCTGCTCTTTGGGATTCTTCCTGCCCTCCGCGTCACGCGCGTCAACCTGATCACGACCATCCGACAAGCAACAGCCGGCGCCACCCCGCGCGTGTTCGGCCTCAGTGCCGGCCACGCGATGGTCATGGCGCAAACCGCGCTGGCGATGCTCCTGCTGGTGAGCGCGGGACTGCTGCTCCGGACGGTCGCGAACTTGCGCGACGCGGATCTGGGATTTCGCGGCGAGGGCCTGCTGTATGCCCGCGTCGAGCCGCGCGCAGGTCGGCTTACCAACGATCAGCGTGGCCAGTTCTTCCAGAATGCCGCCAAGCGGCTGCAGGCGCTCCCCGGTGTGATTGCCGCGTCGGCGGCCACGGCTCCGCCTATCGGCGGGTCGATCAACGTCGGCATCATGTCGGACGGCTTCCCCGTCTGCCCACCGTCATTGAGCGGTCCGGGTTCGGTGCTGGTGCAGTTCAACAATGTGCTTCCCGGATACTTCGACACATTGGGGGTTCGGATCACGTCGGGGCGTGATTTCACCTGGGCGGAAAACGAGTCGAAGGTGACACTGGCGATCATCAATCAGGCGTTCGCGACGCGCCACTTCCCGGGGGTCGATCCCATCGGTCGCGCGTTGCGAGTCGGGCCGTGCGAAAAACCGTTTGGCAATGTGCCGATTATCGGCATCGTCTCCGACATGAAGGTCGGACTGCGCGGTGAGCCCGAGCCAATCCTCTACACTCAGCTCTACAACAACACGAGCCCGGTGACGCTGATGCTGCGCACGACCACCGAGGCCGCCGCGATGATTCCGACCGTACGGCGGGCGATGACCGAGGTCAACGCCGAGATCCCAACGTTCAGCGAGGCCACCTTTGCCGATCTCCGCGAACGACAGTTGCGGCGCGAGCGGTTGCTCTCGGATCTGGTCACGCTCTTTGGCAGTGTCACCCTGCTCGTGTGTTGTCTCGGAATCTATGGCCTGCTGTCGTACTCGGTTGCCCGACGGCGATCCGAGATCAGCGTGCGAATGGCGATTGGCGCGTCGGCGCCAAGCATCGTGACCATGGTCGTTCGCGAGTCGCTGATGCCGGTGACCATCGGGATCATCTTCGGGGCCATCGCCGCAATCGCCGCGACCCGCCAAATTGAGGGCGTGCTGTTTGGGGTTTCGAGCCGCGATCCGTGGGTGATCGTCGGTGCTGCGACGGTCTTCGTCCTGGTGGCGGCTGCTGCAGCAGCGCTGCCGGCGCGATCGGCGACGAAAGTGGACCCGGTACCTGGCATTACGTCAGTGATCAGTGATCAGTGATCAGTGATCGGTGGTCATCCTAAGCCCTGCGCCCTAAGCCCTGCGCCCTCTGCCCTGTGCCCTGATTGAGAAAAAAACGGCCGCGCGATTTGCGCGGCCGTGACGATTCACAGGAGGTGACGATGAGAGCTAGACTTCGCTAGTTGACGCGTGCGGCTGCTGGAACACCAGCAGGCATCGCCATCACGTCGACGGTCGACTCGACGAGCACCCAGGCATCGCGCTCTTCGAGCAGGCGCGCGGCCAGGGCGGTGTGCAGCGCATGACCGGCGCGATGCGCGACGACGTGGCCCACGATGGGGTGGCCAACGAGCGCGAGGTCGCCCACAACATCCAGAATCTTGTGGCGAACGAACTCGTCCTCGAAGCGCAGCGCGTTCAGGACGCCAGCGTCGCCGATGACGATCGCGTTCTCGAGCGACCCACCCAGTGCCAGCCCGTTCTGCCGCAACATTTCGACGTCCTTCAGGAAGCCAAACGTGCGGGCCGGGGCGATACTCTCGGCAAAGCTCTGTTCGGTGATCCGCTCCGTGCGGGACTGATGGCGCAGCAGCGGGTGATCGAAGCTGATCGTGTAGCTGACCTTGAAGTGATCCGACGGGTAGATCGCGATGCGTTTGTCCCCGTTGGCAATCTGCACCGGACGCAGAATCTTGAGATAACGTCGCGACGAAGCCAGCCGCTTGACGCCGGCTTCCTGCACGAGATACAGGAACGGCGCCGAGCTGCCGTCCATAATCGGCACTTCGTTGTGCGTGAGGTCGATGTAGAGGTTGTCAACGCCCACGCTCACGAGCGCAGCCAGCAGGTGCTCCACGGTTTCGACCGTCGCTCCATTGCGGCCCAACACCGTGGCGTAGTGCACGGCGGAAACGTGCTGCACGGTGGCGGGAATCTCGACGCCCAGGTCGGTTCGTCGAAAAACAATCCCGGTATCAGCCGGGGCTGGCTTGAGCGTCAGCGTGACCTTATTGCCGGAATGAAGGCCGATTCCGGCGCATGAAATCTGGCGGCGTAGTGTCCGTTGCGCGTCCATTCTGTGTCGAATCCGATTCTGGAAGGCAGACTCTTCCCAGCAAACTGGATGCCGCCAGGCAAGAAGCCCAGTGGAGCACATAAACCACGTATTATCAGCGTCTTACAGTCACATGGCTGCCCTCGAGAAACCGCGGTGTGTGGCTGGCTGACCACGCTCGAAACTTGTTGAGGTGTGTGGAAATTGCCACACCCCTTCGCTCCCGAGACTTCGCCGACCGGAGCTTCGGCGATGCAGGCTACGCCTTCGCTCCGCGCCTTCGTTGCAGGAGTTTCGGCGCCACGGCGTGACAAGCGCCAGCCTTCCCGATCGACCGACTCCGCCGCCGAGCAACGGTGTGCAAGTCTGCCCCCCGTGACTGTCAGGCTCGGAGGTCGGCGCTGGCTCCCCAGCTACGTTCTATTGGACGGACGCGCCGCACTTGCTTGCCAAGGCTCCTGCGACGTCATCGAGCGACCCTGGAGCCCGCCCCACCAAAGAGCTCGGCCAGAAACCGTCCCGTGTGTGATCCCTTGGTCGCAGCCACCTGCTCGGGAGCGCCTTGCGCCACCACGCGACCACCGGCTTCTCCCCCTTCGGGCCCGAGATCGATGATCCAATCGGCGCTCTTGACCACGTCGAGGTTGTGCTCGATCACGACGATGGTGTTGCCCTGATCCACGAGGCGGTTGAGGACATCGAGAAGTTTTCGCACGTCCTCGAAGTGCAGGCCGGTGGTGGGCTCGTCGAGAATATAGAGCGTGCGACCGGTGCCCCGCTTCGACAGCTCACGTGACAGCTTGACGCGCTGCGCCTCACCACCGCTGAGCGTTGTCGCAGACTGCCCCAGTTCGATGTAGCCGAGGCCGACGTTCTGCAATGTGCGGAGCTTGTTGGCAATGGGCGGGAAGTTCTCGAGGATCGGCAGTGCTTGATCGACGGTGAGGTCCAGAACGTCGGCGATCGACTTGCCGCGGTACTTGATGTCGAGCGTCTCGCGATTGTAGCGGCGGCCTTTGCACTGTTCGCAGGTCACGTATACGTTGGGCAGGAAGTGCATCTCAATGGCAATGACGCCATCGCCCTGACAGGCTTCGCAGCGGCCGCCCTTGACGTTGAACGAGAACCGTCCGGGCTTGTAGCCGCGCGTTCGAGCCTCGGGCACCATCGCGAACAGCTCGCGAATGAACGTGAACAACCCCGTGTACGTGGCCGGGTTCGATCGTGGCGTGCGACCTATGGGCGACTGATCGATCTCGATCACCTTGTCGATGAGGTCGATCCCCTCGATGCGATCGTGGCTGCCAGGCTCGTCGGCCGCGCGATACAACGTCCGCGCCAGCGATTTGTAGAGGATGTCGTTGACGAGGGTGCTCTTTCCGGACCCGCTGACACCGGTAATCGCGACGAAGAGTCCCAGCGGGATACGGACGTCGACGTTGCGGAGGTTGTTGGCACGCGCGCCTCGCACAACCACTTCGCCCTTCGAGGGCGCGCGTCTCGACCTTGGGGTCTCGATGGTTCGTTCGCCGGTCAGATACGCGCCAGTGAGCGAGCCATGGCCGTTACCGAGCAGGTCAGCAGGCAGGCCCTGAAAAATCACGCGGCCACCCAGCTCGCCCGCGCCTGGCCCGAGGTCGATGACGTAGTCAGCCATCCGGATGGTCTCTTCGTCGTGCTCGACCACGACCACGGTATTGCCGAGATCGCGCAGCCGCGCAAGCGTCGCCAGCAGCTTGCGATTGTCGCGCTGATGGAGCCCAATGGATGGCTCGTCGAGCACGTACAGCACACCGGTCAGGTTCGATCCGATCTGAGTGGCGAGCCGAATCCGCTGCCCTTCGCCGCCCGACAGCGTGGCAGCGGACCGCGCCAACGTGAGGTAGCCGACGCCGACGTCGTTGAGGAATCGCAGTCGATCCTGAATCTCTTTGAGGATCCGGGTGGCAATCCGCGACTCCCGCTCGCTGAGCTCGAGCTCATCGAAGGCCTTGAGCGCCTTGGTGACTGGCAGGTTGACGTACTCGGCGATGGTCTTGCCCTTCACCTTGACCGACTGACTCTCGGCGCGCAGTCGATTGCCTGTGCACACAGGGCATTCGCGCAAGCCACGGTACGGATCCAGTTCCTCCTGCACGACCCAGCTACCCTCGTCGAAGCGGCGGCGCAGGTTGGGAATCACGCCCTCGAAGTCGCGACCGAAGGGGTCGGGTGCGGGCGCCTTTGATTTGCCCTTCTTGATGGGTGCGGGCTCAATCGGGCCGGCGTCGGCGCCGTTCTTCCCGCCCGCCGCTCGAGCAGCGGCGCTCGGACCGAGCAGCACCAGATCACGCTGCTTCTTCGGGAGCTTGCCGAACGGAGCGGCCGCGTCGATCCCGTAATACGAGGCGATGGCTTGAACGGCATCGCGCACCATTCGGCGATCGCCCTTACCCCACGGGGCGATCGCCCCGTCGGCCAGTGACTTGGTTTCGTCAGGAACGACGCGCTGCGGATCGAAATCCCAGGTCGCACCCAGCCCTTGGCACTCGGGGCAGGCGCCGTGCGGCGAGTTGAACGAGAACGCGCGCGGCGACATCTCCGGAACGCTGACGCCACAGTCAACGCAGGCGAGCTTGCGCGAAAACAGTCGATCGCCGCCGTCGAGCGAGTTGATCAGCACGATGTCGCCGGCCAGACTGAGTGCCATCTCGACCGATTCCGACAGGCGGCGCTCGATGCCGCTGCGCACAATCAGCCGATCGATCACGATGTCGAGGTTGTGATTGCGACGGCGATCGAGCGCGATGTCCTCTTCGAGCGAACGCATCTGCCCGTCCACGCGCGCCTTGGTGAAGCCCCGGACGCGAAGGCTCTGCAACTCCTTCTTGAACTCGCCCTTCCGGCCGCGAACGATCGGCGCCAGGACGTTGATGCGCGTGTCCTGCGGATACGTCATCACCAGATCGACAATGCGGTCGAGTGATTGCGACGCGATTTCGCGGCCGCACGTCGGACAGTGAGGCACGCCGATGTTCGCGAAGAGCAGGCGCAGATAGTCGTAGACTTCGGTGACGGTCCCAACCGTCGATCGCGGGTTGGAGCCGGTGGTCTTCTGCTCGATGGAAATGGCCGGCGACAAGCCGTCGATCAAGTCGACGTCAGGCTTCTCCATCTGCTCGAGAAACTGCCGCGCGTACGCCGACAGCGACTCCACGTAGCGGCGCTGCCCCTCGGCATACAGCGTGTCGAAGGCCAAAGACGACTTCCCAGAGCCCGACAGCCCGGTGATGACCACCAGCTTGTCGCGGGGGATATCGACGTCGATTTCCTTGAGGTTGTGCACGCGTGCGCCGCGCACCGCAATCCAGTCGTGAGGCATGGCTTACTGCGGGGATTTCGAACGAGACCCCAAACAGCAAGTTTACCGTACGAGACGCAGGGAAACACGGAAACACGGAAGCACGGAAACGATTGCCACGAAGCACAAGACACGAAGGCTTCCTACGATCTTGCTTCGTGTCTTCGTGCCCTTCGTGGCTACGTCCCGGAATTTTCGTGACTACTGTCGATGCCGTCGCAGCTTGGAATGCCGATAGCCGTAGAACGCGTAGATCAAAATCCCGATGCCAAGCCACCAGGCGAAGCGGACCCACGCCTGTGGCGGCAAGCCGACCATGATGAAGAGGCAGGCCGCAACCCCGAGCGGCGCGATCACCCAGGCAAGAGGCACCTTGAATGGCCGCGCGCGGTTGGGTTCTGTCACACGGAGGACCAGCACGCCCGCGCACACGAGCGCAAACGCGAACAGCGTCCCAATGTTGGTGAGATCGTAGGTTTCCGCGGCATCCCCGACCAGTGACGCCACCGCAACGATCACACCCGTCAGAAGGGTCGTCACGTACGGAATGCGCGTCTTCGGGTCGACACGCGCCGCCCACTGCGGCAGCAGGCCGTCGCGCGCCATCGCAAAGAAGATGCGGGGCTGCCCGTACTGAAACACGAGCAGCACCGTCGACATCGAGACGATCGCACCGAGCGCGACAATCCAGCCGACACGCGTGAAGCCTGTCAGCTCGAGTGCACGTGCCAATGGGTCGGCGACGGCAAGCTCCGAGTAGGGCACCATGCCGGTGAGCACGATACCGACAACGACATAAATCACCGTGCAGATGGCTAGTCCACCGAGTATCCCAATGGGGAGGTTTCGCTGCGGGTTGCGCGTCTCCTCAGCGGCGGTCGAGATCGCGTCGAAGCCGATGTAGGCGAAGAAGACGATGGCCGCACCCTGATGAATGCCCGTAAAGCCATTGGGCGCAAATGGTGTGTAGTTGGCCGGGTTGATCGCGGTCAGACCGGCGCCGATGAAGAGCGCAAGGGCCACCAACTTGATGACGACCATCACCTTGTTGGCTTGCGAGCTCTCGCGCGCGCCCCGCAAGAGCAGCCAGGTAATCAGCATCACGATGGCAAACGCCGGGATGTTGACGAGAATCGGGATACCCGCAAGCCGCGGCGCGCTCTCGATCAAACCGTTGATCGCGGGATTGGAACTGAGAAGCGCGGTGCGATAACCGGTCGTGAGGTGCACCGGCAGCTCGACACCGAACCCGCGCAGCAACGTGTTGAAATAGTCGCCCCACGAGATGGCGACCGCGACGTTCCCCACCGCATACTCCAGGATGAGATCCCATCCGATGACCCAGGCGACTAACTCGCCCAACGTCGCGTACGAATAGGCGTAGGCACTGCCGGCCTGGGGGATCATCGAGGCGAGCTCCGCGTAGCAGAGACCCGCGAGTGCACACGCCCCTCCGAGGAGCACGAACGAGAGAATCAAGGCGGGGCCGGCCGCGTGGCGAATGACCGCTCCATCGGGCCCGACCTGTCCGGCAGCAGCGGTCCCGATCGCACCGAAGATGCCGGCGCCGATGACGGCGCCGATCGCCAGCATGATCAAATCGCCGGCACCGAGGACGCGCTTGAGCGACTGTTCGGTTCCCTCGCTCGCCAGCAGTTCGGCAATGGGCTTGCGCGCAAACAAAGACATGAGAATCCTTATCGGTGCCTAGCGTGCCTGTTGTGCCTAAGGTGCCTAACGTGCTGGTGACTAAGGTGCGTAGCGTGCGTCAGTGCGTGACGTGCAGCGTGCGTAAAGTGCGCAAGATGCGCGGCGCCTAGGCACCTTGCGCGCAGCGCAAGCGTAGCCTATCCGAAGCCGTAGATCGTGTCGCTGGTTGACACGACGAGCCGGCCGTTGCGGCCGAAGGCCAGACCGACCAATCGCGAGCCCCCCACCACGAGCTCCTTGGGCGCGCTTTCGTGGAGGGCGTAGATGCCGCTGACTCCGGCGAGCGCTTCAACCACGTGCAGGACACCTGCGGCATCGAACGCGAGACCCTGGGGGCGGCCGAAGGTTTGATCCACGACCTCGACCTGGCCGGCGAGGTCTACGCGGTAAACGCAGTCGTAACTGCCCAACGTCGGGCCGGTGACGTACAGCGCGTCGTCCGGTCCCATCGCCAAATGAAAGGCCGCGACACTGGATGGCAGCGACGCGAGACTGCGGCTCCGCCCCTTCTCATCGACGTGAAAGATCGTGCCCGATCGGTCACCGACCAGGAGGGTGCCGTCGGGCGCGAAGGCGAGACCACATGCGAGTCCGAGCTCTGAAGCCGCCGCCTCGTATCGCCCGTCGTGGAACACTCGATAGACCGTGCCATCGAAGCGACTGGAGACGTACAGCAATCCATCCGGCCCGAACTGCATCGACGTCACATTGACGATGCCGGACACAAAAGGCTCGCGCGCCCCACCCGCTGCGATCCGAAACACGGACACCGGCGCATCCTGCCCGCGCGGGCCGCTGTAGGTGACATAGATGCGTCCCTCGGCATCGATGGCAGGATTGTCGACCTGATGAAAGCCCGTGGCAATGGGCGCGCCGATGTCGACGAACATCGTCGCGCCTGGCAGCCACGGGACTTTGACCTCCATCGATCCGCCTGCGAGACCAGCCGGCACTTCGAGGGCAAGACGATCGGATGCCGCAAACACCGCTCGCGTCGCGACCCCGCCTATCGTGCAGGAGTCCTGGTGAACGGCCGGCACGGGAAGACCGGTGCCGCGCAGCCACAACCGTCCGCCTTCGATGACGCGAAGCGGATCCACCGCGGTGAGTGTGGGAGTCGCCACGATCGCTGCGCTCATTCTAGGGGGTGCGGGCTTACGTGAAGGCGCACTTGGGCGAAGGCGGCTGATCCGAAGCCGCTTCGCGGCTGGCCGCGCCCTCGGCTCAGAATGGTCACGCTATACCGCGGCCGGCCTATCGTCAGCCGTGGGCCGCTACGTCTTGTCCAGCTCGAGATTCCAGTACAGGTAGTCGCGCCAACTGTCCGGGGCATTGCGGAGCCCGATCGTGATCCGTATGGCCGGTGCCGAGTCGGGGCGCCGCGGCGCGCGCACCAGTCGCAGATGTGCCTCCTGAGGCGTCCGCCCCCCCTTCTTCCGATTGCAGTTCACGCAGCACGTGACGATGTTCTCCCAGTCCTTCCGGCCACCCTGCGACACCGGAACGACGTGATCGAACGTGAGTTCGGAGGTGGGAAACGATTCCGCGCAGTACTGGCAGGTATACGCGTCCCGGGCGTAGATGTTGGCCCGGGAGAACGGCACGTAGTCAAACCTCTTTTTGATGCGGACGTACCTCAGGAGTCGAATGACCGACGGTAGTTTCAGGCTGAACGACACAGCACGGATCTCGCGGTCGTGCTCCGCGATGATCTCGACCTTGCCCTGGCACCAAAGCGTGATCGCTTTCTGCCAGTGCACGACCTTGAGCGGTTCGTACGTCGCGTTCAGAAGGAGCGTCTGCTCCATATGGCTCCATGACATTCTGCCCGGCTACGGCCGAGGCTGTCAAGATTTCGACTGTGTAAAGCCATGGGTGATATAGAGTTAGGTCACTAGTGCACAGTTCGGCACGGCCGACCGATATCCTAAGGGACCGTCATGCCGCGGCTCGTTCTCATCGTCGTCACCCTCACGCTGCTCGGCGGCTGTGCATCGACGGGCGCTGTTCCTCGACCCTTCCCCGTCCCGGGCGGTGCGCCGACCGCGAGTGGCGGCACTGATCCGAATGCGCCGACGGCGCCGAGTGCGCCTGAGCCGGCCGCGGCACCTGCCGGAAGCGCGGACGGGTATTCGATTTCGTCCACCGCGTTGTCGTTGCGGGGTGCACCCTATCGGGACGGTGGCGAAACGCCCAAGGGTTTCGACTGCAGCGGATTCGTCCAGTACGTCTTCGCGCAGCACGGCGTATCCGTCCCACGTGACGTCCGACGGCAGTTTCAAGTCGGTGCGCGCATCGATCCGACCACGCTCGAGCCCGGAGACCTCGTCTTTTTTACGACCGTCGCGCCCGGCGCCTCTCACGTGGGGATCTCGGTGGGTGGCGACCAGTTCGTGCACGCGCCCAGCGGCGGCAGCGGTGTGGTGCGCGTGGACAATCTCAGCGCTCAGGTACTGGGCGACTCGGTTCGTCGGGGCGAAAAGGGTGAACTAGGGCCGCCGTTCGGGCGGAGGGCCGGCTTCGCCCGGAAGGGAGCAACCCGCGAGATCGTCCTTCGACGAGTCGGATAACCGTACATCAAGCACCGGACATTCCCCTCCGCGAGCCGAAGGCGAGAGGCCTTCCGCGTTGGCGGCCTTCCGCGTTAGCGGCCTTCCGCGAAGCGGCCTCCCGCGTTAGCGGCCGATGAGCATTCTTCCGCGCGCCCCAGGAGCACCTCGCGCTCGCGTGCGTTGCGGGTCAGCGCCGCGGCACGCTCGAACTCGCGGCGCGCTTCTTCGAAACGACCGAGCCTGAAGAGCAGATCTCCACGTGCGGCCGGCAGCAGGTGGTAACTTGCCAGCGCCTCGTCGTTCCCCAGCGCGTCGACCAGGGCCAAGCCCGCCGACGGCCCCTGCGCCATGCCCACCGCAACGGCCTGATTCAACTTGACCACCGGCGAGGGCACCGTTCGCGCCAGCGCCTGGTATAACCGGGCGATCTGTGGCCAATCCGTGTCCTCGGGGTTGATTGCGCGCGCATGGCAAGCGGCAATGGCTGCCTGAAGCCCATAGGGTCCCAACGCGCGACCCAACTGCTCCGCACGGTCGAGCGCTGCGAGGCCTCGGCGAATGAGCAGCTGATCCCAAGTAGCCCGCTTCTGATCGAGGAGCAAGATCGGCTTGCCGGAGGGACCGACTCGCGCATGAAGCCGCGACGCTTGAATCTCCATCAGCGCGACCAGGCCATGAACCTCGGGCTCGCGGGGCGTGAGCTCGGCCAGAATTCGACCGAGTCGCAACGCATCATCGCAAAGCTCCGGGCGCGTCCAGTGATCGCCCGCTGTCGCACTGTAGCCTTCGTTGAAGATGAGATAGATGACCTCGAGCACCGACGATAAACGCGCCGCAAGCTCATCGCCTCGTGGAACTTCGAACGGCACGTTCGCCTTGGCCAGCGTCCGTTTCGCGCGAACAATGCGTTGTGCGACCGTGGGCTCGGACACGAGGAAGGCGCGCGCGATTTCTTCGGTGGTGAGCCCTCCCAGAAGGCGGAGCGTGAGCGCGACGCGCGCCTCGGTTGACAACACGGGGTGGCAAGCCGTGAACACCAGGCGCAGCAGGTCGTCGCCCACGTCGTCATCAATCGCCGCGTCCAGGTCGGGAGGCGCTTGTCGCTGTCCGACTTCTATCTCATACCCAAGCTCTTCGTGCTTTCGTTCGAGGAGCTTGTTCCGCCGGAAATAGTCGATGGCTCGGTGCTTGGCGGCGGCCATGAGCCACGCGCCAGGGTTTCGGGGAATGCCGTCGTCGGGCCACTGCTCGAGAGCGGCCACCAAGGCGTCTTGTGCGAGGTCTTCGGCAACGCCCACATCACGCACGATACGCGCAAGCCCGGCGATGAGTCGGGGGGACTCGATGCGCCAGACCGCGTCAATCGCGCGATGTGTGTCGGTAGCCGTCACGGCTACCGATCTCAACATCTTCACCCGGCGCGTCGCAAGCCGGGCTGCCCTATCGAGCGAAGCTCTACTTCTTGATCTCCTCCTGCAATTTTCTGTGATGTTCGACCGCCGCACTCTCGCCGAAATCGTCAAGCTCGAACACCTGCCGAATCTCGACCTCGCCTTCGACGAACGGCGCGCGCTTGACCCACTCGATAGCTTCTTGCTTCGACTTGACCTGGACCATCCAGTAGCCCGCAATGAGTTCCTTCGTCTCTGCGAAGGGTCCATCGACTACCGTTCGCTTGGCCCCGTCGAACTTGACGCGTGCACCCTTGGAACTCGCCTGCAGCCCATCGCCCGCCAGCATCAGCCCGGCCTTGACCATCTGCTCGTTGAACTTGGCCATCTCGGCAAGAGCCTCCTCGTCGGGCAGGATCCCCGCTTCAGATTCTTTGCTCGCCTTGACAATCAGCATGAATCGCATCGTTCGTGTCTCCTTGAATGGCTGGTTGTGAACCAGCTTCTAATGACACGTCGAACGATGGCTAGCGGAATCGACAGATCAGCCCACGGTCTACGGTCTACGGCCCACCGTCGAGTTCTGAGCCTGGAGCATGCGGAACTGAACTGTAGACCGTGGACTGTAGACCGTGGACCGTTGGCCGTAATTGTGGACCGTGGACCGTAGGCCGTGGACCGCTATGCAGCGGCCGCTGTGGTGTAGCTGGCGATCTGACGCGAGCCGGTACCGGTGAACTCGCGGAACTGCAGGTCGTCCTCAGAAAAGAGGCGAACCGACGGGTCGATGATGGGCTCGACTGGGGCCGCTTCAACGTCCGCCATCATCGGCTGGTCGGCGACTACTTCGCGATAGCGGCGTGGGTAGGAGGGGAACGAGCGAAACGTTGTGCCGGCAATGGCACCGTAGCGGGCGCGCAGGCCCTGAAAATCGTTCTGCAGGAATTCGAGCAGCCGTTGGTCGGGCTGCGATGCGAGGTATTGCTGCACGAGCGCCGCCACGTCTTCGAAGTAGGTCGCGCTGTGCAAGGCGTCCGATGCCAGGCCGTCGGGGCGATGGAAGCGGCGAAGGCAGTTCTGTTCGGGATCGATGTGGTAGAGCTCGTGAATCACGGTGTCGAGTTTGGCGACCCAATCGGGCGTCCCACTCGGATAGAGATCTCGCTTGCGCGACCGTGTCAGGGTCTGATCCGTAAACCGTGGGAGCGCGAAGGAGATCAGGTAGTTCATCAGGCGGCCGTCAAACGACACTTCAGGCGACTTTGTGACGAACCACTCCGTCCGTCGCGTGATGTCGCCCGTGTTGCGATCGCGCCAGAAGAAATAGCCGGGCTCGCTCGGAGGAAGACTCAGGCAGTGGCAGCTCGCGAAGGCGCCGTCAGCGCTCGTCCGCCCGGGGCGTGCAAAGACGAGAACGCGACTCAGGTCGATGAACCCCAACGTCGGGACGCGTTCGACGATGTCGTGCATCAGTCGCGTCAGGTGACCGGTGTAGTTGACACCCCCCCGACACGGCTGCTCGAGCCACGCACTCCCAAGAAGTACCTGCAACTCTCCCGCTCTCCGTCCCCCGCAAGCCCTGCGGCATCGCGATCTGTGCTCGTCAGCGCGGCGGCTGTGGCGGCCGAACCGCCCCACCCGCGGCGTTTCTGCCGGGCGTGTTTGATGGACCTACTGGAATGACCGGCGATGTACTGCCGTTCACCGCAGGGGAGTGCACAGAGTGTGCCGGTGGCGGAGGCTCTGGAGGTGACTGATTTGCTGGGGCAAAGCCCACTACAGCGTCCCCAGAATGTGGCGACTCTGTTGCCGAGGTGGGCGCGCTCGGCTGGCTTTCGGGCTTGATGCCCATTCGCCGCACGATGATCTGCTGGCGACGCAGGAGTCGTCGCGTCGGCCGCGCCGGACTGTGCTCGCGCGGGTTGATGATCGCGCCGGCGAGCAGCGCGGCCTCGTCCGGCGCTAGCGCCGATGCAGGCTTGCCGAAGTACGCGCGAGCAGCCGCCTCGGCGCCAAAGATCCCGTCGCCCCATTCGATCACGTTGAGGTAGATCTCCAAGATACGACGCTTCGTCAGCGCGGCCTCGAGTCGCCGCGTGATGAGCAGCTCCTTCAGCTTGCGGATGGGATTCCGCGACGGCGAGAGATAGAGGTTCTTTGCCAGTTGTTGCGTGATCGTGCTGCCACCGCGCCTGAATCGCCCCTCTTCCCAATTCGCTTCGAGCGATGCCCGCAGTTCCTTGACGTCAATGCCGTCGTGATCGAAGAAGGCGCTGTCCTCGGTGACGACGACGGCGCGGCGAAGGTTGCTCGAGATCTGCGTATAAGGCACCCAGCGCTGCCTGATCGTCAGCTTGTGCCCCGCCTCTCCCGCTTCACGTTTACGCAGTTCGATGAAAGCCGTGGTGCTCGGGTTACTGGTTGCCAGGACACGGACGTCCGGCAGGGTCAGGTAGATATAGCAAAGGTACGCGAAGCCGAGCGTCGTCAGGATGAGCAGCCAACGACCAACAGATCGCGCGCGTCCGCGCGAGGCAAATCTCCGCACCACGCGATGATAGCGGTGCTCGCGCTGTCGGCCCAACTACCCGATCACGACGATCTTGATGCGATCGCCCGGCTGCGGCTGATCGCTGACCTCGTATCGATTCATGATCGCCAGGTCGCTGGCACGCACGAGCGCGCCGCCGCGTGATGCAATCGACTGCCAGGTATCGCCCGGCCGTACGACGTAGTAGTCGAGACGATTGGGCCGAATCTCGTCGGCCTCGCGCGCCGTCAGCGGACGGAAGGTCTGCAATGCCTTGGCAACTTCTCCGTCGATGCGGTCGAACTGGTCTTGAGGGGCGAAGCCTGCGAAAACATAGACCTGTCGTCCGTGGAGAACGTGGGCTGCGCGCATGATCACGTTGCCAATACCCTGGATGGATCCCTGATAGAGCCCGATGTAGGCGTCAAGGCCGTTGAGCGTGGTGACGCTGCCATCCAAGCGCTTGAAGCCGCCGCTCCTCATCGAATTGACCGCAACCTCCGCGGACGAGCGTCCACGTGCCTGGTCGGCCATCTGCAGCAGCATGTAGTGCGGCTGACCGGGTTCACGCGCGGCGACCTGCGTTGGCGTGTTCATCACGTCCCATCCCTCGGGGAACTCCAGCGCGAAGCGTAGAGCTGGATGGAGGAACGCGTGGCCGCGGACGATCCCATCCTTCGGGTTGTCGCCGATGACGATGCCATTGATGCGGTCGCGGTAGCCATCGCGATTGCGCTCGATGGCGCCTGCCGACGAGCTCGCCAGTTTCGCCGCGAGCGGCTGCGTGTCGACTACACGCGCGGCCGGCTCGGGGTGGGTGGACAGCCAGTTGGGCACGCCGCGCTCGCTCGTTTCATTCACCTTCGCGAGGGTGCCAAGAAACCCCGGGACGCCGCGCGGATCCCATCCGCCCTGCGTCGCGTACTCCATGCCGATGCGATCCGATTCGTTCTCGTCCTCGCGCCCGTACTTCAGGAAGGCGACACTGAGCCCCATGGACGCCAGGTCGCCGAACGGCTGCGTCGCGGGGACGAAGATACCGAGCGCGATCAAACCGAGCGTGCCGCCAGTCGCGCGCGTGTACTGCTGCGCGGCGTGACGCGCTGTCACATGGGCGATCTCGTGGCCGAGCACCCCCGCCAACTCCGCCTCGTCGTCCAGATACGGGAGGATGCCCCGCGTGATGTAAATGTAGCCACCGGGGAGCGCGAACGCGTTGATCGCGGGATGATCCACGACCGTGAACTGCCACGGCAGCTGCGGCCGGTGCGACAGCTTCGCCAGTCGATCTCCGATGTCCGAGACGTAGCGCTGCAATTCGGGGTCGTCATAGACGCCCATGTCGCGTCGGACCTCGGCGTCGGACTGCTGTCCGATGGCGATTTCCTGCGCTTCGCTCAGAAACGACAGCTCACGCTTGCCGGTAACAGGGTTTGTGGCGCAGGCAAGGGACGCGACCAGCCCGAGACACACGAAAGTGGACGAAATGGCCCGCATCGTGGACAACCTTGAGGTGTGAACGTGCTTTGCGGACAGGTTGTGCAACGGCTATGCCACGGAACGGGTGCGACAGGTGCGACGGGTGCCGGGGTGCGACAGGTGCGGTGCGGGGCGCGGGGTGCCGAGGTGCGACAGGTGCGGTGCACGGGTGCCGTAGGGTGCCGAGGTGCGACAGGTGCGGTGCACGGGCGCGGGGGTCGGTCCGGGTTGCTCTGGTGGAGACATCCGCGGAGATACCGAAGGCGCGGAAACAACCCACCACGCCTCGGCTCTGTGGCTTCCGCCTTCAGGCGGAAGATTTGGGCTCAAACAACGCTTCAAGCGCGCATGGACTTCTGGAGCGCGGCGAGGAACAACGTGACGAGCGCTTCGGTGGAGCTGCTTCCCATCAGTCCGACGCGCCAGATCTTGCCGGCCAGCGGGCCCAGGCCAGCGCCGATCTCGATGTTGAAATGCTGAAGCAAGCGCCGCCGCACTGCCGCCTCGTCTACGCCGTCTGGCACGCGCACCGCGTTCAGCGTCCACAATCGCTCGGCGGTTGGAGGCAGCAAGGTGAGCCCCATCGCCTCGAGCCCGGCGACAAGCGCGTGATGATGCCGTTCGTGCCGCGCCCATCGCAGCTTCAGGCCTTCTTCTTCGGCGACCATCAGCGCCTCGCGTAGCGCGTAGATGAGGGAGGCGCACATGGTGTGGTGATACTTGCGACGAACCCAGTAGTCCTCCAGCAGCGACAGATCGAACGCAAAGCTTCGGCAAGGGACCTTGCGAGCCAGCGCCGTCGGCGCGAACACGATCGGGGCGACACCCGAAGGAGCACCCAGTCCCTTCTGGCTGCAGCTGTAAACGACGTCGAGTTCCCACGCCGCGGCGTCGAGCGGCATGGCGCCCAGTGACGTCACGGCATCAACAACAACAAACGCGCCGTGCTCGTGGGCAATCGAAGCCACCTCTCGCACGGGATTCAGCACGCCCGTCGAGGTCTCGGCATGCACGACCGTGACGACGTCCGCCGACGACGCCTCGAGAGCGCGAGCGACGGCGTCGGGATCGCAGGCGCGCCCCCACTCGACCTCGAGCCGCTGGACCTCGGCGCCGTAGCGCCGGGACATCTCGGACAGGCGATCGCCGAAGTAGCCGGTGACGATCGACAGGACCTTCGTGCCCGGCTGCACAACGTTCGCGACCGCAACCTCCATCGCCGAGGTGCCCGTACCAGAGACCGCCAACGCGAGCGAGCCTTCCGTCGCCTGGAACACGCGGCCGAGTCGCGCGCGCAGATCGTTCATCAGCTCGATGAACTCTGGATCGAGATGGCTGAGCATTGGCGCCGCCATCGCGCGCATCACGCGCGGGGAGATCAGGCTTGGTCCGGGGCCGAGGAGTATGCGTTCAGTGGCTGGCAGCATGCTGTTCGCGCATCACGCCGAGCGCCGTGAGCTGCCCGCGCAGGATGTCGATTACTGCAGGCGCCACCGGACGCAGCGGCGGGCGCGGGGTGCCGCCGCGGAGGCCCACGAGATCGAGCGCCGCCTTGAGGCCAGGAACCCCATGGATCGGACCGATCGATCGCGCGACGGGCATCAGCCGGCGCTGTAGACCGCGCGCGTCCTCAATCCGCCCCGCCCTCACCAGCTCGAAGAGCTCGACGCACAACTCCGGGGCGAGGCCGGCAAGCGCAAGCACGGCCCCGTGGACGCCAAGGGTCGCGGCGTTGAACAGCGTCGGTGCTGCGCCCGCGAGCACGGTGAAGCCCGGCTTTGCCCGCGCGAGATAGTCGGAGATTTGGAGCATGTCGTTGCCGGAGTCCTTCAGGCCGACGATGTTCGGATGCTCACTCAGCTTCTCCACCGCGTCCGGCATCAGGTTGACGCCGGTGTACATCGTGACGTTGTACAGCAGAAGCGGAACCGGGGAGCTGTCGCCAACATCTGTGTAGTGACGTACGAAAGCGTCGCTCGTCATCTGCGGCTTGTAGAACGACGGCGTGCGAGCCATTACGGCGTCGGCACCCAGCGCTGCCGCACGCTTGCATGCGGCAATCGTCGCGCGTGTGGACTCGCGACCTGTCCCCACCAGCATCGGGCGCTCGCGCGGCATGCGCTCGCGGACAATGGCGATCACGCGATCGGCCTCATCGTCTTCGAGTTGCGCGGCTTCTCCGTTGGAGCCGAGCACGACCAATCCAGTCAGCGGACTCTTCAGGTAGCGATCGACATTGTGGGCGATCGCGCGGTCGTCGACTTCTCCTTCGGCGGTGAAGGGAGTGACGATGGGAGTGTAAATGCCGGCAAAACGATGAGTCATGTTCGTGGCAGATTGATTTTATCCGACTGCAGAATCACATTCGCTGCCAGGACGACGAAGAAGATTGCGCCGGCGGGCGCGAGCGTCCAGGGAAACCGCGTCATCGCGTTGACATTCGCGGCATCGCGGAGCATGGTCCCCCACGTCGGGACGCTATCGGGAAATCCAAGACCGACGTACGACAGGGTCGCCTCCGCCAGGATGAACGCCGGCAGCAACAGCGTGGCCTGCACGAGAAGATACCCGGCACATGACGGCAGCAAGTGCCGGGACATGATCCGCCAGGAGCTGGCGCCCAGTGACTGCGCGGCGACGACATATTCGCGATCGCGTTCGGCGGCCACGATGCCGCGGACGCCCCGGGCAACGAACGGCCACCCGACCAGCGCGAAGATGGCGGCCATCAGGATAAACACGGTGGCGGCTGGCAGCACCAATGGCAGGACGGCGCGCAGGAGCAGGACCACGTAGATGACGGGCAGGACGACAACGAAATCCGCCGTCCGCATCGCAAGCTCGTCGAGCCATCCGCCGCGATAGCCAGCGAGGCTTCCGACGATTACTCCGAGGATGACTGCGCCAAGCACGGCGGCGAGCGCGAGGCTGATCGTGACTCGCGCGCCGTGCAGCAACCGCGACAGCAGATCACGCCCAAAACTGTCGGCGCCGATGAGAAATACCGGCGGCGCCTGTGAATCGCCAAACCAAGGAAGCGGCTGCGTCGTGGCGCGATTCTGCACGTAGTCCTGACGTATGCGATCTGCGAGCGCGATGGAATAGACAAAGGGCGCCCGGACGCTGCCGTCGCGTAGGATGTGCGGCCGCATCGGCGGCGCGTGCATGAAATCGTTGTGACGCGACTCCGGATTGTAGGGCGCGAGCCACGGCGCGACGGCGGCGACGAGCACGAGCGACGCGAGCAGCGCGCTGAGGCGACGCGTCATGACCGGGTGCCGAGGCGGACGCGCGGATCAGCTGCAGCAAGCAGCAGATCCGATAGGAGCGTTCCGGCCGCAAGAAAGACGGCGCCGGCCGCGCTGCACCCGGCTACGAGATAGAAGTCTCGCGCCCGCAACCCGTCGTACATCAGCCGGCCAAGGCCCGGCCAGGACGTCACGACCTCGACGATGAAGGAACCGCTGAAGAGCGTGCCGATCATGAGACCGTAGACTCCCAGCACGGCGCCGAGTGAGACCGGCCAACCGTGCCTCAGCGCCGCTTGATCGGTCGAGAGCCCACGCGCCGCCGCGGCGGCGACGAAGGGCTCGCGGAGGGCAACGGTCATCGCTTGCGACTGCAGGCGCTCGAGTGTCGCCGCGAGCGGTAAAGCCAGCGCCAGTGCCGGGAGGGCCACGTGCCGGAGGATGTCACCGAACCAGAATGCCCATCCCGCATCGTGTGCGCCTGCTGACACCATCCCCCCGAGGGGGAACCATCCCGTGCGTGCCGCAACGAGGATCAGGCCCAGCGATGCGATCAGAGGAGGCGTTGACAAAAACATGATGGACACGAGTCGCACCAGTCGGACGCCCCAGCCGCTGCGTCGAGTGCCCGTGTAGACGCCCAACGGGATTCCGATGATAGTTGCGAGCACGAGCGCCGTGGTCGCGAGGACCGCGGTGTTGAGCGCGCGCTCGCTCAGGAGATCGGAGACCGGACGCGTATACAACAGCGACTGGCCAAAGTCGAAACGGATCGCTCGCGAGATCCAATCCAGGTACTGAGCGCCCAGCGGACGTTCGGATCGAACAACGTTGCGAGTGATCCATTCCTCGTCGGTTCCAAACGTACCCGGCGCCACCAGCGTCAGGAGCAACGCTGCCGAAGAAACGATGAAGACGAGCAGGAGGGCGAAAAGCACCCGGCGAAGCAGGTAGCGCCCGAATCGCATCACAGCATCACTGCGAACGCGCGGCGCTGCCGAGTGCCAACGTATCGGCGCTCCACATGATGTGCGGGCGCGTCAGCGCCGGCGTCAAATTCAAGAGGCGCGCGCTCGCGCCAATGTACACGCGCGGCGCCGCGAAATGAAGCATCGGAAGATGGTCGGCGAAGATCCGCTGGACCTCGGTGAAGAGCCGCTTGCGTTCGGCCTCGTCCAGCGTCGACGCCTGCTTCGCCATCAGCTCGTCGATCTGCCCCTCCCAGTCGGTCGCCGGCGTCGTTTGACCAAGATGCCAGAAGTGGGCGCCACCGGAACTGAGCCACAGGTCCTTCGACATGGCGGGGTCCGGATCGTTGGTGAAGAAGGCGATGAAGGCGGCCTCGAATTCCCCTTTCACGACACTTTGCCGTACCGCGTTGGTCTCGAGCGGCACCACGTCGATGGCCACGCCGACTTGTCGCAGCTCGTCGCGGACGACCGCGGCGCTTCGCTCGAGGACACGGTTGCCACGAAACGTCTGCAAAGTGAATCTGGCCTCGGTCCCCTTCGCGTCCTCGAGCCACTCGTCCTGATCGCGGTTTTTCAGCCCGAGACCGGCGAGCAGCGCCACGGCTTTGTCGCGCGAAAACTCGTAGCGCGTGATGCTGGGCCAGAACCAGCGCGGGTTGCCCGGCGTCACCGGTCCGTGGATGGGGACGGCGGCGCCAAGATAGACGGCGTTGGCAAACGCTTCACGGTCAACCGCGTGCGAGATGGCCTGTCGGAACTCCTTCCGACCAATCCACGCGCCCCGTGGATCCGCAGACCACTTGCCCGGGCGCAGGTTGAAAACCAGCGCGTCGGGGTCCGCGCTCACGCCCAGCTCGACGATCTGGATCTTCTTCTGCGCTTCGAGCGGCCGCATCGCCTCGAGGTCAGCCGCCCTCAAGGCTTGCTGCATGAAGTCCGACTGACCCGACTGCACGCGCAGCACTTCGGCGTCCTGATCCGGCACGATTTCGAGCGTCAGTCGATCCGCATATGGCAACTGGATGTTGCGCGCGTCGCGGCGCCAGTAGCGCGGGTTGCGGTCGAACACCATGCGCTGCGCCGGCACATACTCGGTCAGGACGAAGGGGCCGATCGCCACCATCTCGCCTGGCGGCGTGTCCGGTGCCCACGCCTTGGCAAACGTCCCGGCGGCCAGCGCCGCCGCGAGCTTGTGCCGCGGCATCATCGCCAGGTTGTCCAGCACCCGAAGGCCGGGTCCGAACGTCTGCGGGAACGTGAGAACGACGGTGCGAGCGTCGGGGGCCGTGACCTTGAGCGGCTTGCCGCCGATGCTGAGCGCCGCCGCCAACGGACTCTGGGCCCGTGGGTCATAGACGGCCTCAACCGAAAAAAGGACGTCCGCGGAGGTGAACGGGACGCCATCCGACCAGGTCACCCCGTCCCGCAAGGTCAGCGTGTGGGTGAGGCCGTCCGGAGAAGAAGTCCACCGTTCCGCCAGCCACGGCTCCAGCTCGGTGGTGGCGCGGTTGATCCGCACCAGCCGGCCGAGCGTGAGCATCGAGATCATGTCGGTGAGGACATCAGGCTGCGTCAGCCTGTTGAACGAGCGCGGGTCGCTGCGGGTCGAGGCGACAATCTCTCCGCCACGTTCGGCGACCGACCCTGTTGAAGCCGGGTCCTTTGCGGACCCAACGTTCGTCTCGACTGGCAGGGTCGACCGGCGCGACAGGTACCAATAGGGGATGATCACCGCCGCGACGACCAGGACGACAAGCAGAGTCCGCGAGTGTCGGCTCACTTTTTACCCGTCTGGCCAATTAGTTGGCCGGTGACGCCGACCTACGACGACGGCCGTATTTGCGAGATCTGCGCAGAATTTGCAAAGTATTTTTCTGGGTCATCTGGTCAGGCTAAGCCCTTGACCGCTTCTTGCCCACGTCCCGCCGTTGACCCGGCCGCCATCCTAGACGACAACTCACTCCATCGCAATCACTTAGCCGCGGTCGCCGCTCGCACCATGCCGATGGCCCCAGCCGTGCCATAGCGGATGCCGGAGCTTGTTGTTGATGAATACGGCATTTCTCCCACAAACCGACCCGGCGCCCCCCCAGCTCGGCCGCAGTGTGACGATTGACCAGGCCGCTTCACTTCTCGGCGTTTCGCGTCGGACCGTTTACTACCGCATTCGCGAAGGACGACTTCGCACGATCCGCACGCTGGGCGGCTCTCAGCGTGTGCTCGTGGAATCGGTGCAGGAGCAACGGCTCGGCAAGTCATTTCCCGTAGCCCCCGCTTCCCGACCGGAGGATTCTTCATGGCCACGCTGACAACCGGTGGGAGCGCCACTCCCCGCGCCCGGTCGGCTTCGCAGTGGTTCCTTGCCGCCGCTGTTTGTCTGGGAGTCGTGGCCGCTGTCACTCCGGCGGCGGCGCAAGGTCGGAAGGCTCGAGTGTCGTCGGATCTGGCGGCGGTGTTGTCGCAGGCGGATGCCGGGCGCGGCGGTTCCCGAAACGATCGACGTGATCGTCTCGGGCAACGACGCGTTTGTGGCGAGGATTGCGGGCAAGCACGGCGCCAGCATCAAGAAGGGGCTGACGGGCGGTGCGGTGCTGAGCGTGAGTGCGGCAAGCCTGGCGCAGATGGCCGCGGACGCGGAGATCGGCACGATTTCCGGCGATGGTGACATCAGGTCACAGCTTGCCAACGTGACCGAATCCACCGGCGCGGCGGCGGCGTGGGCGGGCGAGATCGCCAAGCTCGGCGCCGTGACGGGCACCGGCATCGGCGTGGCGATCGTGGACAGCGGGATCGGCAACCACACCGCGCTGGCGGGCCGCGTCGTCGCCAGCGTGGATTTCACGAGGCAACGGGGAGCAGTGAGGGCAAGGACGACTACGGCCACGGCACGCACGTGGCCGGCATCGTCGCCGCGGGCGTCCCCCGCCACGACACGGGCGAAGCGCCGGTGGGCATGGCGCCGGGCGCGCACCTGGTGAACGCGAAGATTCTGGACGCCAACGGCAGCCGGCAAAGTCAGCGACGCCGTTCGGGCGATCGACTGGGTGATTGCGAACAAGGACGCGGTACCAGATTCGCGTCATGAACCTGTCGATTGGCGCCGCGCCGACGCAGAGCTTCCGGGACGATCCGCTCTGCCAGGCCGTCGAGCGCGCGGTCCGCTCCGGCATCGTCGTCGTCGCCTCGTCGGGCAACTACGGCCAGGACAGCGAGGGGAACCTGGTGCTGGGGACCGTGACCTCGCCTGGCATCTGCCCGTACGCGATCACGGTCGGGGCGCTGAAGGGCAACGCGGTGGCGGCGTGGAGCTCGAAGGGACCGACGCTGGTGGATCACCTGGTGAAGCCGGATCTGGTGGCGCCGGGAAGCAAGGTGGTGTCGCTGCTGGCCCCAGGGTCGACGCTGGCGCGGCAGTTCCCGGAGCGGCAGGTGCTGGGGAGCGGGAACAACGGCTACTTCCAGCTGAGCGGGACGAGTCAGGCGGCGGCGGTGGTGAGTGGGGCGGCGGCGTTGCTGTTGGAGTCGCAGCCGCAGTTGAATCCGCTGCAGGTCAAGTTGCTGCTGGAGGCCAGCGCCGAGTTCATGCCTCAAGAGGGCCTTGTTGGCGCTGGGGCCGGGAAGTCTCAATCTCGCTTGGTCTGGCTACCCACTCACCTTTACCTGAAGAACAGAGGGCTTCCCCGTATTTCCTCGAATGGGCACTAGTAGCTCCCGGCAATGTCGATTGGAGCCAAGCGGTGATCTGGGACGACGCCATCGTCTGGGACGACGCGATCGTCTGGGACGACGCCATCGTCTGGGACGACGCCATGGTCTGGGACGACGCCATCGTCTGGGACGACGCCATCGTCTGGGACGACGCCATCGTCTGGGACGACGCCATCGTCTGGGACGACGCGATCGTCTGGGACGACGCATCGTCTGGGACGACGCCATCGTCTGGGACGACGCGATGGTCTGGGACGAGTAGCAGGCTTCCGAGTGTGCAATACCGTGCAAAAACGTTAAAGGAGAGCAGGTCATGAGCCGATTGATCATCTGGGTTGACTAATACCGCTTCCGCGCCCGACAAGCGGCAGCGACCATTGCCACCGATGCGGATGAGGTCGCGTGTTTACGTACCTTCGCGTAACGGCAATCGGACTTCTCGTGATTGGCCACTGCATCGGTACCTTGATGCAGCAGCCTCTTGAGCTGGATTGGCTTACGTTAGCTGCTCTGACTCTTCTCACGGGCTCCTTCACAATCAGGCTGCCAGGGATTCCGGCACGCCTATCGGTCTCGGAGACGTTTGTCTTCGCATCCGTCTTGCTTTTTGGGACGTGTGCCGGAACGGTCACAGTTGCACTTGAGATTCTGATTGTGATCGTAACACGTCGGCGAAAGCATCGGGATCCGATCCGCATCCTGTTCAACGTCTCGTCCGCGGCCCTATCAATCTGGCTCGCAAGCCACACCTTCTACTATTTCGCGGACATCCCGCCTCTTGCCAGTTACGAGGGAGAACTTCACACCCTCCTTCTGCTGCCCTTAGCTGTCGCTCGCGACCGCATACTTTTTGCTCAACAGCGGGATGGTAGCCCTCGCGGTCGCTCTATCATCGAGTCGCGAGCCGGCACTTACAATCTGGCGGACTAACTTCCTAGGGCTCGCGGTCAATTACTTTGGAGGCGCGTCACTTGCAGCACTGTTCGTCACGTATACCCGCACCATCGACATCGCCTGCTCTGAGCATTATCGTTCCACTGCTCATCATCTCTTACCTGACATTTAAAACCTCACTCGGCCGAGTCGAGGATGCTACCAGGCACGTCGAAGAAGTAAACCGTCTATACTTCTCTACAATAGAAACGCTCGCTACGGCCATTGACGCCAAAGATCAAGTGACTCACGGCCACATCCGAAGAGTTCAGAAGTTCGCACTAGGTCTCGCGCATCATCTCGGCGTCACGGACAGCAAGCAACTGCAAGCCCTCGAAGCGGCTGCTCTTCTACATGACACCGGTAAGCTGGTCGTGCCCGAGCACATCTTGAACAAGCCGGGCAAGCTCACGCGCGGTGAGTTCGAAAAGATGAAGGCTCACGCCAGCGTCGGTGCAGACATACTTTCGTCGATTCAGTTTCCATATCCCGTCGTCCCTATCGTTCGACATCACCATGAAAATTGGGACGGTTCTGGATATCCAGACGGATTGCGTGGTACGGACATCCCAATTGGCGCAAGAATCCTCGCGGTAGTCGACTGCTTCGATGCGCTCACATCGGATCGACCATACCGTCCGAGGATGACCGACACCGAATCGATCTCGATCCTGCTCCAACGACGGGGGACCATGTACGATCCTCTCGTCGTCGACAAATTTGCAGCGATTTGGGAAGAACTCGCGGCCACAGTTGCTGATCCCATAAATCATGGAATCGCGACATCAAAGACAGAACCTCTTCTCCTAGTGGAACGTGGCGACGAGCCTGTTGCGCACTCAGTGCTCAGCGAACCGCTGGCGCAGCTACTCGACGCGGCAATTCTTCAAACCGGTGCCGTGCTTGCAATACTCTTTGCGACTGATACAGAAAGAGATCGTCTCCTGTCAGTCGCGACAAGGAGTCCTGAGGGTCAGTCCAACTTCGTCGTGTCGATGCCCCTCGGCTCAGGTGTATCAGGGTGGGTTGCCGTGAACGCCACGCCGATGATAAACGCTGACGCCGCTTTAGATTTTCGTGACTCAACCAAGGCCCGAGAGCTGGCCCGAAGTCTCAGTGTCCCGATTTTGGTTCGAGGTAGCGTTATCGGAGTCCTGTCGCTGTACTCCAACGACCGGAGAGGATTCAGCGAGGACGACCGGGACCTCGTCCAGCGACTAGTGGCGGGGCTCGACTCAGAGGCGCCATCGAAGGCTTTCGAACTACTACTAAGGGCGACTCGGGCGACTACCGGACCTAATCCCACCGTTCACTAAGCAAGTTTAGGGACGCACCACGGCGGCTTCGACCATGGGGTCACGACCATGTCGACCAATCACGCAGCTCAACTCGTAGAGCAAGGCGAGTTTCGGCGAGCAAGCGAATGGCTACGCGAGAAGAAAGAACTCTCGATTGCCGACCGAGTACTGCTAACTCACATTGAACTTGAGTGCGGCCGAGCAGAGACCGCCCAAAGCGAGGCCAAGGCCTTACTGAGTCAGCGCTTAGACTCGCGCGCTAGGGCAACCTGTTTGGGGGTACTCGGTCGCGCACTCGGCCGCATGGGTGACACAGCTGGGGGGACCGCTTCGCTGAAAAGGGCGGTTCTATGTGCAGCAGAACGAGATCGCTATCTTGAGGCGGAGCTTTTAGGGCATCTCGTGAACGGGCTGTTGGGATGGATCGGCATTGAGCCCGCGTTAGCCGAACTTCCACGTTTGCGCAAGACTGCGCTTCTGGCCGGGAACACACAGGCTCTCATCGAGTACCACATCATTCACGCAAAAGTTTCGACAATGCGCGGCTGGCTATCGCGCGCAGAACGAGAGGCTCAGATCGCAAGCGACCTCTTGGAACGATCGCCGCACCTCATTCAGTCATGGAAGTTGCGTCAACTCCAATCAAATGCCGCGATCAAACGCTGCGACCTCCACCTCGCGGGTTCGCTAGCGAAGGATTGCTTAGCGATTGCCAACGCTTCTGGCTCCAAACAGTGCATTGGAACCACCTTCGGTAACCTTGCCCATATTAGCGTGATGTCTGGTGATTACTTAACTGCTCGAAAGTGCCTCGATGATGCCCTGACTCAGCTCGATCACACTCACATGCGAATCGCGGCATTCTCGACTGGGATCGAGCTTGGACTGGCAAGTGGAGACCAGTTGCTCACTGCCAATATGGTGTCGAGAGGCGAGTCCGCCGCGACATCGATCGAGATACGAACAGTCGTACTATCATCTTTTTTTTCAACTCAATAGAGTTCGGTGGCTCTTGGAATGCGAACAGTTTGAGGAAGCGGCAACTCGCTCAAGCGCTGCCCTGAAGATCATCGAAAAACTCGCGGACTCCGATCTGCTGGATCGAATGACGCTTTTGGCAGCCGAGGCGCAGTCCCTTTGCAATTTAGATGACCAGGCACTCCAACTTTTTGCGTCAGTGTGCACAACGCCCAGAAACCTCAGCGTGGAGACACATGCTGAACTTAACCGGGTTGCCGCCGTTCTAACCGCCGGGTCAACCCCCTCCTGTGCCCGCGACTACCTTTATCGCGCGTGGCGAATCCTGACGTCAGCAAGCCTCATCGGTCGGACCGTCGCAATTGAACGGACCGCAACTAGGCTGGGAATATCACTCCCACCACCGGGCGCGTCGGCCCACTCACCGCTCACGATGCTCCGCTCGTTGTCCTCCGCGCTGCAGGTAGGCGTCCAGCCCCGAATATTGGGTGCCGAGTTGATGGCCGTTTTGCAGAGTCTCGGAGTGCAAGATGCTGCGTTGCTCCTTTCACGTCCCGGAACGTTGCCCGAGTGTGTTCAACGATTGTCAGCACCTGAATCTCCGGTTGACCTCGTTCGGCAAGTCTCGATCAACGTGGGGAGAGATCATAACGATCGGTATGTGATTCAGGCCCGGACGGCTACTGATCCTAATTCGCAGATGCTTTGGCGGTCCATTGAACAGATCGTTCGTTCAGCTGAAGATGCGGCGTCCTATGGTGTCGAGCAAGAACGGCCGTCGGAACTATGGCCAGCGGACTACGCGGCTAGCGAGGCCGGCATGGTTGTCGCCTCCAACGACATGATCGAGCTCGTAAAGACCATGTGCAAACTCGCCCCCTCCAACATTCCCGTCCTCATCACCGGCGAGACTGGCACCGGCAAAGAACTCCTGGCCAAAGGCCTCCACGAGGCCTCGCCGCGCCGGGGGCGTGACTTCATCCCCTTCAATTGCACCGCCGTCGCCCGCGACATGCTGGACGCGCAGCTATTCGGTTATCGACGCGGCGCGTTCACAGGCGCCCAGGAAGCCTTCCCGGGCGTGATCCGCGCCGCTGCCGGCGGGACGTTGTTCCTCGACGAAATCGGCGAGATCGGACTCGACGTCCAGCCCAAGCTGCTCCGCTTTCTCGAGTCCAGCGAGATTCATCCCCTGGGCGAGCCCAAGCCCATCACCGTCGACGTGCGCGTCGTGGCCGCGACGAACGCCAACCTCCAGCAACTCGTCGCCGAGGGGCGGTTTCGCGAGGACCTCTTCTACCGCTTGAACGTCGTTCGCCTCGAGGTGCCACCGCTCCGTGAACGACGGGAAGAGATTCCACCCCTCGTGCAGCACTATCTCGAGCGCGGCATCCAGGAATCGCGAAAGACGGGCCTCCGTTTCGCCGAGGAGACGATGGAGTACTTGGTCTTGTACCGCTGGCCGGGTAACGTCCGCCAGCTTGCCAACGAGGTTCGGCGCCTCGTCGCGCTCGCCGAGCCTGGCGCGGTGCTCATGCCAGAGCACCTGTCACACGACATTCGGGCCAGTCGGCGCACCATTCCCGCCGGTGAGCGGACGCTCTCGCCCACCGAGGTCGTCGTTCGCACCGATCAACCGTTGCCGGCCGCGATGGAGCACCTCGAACGGACGATGGTCCAACAGGCGCTGAAGGAATCGTCCGGCCGTCTCGAGGATGCGGCGCAGCGACTTGGCCTGTCTCGCAAGGGCCTCTACTTGAAACGACTACGACTCGGGATCACCGACCTGCCTGGGGTGGCACCGGATACGACGTCCGGAGTTCGCCCTGGCGCGTCGACAGACCGCTAGCCTCGAACGATCGTCAGTCCCCGCAACGCCTGCGCCTCAGGTTAACAATATATAAGGCCTTGTCGCCCTACTCGCTTTTCAGCGCCTCCACGACATCGACGCGCGTAGCCTTCCACGCCGGCACCAGGCTTGCCGCAAGCGTCACCATCGCGAGCAGCGCCACGACACCGGCGACGTTGAACGGATCGAGCGGCGTGACGCCATACCACAACCGCCGCATGGCGCTCGCCGCGGCGAGCCCGCAGACCAGCCCCATCGCGAGGCCAATGCCGAGGAGTCGAAACGCCTGCCCCACACCACAACCCCTATGTTCCAGGAGTTGGCAGTATTGAGGGATTCCGGAGACAGGGCCTGTCCCCCGATGACGGGGCCTGTCCCCCGACTAGGTGCCGAACTTCGTCGTCAGCGCCGCCAGGCAGCTGTCCAGGGTGGACGTGTGGCCAAACACGAACCTCGACATGAACCGGAAGAAGAGGATCGTAGACTTCACCGCGCTCCGTGATCGTCACGAGCGTCTTGTCCGCAGCATTGGCCACGATCTCGAACGTCCACGTCCCGCCGAACGGCTGGTCGGGATCCGCGATGCGCGTGACGAACCGCGACGGCGGACTCGCCTCTTCGACCTGCGCCGTGACCGGCCCGGCTCCTGAGTGCTGGCGGAACCGGGTGCGCCCGCCCTCACTGGGCAGCATCTCCACGCGTGAGATCTCCGACCACCACTGCGAGTAGTTCCCGACCTCAGCAATCGTGTCGTACACCTGCTGCGGCGGTGCGCCGAGCAGGGTGCTTCGCGACACCACGTGCGCGACCGGCAGCAGCCAGCCAACGCCGTAAACCGCCGCAATGACGAGCACAACGAGCAAGACGATGCGAACGAGCCACTTCATAGGAGCCTCGCTGGGGCGAGTTGAGTGATCAACGCATGCGGTCGAGCCACCATGAGACCTGTAACGGTGGCGGGTTCCGGCAAATGCTAGGCGGAGCAGGCATTTTCGTCAAAGCCGGCTGTGCCAACAATGTTGACATCGAGATCGACTTTCGCCAACAATGTTGGCACGAATGACAGCGCTCGGTGAATTCGAGGCTCTAGTCCTGATGGCGGTACTGCACCTGGGCAACGAAGCCTATCCACCGGCGGTCCGTCTGGAGATCGAGCGTCGCGCTCGACGGAAAGTGGCACGGGGCGCCGTATACGTCACGCTCGAGCGCCTCGAAGCCAAGCGGTTGATCAGTTCACAAACCACCGCGCCCGACGACTTCGCCGCGAGCCGTCCCCGTCGGCACTACAAGGTGTCGCCCAGAGGTCTTCGTGCGCTTCGCCATGCGCTGGCCGGAGTGGAGCGGATGCGAGTCGGGCTCGAACCGATCCTGAACGACCAGTGAAGCGCTCGCTGCCACGACCGATCGTGTGGTTGATTCGTCTCGCCGTGCCGGCGCCGCGCGCAGACGAAATCCTGTCGGACCTTGTTGACGAGTACAGCGGTAGCCTGCCGAGACCCGGCCAGTGGTGGCTGGCGCGAGAAACGGGCTCGATCCTGTGGGCCTACTCGTTGAAGCCGCTCTCCCGAGCCCAGGACGTGGCACCCGTGTGGATCCGCGATTTCCGACTCACGCTCCGAGGCTTGCGCCGGGCGCCAGTTCCCATGGTCGCGACAGCCGCCATCTTGTCCACCGGCCTGCTCGCGCTGTTCCTCAGCCTCGGGCTCGCGCAGACACTCCTGGCGCGGCAGGTGAGCAGCGTGCACGGCCACGCGTTGCGTCGCATCGGATTTGTCGATCAGCGCGATCGACTATCGCTCAGGCTGTCGTTTCCAGAGATAGAGACCATCCAGGACCACCTTCGGGACGTCGCCGAAGTCACGAGCGTCAACATGCAGCCTGCGGTCCTCCGCGTACGCGGGGTGGACGTACAGACACTAGTCGAAGTCGTGGATGGCAAATACTTCGGACTGACTGGCATGCAGGCCGTCGCAGGGCGCGGCTTGATCAGCACGGACGACCAAGCCGCGGCGCCGCCCGCTGTCGTAGTCACGAACTCGTTTGCCCAGCGTCATCTCGGTGGCCTCCGTGACGTCGTCGGCGAGTCGATCGGTCTCAATGGTCACAAGTTCACGATCGTTGGCGTCGCAAGCGTGGTCGGCTCCTCGAACTTTTTGGGCGCCAGTGTGGACGCATGGATTGCGACCGCACACGCCGACGTCGTGCTCAACCGAGGCTGGCGGACCAATGTCGAGAATCGATGGTTCTCCGCTTTCGCGCTCCCAACCAATCAGAAAGACCGTGATCGAGTCCCACCGGAAGTCGAAACAAGCCTGGCCGCAGCCTCGGACGTGCTCGCGCAGCGCTACCCTGAGGCGTGGCGACGCCGCCGACTCCAATCATCAGCCGCGACGGTGATTACCGGCAGTCAACGGGACACGGCCACGCTGTTGATTGCCGTGCTCGGCGGACTCGCTGTGCTCATCCTGGTCACCGCGGCGTCCAACGTCGCGGGCGTCCTCCTCGCTCGTGCCGCCGTCAGTCAGCGCCAGGTCGCCATTCACCTTGCCATCGGCTCGGGACGCGCCGCCATCGTCCGTCGTCAACTGATGGAGGGCGCATTGCTGGGAATATGCAGCGCCGTGCTGGCGATGGGTCTCTACGCGTGGTCGCGTCGCGCGCTCATGGAGGTGACTCTTCTTCCAACGCTGGCGTTGCGCTTCGACCTGCCGTTCGATGCGCGCCTGGTTCTCGAAATGCTCCTGCTCGGTACCGGCGCCGGTGTCGCACTGGCTGGTGGTCCTGCGCTGTGGGCCGCGAAGGTTGACTTGATTCAGGCGATGAGGGACGCGGGCATGAGTGCCAGCGGTCACCACCGTGCTGGTCATCTGCGCCGGGGGCTGGTCTCCGCGCAAGTCTGCTTGTCACTCGTGCTCGTCGTCGGCGCAGCGCTGTTCACACGAAGCCTGTCCGCGCTGAACGAGGTCGATCTCGGATTTCTCGGGGAACGACTGGTCGCGATGGACTTCGACCTCGAGCCGTCTGCAGCGCCGATCGATGAGCTGCCGGCGTTGGCGCGCGATGCCTTGGCTCGAACCGAAGCGACACCAGGTGTCCTGTCCGCCGCAATGTCAAACCGTGCGCCTGTCGACCAGTCCACACCGACCATGCGAGTCCGCGTCCCGTGGGACGCCGACGCCGAGATCCCGGACGTCACCTTCTACCTCGCGACCGCGCGGTACTTCGAAACCGTTGGCCTTCGTGTCATCGCCGGTCGTCCGTTCAGCGCAGCTGAAGCGGAATCGACGGCGCCGGTTGTGACCGTCAACGAAACGCTGGCACGCCAACTCCGAGCTGACGGCGATGTTCTCGATCGATCGCTGTTACTCGGCGACGAGGCCACACCTGTTCGCATCATCGGCGTCGTACACAACTCGAAGTATCGGTCACTGAGTGAATCCACTCGTCCACACGTGTACCGGCCGACGCCGGCGACGCTGGGACTGACGCTCCTGGTCCGCACCAATTCCGAACCGCGCGCGACGCTCCTGGCGCTGCAGCGCACACTCGACGATGTCGGTCCTGGCCTGGTTGGCTTCTTCCCGCGTACATTCGACGACCATGTGGCCATCGAGTATTTGCCGACACGTGCGACAGCGGCCGCCGCGAGCGCGTTGGGCGCCGTCGCGCTCAGCCTGAGCGCCGTGGGGCTCTACGGGCTCGTATCGTGGTTCGTGACCTTGCGACGTCGTGAAATCGGAGTGCGAATGGCGCTGGGTGCGAGTTCTCGAGACGTCCTGCGACTGGTGGGGCTCGAAGCGCTGTCAACAGTGGTTCCTGGATTGGTGGTCGGATTGCTCATGTGCGGCGGGCTGGCCGCGCTTGCGCAAGGAGCGCTCTTCGGTGTCGGCCCTCTCGATTACGTGGCCTTCTTGTCAGGCCTGGCGTCGATCGCAGCGGTCGTCGCGATCGCGAGCTACGTGCCGGTGCGACGCGCGATTCGAGTGGACCCGAGCGCGGCCCTTCGGATGCAGTAGCTAGCGAGGCTAGCAGCAAGTGGTGAAAGGCCCGGGAGCATCGAGACCGGCGAGGCGCCCGCGATGGTTGCCCTCAGGCCGGCGGCGAGACAACACCGTTGGCCTTGCCGTTGATCGACTCCAGCCAGGTGGCAATCTGCTCGCGCGACCAACGGTGCTCATCGTTCAGGTGCACGATGATGGCCGAGAGTACCAGCTTCTTCTTGCAGCCGTCGACCGGGCACCGGCGCACGGTGCCTTCAAGGCAGTCGAAGAACCAGTCCAGGTCCTTCGTCGGATGGGCGCCTTCCATCTGGCGCGGCAACCGGTACATGCCTTCGTAGGCTGCACCGAGCGCGCACGAGGCGCGCTGCCCCTTGAAGTAATCGCCGTAGGCTTGCTCGGGCCGCCGCTGCGCACCGGCGCGGATGAACGAGGCCAGCTCTTTCTCGCCGTGACGTTCACTCTCAGACATGGAGGCTCCGCCTGCAAAAATACCCCCATTTGCGCCGCGCGCCTAGCGAAGAAAAACAATCTGATGGGACGGATTCAGTGGCCGGTTGTCCGCCTCCGCCGCCGGAGGCGGCTTCGGCGAGACCTCGCCGGAGCTCGCCTGATCACGCGCGAACAAAGGCGGGACAGTGGCCGGACCAAAAGCCGGCAGCCGGTCACCGGCTGCCGGCCACCGGCGGCTGCCAGCTGGGGGCTTGAATTAAAAAGCCTTACCGAGTCGCTCCTGCAGCTTCTCCCGATACCCTCGGCTCAACGTCAGCCGAGTGCCATTGTGTAACACCACGACGTACTCGCCGTTGAACCACGGCTGCAGTTCCTTGATCCGATCGGTGTTGACGATCCGCGAGCGATGAATGCGGACGAAACGCCGCACATCGAGGCGCGCTTCCATGTTGTTCATCGTTTCGCGGAACAGGTGCGAGTCCTCGCCCAGGTGCAGGCGCACGTAGTTGCCCGCCGCCTCGATCCAATCGAGCTCGTCGGTCCGCAGGAAGAAGACGCGGCCGCCGGACTTGACCACCAGCCGATCGAGCTTCTGCGGCTCCGGCTTCAGGTCCTGCACGAGCGCCAACAGGCGGCGTCCGAGGTCGCCGGCGCGACGTCGCTCGAGATGCTCGCGGGCATGTTGAAGGGTCTGCTGAAAACGATCGCGCCCGAATGGCTTCAGCAGGTAGTCGATCGCATGGACCTCGAACGCCTTGAGGGCGTACTCGTCGTATGCGGTGACGAAGACCACGGCGGGCATGCGCTCGGCGCCGACCTGTTCGATGACGCCAAAGCCGTCGCATGCGGGCATCTGGACGTCGAGGAACACGAGATCGGGATGCTGGGCCTGAATCGCGTTGATGGCCTGCTGGCCATCCGCGCACTCGCCCACCAGCTCGATGTCCTTCTCCTGTTGCAGCAATCCGACGATGCGTTCGCGCGCCACGGGCTCGTCGTCAACCACCATCGTTCGAATTTTGCTCACGCCACTCCCTCCGCGACCTCGTTCGCCGCCGCCTCGGCGGTTTCCACCAGCGGGATCGCAATCAGCACGGACAAACCGCCAGTCGGCGGCTGCCTGAACTCGAACCGATGCGAGGAGCCATACAAGTGCTGAAGCCGCGACCGCGTATTGGCCAGGCCCACGCCCCGATTGAAGTCCGTCAAGCGGGCCGCCGACAGCCCTACCCCGTTGTCCCGCACCTCGAGCTCGAGCAGCCGCCCGACGTGCCGGCTCCGGATCTCAATCTGGCCGCGGGTCGGTTTTGGACCAATCCCGTGCTTGATGGAGTTTTCGACGAGCGGCTGGAGCATAAGGTTGGGCACCAGCGCATCGAGCGTGTCCGGATGCACGTCGAATACAACGGTCAGACGATCCCGGAAGCGGGTTTGTTCGATCTCCAGGTACTTGGACAGGAAGTCGAGCTCCTGCTTCAAGGTGACCTCCTGGACCCCGACGTTCTGCAGCGACATGCGCAGCAGGTCGCTCAACTTCGCGATCATGTTGTCGGCGGCATCGACGTCGCGATGCATCAGCGCCGAAATCGTGTTGAGGGTGTTGAACAGGAAGTGGGGCTGCAGCTGCCGCTGCAGTCCCTGGAGCTGCGACTCGACCAGGTGCGTTTCGAGCTGGCTTTCGCGCAGGGCGCGATCACGCGCTTCGCTGTGATACCGCAGCGCATGGCTGAGTAAGACAATGGCCCAGTAGGTCATCATCTCCCAGTCGAAATAGTTGAAGAACATGTTCTGGGCTTCGGCCTGCCAGGATCGTTGTTCCTGGCCTACGACCCAGACAATCAGCATCTGACTGCCGACCGTCAACATGATGTGAAGGGTCGTCGCGACGAAGACACCGGGCACGTGAACGGCAACGGCGCGCTTCCACGTCTCGCGCTCGAGCGGCGCCCATCGCGAGAGCCACAGGATCGCCGGCGTCAGACATGCCCACGAATACCAGTAGCCAAGGTTGAGGGCGAGCAGGAACGGCATCGACGCGGGCCAATCGGTAAACGTCGAGACGTAGTAGTAGCCCTGAAACCCCGAGAAGAACGCCAGCGCCGTTGCAACGCCGAAGATGACGCGGGGGCGGACGTAGCCGGAGAAAGGGTGCATCGGCGCACTATCGACTTCCGACTGCACCACGTCAAGCGTTCGCACGTCGCGTCGCCGCAGGCGTTGCGCGAATCCGTCCCTCATATCGAGCGGTTCGTCACTGCTGGACCGCTGCTCGACACCAGGACGCGGGACTCTGGCCCGAACACGTTGAAGCGCATGAGCTCATGCGGCGCATGAATCACGACGAGCTATGCGAACCGCGTGCCGCGTCAAGGCCATTCGAATGTCGCGACGCGAGAGCGGCGCAGAGGCTCGCGTACGCGATTTAAGGCCGGAACGCCGGGGGGTGTCGCTGTTCTCTCTCGTGTCGAGTGCGCGCGGACGAGACGAAGCCTTCCGAATTCGGACACCATGGACCGCCAGCGGTTCAATGGCGTGGATCACGATTCGATTGGACGGATCGCAGGATGTACGGTTGGGGGTCCTATGCCCTCTCGGGCTTGAGCAGCAGAAATCCAAGCGGTGGAACGGTGAGCGTCATCGCATGGGGATAGCCGTGCGAGGGCTCATCGATGGCGACAAGGCGTCCGGCGTTGCCGCTATTGCTGCCGCCATACACCTCGGCGTCGCTGTTCAGAACCTCTCGATACGCGCCGCCCGCCGGCACGCCGATCCGATAGTCACGCCGCAGCACCGGTGTGAAGTTCGCGACCACGATCGTGAAGTCGGCGTGGTCAGTGGCGCGCCGGACGAAGGAGATCACGCTGTTCTCGTGATCGTGACAATCGATCCACGAGAAGCCCTCGGGCTCGAAGTCGACCTCATAGAGTGAGCGCTCCGATGCGTACACCTGCATCAGGTCGCGAACCCACCGCTGCATGCCCGCATGACGCGCGTCGCCGAGGACTTCCCACTGAAGCTCGCCGTCGTGGTTCCACTCGCGCCACTGCCCGATCTCGCCGCCCATGAACAACAGCTTCTTGCCGGGATGGGTGAACATGTAGCCGTATAACCCGCGCAGCGTCGCATGCTTCTGCCACACATCGCCAGGCGCCTTGTCGATCAGTGAGCCTTTCCCGTGTACTACCTCGTCGTGCGAGAACGGCAGCACGAAGTTTTCGCTGAAAGCGTAGAGCAGCGAGAAGGTGATTTTCCCGTGGTGGAACTTGCGATAGACGGGGTTCTCCCTCATGTAGGCGAGCATGTCGTGCATCCAGCCCATGTTCCATTTGTAAGTAAAGCCGAGTCCGCCAAGATGCACCGGTCGGCTGACGCCGGGCCAGGACGTCGACTCTTCGGCGGTGATCGGGACATCGGGATGCTCGGCACCGACCAGGCGATTGAGCTCGTGCAGGAAGTCGATCGCCTCGAGGTTTTCGCGGCCACCGAACTTGTTGGGTATCCACTCACCAGTCTGCCGGGAGTAATCGAGATAGAGCATCGAGGCGACCGCGTCAACGCGCAGGCCGTCGACGTGGAATTGCTCGATCCAATAGAGGGCGTTGCTCAAGAGGAATGAGCGAACCTCGGGACGGCCGTAGTTGAAGATCAGCGTGCCCCAATCCTGGTGCTCGCCCTGGCGTGGGTCCTCGTGCTCGTAGAGCGCCGTGCCATCAAACCGTGCCAGACCGTGCTGATCCTTGGGAAAGTGACCGGGCACCCAGTCGAGGATGACGCCGATGCCGGCACGATGGCACGCATCGACGAAAGACTTGAAGTCTTCGGGGGTGCCGAATCGACTGGTCGGAGCAAAGAACCCGATCACCTGATAGCCCCAGGAGCCCGCGAATGGATGCTCCATCACGGGGAGCAGTTCGATGTGTGTAAATCCGAGGTCACGCACGTACGGCACGAGCGTGTCGGCAAGCTCGCGGTACGACAGCGGTCGCCCGTCGCGGTGACGTCGCCAACTGCCGAGATGCACTTCGTAGATCGCCATCGGCGATCGAACCCACATCTGGTGGGCCGGCCGCATCGCCATCCACTCCGCGTCGCGCCACTCGTAGTCGTCGTTCCAGACGATCGACGCCGTCAGTGGCGGGGCTTCGAAGTAGCGGCCGCACGGGTCCGACTTCAGAAACACCTGGTTGTGGGCCGTCACGATCTCGAACTTGTAGCGATCACCGATCCCAAGTTCGGGCAGGAAGATCTCCCAGAGACCGGACAGCACAATCGATCGCATCGGGTGCACGCGCCCGTCCCACCCGTTGAAATCGCCGACGACGCTCACCCGTCGCGCGTTGGGCGCCCACACGGCGAAATGCACACCCGGTCGAATCCCGTGGACCATCGGCCGCGCACCCAGCCGATCGAACGTGCGCACGTGAGTGCCTTGGGCGAACAAATGTTGATCGAAGGCCGTCAGCACCGGGCCGTAGCGATAGGGATCGTCAATCTCGGTTTGCGACCCATCGGGCCAGGTCAGCTGCAGCCGGTAGTCGAACCGCTCACGCGACGTGCCCGCCACGAACCCTTCGAAGACACCTTCAGGATGCACACGCGTCATCGCGATCGATCGGCCATCGCCCAGGCTGCGGATTGCGACTGCGCTCACCTGTGGTCGAAAAACTCGAACGACGACCCCGCGCTC
Organism: uncultured Acidobacteriota bacterium; assembly: GCA_963841905.1. Classification (GTDB taxonomy): domain Bacteria; phylum Acidobacteriota; class Vicinamibacteria; order Vicinamibacterales; family UBA2999; genus JACCSI01. The sequence continues at coordinate 149,520 of CAWJEM010000014.1, forward strand.
GTCATCGAGCGAACTCTCGTGCGGACCAAGCACCGCAAAGGGATCGGCATGCAGGCCGCGTGCGAGAGACTCTGCGGCCGCCGCAGGAAGGGGCCCGGGCTTGACAGCCATCTGAGTGAATTATCGGCGGAACCCTCACCCCTGGGAACCCTGGAACCTTGGAACCTTGGAACCCTGGAACCTTGGAACATTCCGATGGAAGTAGGATCACGTCATGGCTACATTCGCAAAATTCAGCACCAGCGAAGGCGACTTCAAGGCCCGGCTGTTCGATGACAAAGCGCCAAAGACCGTCGCCAATTTCGTCGGCCTCGCGGAGGGAACCAAGGAGTTCACCGACCCGAAGAGCCGCGCCAAGGTCACGCGTCCGTTCTACAACGGGCTGATTTTTCACCGGGTGATCGACGGATTCATGATCCAGGGCGGCTGTCCGCTGGGCACCGGCACGGGCGGTCCGGGATATCAGTTTGCCGACGAGTTCGGGCCAGGGCTGCGCCACGACCGCGAAGGGTTGCTGTCGATGGCCAACGCAGGCCCCAACACCAACGGGAGTCAGTTCTTCATCACGCTGGCGCCGACCGGATGGCTCGACAATAAGCATGCGGTTTTTGGCGAGGTCATCGAAGGGCTGGATGTCGTCCGGCGCATCGGCAAGACGAAGACTGTCGCCAGCGATCGGCCAGCAAAGGACATTGTGGTCAATTCGGTGTCAATTGAACGATCCTGACCGTGGGCTGGCTGGTTCCACCTTTGCAGAGAGACCTGTCATGGCAAGTCTGCTGACTCATCCGGGTGGACGTCTTGCGGCCGTCTGGCTCGCCGCGACCTTGGCGACCGCGTCGGCGCTTGCTCAGACGCCGGTCAAGCGCGACAACAACAAGTACTCGCCAGAGCAGGACGTCGAGGTTGGCCAAGAGGCCGCGGCCGAAGTGCGCCGCGAACTACCCATGCTGAACGACGCGCGCGTCGACGACTACGTCGAAGGGGTTGGGCGCAGCCTGGTTCGCGCAATCCCCTCAGAATTTCAGGAGCCCGCGTTCCGCTACACCTTCGAGGTCGTCAATCAAAAGGAGATCAACGCGTTTGCGCTGCCCGGCGGCCCGATGTTCCTTCATCGGGGAATGATCGATGCGGCGAACACCGAAGGCGAAATGGCGGGCGTCATGGCTCACGAGATCGCGCACGTCGCGCTGCGACATGGCACCGCGCAAGCAACCAAGGGAGAGAAGTTTCAGATTGGCGCCATCGCGGGGCAGATTCTGGGCGCGATCGTCGGTGGTGCGGCCGGCAGCGTGATTGCCCAGGGATCATCGTTCGGGCTGGGCGCGTATTTCCTGAAGTATGGACGGGAGTACGAGCGCGAAGCTGATCTACTCGGCGCGCGCATCATGGCGCAGGCGGGTTACAACCCGCGCGACATGGCGGAGATGTTCCGCACGATTGAGAAAGAGAGCGGCGCAGGCGGACCCGAGTGGCTCAGCAGCCATCCGAATCCGGGGAACCGCTACGACGCGATTCAGAAGGAGGCGGCGATGTTGCAAGTTCGGGGAACGTCGTCGTCGCCGGCGGAATTTAGTGCCATCAAGTCGAGGCTTCGGGGGATGCCGCCCGCGTACACGGCCGAGCAGATCGCGCGCGCGAAGGCCAACGGCCGTCGACTGCCGGGGGCGACCGGCGGCGGCAATGACGAAGCCATCATTCGCTCGGGCAACGGCCGCGTTGAACCACCCTCGACTCAGTTCCAGCAGGTCCAGGTGGGCAACTTCCTCCGCCTGCAGGTGCCAAGTAACTGGCGTCGAATCTCTGGCAAAGACAGCGTCACGTTTGCGCCCGATGGCGCGCAGTATCGCGGCGGGTCGGGCCAGTCGGGCTTCACCCACGGGCTGCAACTGGGCGTCATCCCGAATGAATCGCACAGTCATCAGGAGGCAACCGACGAACTGCTCGCGAGCCTGCAGCAAGGCAACCCGCAGATTCGTCGCCAGAACAGCGGCTACGTCCGCGAGTCGATTGGTGGACGGACTGCGCTCTCGACGACGCTCCGAAACGTGTCCGAGGTGACTGGCGGAGCCGAAATGGTCGCGGTCTCCACCGTCCCGCTGCGCGACGGTAGCGTTCTGTACCTCATTGGTGTGGTCCCACAGGACGAGACCGACGCCTACGGTGCCGTCTTCCGGCGGATCAAGCAGACCATGCAGATTTCAGATCGCCAGATTTCGCAATAGGGTTCCAGGGTTCCACGGTTCCAGTGTTCCAAGGTTCCGCGGTTCGGTGCTTCGAACTTTGGAACTCTGGAACTTTGGAACCTTGGAACCTTGGAACCCTGGAACTAGAATCTGACCGATTGCCAGATCCCACACGACTGCTGACGCGGGCGGCGAGCGGAGATGACAAGGCCATCTCTCAGCTGATGCCGCTCGTGTACGACGAGTTGCGCCGGCTGGCGGCCTCGTATATCCGGCGGGAGCGGCCGGGACAGACGCTCCAAGCGACCGCGCTCGTCCACGAAGCCTACGTGCGCCTGATCAACGAGAAGGCGCACAACTGGCAGAACCGCACGCATTTTCTCGCCATCGCGGCCCTGTCGATGCGCCAGATCCTGGTGCAACGTGCGAGGGCTCGACGCGCTGCGAAGCGGGGAGGGGATCCGGTCCGCATCACGATCGATGAGCGGCTTCTGCCAGCGCCCACTCATGATGCGACCGACGAGATCGATCTCGTCGCGCTCGATGCGGCGCTGACACGACTCGCTGCGCTCAACGAACGTCAGGCGAAGGTGGTCGAGCTCCGTTACTTCGGCGGCCTTGGCGTCGAAGAAACTGCCGCGGCCCTCGACATCTCCCCGGCCACGGTCAAAAGGGACTGGACGCTGGCCCGCGCGTGGCTGAAACGCGAACTGGCGGACGGCCCATGAGTGATCGCTGGGATCGCGTCGGCGCGCTGTTCGATGCGGCGCTCGCGCTGCCAGTCGACGAGCGTGAAGCATTCGTCCGCGCATCGCAGGAGCCAGAGGAGATACAGGAAGAAGTACTGTCGCTGCTTGCCTCGCACGACGAAGCGGCAGGATTTCTGGATAAGTCGCCCGACACGACCGCACTCGCGGAAGGCGAGACGCTCGAAACGGAGCCGGACCCCCCACCGTTGGCCGAGGGGACGGTCGTCGGCCCGTATCGGATAGGAGCCGTCATCGGTACTGGCGGCATGGGCGTCGTGTACGAAGGCTACGACTCGCGGCTCCACCGGCGCGTAGCGGTCAAGTCGCTCTCGCCACGGTTTTCCCGCGCCGAACGGCAGCGCGAGAGACTCAGGCAGGAAGCCCGTGCAGCTGCGGCCTTGACTCACCCCGGGATTGCAACGGTCTTCGCGCTCGAGGAGATCGATGGCCAGTTGTACATCGTGTCGGAATATCTCGATGGCGAGACGCTGCGTGCGATGCTCGAACGACAGCGCCTTTCGATCCCGGAGGCGCTGAGCATCGCGATCGAAATGACGCAGGCGCTGGCTGCCGCTCACGACCGCGGAATCGTGCATCGCGATCTCAAGCCCGAGAACGTGATTCGGACAACCGGCGGCACACTGAAGATTCTGGACTTCGGTCTGGCGCAATTCGAAGACACGGCGCGCGATCTGGTGTCGATGACCCGCCTCACGCAGTCTGGGATGATTGCCGGGACGCCCCCGTACATGGCCCCCGAGCAACTCCTCGGCCACGAAACAGATTCGCGGACGGATCAATTCTCGCTAGGCGTGGTTTTGTACGAGCTGTGTACAGGACGCCATGCGTTTGGTGGCAACTCGCTTCCGTCCACCATCGCGCGCATTCTGGCCAGCGATCCAATTCCGCCGGGACGCGACGAAGCGATCCCGTCCGGGCTCTGGCAGGTCATCGAGCGGTGCTTGCGGAAGGACGCGTCACAGCGATACGAGTCCACGCGAGCGCTCGTCGCTGCCCTCGAGGAGGCGCGCGCATCGATCGCAGGGAGCGCACCCGTAGCGCCTGTGCACCGCACCGAACCTGTCGCACCCGTCGCACCCGTCGCACCGGTCGCACCCGTGTCTGCGGCCCCTGAGGCACTTTCCCTATGGTGGTGGCGCTTCCACCAACTCGCCGCAGCGCTTTCTTATGTGTTGATGGTCTGGCCGGTCTGGCACGTGCATCGCTCTTTCGGGCGCGCCGGCCTGTTCTTTTTCCTTGCCGTCCTCGCCGCCGTCGTCGTCGCGGCGGGTCTGCGATTGCACCTAATGTTTTCGGCGCGTGTCTATCCGAACGATCTGCGTGAGCGTCTCGCCGATGCTGCGCGCTGGATTCGGGCGGCTGACATCGCGTTTGCCGCGCTCCTGATCATCGGTGCCATTGCGTTACCGGCCGACCGCGCGGGCTGGGCGGCACTGCTCATGTCGTTTGGCATCGGCGCTTCGTTAGCCGCGCTGTTCATCGAGCCGGCGACCGCTCGCGCGGCGTTTCGCGGTTAGGGTGTCGTCGCCTTTAGGACGCTTGGCCAACGGGGGACAGGCCTTTCATCGGGGGACAGGCCCTGTAACGGAGAAACAATATGCGCGTACTGGTGGGCGTTAGCGCATTGGTGGTGGTCGCGACGGGTTCGCTGTCGGCGCAGGTCTGGCGCGAGCCGCATCTCATAGGCCATTACGTCAGACCCCTCAACGTGGCTGGCGCTCCCGTCGAGCTGGGCGAAGGCCTCATCTCACTCGGCGTGCCGCGACAAGGCCTGGATATTTCACTCAGGGCTCGCACGCGAGGTCGTTCGAGCATTGCTGCGAGCAACGTGCAACTCCGACTCGCGGCCGGACCGCTGCCCGACGGGATGATCACCTTTCGGCTCGAACCGGCCCTCAGGACCGGCGGCCCCGACATGCTCTTGCTGCTTCCCGACGGCGACGACGAGTGGGCATCGATTCGATTCGAACGAATCGCTGACGATCCGCCCGCGCCGACCCTCGCGATCAAACGCGACACGCGCGTCGA
>CAWJEM010000015.1:0-128990 GCA_963841905.1 uncultured Acidobacteriota bacterium
GCGCTTGGCGTCCAGTTCGAGGACACGCACGGCATCACTACTGACGGCGTCGTCTATTTCTCTCAGTTGCGAAGTCTGATTTTCGATCGTGACTTCGACCTGACGAGTGAGCTCGCGTTTCTCGGACAACCGGCGCGACCGTCCTACGTCGTACCGATTGGACCGATGTTTCTCTGGCTTCCGGGATACCTCGCGGTGGCAGCCGTCGACGCGCTCGGGCGAGCGGTGGGGCTGTGGTCCGCACCCGAGAATCCCGCCGCGCTAGGCCTGACGCTGCCGTATGCGCGTGCCGCGCTCGTGGCGTCGTTTGCAGCAGGGGCTACGGGCCTTGTCGTCCTCCACCGGCACCTCCGGCAGGAATTCGGCGCAGGTGTGGCCTTTGGCGCGACGCTCCTGACTTTCGGCGCCACGCCGCTGGTCTGGTACATGGTTTACGAACCCTCGATGACGCATGCCGCATCGTTTGGCTTCGTCGCCCTCTTCGTCATCTGCGCCGTGCGTTGGACGTCTCCAACCATCACGCCAGGGCGGGCCAGCGTCCTTGGCGCGTTGCTCGGCGCCGCCTTCCTGTCACGCCCGCAAGAGGCGCTGTTCGCGCTCGTTCCGGCCGTGCTCCTTCTGGTCCGGCCCGAATCGATGCGCGATCGCCTCGCGGCTGCCACTCGCCTTGCCGCGTGGGCGCTGCTAGGCGCTTTGGTCTTTCTCGTCGTTCAGGCTGTTCATACTTGGATCGTGCTCAGCCGCGAGAGCTTCGTGGTGACGGGTGAAGAGGGCTATCTCAATATCCTTCGCAATCGATGGCCGGACACCCTCTGGTCGTCGTGGCACGGATTCCTGTCGTGGTCGCCCGTGGCCTACATGGCGACGATCGGCACCGCCGCGTACTTTGCAAGACGACGATGGTGGTCGGTGACGGCGCTGACGATTCTGTTTCTGATGGCGCTTCTCAACGGATCGACCGCCGATTGGGCGGCGGGCTGGTCGTTTGGCGGACGTCGGTTCGTGAGTTGTATGGTGCTGTTGGCGCCAGGGCTTGCGCTCACGATCGAAGCCTTGGCTCGCCGTCCGCTGGTCGCTGTCGGCCTGGTCGCTCTCGGATTCGTGGCGTGGAACCAACTCCTGGTCGCGCAGTACCGCATCGGCATGCTGCGCGCGGGCGAGGTGGTGAGCTTCGGTCAGATCGTTCGGCAGCAGGGTGAGCTGGCCACGCGGTCACCGTTCTTCTATCCATTCGCGTTTCCCGCCAACGCGTGGTTCGGCTGGCGCAACGGCTTGCCGATTGAACGCTACGACCTGCTCGGGCCGGAGCCGTTGCGTCCGTCACTCGAGATTGTCTTCGACGCGAGCTCCAACAAGTACGTGATGGACGGCTGGGGGCCACGCGCGGGCGACGAATGGGGAGAGCTGCGCTGGATCGACGGCGCGACCGCCGAGCTTGCAGCGCCGCTCGATCCCGCAGGGAACGCGCCCATCGACCTGCAAATCGAATGGCGGGCGCGGCTGGTGGACCCTCCGTCGGCCGCAGGCGTGACCGTGTTCGTCAACGGCGTGAAACTCGGGACCGCATCTCCCGAACCCGGCGCACCGGCCGTGTGGTCCTCTGGATCGCACGACCCTCACGTCTGGCGACGAGGCTTCAATCGGATTGTGCTCGAAAAGCACAGAGGCTCGCCGCCGGTCGGGGTCTATCGACTTCAGGTGCGGACAGGTGCGATAGGTGCGGCAGGTGCGACGGGTGCGGTGCGGTGCACAGGTGCGACAGGTGCGGTAGGTGCGGCAGGTGCAGCTGTGAACCTCTGCACGCACCGCACCTGTCGCACCAATCGCACCTGTCGCACCTGCCGCACCTAGTTCAGTTCGTCGTGATCGTCCTGTACCGGTTTGAGCGCCGCCGGCTTGAGCCCGCTCGCGCCGATCTTGTCGAAAAGAGCCGGCATCGCCGTGATGAGCGCATTGGTTTCCTGAATGACCTTCGACAGGTCGCCGCGGCCGTCCGTCACCACGCGGAGTTGTTGCTCGCTCGGCAGCGAGTGCGAATTCATGATCTGGCCCTTCGTCTGCCCGATCTGCCCGCGAACGTTCTGTTGCTGTTGCCCGAAGCCGCCGCCACCACCACCGCCCGCGGGCGCCGGCTGGCCCGGCGCAGGGACGCCCAGCCGTCGGCGAAGGTCGGCGAGCTGTTTGCCGGCGCTCTCGATGGCGCTCTTGGCATCGGCCGACGGGTTGGCGGCAATCTTCATCAAGCCTTCCAGCGCCTGATACTGGGTGCCGAGTTGAGCCACGGCGTCAGCGGCTTCGTTAGCTTGATCCTGCAGCCGATGAAGAGCCAGCGCGGTATCGTGCCAGGTCTTGCGATCCGCATCGGTGAATTGAACCGCGGCGTCACCGGCGACGCGCACCGGCTTGGTGGCCACGTCGCGTCCATCGACAACCAGCGTGACTCGATATTCCCCAGGCAGGACGAACGGTCCGTTGTTGCCGCCACCGCCGAAACCCCCGCCACCGCCACCTCCGCCGCCTCCCTGCGGGGGCGCTGGAAGATTTGGCGGGTTGACCAGCGGCTGGTATCGCAGATCCCAATACACGCGATTGATCCCGGCGTTGCGCGCGTCACGTAGATCGTTGCCCGTGATCTCGCGCACCTGGTTGCCCGAGGCGTCGCGAATGCGAAGCGCGACGTTCTTCGACGGCCCCTTCAGGTAATAGCTGATCGCGGCGCCAAAGGTCGGGTTCTTGCCGCGGAACGGTTTGTCGGTGACAAAGCCGCGATCGTTGGCGGGGTTGAATTGCGCCGCCGTGCGCATGTCGAACAGAAACGCATCGCTCCGCATCGCCTCAGCCGACTGTTGAATCGGTGTCGCGTCGTCCAGAATCCAGATGCTCCGCCCGTGCGTGGCGAGAATCATGTCGTTGTCTCGCGGGTGGAACACGATCTCGTGAATCGGTACGGTCGGCAGCCCCGAACGAATCCGGTTCCAACTGCCGCCGCGATTCGTCGAGACGAACAACCCGAACTCGGTCCCCGCGTAGAGGACCGCCGGGTTCTTCGGGTCCTCTGCCACCGTCATCACGACTTGGCCTTTGGGCAGTCCTTCACTGATCGAACGGAAGTTGTTGCCGCCATCGGCGCTGGCGTACACGTGGTTGTTGTAGTCGTCGTTGGTGTGATTGTCGAACGCGACGTAGACCGTGTTCGGCGTCGTGCGCGGACGCCACGATCCCCGACACGTACGAGTTCTTGGGCATGTTTGGGAAACGCGAATTCAAGTTCGTCCACGACTTGCCGTTGTCTCGTGTGACGTGGACCACGCCATCGTCGGACCCGGCGTAGATGACACCCGCCTGCTTCGGCGATTCGACCAGTTGCACCAGGTTGCCGTAGGACTGCACACCATCGTGCTTGGCAATAGCGAACTCCTTGGCCGTGACGCCCATCAACGAAAGCGTCTCGCGGTCGACATTCTGTGTCAGATCTTCGCTGATGGCCTGCCACGACTGACCGCGGTCGGTCGACCGGAAGACCTTGTTCGCTCCGGCATAGATCGTGGCGGAATTGTGTGGTGAGATGTGTATCGCCGTGTTCCAGTTCCAGCGCAAGTTCGGCTCATCGCGACCCGGGAGCGGCCTGATGGTCTTGCGTTCGTTGGTGATCCGATCGACGCGAACGATGTTGCCGTCCTGCGATTCGGCATAGATCGTTCGCGAATCGTTGGGATCGACGAGCGCCTCGAAGCCGTCGCCGCCCTGAATCTGGAACCAGTCGTCGTTGACGATGCCATTGCGGCTGCGCACGGCGCTTGGCCCGCACCAGGTGTAGTTGTCCTGAAGACCTCCGCACAGGTTGTAGGGCGTCTCCATGTCGTACCCGACGTGGTAGTACTGCCCCAGGTCCATGTTGTAGATGCCTTCCCAGTTCTTGCCTTTGTCCCAGCTGATGCCGATTCCGCCGTCCGTGCCGTCGATGATGTGGTTGGGGTTGGCGGGGTTGATCCACATCGCGTGATGATCGGAGTGCAGCGCCCCGTTCTCGATGAACGTCTTCCCCCCGTCGTCCGAGATGTGAATCTGCACGCCGAGCACGTAAATGCGGAGGTCGTTGGTGGGATCGATCCGGATCTGGCTGAAGTACATCGGTCGTGGGTTGACGTTCGACATCTTCCGCCAGCTCAGTCCGCCATCGTCTGAGCGATAGGTGCCGCTCTCACCCTGGTGCTCGATACGTGCATACACGATGTTGGGATTGGCGCGATAAACGTCCATCCCGATGCGTCCAAGCGGCCCGGATGGAATGCCGTTGGTGAGCTTGCTCCACGTGCGGCCGGCGTCGCTCGACTTGTGGATGCCGCTGCCGGGGCCGCCGCCGTTGAAGCCCCAGGTCGCGCGACGACGTTGGTAGGTGGCGGCGTACAGCACCTTGTTGTTCGAGGGGTCCTGCACCAGTTCGGTCGCGCCGGTATCTACGTCCACGAAGAGAACGTTGGTCCACGTCAAGCCGCCATCGGTTGACTTGAACACGCCGCGCTCCTTCCCGGCGCCCCAGAGGCTGCCGAGCGCGGCGACATACACGACGTCGTGATCGACGGGGTCCACGATGATGCGTGCGATGTGCTTCGAATCGCGAAGCCCCATGTGCTTCCACGTCTTGCCGCCATCGGTCGACTTGTAGACCCCGTTTCCCCAGGAGCCGCTCTGGCGATTGTTGTTTTCGCCGGTGCCGACCCACACCAGGTTGGCATCGTCTTTCGCAATCGCGATGTCGCCAATCGAAACGGCGTCGTCGAGATCGTCGAAGAGCACCTCCCAGGTGGTGCCCATATTGGTGGTCTTCCAGAGGCCACCGGTGGCGGTGCCCACGTAAAACACGGCCGGGTTCGATTCCAGCACCGCGAGATCGTCCACGCGGCCGCCCATCGATGCCGGGCCGATGTTGCGGAAGCTCAAACCCGCGAACGGGTCAGTCGCGGCAGTGGCTTCCGGTGCCGGGCGCGGCGACTGACCGTCGATGCTGTCCGTGAGGCTGACCGTGAGGGCCACGAGCAGGGCGGCGAGCCCAACCGGTCCGGGGCGGCGAGAGACCATGCGATTTTCCTCCAGGCGATTCGCCTTCGCGAGACGCCGGCGGTTTCGCCGTAGCGCCAGCGAAGGCGGACGAAATCAAGGTCCGGACTGTACCACGGCGCGCGCGCCGCTATCTCGTGGCCTTGGTCATCTGGACCGCAAAGGCGGTCAGCGTCATGCCGGCCGGCATCACGACATACTGACGCCCATCGATCATGTAGGTCGTGGGGGGGGCGTAGATCGGAGCCCCGGTCTGGTAGCGCCAGAGCTCCTGGCCGGACTTCGAGTCGGCCACGACCACGAACCCTTCGTTGTCTCCGGTGAACACCACGCCGCCTGCCGTCGACAGCACGCCTGCCCACGAGGGTGTCGGGTGCTTGATCTCCCATTTGCGTTCGCCCGAAACGGGATCGATCGCGCGCAACGCGCCGTACGGCGTCACGTCGGGGGCGCGTGCGATTCGCCCGCCCATGGTGCGGTCGCCAGGCTTATAGCCCGCCGGGGGCGCCTCGGCGAAGTAGATCTGGCATGTCTCGCGCGCCGACACGAACAGCAGGTTGCTCGCGGGGTCGAAAGACGGTGACATGAAGTTCGTGCCGCCAAAGAGGTCCGGACACGTCAGCGTGCCTTTGGCAGTCGGTCGTTGATCTGGCAATTCAATGGGGCGGCCATCGGCGCCGATGCCGGACGCCCACGTCTGGTGAACGAACGGCTTGGCTTGAACGAACGCGCCGGTGGCACGATCCAGGATGTACAGAAACCCGTTCCGATTCGCCACGATCACAGCCTTCAGCGGCGTGCCGTTCACGGCCAGATCGGCCAGGACCGGAATCTGATTGGCATCCCAGTCATGCAGGTCGTGCGGTGTGAATTGGTAGTGCCACTTCAACGTGCCGCTGTCCGGGTCGAGCGCGATCATAGACCCCGAGTAAAGGTTGTCGCCCTTGCGATCGTCGCCGTAGAAATCCGGGTTCGGATTGCCGGTGCCCCAGTAGACGAGATTCAGCTCTGGATCGTAGCTACCCGACAGCCATGTCGGGGCGCCACCTCGCTCCCACGAATTGACTTCTTGGGGCCACGTCTCGCTTCCGGGTTCGCCGGGTGCAGGAACCGTCCAGAAGCGCCACAGCTGTTTGCCGGTGTTGACATCGTAGGCGTCGAGGAAGCCTCGGATGGCGAACTCGCCACCGGCAATGCCCGTGATGATCTTGTCCTTCACGATGAGCGGGGCGCCAGTGCTCGCGTAGCCCATCTTGTAGTCAGCGATTTGCGTTTCCCACACCACTTTGCCGGTCTTCATATCGAGAGCGACCAGATAGGCATCGAGTGTCGCCATGAAGACGCGATCGCCGTAGATGGCAAGACCGCGATTGACCATGCCGCAGCAGGCGCGGACGCCATCCGGCACCGGCCGTTGATACCGCCAGACCTGGCGCCCCGTCCGGCCGTCGATGGCCCACGCGTTGTTCATGGGGCCGCCGACATACAGCACACCGTCGACCACAATCGGCGTCGCTTCGAACTTGCCGGCGACTCCAGTCTGAAATGTCCACTGCGCCGCAAGCTGTCCAGCGTTGTCGGTCGTGATTTGCGTCAACGGACTGTGGCGACGACCCGAATAGTCGCCCGAATACGTCAACCATCGCGCCGGGTTGGTCAACCCGCCAAGCAGGTCCTGGTTTGAGATGCCTTGCGCCTGGAGCGCCAGTGTGCCGGTGCCAAGCGTGAAGAGACAAGCGACGAAGCGGCGAAGAAAAGTAGTGCAGACCATGTCCCGCGAAGCATAACGACTTTCGCCGATGAGAACAACGCACGCGCGCAGCACGGTACGATCGGTCATGGGCCTTGGATTTGCCGCCCCGCGTCTCTCGACCAAGCTCGGGACAGCCCTGAGCGACGTCGAAGGGCGGAGCGGGGCAAAAGAAGATAGCTATTAGCGAAGCGCAGCGTTGCGACGAGATTCTTTCATCGGCGATTTCGGGCGAAGCTTCGCTAGGATCATTGGATGCCACGCCTCGAATATCTGCAGTTGGATGTCTTCACCAATCAGCGATTCGAAGGGAATCAGCTCGCCGTGTTTCTCGACGCTCGCGAGCTCGACTCGAAGACCATGCAGACAATCGCGCGCGAGATGAACTTCTCGGAGAGCACGTTCATCCTGCCGGCCGAGCGGCCTGATACCGACGTTCGCATGCGTATCTTCACGCCCGGCGTGGAATTGCCAATGGCCGGTCATCCGACAATTGGCAGCACCTTCGCCCTCGCCCACATGGGCGTCATCACCAACCGACGCGACCACTTTGTGTTCGGCCTGGGCGTTGGACCGACCCGAGTGGAGCTGACCTTCTCCGGGAAGGACTTGTCGTTCGCTCGGATGGATCAACCGCTGCCCGACGTCCGGACGCCGCTCGTCAGCGTTGACGAGGTCGCGCGAGCGGTGGGAGTCGATCCTGCCGCCGTCTCGCGTACCCAATTGCCGATGGAAGAGGTCTCGTGCGGCGTGCCCTACCTCCTTCTTCCTGTGGACACGCGCGCCGCAGTTGATGGCGCCCATCCGGACGTCGCTGCGCTAGGTCGCCTCGGAAGCGCGTTTTCGGTCGATCACGTCGGCGTGTACGTGTTCACGATGGCGCCCACCGAGCCTGGGGTCACCGCTTACAGTCGGATGTTCGTCGCTGGCCTCGGCATGGCTGAGGATCCAGCCACGGGCAGCGCCTGCGGCCCGCTGGGCTGCTACCTCGTGAGCCATGGCGTCATGCAAGGCGAAGCGGCAACGCAGATGATCAGTTGGCAAGGCGTCGCGATGGGACGCGCAAGCCGCATTCACATCGCGATTGCAGCCGACGCGTCCCGCAAGATCTCGCGAGTGCAGGTCGGGGGGCAGGCGGTTCTGGTGGCGGAGGGGACGCTCACTTACTAGGCCTGCTCGCGCAGCGGGGGACTCGCTCGCCTTGGCTCGCTTCGTGGGACTCGCGGCTTCGCCGCTCGTGGGGGCTCGGCCGCTCGGCTATCGCTCGCGCGGAGGATTCGCTCATCGGACCTGAAAGCGGCCGCCGCGACTGGGAGCGCCCTCTACGAGCCGAAGGCGAGCAGCGAATCTCACGGAGCGAGCCGAAAGCCGAGCGACTTCCGACTGCTGCGTAAGCAGTCCTTGCGCGCCCTAACGGCGCCAACCGGCGCCGGTTCCACGATCCATCCGCGTCGCGTTGGTACAGGATGCGATCGTGCAGCCGGCCAGAGCGGCCCTGCCAGAACTCCATCTGCTCGGCGGTCACTCGATAGCCGCCCCAGTCCGGCGGGCACGGGACCGGTTGACCTTCAAAGCGTCGTCGAACGGCGTCGAATTGCCGCTCGAGCGTCTGGCGGTCTGCCAGCACGGAGCTTTGCGGCGCGGCCCAGACCGCCCATTGGCTCTCGAGGGGGCGTGAGGCGAAGTACTCCTCCGACACCGCGCGCGCGACCTGCGAGACGGCGCCGGTGACGCGCACTTGCCGTTCGAGCGCGGCCCAAAAGAACAACAGGCTGGCGCGTGGATTGTGCGCAAGGTCTTGTCCCTTGGGGCTGGTGTAATGCGTGAAAAACACGAAGCCCTCGTCGTCGAGGTCCTTGAGCAGGACAGTCCGCACGCTGGGTTCGCCCGTCGCCGACACGGTCGCAAGGCTCATCGCGTTCGCATCGATGATTTGAGCCGCCAGCGCGTCGGCGAACCAGACGCGGAACTGTGCGATCGGATTCGGGTCGGTCCCGTCCAGATCCAACGTGCGGCTGTCATATTCGCGTCGAAGATCCCTCATGGTGTGGTGACCTCGATCCACACGCCCAGAGGACGCGAGTCCACGGAGGACGGAATGACCTCCTTGGGAACGAAGGCCTTCTCGGCCGAGAGCTGCATCGTGACCACTCTTCGACCACCGCTTGGGATCTCAATCACATCGGGCTGTTCACGATCGAGCGCCAGCGTCGTCTGCCAGCCGGTGGTGGCGACATGGAGACGGTTGTCGATCAGGCCGCTATGTACTCGCAACGTCACGGGGGCGGCCGCGTTGTCATGTTGAATCGTGACGAGCGTCGATCGCTCGCCCTGAACCCAAAAGCCGGCGCGCTCCGGAAACGCCTGTTCGTCGTGATAGAAGACCGTCGTCGATCCAAATTCCGCTGCGCCGACCACGATCGGCAGCTTCGGTCGTCGCGACGAATCGACGATGGTGAGGGGCGTGATGGAGATGAGCTTGACGTGCCGTTCGAGCTCGGGGGAACCGCGAAGGCCGATGAAGCTCGCGTCCATCGGAACGTCGAACTCTGTGGTCCAGCGTTCACCGGGGCGGGGTTCGACGGGCCACGTGCGCCACGCGTCGCCGATGCGGCCCATCTGCAACGCGATGGTTTCATTCGACCGCGCTCCACTCCACTCGACCTCGACGCGGTAGCGTCCCGCCGGCACTGAAAAACGCCCATTGTGCAGGACGCGAATGGGTTGCGCCTCGCTTCGCCAGCCTGGTTCCACCTGCAGACTCGCGTGCGTCGATACCTCGCCGGCCGACACGACCCGAAGAGGCGAATACTCGACGCCCACCGGACGCACGACGCTGTCGAATGCGTCCAGCATGGGGAGGCGAGGCCGTGCGCGAATGTCGATGTCAGGCCATGGCGGTGACGCGGGCAGTCGAGGGATGGCGATCGCCGCCGTCACGAGCGCACCGAAGCAGGTGGCGATCGCGATCAATGATGCCGCGCCCGGTCGAATCGTTCGCGGTCGCGCCACGACAATCGCCGCACCAGCAGCCAGTGCCAACCACGCCAACGAGTGGAGCAGTGCGGTTGGCGCTTCGTGATGAATGAACGAAGGGACGAGTGTCCAGGCCGGCCACCGCGGCGAGAGATACTCCAGCAGCGAAGACGTCCCGTCGCGGCCATTGCTGATGAGGAATCCCTGTTGCGCCGTGAGCGCCAGGACCGCAATGCCGACGCTGAGCCAAAGCAGCAGGTGCTGAGCGGCACGTCGCGCGCCGCCGGCGGGTGCCGATCGGAAGGCCATCGCGATTGGAAGCGCCAGCAGCAACAGCCCCGAGGTCAAGGGGCGTCCGGGTGACGCCGAGCCTCCCCACCAGATTCGAAACGCGCCCACGGTCGCGAGCAAGGCGGCAAAGACCACGGTGATCTCGATGGCCCGGCGACGCAGTTCGCCTCGATCACGCCACATCGCCCACAGGCCGGTAACGGCCAATACGTAGACCGGGGCATAGGGCAGCAGACCGTACTCCTGATCGAAGAGCAGGCCGGGCGCGCCGAAGACGAGGTTCCAGGGGCTGGTTTGGACCAGCGCTCCGTAGGGCGCCTGCGGCCAAGGGGTCCCCCAGATCACGTAGAAGAACGTGAACCAGCCGGCGAGTGATGCCGCGTATGGCGCGAGCAGCGCGGTGAGCGCAAATACGACTGCGGACTCCCGACGTGGCGAACCACGAAGGGCTGCCGACATCGGCCGCGGATCGCTGTTCAAAGACGGCCAGAGAATCCGGACCGCGGCAATTGCGATGAGCGCCGCTGACATCGGTGCGTACTTCGTGCTGAACCACGGCAAGGTCGCGCACGAGAGCCCGACAATCAGCCACTGGGTCAACGCTTCGCGCGGCCCGGCGCCGCCAAAGGTCACGGTGAGCGCGACAACGGCGGCGAGCGCCGCCGGAATTTCTGGATAGACCGCGAAGGAGTTGAACAGAAACGGTGTGGTGGCCACCACCGTTGCCCACGCGAACGTTGCGGCGCCAATGGCGTTGGTCGCGCGCACGACCGCGTGCCACATCAGGGCGGACGCCAGCGCCGCCATCAGGATGAACAGGACGACCACGGCACGGTAGCCGCCAACCGCCAGCACCGGCGCAATCACGACCGGCATCCCAACCGGGTGAATCGAGTAGATCTCGCTGTCGGCGCCGCGCGTAAGGTAGTGCGGCTCGAGATCCAGTCCGAAGTACTCGCGGTAGTCGCCCCGGACGTGATTGTTTTCGATCTTCAAGTCGTGATCTCGCCACAGGCTCTGCGCGATCACGAGATAGTGCGGTTCGTCACCGGCGGGAAACAAGCTGGTCTGTGTCAGCCGCGACGCGGCCAGTCCAGTGATCACGGCCGTGAGCATTCCGATGGCCACGGCCGACCGTCGCAGCGTCCAGCGTTGCAGCCAGTCGGCGCGCAGAAGGCGTGCTTGCCACAACACCCACACGAGCTGCGCTACGATCGCGAGCCAGATCAGTGGACGAGCTGGCCCGGCGATCATCTGGAACGCCGGGACGACGTCGGCTACCCATGGGAGGTACGGCAGCAGAAGAATAGTGAGTCCGAACAGTGGAAGGACGAGCGGACCGACTCGAGGGTAAACAGCAGTCGCCGTGCCTCGGGGAAGTGTCCGGTGGTCCAGCAGGAGTAGCCCCAGCCCGCCGACCGCGAGAAACCCCACGAGCGCGAGTGGGGAAGGGAGGAGCGCCACACGCATGGCTCCATCTGCGGTCAACACCTGGTCGAGCACCCCGCGGGATACGTAAAGAGCCAGCCCGGTTACCAGAACGGCCAACATCGGCGCCATCGGTGTCAGTCTAACCAAAGGTTCCAAAGTTCCATGGTTCCAAAGTTCCAGGGATTCCAAAGTTCCAAAGTTCCGTCGCCGCAACGTTGACTGAACCCTGGAACCTTGGAACCTTGGAACCCTGGAACCCTTGGAACATTGGGTGTGGTATCCTCGAAACAGTGAAGCGGTTGGGCATCCTTCGACTTCTGGCCATTATTGGCGTCGGCCTTCTTGGGCCGACGGCCATGAGCGGATGATGCTGCGCTAACGAGACCTTTACGAGCTTCGATTCAAGACCAAGGGCCATCATCCGTTTCCGGGTGATGGCCCTTTACCTTTTGTCTGAGCGACCGATAAGAAAGGTAAGAGAACCATGCAGGGCACGACCAAGCAAGACGAACCGGCCAAGCGGCCGACTCCGGCTCAGGGCCGCGGGACTCCCTCCACCGGGACCGTGCAGTCGGTGCGAAAGGACGTCACCGCGCGCCTCTCTGTGCCGCCAGCGTCTCCCGAAACGGACGAGATCAAGGAACACGGCTACGGCCACGGAGTGTAGGCCGCTTCTGATCGTTTAAGCGCGCTAGTTGAAGGGGGACCGCGAGCCGCGGTTCTTGAGCCAGTACGCCGCGACGGCTGCCAGGCCGCCGCCGACAATCACCGCGCGAATCACGCGGAACAGGCTGGATACCCACGCGATGCCCAGGCCGAGGGCAGCCCACTGGACCCACCACTCTCCCTGCCACGTCATCAGGTTGATGAGAAACAGGAATCCCAGGATGAACGGCGCCATGAACAGAAACTTCACCGACGACATCGTTCGAGTCACGGCTTCAGGACCTCAATAGAGGATTTACGGTGGAACGAGCGCCGGGGTTCATCTAGCGAAGCTCCGCCTCCAACCGCCCTGAAAAACGCTGTCTAACGCCGGATGGCCGCGAGCGGGTCAACTCGAGCGGCCCGAAGGGCAGGAAACAGCGCTGCCAGCAGCACCGTCGCAACGAGCGCAATCCCGACGGCGAGGTAAGTGAACGGATCCGCTGCGCTGACTCCGAACAAGACAGACCGCAGCAGTCGTGCCGCAGCGGCGGCCACGGCGAGGCCCACCGCGGTAGCCGCTGCGCCCAGGAGTAGCGCACGGCTCACCACGCTCCACATGATCTGTCGCGGCGCCGCGCCCAAGCCAGGCGCACGCCAATCTCGCTGGTCCGACTGGCGACCGCGTAAGAGTACGACGCATACACGCCGACCGCCGCCAACAGCACGGCGAACGCAGCAAACGTTGTCAAGACCACCAGATAGAAGCGCTGCATCCCGATCGAGTGCATAGAACGCTGGAGCCACGCTCAGCAGACCGCGCACGAGCAGCGGCGCCGCCAGAAGGCCAAGCACGCCGGACGCTGCCGCGAGCACGAGCCCTTCGATGACCAGTGCGCGTGCGATCCGTCGCGGCGACGCCCCGAGCGCCGTGCGAACGGCGATCTCACGTCGACGGCCGGCGGCGCGCAACAACAGCAGACCGGTGGTGTTGGCTGCCGCGACCAGCAGGACGAGCGCCACCGCGCTCATCAGCGTGAGGAGCGCCGGACGAAGTGAGCCGACCTCCGACTCGTGCCTGGACGTCGCGCTGTAAGCGCGGGCAGCGCGCTCGTTCGCCATCGCGCTTCGCGCGCGACTTCGGTGAGGCCAGCCAACTCGGCATCGAGCGCGGCGAGAGTCGACGATTCGCTCAGGCGACACAGCAATTCGAGGTTCTGCCCGCCGCCTCGTCGATCGTTGCCTAGCGGTCGGTAGATGTCGGGATCCGAAGGTCGCGTGTGTCGCGCCGCGAGCACACCGACGATGCGCTGGAGCGCACGTGCTCGCGCAGGAAGCGAACGTCGCGATGCGACCCGCTCCCAGCTGAGCGCCGACGCCACGGCCGATCCCGAGAGGCTGGGCTGGCGGCGCAACTGGCGAACGGGGAAGAGCAGATCCTGCATGGGCTGTTAGCGCTTCTTACGAGCGGGCAGCGGCGATCGTTGGCATACTGGCAACAGGATGCGAGTGGTGCTGCTCAGCCTGATGCTTCTCATCGGCGCACCGGAAGGACTAGCGCCGGCCCCTGCCGCACGTGCCGCATCTGTCGCCCCTGTCGCAGCTGTCGCATCTGTCGCATCTGTCGCATCTGTCGCACCTGTCGCACCCGGGCACCGCACCGCACCCGTCGCACCCGTCGCACCCGTCGCACCAGTTTTCCACCATCTCCACCTCAATGATTCCCAGTGGCCGTTTCTGTTGACGTTTTACGAACGCTTGTTCGATCCCGCGGCGACGACTCGTGTCGCGGCCGGTGATGTCGATGGCATTCGGTCGGGCTCGATGCTGCTCCTGATCAATCGGGCCTCCTTCGCCAGACCTCACGCGTCAGCGATCTGGCACTTCGGCTGGGGATCGGTGTCGTTGGGCGAGACGTATCTGGCGCACGCCGGTCACGAAGTCGCGTGGGAGCCCCCGCTCCCACCCCACCTTCTGCACCTGCATCTGTTGAGCGTCACGCCTTCGGCTGCCGCCGCTTGGTATCGGAACGTCTTGGGAGCACGAGTCGAGCTCGCCCCGCCCTCGTCCTCTTCGCGTGAATTGCCGCCGCCGGAGCACCGCTTGCCCGAAGCCCTCGTCTGGATTGGTGAAACGGGCCTGCTGATCTATCGCACCGTGCCTCCCCTTCTGTCAACGCGCGGACAGCGCGCCGATCATTTTGCGATCGCGTGCCGCGACTTTGACGAGGTGCTGACCAGCCTCCGCGAACGCGGAGTGGCGGTCACATTGGGGACGGCAGACGGCGTGGACGGCCGCACCGCAATGATCGAGGGACCTGACCGCATCGCGATCGAGATCATCGAGGCGTCGTGAGCGACCACGACGACTTCCGCGAGCTCGAGCTGCTGGCAAGCGATCTCAAACAACGAATCGAACAGCGCACTCGGGCAGAGTGGGAAGGCCGCCGATCAAGCGAGTCGGGCGGTTACAGCCGGCCACTGACCACTGACCACTGACCACTGACCACGGACCACCGGCTACGCCCGCTCCAGTTTGAGCCGGATATTGACGAAATTGTACGGCGGCCACGGCCCGGTGTATTTGAACGTCAGCTTGTCGTGCGCAGCACCGAGCGCCTTCACGCGCGCGTCGAACTCGTCTTCGCGGTCGCGCGTGACCAGAAACGCAGCGTTGAGGATCATGCGATCCCCGATGGGCTTGTTCGAGCGCGCCGCGACCGACACGTCACGCAGCCGGTCGAAGATTTCCCCCACGTAGCGTTCGGATTTCGACTGGAGCGCCCCGTCAATCAGCCGGCCGTACTGCATCCGGGCGAAATAGGTCGAGCCCTTCTGGGCCGCGATCTCGTTTTTCAATCGATGGATGTCCTCGTCCTCTTTTTCGATTTCGCGGATGACGGCCTCGCGATCCCAGAGCACCTTGAGGCCGAATTCGAGCTTGTTCTCCATCTTGTCGAGCACATCCGAGAACGCTCGATACGCCGAGCGCAAGAAAGCCGTCACGTCGTCTCGGGTCTTGAACACCGTACCAAACGACATCGGCAGGACGGTATAGTCGCGCATGACCGTCTCGTTGACCCGCTGGTGTGCGAGCACGTTGTCGCGGGTGGGGTCGAGCACGCCGAGCGGTGTGTCGGACACAATTGCGGACAGATCATCGGTACCGGACGGTGTACACCGGCGCCGGCTCTTCTCCAATTCCAATTGAGCCAAACGTCAACGGCTGGTCCGAGCGA
The DNA here is from genome assembly GCA_963841905.1 of uncultured Acidobacteriota bacterium. GTDB lineage: Bacteria > Acidobacteriota > Vicinamibacteria > Vicinamibacterales > UBA2999 > JACCSI01. Next base: position 15,390 of record CAWJEM010000015.1, read on the forward strand.
ACGATGCAGTACACATAGCAACCCTTGACCGGTTCCGCGGTGCGAGTGGTGGACCGCGCGGATGTTTGCCCCTGACGTACGCGCTCACGGGGGAGCTTCCGGCTCCGGGCCATGGGGGTGGCCGACCTCTCGCTGGCGCGTGCCGGCCGCTTCGGTGCCCGCGACGTGCCGGTGCGCCGCGGCTTCTTCGTGGTTGCTGCGATTTTCTTCGCCATATCGCTTCGCTGTGCTACCCCGCTGTCATGCCGACTGTTGTCGTTGATCGGGGCCTTCGCCGTAGTGCTGTGGCCTCGTACGGACCCGGACAGGAATGGCGACCGTAAACGTCGATCCCGCGCCGAGGGCGCTCTCGACCTTGATGTCACCGCCCAGCATACGCGCGAGCCGCCGAGAAATCGCCAGGCCGAGGCCGGTCCCGCCCTGAGGCCGGGTGATGGCCCGCTTGGCCTGTTGGAAGGGCTCGAAAATTCGTGTGTGATCTTCGTGCGCGATCCCGATGCCGCTGTCCTTGACGCTCAAATCGATGAGCCCCGGGGCAGCGGAATGCCGCACGATGATCTCGATTGTGCCGTCCTTGGTGTACTTGATCGCGTTGGTCAGCAGATTGACCAGAATCTGTTTCACCTTCTGCCGATCGCTTCTGAACCGCGGCACGTCAGGCAGCACGTCGACGCTGACGGCGACGGGACTCTGGGCGATCACCCCTTCGAGCTCTTCGAGAACTTCGTCCACCACGTCCTGGACCGGAAACTGCGAGACCTGCAACGGCATTCGTCCGGCCTCGATGCGCTCGATGTCGAGGACGTCGTTGATCAGGGTCGCGAGATGCTTGCTGTTGGCGTCGATTCGTTGAATGGTCCGCGCCTGCTCCTCGGTCAACGGCCCGTAGAAGCCGCCGATCAGCATCAGCGAATAGCCGAGAATGGCGTTGAGCGGCGTGCGAAACTCGTGGGATACATTCGCGAGGAACTGCGACTTCGCTTCCGAGGCTTGTTCGAGCGCGAGGGCCTGGCGCCGCAACAGCTCGTTCTGATGCGCGAGCTCCGCGGTGGCTTCCCTCACCTTGGCCTCGAGTTGCGCGCTGGCCCGCTGTAACTCGACGTACAGCTGCTCCCGCTCGATTGCCTCCGTTTGGTCGTGCAGAACGGTCACGACGCCGGTCAGTTCACTGGGACCCGCTGACATCGTCCCCGCCACCGCTTCCATCGGGACGGCGCGTCCGGTCTCCGGTTCGGTGACGATCAAGCGTCTCCGCCACCGCTGCTGCACGCCGCTGGCGACGCTTTGCAACATCAGACCCGAGACGAAGGACGAAAACTGGGCGACGTTGTTCTGCACGTGGAGTTGAGTGGCTTTCTCCTGGGCGCCAGCAGTCAGGAAGCGCTCGGCAGGCGCGTTGGTCATCAGGATGTCGCCGACCGGATCGGTGACGATAATCGGGTCGCCGACAGAGTCCACGAGCAGGTCCAGGCGATTACGCTCCATGCGCATCTGGGCCTCGGCTTCCATCAATCGGTGGTAGTTCTGTTCCAGCTCCTGCCGCGCCCGTCCCAAGTCGGTGACGTTACGTAGCACCGACACGATTGCCAGGGTGTCGCGCTCGAGCGACATGTGCGAGGTCAACAGCTCGAACAACAGGTCGGAGCCATCTTCGGGATCGACGAGGATCACCTCGCGTGCGGCCGGTTGCTTGCCGCCGACGAGTCGACCGGCGAGCGCCGAGGAGAAGAACAGGTTGTTGATCTCGACGGCCCGCCGGCGGCCCTCGCTCTCCTCGGCGCGAATCGCGAACAACTGCTCGGCACGCAGGTTGCCGATGATCAGCTTGCCCGACTCGTCGGTGAGGAGAATCGGATCGGTGACCGAGTTGATGATGCTGTACAGCAGGTGGCGCTCGCGATCGAGGCCAGGGTCGGCGGTTACGTTGCGCCGCCGCAGCGCCTGGAACTTCTCGCCCAGCACCTCCGCGAACCACAGCACATCAGCGTCGATGTCGGGCTCGTCGCTCTCGATCAGCAGAATGCCGAGCGGTGGGAGCTGGTGGTCGGGTCGGATTGGAACGGCGTAGAAGGACGCGTTTTCCAGCGGGGTCTCGGGCTGGCGAGAGCCGTAGCGAAAGTGTGCCGGTTCACCGCTCCAGGCCACGGCGACCAGCGGATCCTGTCGATCATCGATGTCGAGCACGAACTCGCCCGTGCGTGCCGTTGACAAGCCCAGCGCGGCCACACCCCAGAGTCGACCAGGGTCGATGCCCGCCGTTGCCAGCAGGGCGCGCCCGGTGGCGACATGCTGACCCAGCCACTCGAGTCCCTTTTGGGCACAGACAGACGCATCCACGCTGCTCAAAAAGAGCTCGGTCAGGGCGAGCTTGATCTCGGCGTCGATCATGTCGTCGATGTGCGTTTGCGCCGCAGTCTTCTGACTGGCCTCTTGCGCAGGACTCGTTCGCGCTCGATGAGATCCGCATCTTCAATCAACACGTCCGCGGTGGTCGTTTCGAGCGCCGGGCGCGATGCCGTCGAGACCTGTCCGATAGCGTCGGCATACTTCAGATAGGTATCGATCGAGGCTACCACCACACGGGCTTCCACGGTGATGAGGTCGATGCCCACCAGCGACACCCGAACCCAGGCGTCGATGACGATCCCTTTGTCCAGGACCCGATCAAGAACGTCGACAAGACTGGTTCCGCCTGCGGTTCGTTCAACGGGCATTGCGACCAACCCCGTTGACCGGGCACGTCCGAACTCGATCTGACTTGCCATGGTCACCGTGGCTCGAATGGTCTTCACGAACGGCGTCGGCGCATGCACCGCGGCGCGCTCCTGTCATGTGTGTGTTGGGTCGGTCACGCCCGGACGAGGGCCGAGCAGTCTCGAAATTTCCGCGAGCAAGTCAGGTGGCGCGCACGGCTTGGCAAGAAAGCCATCGCATCCCGCGCGCTCCGTGCGTTGGCGCTCGGTCTGCAGCGCGTGGGCCGTCAGCGCCACGATGGGAATGTGCTTCGTCCGGTCGTTGCGTTTGAGCTCGGCAGTGACCTCCCATCCGTCGATCCCGGGCAGCGACATGTCCAGAAGGATGAGATCGGGCACGCGTGCGTAGGCCAGCTCGAGAGCCTCTTCGCCGGTCGCCGCTTCGAGCGGTTCGTAGCCGGACATGCGCAGGAAATGCCCGTACATCACCCGAGCATCTTCGTAGTCGTCAACCAGCAGAATCAAGGGAGGATCGGAGGGTTCTGGCACCATCAGAGTGAGGCTCTGCGGCCAAACTGTAGCATTGTTCGTTTCCCCGTCCGCGCTCAAATGCGGGCGGGCTCAGGCCACCGGTCGCTTCCGCAGCACGGAGACATGACGCCCTGGCAGCACATGAGCTTCGGCGCAGTACGCGACTTCCACCGGGTCGCCCGACCGACTGCGGACAGCGTAGTTTCCGCGTTGACGACCAGGCGCAAAAACTCTTTCCACAGCACGTCGAAGCTCACCTGTGTCATCGGATCGCTGATATCCCACACGTCAGCGACCGCAGCTCTCGCGTCGAGAGGCCCGTGAGCCGCGCGGCCGCGCTCGTCGAGACCCGACGTTTCAGACATCTTCCGGCGGCGGCTCGTTGAGTACGAGCCAATACAGGCCCACTTGTCGCACGGCTTCAACAAAGTGTGCAAAGTCGATTGGCTTGCGGATGTACGAATTGGCCCCGCTGAGATACCCGTGCAGTCGATCCTGCTCCTCGCGTGAAGAGGTCAGGATCACGACCGGGACGAGGCGTGTTTCGGTGCGCTCTCGAATCCGTCGCAGCACTTCGAGGCCGTCAATCTTCGGCAGCTTCAGGTCCAGCAACACGAGTGCCGGCTGCTGGCGGTGATCGCGGTCGGCATGCCGCCCGGTCGCAAACAACCACTCCAGCGCTTCCTCGCCGTCGCGGGCCACGATCACTTCGTTCCCGATCTTGTTGCGCGACAGCGCGCGCAGCGTCAGCGCTTCGTCGTCGGCGCTGTCTTCGACCAGGAGGATGACTTTTCGCGACATTGATCCGTAGATCATGCCGCGTCGTCCGATCCATCCGCGGTCTCGAGGGTGAAAAAGAAGGCGGCGCCCCTGCTCAATTCGGCGCTCGTCCGCACCGTGCCGCCGTGCTTGTGCACGATGCGCTGGACTGTCGCGAGGCCGATACCGGTTCCGGGAAACTCGCGTTCGCCGTGGAGCCGTTGAAACGGGGCGAAGAGCTTTTCCACGTATTTCATGTCAAAGCCCGCTCCGTTGTCGCGGACCACGAACATGCTGGGCCTTGTGTTCGGCACGACGTCGAACTCGATTTGCGGGCTTTCGACCTTGGTCGTGAACTTCCACGCGTTGCCCAACAGGTTCTCCAGCACGATGCGAGCCAGCGCCTGGTCGCACCACGCGTGCAGTCCGTCCGTGATCTTCCAGGTGACGGTTCGCGCCGGGTTACGGTCACTGAGCTCCTTGGCGACATCGCGTGCCAGTTGTGAAAGGTCCACGTCGGTGCGCTGAATCTGCGATCGCGTCAATCGCGACAGCTTCAATAAATCATCGATCAGCTGGCCCATGCGTTGCGCGGCATTTCGAACCCGTGACAAATGATCTTGTGCAGTTTCGTCGAGTTGGTGGCCCCAGTCCTCCCGAAGGGCCTGTGCGAACCCGTCGATGCTGCGTAATGGGGCGCGCAGGTCGTGAGATACCGAGTAGCTGAAGGCCTCCAGTTCGCGATTGAGGAGTGCCTGTTCATGGACGGTGCGTTCGAGGCGGGCGTTGACATCGCGCAGCTCACGCTCTCGGGTTCGCAGGCGCAGCGATGCGCGCCGCAACGTCAGATCCAGGCTGCCGATTTCATCCAGCCCGCGCGAGGGTTCGTACTGCAGGCGCTCGCCATTGGCCAGTCGGACGGCGTTCCGTTCGAGCGCCGACACACGCTCGGCGATGCCCGTGGCAAACAGCCACCCGGCTGCCAACGTCGCGGCCAAACCGCCGAAGAGGGTCACGAGGATGATCGGCGCGAGGCGTTGCCGCCGCCGTTCGAGTTCGGCCTGGCTCTCACCGACGATCTCGCCCTGGCTGAGGCGAAGCGCTTCGAAGGCATCGGCGATGGCCACCGGCAACCGATATGAGCTGCGGCCGGTCTCATCAACGCCATGGGCTTCACCCGCGTGACCAACACGAGTGATCAATCGATCGGCCTTGGTGAGCTCATCGCGCACGAGGGTCGAGAGTTTCTCAAACGTGTCGTGATCGGAATCCCGGAACAAGAGACTCGACAACCGGTCGAGATGAATCGGGGCCTTCTCCCGGGCCTCGGCCACGCGTTGCACCGACTCGCTGTCTCGATTGAGCTGGTACCCGCGAATGCCAGACTCGAGATCGAGCAGCGAGATGGCCAGCTCCTGGGCGGCTTCCCGACTTTTCGCGACGCGCGTGGTGAGCGCTACGGTGAGCTGTTCCTGCTGGCTGTACGGAATGCGCATCAGCACGGCGGCGACGAGCGTCGTCAAGGGCAGCACCACGACGACGAGCAAGCCTTTGTCGCGCAGCGGGAGGTTGAGCCACCAGCGCGCCAGAGGGCCGCGTCGTTCGATCACCGCCCTGGGGCCCGAGCCCTGGCTAGGCATCTTCCGAGGCCCTCATCGTGAACGAAGGCAAGACCCGATGCTCGCGAGCGATCACGTCGAGATCCCGAGCCGCTCGTGTACTCGTGCCAGCAGCTCGTGCGGTAGAAACGGCTTCTGCATCAGCACCTCGTCGTCGCCGACGAACCCGGGCGGGACGGCGGAGTGCGTGGCGTAACCGGTGATATAGAGAATGCGCGTTTGCGGATAGCGATCGCGGGTGAGGCGCACCAAATCGGGTCCGATCATTCCAGGCATCACGACGTCGGTGATGAGGAGATCCAGGGGTTCCTCGAGTGCCCTCACCATTCTGGCGGCTTCGGTTCCTGAGGCCGCCTCGATGACGCGAAACCCCGCGCCGGACAGCACCGTTCGGACGAGCATCCGTACCGATTCTTCGTCCTCGGCGATGAGCACCGTGCCCTGAAGTCCGCCAACACGACGGGTCGGTTTCGACGGAGGAGGGGCGGCCTCGGACGTATCGGCCGCAATCGGCAGGTAGACGCGAAACGTCGTGCCCTGGTCAACGATCGACTCGACCGAGATGCCGCCCCCGCTTTGCTGCAGGATGCCGTACACGGTGGACAGCCCCAGACCGGTCCCCTGGCCCGGCGGCTTGGTCGTGAAAAACGGTTCGAAGATGCGGGCTCGAGTGGCTTCGTCCATCCCGAGGCCGGTGTCTGTCGCGGCGAGGACCATGTACGAACCGGGCCCGAGCTGCAGCCGTTTGGCGGCCTGCCCGTCGAGCTCGATGCGCGCCGTCTCGAGTGTGAGCCTGCCACCTTGTGGCATTGCATCTCGAGCGTTGATCGCCAGATTCATCACGACCTGCTCGAACTGGCCCGGATCGACCTTCACGCGACCCTCACCTGTGGACTTCTGCGTCTCGAGCCGCACACCTTCGCCCAACAAGTGTTTGAGCATGGGTGCCATCGCGTCGACGCTCTCGCCAGGGTCGATGAGCCGAGGCGAGAGCACCTGCTGACGACTGAATGCGAGCAGCTGGCGAGTGAATCGGGCCGCGCGCTCGCCGGCCTGCTTGACCTGGTCGAGCTCGAACCGAACATCGCGTCCTTCGTCGATACGCTCGAGCGCGAGGCCGGTGAATCCGAGAATGGCGGTGAGCAGGTTGTTGAAGTCGTGCGCGATTCCGCCGGCAAGTCGTCCAACCGCTTCCATTTTCTGGGACTGGTGGAGCTGTCGTTCGACGGCCCTTCGCGCTTCGCGTTCTTCGCGCGCCTGTCGCCGCAATTGCGCGTCGTTGAGGCTCCGGTCGATGGCCGGCGCCAGGCGGCCGAGGTTGTTCTTGAGAACGTAGTCGTGCGCGCCCGCCCGCATCGCCTCGACTGCGGCGTCCTCGCCGATGGTGCCGGAGACGATGATGAAGGGGCACACGAGCTCGCGAGCTTTGACGGTTGCCAGCGCGTCGGTGGAATTGAAGTGTGGGAGCGAGTGATCACAGATGACCACATCCCACGTGGCATCCATCAGGGCGGCGGCAAACGCTTCCTGCGAATCGACTCGAGTGTGCTCGACCACGTAACCTTCGCGGTTGAGCTGGCGAAGAACAAGAAGCGCGTCGTTTTCGGAATCCTCCACGAAAAGCACGCGGAGCGTGCCGCGAGAGCCCTGTTCCGTCGGCATGTTTGCTACCGAAGCTGCGCCTCTACCCTGGGCGACCTCGTCGCCCGGTTCACACCTCTGTCCTGCGGCGTGCCATTCGCGCCTATCGCATAGAGGTATCGGTATCCGCGGAGGTAAAGTTCACGGTCGACGACGGCAGGGGAGGCGTCGAACCCATCGTCGAGCGTGTTTTCGGCGAGAATTTCAAACGTGGGGCCGTGCTTGAGCACCACGGTCGTGCCATCGCGGCCGGCGATGTAGACCCGTCCCGCTGCGCCCACCGGCGACGCAAAAACGTTCGCCGCCTTCTCCAAACGCTGCACTTGATAGTGGGCCTTGCCGGTTGCGGCGTCAAAGGCCGACAACAGGCCGTTGTTGGTCTTCAAAATGTAGAGCAAGCCGTCGTACAGCAACGGTGAAGGCACGTAGGGCGTATCACGATCCAAAGTCCACACGACGTTCGGCGTGCCCGTGATGTCGCCCTTCGCGCCCGCGAGGCGAATCGCTTTGAGGCTGTTGCCTCGAAAGCCGCTGGTGGCGAACACCATCCCGTCGGCCGCGACCGGTGACGGAATCGGATTCATGGTCAGACCCGCCGTCTCCCAGATCACTTCGCCGCTTCGAAGGTCGTAGCTTCGAAGCCGGTTCATGCCCGGCACCACAACGTGCCCGCGTCCCTCGTGCTCGACGATCAAGGGCGTGGCCCAAGTGTCGATCTCGTCGCGCTTGACACGCCACAACTCGTTGCCTGTGCGCTTGTCGAGGGCGACGATGAAGGAGGCGCCGGGAATGAAGTGATCCCACACGACAACCACGGTGTTACCGTGCAGCGCAGGCGTTGATCCCTCCCCGAACTCGTTGCGCATCTTCTTGTCGCCGAGATCTTTCTGCCACACGAGCGTCCCGCTCATGTCGTAGCAGTAGATACCTCGCGATTCGAACGACGCGATGATGTGCTGTCCATCAGTGACCGCGGAGCTCGAGGCCCACGTGCCGTTGTCCTGGTGGGAGGCCTCGTGCGGTGCCTCTTCGCGTGCGGTACGCTCCCATGCGATCTTTCCATCGGCGCGATTGATGGCCAGAACCTTGTAGCTGTGAGCGATGCGCGGGTCCACGCCGCCGCGGGGCTGGTGCGAGTCGGCGATGGGGACCCCCGAGGGCACGGCGGTCAGCAGGAATAGTTTGTCGCCCCACACCACGGGGCTTGCGGAACCGCGTCCAGGGACCTCGATCTTCCACTTGATGTTCTTGTTCTCGGCCCATGTGATCGGCGGGTCAGCCGACTTCGAAACGCCCGTGCCGAGGGGTCCGCGCCATTGTCCCCATTGCTTCTCCGCCTCGCTGTCTAATCCGACAAGGACGGTTCCTCCGAGGGCAACCGTGAGAGCGAGAATCCCGACCGTGCGCATGGCGTCCATTCTAGTAGGACCTCCGCCGCGCGAGCTCATCACTATCGTGGTATTGCCGTTGCAGATCCGAAGGCAGGGGGACCGCTTGGAGAGAGCCGCTGACGACCTGAATCACCAGCCCGACGGTAACCAAGAGCCCAGCGAGGCCGAGAAGCGGGAGAATGTTGTGCGGCTCGCGTTCGGCGGGGACGAAGAGCACTTTCGCAAGTTCGTCGAGACCGTTCGCGCCGGCATTCCGGTCGGCGTCGGCGCCGTCTTGCGTGGCAGCGCCGTCACGGGTCGTCGATGGAAGGACGATGCACCTTTTGATGGCGAGGGGGCAGGAACAAGCGACCTGGACCTGACGCTCGTTGGCGGGGAAGCACTGAAGCTGTTTCGACTCGACGGGTTCTATGTGCCCGGGCTGCACTCGCGCCCATTGAGCGACGACGAGGATCCGGGCATTGCCCCCGATCTCGTTTCACTGCGACAAAAGCTCATGATGATGGTCGGCCGGCCCGTCAACATCCAGGCCACGGGCGACCTCCTCATGTTTCTTCGCGGGGACTTGCTCGGACAACCCTATCTCACGCTGGTCGCTCGAAGGCCTGACGAGGGTTGATTGGTCGCGGTCTTGGCCGCTCAGCCATGCTGCTCCGCATCCTCTCGTACAACATTCGGCGTGGCGGGCCAGGTCGCGAGGACGCGCTGGCCACCGTCATCGCTGCCGCCGATGTCGATCTAGTTGTCCTGCAGGAAGCCACTCGCCCGGACGTTGTGGCGCGTCTCTCCAGATTGACAGGGTTCAAGGAGTATGCCGCCAGCTCGGGCCGATCGTTGGCATTCCTCAGCCGCGTGTCGATCGACAGGCACCGATGGGTGCGGCCGCGCTTCTCACAGCACGCGTTCCTCGAGATCGTTCCCGCCGGATTGAATGTGCGTATCATCGGCGTCCACCTCAGTGCGGTGCATGCCGCGTGGACCGAACGACGGCGTGTACACGAGCTACGGGGGCTTCTGGCCGAGCTAGCCAGAAACCAGACTTCAGCCCATCTGGTCGTCGGCGACTTCAACACCCTCGCCCCCGACGAGCATCTTGACCTGGCACGACTTCCTCGCCGGCTTCGATTCCTGGTGTGGCTGAGTGGCGGTCGCATTCGCTGGCAAACAATAGCGATCATGTTGGGCGCAGGCTATTCAGATGCATTTCGCACGAAGCACGCCGGCGATGCCGGCGCAACATTTCCCACGTGGGACCCCCATATTCGCCTCGACTACGCCTTCATTTCGCGGCATTACACGGCCCATGTGGTGGCGTGTGACGTCCTCACGGAAGGCGCAGAGGTCCGCCGCGCGTCGGATCACTTTCCGTTGCGCGTCGAACTCTCAATGGAGGACGAATCGCCGAAACCGGCGCGTCGTGAGCATCTTGGTAGTATCACTACCACGAGCTCGGACGCCGACGCCGACGTCCACAGGCCTTAGCCCATCCACAAGTCGTTGAGAGGCAAAGAATTTGCTAACAGATTCATATGGCGGAGTCGGTTCGGCGGCCACCCGGCGGAGGATGGCGAATATGCGGAGGATTTCATGGTAGTTGCTGAGACGACAAATGACATTCTCGCGGGTCTCAACCCCCACGAGCTAGGACTACTACAGGAGGCCTCCGAGGAAATTGCGCTGGCTCGTGGACAAGTGGTGGCGGAGGCAGGGCAAGTCGCTTCCCATATCTACTTTCCGCTGGCTGGTGTGCTCTCGCTCGTGGGCACCACCGGAGGCGGCGCGACGGTCGAAGTGGCTGTTGTCGGCAACGACGGCGTTGCCAGTCTGTCGTCGGTGTTCGGTAGCAGCGGCATACCGTTCCGCGTGGTCACACAGGTGCCCGGACGCGCGCTGAAGATTCCTACCGAAGTCGTGGGTCCGATGATCGTCGAATGCGGTGAGTTGCATGAGCGGCTGCTGCGGTATGCGGGTCAATTGATGGCGCAGCTTTCTCAATCCGCGGTGTGCAACCGCTTTCACAACGCCCGGCAACGCCTGGCCCGTTGGTTGTTGATGACCGCCGATCGCGCCGCCTCGAACGAGCTGCTGCTGACCCACGAGTTCATCTCGTACATGGTTGGTGGACCGCGCAGCGCGGTCACCGAAGCCGCGTCCGAGCTCCGGGAATCGGGCGCGATCGACTATCGTCGCGGGCTGATCATCATTCGCGACAACGCCTTGCTCTCGGGGCAGTCGTGTGAGTGCTACGCGGCGGTCAAGTTGTGAACGAGTTCTTCACGAGGGTTCTTCACGAGGGTTCTTCACGACGGTTCTTCACGACGGTTCTTACGACGGTTCTTACGACGGTTCTTGACGACGGTTCTTGACGAGGGTTCATCGACCATCGGTTCTTGACGACGAGTCTCTTGACGACCGCGGGTCGTCTCTGACGACGGTTCCTTGACGGAGTTCCTTGACGATGGATTCTCTGACGACGCCCTGTCGAGCAGCTGGTAGAACTCATGGTCGTCAACCCGCTGAGACCGCTCGACCTTGCCGTTGAGCCGAGGCGTCCGTGGCCGGATGTAGACGTGTCGGATCTCCAGCGCCTCGAGGTGCCAGTGAAAGTGCGACTGGAATTCGGCGCCATTGTCCGTTTGCACGACGAGGACCCGGAACGGGAGACGTCGGAGGCACGTCGTTCGATGAAATTGATCGCGGTAGCTTGGTTGCACGCGTCGTACACCTTCAGCTACACGAATCCGAGTGCAATCGTCGATCGCCGTGAATTGATAGAGCCGCTTCCGCGTGCCGGGAATCCGCTCGAGGAACTTGACGTCCATCTGCAAGCGGTGGCCGGGCTGGGGCTTCTCATAGCGCTGCCATCGCTGGTCGGTGAGGGGCGATGCTTCTGGTTCGCGGGCAGCCGATTCATCCCATGTCGCAGCAGGATCCGATCACTGAGAAGATGGCCACGACGTCGCTGTGAAATCGTCGCAGGTATCTGCAATCGTCCAGAACCATCGTCCAGAACCATCGTCCAGAGATGACGATCGTCGCGAACCGTCGTCGAGAACCCTCGTGAAGACCTGCTAACATAACCTCCATGAGATTCAAGATCGCTGCGGCGGCAATGGTATTGACCTGGGCCGTAAGTGTGGGCCAGGTGGCGCGCGGCGCGCAGGCGCCCGGCGCGTCAACAACGTGGAGTGGCATCTACACCGAGGAGCAAGCGAAGAGTGGCAGCGCGGCTTACGCCAAGCACTGCTCGGAATGCCACCTCGAGGACCTTGCAGGCGACGGATTTGCACCGGCGCTCAAGGGCCCCGAGTTCATGAACAACTGGAACTCGTTGTCACTTGGCGACCTGTTCGAGCGTATTCGCGTGTCGATGCCACCCAGCGATCCCAACGCCGTCACGCCGAAGGAAAAGGTCGACATCATCACCTATGTTCTGAAGTCAGCTGGCTTCCCGGCCGGCACGACCGAGCTGCCCTCACAGCCCGAGGCTCTCAAAGCCATCAAGTTTGAAGCCACGAAACCCGGCAACTAACTCTTTTTCTGTCGATCGGCAACCGGCTGCCGGCTGCCGGCATCTGGCGGCTGGCAGCTTAAGTCAACGAAAGTCTTCGTTGACAATTACGAACACCTTCGTATAATCCACGAAGTATGTCACGACATTTGCCACGACCGACCGACGCCGAGCTCGAAATCCTGCGGGCCCTGTGGGAACTGGGTCCGGCCACGGTTCGTCAGGTACACGAAGCGCTGTCCCGAACCCGGGACACGGGCTACACCACGACGCTCAAGCTGATGCAAATCATGGCCGACAAGGGGCTGGTGACGCGAAACGAGTCGGCCCGTACGCACGTGTACGACGCTCGCGTGTCGCAGGAGCACACCCAGCGGCAGTTGGTCAACGATTTGGTCGAACGGGCGTTTGGCGGTTCCGCCGCCGAGCTCGTCCTGCGAGCGCTCAGCTCGCATCGGGCATCGGAATCCGAGCTCCGCGAGATCCGCAAGCTGATCGATGAGGCGAAGGAGGAGCGGAAATGAGCAGCGCACTACAGTTCGCTGAACACCCGCTGGTCAACGCGCTCGGTTGGACGCTCCTGCACTTCGTCTGGCAAGGCGCCGTCATCGGCCTGATCACCTATTTGATCCTCCGGGTCGTCCGACCCACCCTGGCATCGACTCGCTATCTCTTTGGCGTCGCGGCGCTCGGTGTGACCTTGGTGGCGCCAATCGTCTCATTCGTCTCGATCGTTCAAAACGGGCCGGGCGTGCCGACAGCGAGCTGGTCAGCGCCAGCGGCTTCTTCGCCCGCCTTGGTGACCGGTTCAATCATCGCGGAAATGGCAGCGAATCCAGCGGCGACGCGCCAATTGATGCCGCCAGGAGACGGCACGATGCGGGCCGTCGAGCGATCGCCGCCGACGCACCCTTCTGGCTGCCGATTCTGAGCGCGCTGTGGTTCATCGGCGTCCTGGGTCTGTCCGTGCGCATGCTCGGCGGCTGGGTCATGACGCGCCTTCTCGCACGTCGTGCGGTGGCGCGGGTGTCACCCGTCATCGAAGCGGCCGCTCGCGAGATCGCGACACGGCTCGATCTCCAGCGGGCGGTAGCCATTCTCGAGTCCGCAGCGGTCACCGTTCCAACCTTGATCGGGTGGGTGCGGCCGGTGGTCCTGCTGCCGGCGGCGGCGCTGAGCGGACTATCGCCGCTTCAGTTGCAGGCGATTCTCGCGCACGAACTCGCCCACGTTCGTCGTCACGACTACCTCGTGAACCTGCTGCAGTCGGCAGTCGAGATCTTGCTCTTCTACCACCCGGCGGTCTGGTGGATTTCGGCGGAGATTCGTGCCGAGCGTGAGAACTGCTGCGATGACCTCGCGATCGCCGTCTGCGGCGATCGGCTGGTGTATGTGTCCGCGCTTGCGGAACTGACGTCGATCGAGCGCCGCGCGTTTGCGCTCGCGGCCACCGACGGCTCGCTCGTGACCCGGGTGCGTCGAATTCTTGGTCGTCCCGCTGCCACGCGGCGCGAGCTGCCGCCGTCGTGGGGAATTCTGACGTTGGTCGTGCTGCTTGGCGGTGCTGCCAGCACATATGAGATCACTACCGCGACCGATTCGCTGCCAACGCCGCCCGCGGTGGAGCGGCTCGCCGAACTCGACCGGCCTCGTCAGCTCGAGGACGAGCAGCAACGACGGGAGGCAGAGCGTCGAGAGCAGGAGTGGGAACGTCGACGGTTGGAGGCCGGCAAACGCGATCGCGAGCGGGCCGAGTTGAATCTCGAGCGGGCGATGAGCGCAACGGTCGCTGCCGCCGAGTCGCAAGTGACGTCGTGGCTCTACGACCTGGAGATCTTACCGGTTCCTCTCGTTCCGCCCGTCCCCGCGGTCGCCTCGGTACCGCCGCCGGTTCCGCCCGTACCCGAGGTCGCCTCGGTACCGCCGGTTGCGCTCGTACCCCCGGTTCCCTCGGCACCGCATCCGGTTCCGCCCGTACCCCCGGTTCCCCCAGTTCCGGATGCCGGCGCAGTCACGGATCTCTTGCCGTTCCTGGGACAAGCCCCCGGCACCCCCGGCACCCCCGGCACCCCCGGCACCTCCGGCACCTCCGGCACCCCCGGCACCTCCCGCACCCCCCGCACCCCCGTCGTTCGACGGCGTGTCGATCTCGAAAGGCGAGGGAAATTTCAGCTGGAATAACAACGGCGAGCGACTGGCGGTCAAGTGGACCGGCCCGTTCCGACTGTCGGACGACGAGCGCGACATCGTGTGGATCGAAGAAGGGGCGCGGGTCACGGTCAGCGATGGCTGGGTCTTCACCGATCGCGTCGAGCTCCGCGGACTCGAGGGGGGGAAGGTCGAACGCAGCTTCTATCGCAGTGGCTTCAAGCGCGACTACGACACCGAAGGCCGTTCGTTCCTGAGCAACGCCATCGCGCGCATGATCCGGAGCGGGATGTTCGCCAGCGATCGCGTGGCGCGCTTCCTGAAGCAGGGTGGTCCCGAGGCCGTGCTGGCCGAGCTCGATCGGATGCAGACCGACTCGAGCTATGTCAAACGCGCCTATTACTCGGCGCTCTTGAAGCAGGCCGATCCGCAGCCGCCCGTGCTGGGTCAAATTCTCGATCGGGCAGCCCGCGACATCACATCGAACTACGACAAGGCGACCGTCCTCACCCAAGTCCTCAACGAGAGTGCGGCCTCGGACGATCATCGCGTTGCTGTGGCGCAGGCCGCTCGACGCATCGCGAGCAACTACGAACAGCGCAAGGTGCTGATGGCAACCCTGGCCAAGGAACCGTTGTCAGAGGCGGTCGCTGCGGCAACGATCGAGGCGGCTGGCTCGATCAGCTCGTCGTACGATCGGGGCATCGTGCTGGGTGACGTGGCGCGCAAAGGCGGCGTCACCGCGCGCACGAGCAATGCCTTCATGGCTGCAGTCAGCGGCATGTCGTCCGATTACGAACGACGGAAGGTCCTCGCTGCCCTCGCGGGTAGCGCAACGTTGCCCGAAGCGGTAGCAATCGAGGCGGTCAAGGCGACGACGGCCATAAACAGCGGGTACGAGCAGCGACAGGCGTTGTCCGCCTACATGGCTCGCGGTGACTCATCCGCAAAAATCGCCGCGGCGGCCATGGGATCGGCCTCCAACATCTCGTCGTCGCACGACAAGGCGGAGGTGCTGCTCGAGGTGGTTCGCAAGGGCGGCGTGACGGACGAGACGTCATCCGCTTTCTTCGCAGCGGCAGCGACGATTTCCTCGTCCCACGATCTCACGCGCGTGCTGCGAGCCGTGGCCGCTCGTCCGAATCTCACCGAGAATCTCCTGAGTGGCCTCTTGCGCACGGCGGCGTCCATCAGCAGCAGCCATGACAAGGCCACGCTGTTGCTCGATGTCGTTCGGACGCAGACGCTGTCGCCCGGCAGCCGACAGCTGCTGCTCGACGCGGCTCAGGGACTCTCGTCGACGCACGACCAGAATCGCGTCCTTGCCGAACTCGTGCGATCAGAGCGACGCTGAAACTCGCCCTTCTCGATGGTTTGAAGAAGTCTCGCTCCGATCCGTGCGGTCTCGCTCCGGGATGTATCATCTTGGGGGTTGAGACCGCTTCCCCTCTGCGTTCTGCTCCTACTCGCCGCTGGTTGCATCCAGAACCGGGCACCCTCCGCTGTCGATCGACTCCAAGCGTGCAAGACCGGTGACGGGCCAACTGATGCGTTGTGCGGGACGCTGCGGGTCTTCGAGAATCGCGAGACGCGCGAAGGCCGGACCATCGATCTGAAGATTGTTGTCCTGCCTGGACTTGGCACCGATGCGCAATCCGATCCGTTGTTCTTTCTCGCGGGAGGCCCCGGCCAGGGCGCTGCCAAGATGGCCAAGCAGCTCAGCGAGGTCTTTCGTCGGGTTCAAACCCAGCGCGACATTGTCCTGGTGGATCAGCGCGGGACCGGAGTGTCGAACCCTCTCAACTGCGAGGCTGATCACGACTCGTTGGCCGCCCTCAACGAGCGCGATGAGGTGGCGCTCGAACGTTTGCGTCACTGCCTGCGCGGTCTCGACGCAGACACTCGCCTCTACACCACCACGATTGCGATGGACGATCTGGATGATGTCCGACGCCATCTGGGTTACGACCGCGTCAATCTCTACGGCGGCTCGTACGGCACTCGGGCCGCGCTCGTTTATCTCCGCCAACACGGCGATCCACGTCCGCTCGGTTGTGCTGGACGGTGTGGCCCCGCCCGACATGCGGCTGCCATTGTTCTTCGCGCGCGATGCGCAGCGAGCGCTCGACAAGCTTCTCGCGGATTGCGAGACCAGCGAGGCGTGTCGCGCCAAGTATCCCGACCTCGCCGCTCGAACGCGAGCATTGCTCGCGCGGCTCGAAAAGAATCCGCCTCGGCTTCGCTTGACGCATCCACGGACTGGTCTTGCGGAGGAGGTGTCGGTCTCGGCGGCGCTCGTCGCGAACGTGTTGGCGGGGGCACTTTATTCCCCCACGATTTCCGCCCTGCTTCCAGAATTGCTGGCTCGCGCCGAGGCCGATGACTTCCAAGGGCTGCTCGCCCTGGGGCTCGTCAACGAGAACTCCAGTGAGAACATGAGTGTCGGGATGCAGCTGTCCGTGATCTGCGCCGAGGACTATCCGCGCGTCACCCACGTGGAATCCACGCGCGAGTCGCGAGGCAGTGTGTTTGGCGATCATCTTCTCACCTCGCGCATGAAGGCCTGTGAGTTCTGGCCGCGGGGCAACGTCGACGCTTCGTTTTACCACCCGGTCACCTCCAGCATTCCGGTTCTCATCCTTTCTGGAGATCTCGACCCCGTGACCCCGCCAAGTTGGGGCGAATCGGTGCTTCCGCACCTGTCGAATGGCCGCCACATCATCGTTCCAGGCACCGGCCACGGAGCGATCGGGACCGGTTGCGGAATTCGTCTGATCCACCACTTCATCGAGCAGGGGAGCGCCGAGAACCTCGATACGAGTTGCCTCGAGGGCTTGCGCCGACCGCCCTTCTTTCTGTCGCCGGCCGGGCCCGATCCGGCGGGGACGAGACATCTTCCGAGGCCACCATCGTGACAAACGAAGCCAGCGTCCGGCGGAGCCGACGGGCCCTTCTGGGCGGTTTGAGGCGGAGCTTCGCTAGATATGATCCGGTGTCCAGGATCTTCACAAGCGCTTCGGCGAGGTAAAGGCCGTCAACGGCGTGTCGTTCACGGCCGAGGATGGCGCCGTCACGGGCTTACTGGGACCCAACGGCGCGGGCAAGACGACCACGCTGCGAATGCTGTATGCGCTCATGCGACCGGATCAAGGGGCAATCGATGTGGATGGCGTCGACGCCGTCGCGGAGCCACAACGAGCACAGACACACCTTGGTGTGCTGCCCGACGTGTCGGGACTTTATCCGCGGCTGACCGCCCGCGAGCACCTCGAGTACTACGGCCAGTTACACGGCCTGTCGGGCCCCGCGCTGCATGCGCGGATGCAGGAGCTGATTCAGACGCTCGACATGGGATCGATCGCAGATCGACCGACTCGGGGCTTCTCCCATGGTGAGCGCACCAAAGTGGCGTTGGCGCGCGCCTTGGTCCACAACCCGCGTAATGTCCTGCTCGACGAACCGACCAACGGCCTCGACGTCATGAGCACGCGCGCGGTACGCGATATCATCCGACGCTTGCGAGCGGATGGTCGTTGCGTCCTCTTCTCGAGTCACGTGATGCAGGAAGTGTCGGCGCTGTGCAACTCGATTATCGTGATTGCGCACGGCCGGGTGGTGGCTTCGGGGACGCCAGACGAGTTGCGCCGCCAGACTCAACAGGACAACCTCGAGGACGCGTTCGTGGCCCTGGCCGGCCTCGAACGCGAAGCCGGATGAGCGTCTGGCGCCAGGTGGCGGTCGTCTTTCGGAAGGAAGTGATCGACGCCTTCCGCGACCGGCGCGCGTTGGCATCGATTGTCATCGGCGCGCTCGTTGGCCCCATCCTCGTGGGCTTCATGTTGAATCGACTGGCTGAGCGCCAACGCCAGGTCATCGACATCGACATTCCGGTCGTCGGCGGCGAACAGGCGCCCGCCTTGGTGGACTGGCTGGGGCAGCAGGCCGGCGTGAAAGTCGTTCCGGGACCTGACGACCCCGAAAAAGCCGTCCGCGATGGGGATGAGCACGTGGTGGTGCTGATCGCGCCGGAGTTCCAAAAGAGGTTCCGGTCGTCCTCTCCCGCCGACGTGAAGGTGGTGTCGGATGGATCGCGATCCACTTCGCGTCCCTATGTGCTCAGGGTGCGCAGGCTGCTGGAACGCTACAACGGCGAGATTGGGACCATGCGACTGGTTGGACGAGGGGTCAGCCCTGCGATTGCGTCGCCGCTGAACCTCGAGGAACTCGAGGTGTCGAGCGCACAGCAACGGGCCGCGGCGATTCTCAACTTCATTCCGCTGTTCATCGTTCTGGCGGCGTTCACCGCCGGGATGCAGATCGCGACTGATTCGACTGCGGGCGAACGCGAACGCGGGTCGCTCGAGCCGCTGCTGGTGAATCCCACGCCCCGCGGCGCCATCGCCGCGGGCAAATGGCTGGCGGCAACCTTTGCAGCCATGCTGGGCGTCCTCCTGACAGCGGCGCTGGTGATGGGAATGCTGCGTTTCATCCCGATGCACGAGTTCGGCGTGCGCTTCCGGCTGGGACCACCGCAAGTGATGGCCTTGCTCGCCGCGGTACTCCCGATGTGTCTGCTGTCGACCGGCGTTCAAACCTATCTCGCGACCTTTGCGCGCTCCTTCAAGGAATCCCAGACCTACATGGGCATCCTGATTCTCTTTCCGATGCTGCCAGGCATTCTCAGCTCGGTCTACCCACTCGACACGAAGGGGTGGATGTATCTCGTGCCCATCCTGGGCCAGCACGTGTTGGCCGCAGACGCGTTGGGTGCCAAAGACACTCCGTGGTGGGGGTTCGTCGCGGCCGCGACGGCAGCCCTGGTCGTGTCGCTCGTACTGCTCCGGCTCACGACTGGCCTCTTGAAGCGCGAGCAGATCATCTTTAGTAGATAAGGGCGCAGGGCAGGGCATAGGGCACTAGGGCATAGGGCATAGGGCACAGGGCATAGGGCGCAGGGCGCAGGGACTCGATCAGGATGACGCGAGGGCGCTGGCGTGGCGCGCCAGATAAGTCACGCGATCGCCAAAAGCCGCAAAGCGAGGGTCATCCGTTTGCCCGACGACAAAGCGGTAGTAGATCTGCTGGATGACAACAGCAATCTTGAACAGCGCGAAGACCTCGTAGTAGCCGATGTTGCGGACGTCACGACCGGTACGCGCGGCGTAGCGCTCGATTACCTCGTCGCGTGTGAACCACCCTGGCCGGCTGGTCACGGTCGTGAGCGCGTCGCGTTGCGTCGGTGGCGCCGTGGGCATCCAGTACGCGAGCAGGATGCCGAGATCCACGAGTGGATCACCAAGCGCGCTCATCTCCCAGTCGAAAACCGCCACGATGCGATCGAGTTGGTCTGCCGCCAGCATCAGGTTGTCGAGTTTGAAGTCGCCGTGCACGATCGCGGGTCGAGAAGCACGGGGCGGCAAATTCGCGGCCAGCCACTGCGCCAGGTGCTCCATTTCCGGCAGCTCGGAGGTCTTCGATCGTTGCCACCGATCGGTCCAGCCTTTGACCTGACGCTCGACGAACCCCGCGGGCTTTCCCAAGTGTGAGAGTCCCGCCGTGTCCACGTCGATCGCATGAAGGTCGGCGAGCGCATCCACCACCGCGCCGCCGACGCGGCCCCGCATCTCCGGCTCTTGCAGGGCGCCCGGCTCCTCATGTCGAACCACCACGCCATGTCGACGTTCCATGACATAGAAAATCGATCCGACCACCGACGCGTCCTCACACAAAAGATAGGCACGAGGCGCCAGTGCGAAGTTCGGGCCGACGGCGGACAGCCACCGATACTCGCGGGCCATGTCATGCGCGGTCGGCGCCACCGGTCCGAGCGGCGGTCGGCGCAGCACGAGATCGGTTGCGCCAAATCGAATCAGGTAGGTGAGGTTCGAGTGTCCTCCCGGGAATTGCTCGACCTGCATCGGCTGACCGACATCCAGTCCCGATACGTTGCACGCTGGCAGGCGCTCGCGAAGCCAGGACTCGAGACGCGGCCAGTCGAGCTGTTCGGTCTTGCGAACCGGCCGCGTCTCAGTGGGTGCCATCCGGGTAGTACCTGACGAGCCACTCGGCTACCAGGCACGGCTTCGCGGCGCTCTCTTGTTCCACAGTGACCTGCCAGACCGCCTGGTGCGCGCCTGCGCCGACACTCGTCAGCGATTGCAACGCGATCCGCGCGCGAATTCGCGCGCCCGCGGGGACCGCGGAAACGAAGCGCACGCGATTGGCCCCGTAGTTGATCGTCATCCGGAGCCCGCCAATGGAGATCGCATTCCGCATGAGCGCGCTGACGAGCGACAGCGTCAGAAAGCCATGGGCGATGGTCGTGCCGTATGGCGATTCGGCTGCGGCCCGCTCGCGATCGACGTGAATCCACTGATGATCGCCGGTGGCGTCGGCGAAGGCGTTGATGCGCTCCTGGGTCACGGTAATCCAGTCGCTGGTGCCGACCTCCTGTCCGGCCAGCTCGCCCAGCCGCGTGAGGTCGGCAATCGCAATCATGTGCGCGCGCCGTGAAAGCCGCGCCCTTCGGCGACCAGCCGCTCGAGCAGCGGCGCCGGCTTCCAGTAGTCGCCAAAACGGTCGCGGTACTCCCGCACCCGCGCCAGCACCGTGGGCAGGCCAACGGTATCGGCGTAGAACATCGGGCCGCCGCGGTGACGCGGAAAACCGAACCCGTTGTGATAGATCACGTCGATGTCGCTCGCGCGAATGGCATACCCGTCTTCGAGCACGCGCGCGCCTTCGTTCGCGAGCGCGGTCGTAATGCGGGCAATGATCTCCTCGTCGCTGATCGATCGTCGCGTCACGCCGCGCCTGGCCGCCTCTTCAGCCGCGATCTCGTCGATCAGCGGATCCGGAATCCGGGTGCGGCTGCCGGCTTCATAGCGGTACCAGCCAGCGCCCGTCTTCTGTCCGTAGCGTCCCATCTCGTACACGCGATCCGGCACCGCCGACTGCGGGCCTTCGGCACGCGTCTGGCCGATCGACTTCAAGTACTGGCGGATGCGGGCGCCGACGTCGATGCCGGCGATGTCCTGCATGCCGTAGGGGCCGACCGGCATGCCGAAGTCGGTGAGGGCCTTGTCGATCTGCGGCACGCTGGCGCCCTCTTCCAGCAAGAGGTAGGCCTCGCGCATGTAGTAGGCCAGCATGCGATTGGCCACGAACCCGAAGCAGTTGCCGACGACAACCCCGACTTTGTTGAGACGCCGGCCCAACTTGAGGGACGTCGCGACAATCTCTTTGCTCGTCTCACGGCCGCGTACGATTTCGAGCAGCTTCATCACATTGGCGGGGCTGAAGAAGTGGTGCCCAATCACCTGCGCGGGCCGCCCGCTCGACTGGGCGAACTCGTCGATATCGAGCGTCGACGTATTGGAGGCCAGCACACAAGTGGGCTTGGTCACACGCGCAAGCTCCGCGAACGTCGCCTTCTTCAGATCCATATTCTCGAACACCGCTTCGACGACGATGTCGGCGTCATCGAAGCCGTCGTAGGTCGTCGTCGGTGTGATGAGCGCGAGCGTCTTGGCCATCGCCTCCGGCGACAGCTTGCCCTTGGAGACCGTCGATTCGTAGTTCTTGCGGATCGTCGCCAGGCCGCGGTCCAGCCCAGCCTGATCGACGTCCTTGAGGAGCACTGGGATACCCACATTGGCGTACGACATCGCGATGCCGCCACCCATGGTCCCCGCACCGATCACCGCCG
Organism: uncultured Acidobacteriota bacterium; assembly: GCA_963841905.1. Classification (GTDB taxonomy): domain Bacteria; phylum Acidobacteriota; class Vicinamibacteria; order Vicinamibacterales; family UBA2999; genus JACCSI01. Next base: position 37,391 of record CAWJEM010000015.1, read on the forward strand.
CACGCTTGATGTCGTGAGTGGCGGTGTCTTTGGGGATATCGGGAATCTTGGACACCTCGCGCTCGGCGAAGAACATGTGGACGAGCGCTCGCGACTCGGTGGACAAAACGCAACCCGCAAACAGCTCCCGCTCGCGTGCCGAGCCGGCCTCGAAGTCTTTGGTGACGCAGGCCTCGATGGCATCGACGACAGCAAACGGGGCGCGAGCGCCGCGCGCCGTCTTCGCGAGGGTCGCGCGAGCGCCCTCGCACGCCGCCAGTCCCGGCGCCCGGTCACCGAGTTTGTCCAGGCGATCGCGAACCTTGCTGCGCTCACCGCTCTTGGCCCTTGCCAGTGCGAACGCGATCGCCCCTTCGAGAAGATCGCCATCCACGATCTGATCGATGATGCCTTCGGCGAGCGCGCGTGATGCCGCGATGGGCTTGCCTTCGGTGCAGAGCTCGAGTGCGGTCTTGACCCCGCACAGTCTGGGAAGCCGCTGCGTGCCTCCCGCACCGGGAATGATCCCAAGCGTCACCTCGGGCTGCCCGACGCGCGCGCCCGGCACGGCGACGCGATAGTGGCAGGCCATGGCGAACTCCAGGCCGCCACCCAGCGCATGGCCATGAATGGCTGCCACCAGCGGTTTGCTCGCATCCTCGATAGCTTTGAGTCTGGTGTGGACGGCCTCGGATCGTTCGAGCGACTGTTCGCGAGTCTTCAGCGTCTTGAAGACGTTGATATCGGCGCCGGCAATAAAGGTTTGTCCGGCGCCGATGAGGACCATGGCGTCTGCGCCGGAATCGGCACTGGCTCGCGCGACCGCATCGGTGATGCCTTCTGGGACGCCGGGACTCAATGCATTGACGGGAGGGTTATCGACCGTGATGATGGCAACGCGCTGACGGACCTCGTATCGAACCAACTGGGACATAGGGGCGCTACAGTATCATGCGCTCCGTGGACTTTTCCTTCACGCCCCAGGTGCACGAATGGCGGCAGCGACTGGCCGCGTTCATGACCGAGCACGTCTATCCGAACGAGGGCGTTTTCCATGCCCAAATCGCCGATGGCGATCGCTGGCAGCCGACCGCGATTGTCGAAGCGCTCAAGCCGAAAGCCAGGAAAGCCGCGCTGTGGAACCTGTTCTTGCCCCACAGCGAGTATGGCGCCGGTCTCACCAACACCGAGTACGCGCCGCTGTGCGAGATCATGGGGCGATCGCCAGGACTCGCCGCCGAGGTCTTCAACTGCTCGGCGCCCGACACCGGCAACATGGAAGTGCTCGTTCGCTATGGGACCGGCGATCAGAAGAAACAGTGGCTCGAGCCGCTGCTGGCGGGCGAAATCCGATCCTGCTTTGCGATGACCGAGCCCGACGTCGCCTCTTCTGACGCGACCAATATCAAGTCCAGCATCGTGCGAGACGGCAGCGACTACGTGATCAACGGTCGCAAGTGGTGGATCTCCGGCGCCGGCGATCCGCGATGCCGAATCGCCATCTTCATGGGGCTGAGCAATCCGACCGCGCCCAGGCACCAGCAGCAGTCCATGATCCTCGTGCCGATGGATACTCCCGGCGTGCGGATCAAGCGCATGCTGCCGGTCTTCGGATTCGACGATGCGCCGCACGGCCATGCCGAGATCGCCTTCGAAGACGTTCGCGTGCCGGCGACCAACATGCTCCTCGGGGAAGGACGAGGATTCGAGATCGCGCAGGGACGGCTCGGACCCGGCCGGATTCATCACTGCATGCGGCTGATTGGCGTGGCCGAACGGGCTCTCGAGTTGATGTGCGCGCGCGTCAAGACACGGGTGGCGTTCGGCAAGGCGTTGAGCGAGCAGGGCACGATTCGGGCGGATATCGCCGAGTCTCGAATGGAGATCGATCAGGCGAGGCTGCTGACGCTCCGCGCCGCGTTCCTGATGGATACGGTGGGCAACAAGGCCGCGCGATCCGAGATCGCCCAGATCAAGGTGGTGGCGCCCCGCATGGCCTTGCGAGTGCTCGATCGGGCCATTCAGGCGCATGGCGGCGGCGGCGTGAGCGACGACTTTTTTCTCGCCCGCGCCTGGGCGCACTCACGCACGCTGCGGCTGGCGGATGGTCCCGACGAAGTGCACCGCGAGGCGATCGCGAAGATTGAACTGGGGAAGTGCCGGGAGCGGGCGAACTAGTGCGTTTTACGTACGAAGCACGGAAACACGGAAGCACGGAAAACAAACGTAGCCACGAAGGGCACGAAGTCACGAAGGAGTCTGCAACGAAGAGATCTGCAGCGAGATCCTTCGTGCTGACCTGGCTTCGTGACTTCGCTTCCGTGGCTTCCGCCTTAAGGCGGAAGCTACGATTGCAGCTCGTCTCGCAGCACGCGATAAAGAACCTTGCCCACCGCACTTTGCGGCAAGCTCTCACGAAGCTCGATCTGCACGGGGACCTTGTAGGCTGCGAGGTTCGCCTTGCAATGCGCTTTGAGATCGTCGAGCGACACGTTCGGATCGCGAGGCACGACACACGCCTTGACGACCTCACCGTGATAGGCGTCCGGCACGCCGATAACCGCAACCATCCGCACCGCGGGATGGGTGTAGAGCACCCCTTCGACCTCTGACGGATACACGTTGAATCCATCGACGATGATCATGTCCTTCTTGCGCTGCACGATCGACGTGTAGCCTTCTTCGTCCATCGTCGCAACGTCGCCGGTGTGGAACCAGATGCGACCGTCATCGTGGCGCCGGAGGGCGTCGGCGGATTCTTCCGGCTTGTTCCAGTAGCCCTTCATCACCTGCGGACCGCAGATGCAAAGCTCGCCTGATTCGCCGACTGGCATTTCCCTGGTACCGGTCTCGACATCGACGATCTTGAAGTCGGTGTCGGGCAGGGCCAGTCCGATGGTTGGCATCTTGCGTTTGGCCAGCTGCGGCGTCGAGTGCGTGACCGGTGACGTTTCCGACAGCCCATATCCCTGCGTCAACGGTCGTCCAATGCGACGTTCGAACTCCTCCATGACCTCGACCGGGCAGGGTGCGCCGCCGCTGTTGATGGTCTTGATCTGATCGAGTCCGTACTCCTTGACTTTCGGGTGGGCGAGCAACGAGACGAATATGGTCGGAACGCCGGGGAGGTAAGTGGGTTTGAAATCCCGAATCGCCGCCAACACCTGTTCGACGTCGTATTTCGGAATCAGGATCTGCAGCCCGCCAACCCAGATGCCGCACATCATCCCGACGGTGAAGGCGTAAATGTGGAAATACGGAATGACCAGCAAGTACCGTCCGACTCCACGCTCGTAGGTCCGGTACTGCCACGTCTCGGTCTGCACGACATTCGCGAAAATATTGCCGTGCGTCAACATCGCCCCCTTGGGGGTTCCGGTCGTGCCGCCGGTGTACTGCAACACCGCCAGATCGTCCGGATTGATTTGCACCAGCGGGAGGTCGTCCGGGTATTCGGTGTTCGTGAGATCCGTCAGCGAGAGTGTGTCCGGGACTCGAGGAGGACCGGCTTGCTCGGCAGAGTACTCGCTGAGCGACGTGACAATCACGTGCGTGAAGTCGCTTTTGCTGCGCACGTCCAGCGCCAGCGGAGCCAGCTTGTCGAGGGTGATCAGGATCTTGATTCCGGAGTCGGTGGCAACGTTGAGGAGCTCGCGCGCCGTGTAGATCGGATTGATGTTGACGACGATCGCCCCGAGCCGGAGCGTCGCAAAGGTCGCGAGGATGTACTGCGGGCAGTTCGGCAGCATGATGCCGACGCGGTCGCCCTTGGCAATTCCAAGGGTCACGAGGGCCTGTGCCAGCCGATCGGTGCGGCGCTTGATTTCGCGAAACGTGAGCGCCGCACCGAGAAACGCCGTGGCCTGCGCATCAGGCGTCTCGACCGCCGTCGTGGCGAGAATCTCGTACAGCGGCTTCCCGGGATAGGTCATCCGTGCCGGCACCCAATAGTCGTAGTGCTTCAACCACGGGCGCGCGGCGTACGGGGACGAAGGGCTGGCAACCCGCGGCGCCGATTCGGAAGCGATCGATTTGGTTTGAGACATGAGGATCAGTGACCGGCGATGGTTCGCCCGCCGTCAACGACGATCACCTGGCCGGTGATGTAGTTGGACGCATCCGCGGCCAGGAACACGGCGACGCCTTTCAGCTCGCCGGCGGCGCCGACACGGGGAATAGGACACGATGCTTTGATCGACGGTTCCGCGAGCGGAATGGCCGGGTCTGCGAGTCGTGAATGAAAGAAGCCGGGGGCGATGGCATTGACGCGAATACCTTGACGTCCCCAGGAGGCCGCCAGTTCGCGGGTCAGCCCCATCAAGCCGGCCTTGGTTGCCGAGTAGCCCGCGTAATGGGGTCCGCGCACCGAAGCGTGGAACCCCGCGATCGACGCGACATTGATGATGCGGCCGTACTCACGCTTGAGCATCTCGCGCCCGGCCGCCTGGGCAAAGAGAAACGCGCCGGTCAGGTTGACGTCCAGGACTCGCTGCCATTTGTCGAACGGCATCGCCTCGGGCCGCTCACCCCACGTGATGCCGGCGTTGTTCACCAGAATGTCGACCTGACCGTACGTCTTCACGGTCGCGTCGACGACCGCCTGCACGTCCGCTGGCTTGGCGACATCCGCGACGACCCCTTCAACCCGATAGCCGAGGCCGCGTAACCGCTCGACCGTCGGCGTGAGCCATTCCTCGCGACGGGCGCACAGCATCAGTGATGCGCCCGCTTCCGCCAACCCCTCCGCCATCTCCTCCCCGAGCCCACGAGAACCGCCGGTCACGATGGCCGTGCGGCCAGACAACTTGAACAAATCCTGAATGGAAGCCATGTGCGCCCGCTTATACTGGGCTGCGCTGGCGGTGTCAACTAAGGTTGCAAGGTTCCAAGGTTCCAAGGTTCCAAAGCTCCTAAGTTCTAAGTTCTCGGTTCTGCACAAGTTGGAACGCGAACGACTGAACGCCTGGAACCTTGAACCCTGGAACCTTGGAACCCTGGAACCTTGGAACCCTGGAACCTTGAGTGGGAGATTAAACCGTGACGCAAGTTCAGGACCGCGTGGGTGGCGGGACGTTTCTCACACGGGCGCTGGTCGCCGACGACATGCTCACGCGCGACGAGCTGACCGACGAGCAGCGGCTGTTCGGACAGACGGCGGCCGAGTTCATGAAGAACGAAGTCGTTCCCAACGAATCGCGCCTCTACGCGCACGACTGGGTCCTGACGCGTCAACTGCTCAAGAAGGCCGCCGATCTGGATTTGCTTCGCCTCGAGATCCCGGAAGCGTACGGCGGGCTGGGGCTCGACAAGATCAGTGCCGCGTACGTCGGCGAGCAGATTGCGATCAACCCGTCGTTTGGCGGATCGCTGGGCGCGCACACGTCGATTGGCACGTTGCCCATCGTCTACTTCGGGACCGAGGAGCAGAAGGCCCGCTATCTGCCGCGCCTCGCGAGCGGTGAGCTGATCGGCGCCTATGCACTCACCGAGCCGCACTCAGGGTCGGACGCGCTATCGGCCAAGACCACGGCGCGGTTGTCGGAAGACGGCAAGCATTACCTCCTCAACGGCCAGAAGGCGTGGATCACCAACGGCGGGTTCGCCGATGTCTTTACGATTTTCGCGAAGGTGGACGGCGAAAAGTTCACCGCTTTCATCGTCGAGCGCGGCATGGGTGTCGTGAGCGGCGCGGACGAGAAGAAGCTGGGCCTCGATGGATCGTCAACGACAGTCCTGATGCTCGACAACGTCAAGGTCCCGGTCGAGAACGTGCTGGGGACGATTGGCGAGGGCCACAAAGTCGCGTTCAACATCCTCAATCTTGGTCGCGTCAAGCTCGGCACGCGAAACATTTCGGGCGCCAGGCAGGCGCTCAATCAGTCGATCAAGTACGCCAAAGATCGGCGGCAGTTCGGAAAGCCCATCTGCGAGTTCGGCCTGGTCAAGCACAAGCTGGCTGAGATGTCGGTTCGCTGCTTCGTCGGAGAATCGATGGTCTACCGCGCGCTCGGCGATGTCGATCGGGCACTGGCCGGCATCGAGCCGACCGATGGCGCGCGACAGCTGAAGACGATCGAAACCTTTGCCATCGAGTGTTCCATCAACAAAGTTGCGACCAGCGAAGCGCTGGCTTACGTGGTCGACGAGGCGGTTCAGGTCTTTGGTGGCAACGGATACTCGCGTGAGTTCCCAGTGGAGCGCGCATATCGTGACGCACGCATCACCCGAATCTACGAAGGCACCAACGAGATCAATCGCCTGATCATCCCGACCCGCCTGTTGAAGAACGCCAAGACGCTGCTTGCGAACGAAGTCGAAGCCGGACCTGGCGGATCGGTGTTGGCGGCCGAATATCAGCTCGCCGCGTCCGCCAAACGCCTTGCGATTGCCGCGCTCGGTGCGGCCTCGGACGCGTTCGGCGAGACCGTGCGCGAAGAGCAGGAAGTGCTCGCGCAGGTGGCCGACATCGTGATCGAGGCCTATGCCATCGAGAGTGCCGCGGGACGAGTCGACAAACTGGCCAAGGCCGGTAGTGGCCGGGCGCCGCTGGCCGCGGAGGTGGCGCAGGTCTACGCCAGCGACGCCGCCGATCGTATTCTGCACGCGGGCAAGACCATCGCCAACGCATTGTCTTCGCGATCGACTGGTGGTGATGCCGTTCGAGAGGCGATGAGTGCGGTCGCGAACCATCGCGGCATCGATACCGTCGCCGCACGTCGTCGCATCGGCGATGCGGCGATCGACGCCGGGCGCTACCCCTTTAGTTAGTTGCAAGTTCCAAGTGCCAAGTACCAAGTTTCACGTTCGAAGCGCAACACAACTTTGAACTTGGAACTTGGAACTTGGAACTGACAGCGAAGGAACCCTAATGTCCCCCTCCGGAGCCGGGTACGCGCTCGCCGTGCTGTTCGCTATCAATCTGATGAACTTCTTCGACCGCCAGATTCTGGGGGCAGTCGGGGAACAGATTCGGCGGGAATGGTCACTCGGCGATACCGCGCTGGGCGCGCTGGGGACCGCGTTCACCTTGCTGTACGCCTTCGTCGGCGTCCCTTTCGGCCGTCTGGCCGATCGCGGTGTGCGCAAGTACATTCTCGCCGGCGGCGTGTTCATCTGGAGCCTGCTCACGGCCGCCTCGGGTCTGGCGCGCAACTTCTGGGAGTTGTTCGTGGTCCGTCTCGGCGTCGGTGTCGGGGAGGCGAGCTGCGCGCCGGCGGCGATCTCTCTCATCGGGGATCTGTTCCGAACCCAGCACCGTGCGCGTGCGACCGCCACCTTCATGCTGGGGTTGCCAATCGGGTTGGGTTTGAGCTTTCTCGTCGGTGGGTATGTGGGACAACGCTGGGGCTGGAGGGCGGCGCTCTTCATCGCGGCCGTTCCCGGGTTGCTGTGCGCCGTGGCCGCACTCTTCATTCGCGAGCCAGCGCGCGGGATGGTGGAAGAGCACAAGGTGGGCCAGCGCTGTCGTCCAGGATCGCCGTACCGACTGGTGCTGTCGATCCCGACGCTGTGGTGGATCATTGCGTCCGGAGCGTTGCACAACTTCAACATGTATGCGCTCGGGGCGTTTCTCGCGTCGTTCCTCATCCGGTATCACGGCGTGAGCCTGTATCAAGCCGGTCTGATCTCGATGCTGGTGTATGGCCTCTCCGGGATCGTTGGGTTGGTCGGTGGCGGTATCGCGGCCGATGCGTTGTACAAAAGGCGCAAGGATGGTCGGCTCCTGGTCGCCACGGTGGCCATCGCCGTCTGTGCGCCGTTCATGTATCTCTCGTTGACGCGTCCGGCGGGCGACGTCATGGGCTTTGCGCTGTTGATGGGCACGGGTGTCGGCGTGATGTACGTGTACTACGCCACGGTCTACTCGACGATCCAGGACATCGTCGAACCTGCCCTCCGCGGTACGGCAATGTCGCTTTACTTCGGCGCGATGTACCTCGCCGGGGCGTCGCTCGGGCCGCTCGGCACCGGCATGATCAGCGACTATTTCACGACCAGGGCAGCGCTCCAGGCCGGCGTGGTCGATCACTCCCTGAAGGCGCTCGAGCCGTTCCGCGCCGCAGGCTTACACCAGGCGATGTATGCGATTCCATTGCTCGCCGCGCTGCTTGCCGTCGTGCTATACGCGGCATCGCGAACGGTTCGGCGGGACGTGGAAGCGCTTCATGCGTGGACGTCGACCCCCACCCTGCGGGCGACGCCGGTTACGCAGATTGTCGAGAGCTGAGAGCCGCAAGCCGAGAGCTCAGGCTTGAACTCTCGAGGCCGCAAGTTTCGCAAAGAACGCGTCTTTGCCACTGACGTGGTCGGGTGTGAGCAGAGAGATGACAGGAATCGCGATGAGCGGGATCAGGGTCGTCGGATACGATGGGTCGATCGACTCGGCTTGCTCAATGACGGCGAAATGCGTCAGCACGTACCAGCCCAGTCCGCCGACGAGTCCCAGCAGCATGCCCCAGAACGCGCCCGCTTCGGTCGTACGTTTCCAGTAGAGCGTGTAGGTCACCGCGAGGGCCGGAGGCACCACCATCGCGAACCCGAACAAGAGCAGCTCCAGGATGGATGTGATCGGGCCAAGCCCCGCGATCGTTGCGGCGGCCATACCGTAGATGATGGTTGTCCAACGATACGCGCGCAGCCGCCGATCCTCCGTCCAGGATCTCGATCCTGGAATCCAGTCACGTACGAACATGGTGGCGCTCGAGAGCAGGATGGGTCCGCCCGATGACACCACCGCCGCCAGAACCGCTGCAAGCGCAATTCCTCCGATCCATGGATTGATATCGATCGCCAGCCTGGTCAACGTTTGATAGCTCGCGAGCTGGGCGCTGGCGCCGTACTTGGCTAACGTCAGAATTCCGATCAGGCCGGCGAGAAGCGGCATGGGCATGGCAATGATGCCGCCCCAGATGAACGCGTTGCGCACGTCGCGCTCGTTTCGAGCGGCAGCGGAGAAGTTGCAGTAGACCGAGGCGGCCGGCGTGTGCAGCGTCGCCGCGAAGAACATCCCAATGACCGGCAGCCAGCCCGCACCTGCAACCGACCACCAAGCCGATGCCTCGGATCCGCCGGCCGCGAGCGCGGCGTCGACCGCGGCCGAGACCTGGCTCCAGCCTCCGAGATGGTTGAGACCGGCAAGCGCGACGGCGGTCAGACCGCCCAGGATGGCGATGCAGTGAATGAGGTTCGTCGCCGCCGATCCCCAAATTCCTCCCATCGATGTGTAGGTGACGATGATCACCCCGGACAGGAGGGCAGTAAGCACGAAGGGGAGGCCGGTCATCGCGGTGAGAATTCGCCCGATGACATACGGCTCGATGATGTTGACGATCAGGTACTCCATCTGCACGCACAGGCTGGTCAGCCATTGGCAGCGACGGCTGTTGAAGCGTTGGAGAAAGACTTCGCCGACTGTCTGGATGCCCAGTCGCCGATAGGGGACCGCATACAAGATGCCGAGCAGCGCGAGCGCGAGGAATGTGTTGACCGCGTACCACATGCTCCAGACGCCGCCGGTAATGACGTCTCCGGCGACGCCATAGGTCGCCGCGCCGCCCACGCGAGTGCCCGCGATGCCAACCGCTATCATCAACACGCCCATCTGGCCGCTGGCGACCGCCCAGTCGTCCCCGGCGCGAGTTCGACGAAGCATGTACATGCCGACGAGCGTCGTGCCAATCAGGTACGCGGCTATCATCGAGAGCGCAATGGGACTTTGCACGGCGCGCTGATGATTGATTCAGGCGACTTAGGAGTCAAGTTGATGATGCTTGCGGGGGATCGATGAAGGCGCTGCTCTGCACGCAGTTTGGCCCGCCGGACCTTCTCGAGATCCGCGACCTGCCATCGCCCGCGGCGGGTCCCGGCGAGGTCGTGATCACGGTCAAGGCCGCCAGCGTGAACTTCCCTGACTTTCTGATCATCCAGAACAAGTACCAGTTCAAGCCCGAACTGCCGTTCTCGCCTGGCAGCGAGCTCACGGGGGTCGTGAAGGAAGTTGGCCCTGGCGTCACGGGCTTTGGTCTGGGAGATCGCGTGATGGCGTTCACGACCTACGGTGCGTTCAGGCAAGAAGTGAAGGTCGAGTCTCGTCGCATCCTGCCTTTGCCCGATCGAATGGACTTCAACACCGGTGCGGCGTTCCTGTTGACCTACGGAACGATGGACCACGGCTTACGCGATCGAGGCGCGCTGAAGGCTGGCGAGACGGTACTGGTGCTCGGCGCGTCGGGTGGCATCGGCATCGCATCGATCGAGATCGCCAAGGCGCTCGGCGCTCGCGTCATCGCCTGCGCGTCGGACGCCGACAAGCTGGCGGTGTGCCGGCAGCATGGCGCTGACGAAGCGATCGACTACACCTCGGAGAACCTGCGCGAGCGAATCAAGATCTTGACCAGCGAGCGTGGTGTGGACATCGTGGTCGATCCCGTCGGCGGACCGTACACGGAGCCCGCGCTGCGGTCGTGCGCGTGGCGGGGGCGGCTGCTGGTGGTGGGGTTTGCGGCTGGCGAGATCCCGAAGATCCCGCTGAACCTGACGCTGTTGAAGGGCTGCTCGATCGTCGGCGTGTTCTGGGGCGACTTCCTCCGCCGCGAGCCCGAGGCCTTTGCGGCCAGCGTCTCTCAGCTAGGAAGGTGGTTTGCCGCGGGCCAGTTGAAGCCGCCCGTCACCGCCACGTTCCCGCTCGATCGCGCCGCCGAAGCGATCGCCCTCATGGGCGCACGCAAGGTCGTTGGGAAGGTTGTGATCACGATGTAGACGGTCCACGGTCCACGGTCTACGGTCCACGGTCTACGGTCCACGGTCCACGGTCTACAGTCCACGGTCCACGGTCTACAGTCCACGGTCCACGGTCCACGGCCCACGGCCCAGCCCTGGCGCCCTACCCTGCGCCCTATGCCCTGCGCCCTGAGCCCTAGATCTTGACAATCATCTTCCCTGTATTCCCCCCGCGCAGCAGCTCCAGAAAGGCGTGGGGCGCGTTGTCGAGCCCCTCGATGACCGTCTCTCGCGCTTTGAGCTGACCGCTGACCACGAGCGGTGCCACTTCACTCAGGAACGGCTTCCGCTCACGCACCCAGTCGAGCACGATGAAGCCGCGGATGGTGAGACGACGCGTGACGACGAGAAACATGTTTCGTGGGCCGGCCTGCGGCACTTCGTCGTTGTAGCGTGAAATCGATCCACAGGCCGCGATCCGTCCGTGGTCTCGCATGCAGGCAATCGCCGTCTCCAAATGGTCGCCCCCAACGTTGTCGAAGTACACATCGATTCCGTCCGGCGCGGCCGCGGTCAGCCGCTGCCGCAGCGCGGAACCCGTGAGCGGCGGCGTGCCCGACGCGGCCCCATCGCGATAGCTGAACGCGGCGTCGAACCCCAGCTCGCGCGTGAGCAGCGCGACCTTATCGTCAGACCCGGCGCTGCCCACGACAAAGCAGCCGCGCAGCTTGGCAAGTTGCCCGGCAATGCTTCCGACGGCACCTGCGGCCGCCGAGATGAAAACCCGATCCGTCGGCTTCAACTCCACGAGCTTGAGGCCCACCCAGGCGGTGAGGCCCGTCGTGCCCAGCACCCCGAGGTACGCCGAGAGTGGACTGATGCTTCGATCGAGGGTCCGGAGGTCGGAGGCCGGGGCGACGAAGTAGTCGCGCCACCCGCGCATCGACTGGACGATGTCGCCGGTCTTGAGGTCGGGGGCGCGCGACTCGATCACTTCGCCGATGGCGCCGCCCTCGAGCGGCTGACCCACCTGAAAGGGCGGAACATACGACTTCACGTCGTTCATCCGCCCCCGCATGTACGGGTCGACCGACATGAACAGGTTGCGCACGAGCACCTGCCCTTCTGCGGGCGAGGGCACATCGACGGTCGCGGTCGCGAACGTAGCGGCCGACGGCCAACCCTTGGGACGCGCCGCGAGCCGAATCTCCTTGCCGGTCATTGTCGCGACCTGGCCGTGGACGTCGAGGATCCGCGGGTTGGAAGCGGAAGCTTGAGGTAGGTGCCGCCAAGGGGCACCTGGTTGATGCCCGGCTTGGAGAAATCGCAGACGCCGCCTGGAAAGATGCTGCGAAGGCGCTGAAGTTCGTCGGCGCTGAACGTCACGCCATAGTCGCGAGCATTGATCGGCTTCAACTGGCACTTGGTGATGTCGTCGGCGATTGGCGATCCGGCGACGAGCCGCGGATTCTTGTGATTCGGGAACAGCGTGTTGCACCGGCCGGGTCCGTCGAACGTTGCCGGTTCATCGATGCGAGTCCCCTCAGCATCCCAGCAACCGTCGAGCGCAGTCGTTGGTTTGGCTCGCTTGATCTTTTCAATCGGCGACGCGGAGGAGGTGTCTTTCGCGATTCCGTCGAGCCAACGGGTCATCGTGTCGATGGCATGGGTCGTCACCTTTTGGCCGATTCCGGCAGCGCCGTTCGGATAGACCCAGATCACCTGATTGTCGAAGTGGCCGTTGCTCTTACGTAGACGCTCGCGCACGGTGAGGTCGCGGAAGCGATCGTGAATGTCGCCCAGCGGATCGTTGTACGGCCGATAGTGCAGGATCGCGGTCGTCGCGAGACCACCGGCGCCGGAATTCAAACGGCCCGCCACATAGGTGAGGCGAAGCGACTCGGGATCGGCCACGCTGCGCTCGGGTCGGACGTGCCCGTCGTTGTCGAAGCCGCCGATTTTGGTGTTGAGATCGAGAAATTCCGCCGTTGAGATCGCTCCGCGATTGAGTGCCTCGAGTCCGTACTGCACACCGACGTTGTCGAGCGAGCGGCGGGCAAATCCCGTCAGCGGATCCCGTCCGAAGGTGGCGACGTTGGTGTCCCACATGGTGCACCGCGCGCCCTTGGGGTTCTTGACCGGGTCATAGACCAGTTCGGCCGGGATGCCGCAGCCACGCGTGTTGGTGGCCACGATGACGTCCACGAACGCGCGGTCCCAGGCGCGGCAAGTGCCGGAGTGTAGCCTTCGACTGCTGTCTGCTTCTCAGCCGTCCATGTGGTGGGATCGGTCTTGTAATAGTTCAGGAGCAGCCGGCAATCGGTCACGCCGGGCCGCACGCTGACCGAATCGGGATAGGTGAGGCTCGGCATGATGCCGTCCAGCAGGCCGGGGAAGTTCTGCGCGATGAGAAGCTGCTGAATAGCGCCGCCCGAACCGCCGAAGCCAATCGTCCAGGCCGGCAATCCATATCGCTCGACGAAGTGCTCCTTGATCATCATCAACGCCTCGGCCGACAGGTTGTCGTTGCAGTGCTGCTGCATCACGTTCTGCGTCGAGATCGCGTGCGCAAAACCGCGCGACAAGGCCTGGTCGTTGAGCGCGCCGGTGGCCTGATTCGTTCCCTGGTTGTAGTTGGTGCCGCACCCGCCACCGAAGGAGAACATCAGCCGTCGGTTCCAGCCGTCGCCAGGAGCCCAGGCGTTGCTGGTGCTCCGCGACGGATCGTCGAGGATGGCGATGCGATAGATGGCCCGGTTGATCGTGCCCGATTCGACCCGAACGATGTAGGGGACGGTCTTGCCGTCGGTCGTGGTCGTCTGCGCAACGTCTGCGGGCCGCGGTCCTGCAAGGTCCGTGAGCGGCTTGAAGTGCGGCCGTTCGGCGAGCGGCTGCGTGCTGGCGACAGGCGGAGGCGGCAACGTCGAGCGGTAGAAGTACTCGACCTTGGTCGTGGCCGAGCAGTTTTCGTCGAGCGGATCGCCAAGACCGGATTGTGTGGTGTTGCAGACGAATGGTGTCAGGTGTGGACCCGAGACAATGGGCCCGGTGATCGGATGATTCGTGAGTTGGAGCCGTGTCGAGCCGTTGCCGCGGCGCGCTTCGATGGTGTTGGCGCCGAGACGAAGTCCCTCGACGAGGCCGGTCACCGTTCGTCGCGCCTCGTTCGGGTGGAACGTCGCGGAGATGTCCTGGCCGTTCAGCGTCACGGTCAGGCCGTCAGTTGTCGGCGCTTTGATCTCGACGAGCGCGTTACCACCGCTCACCATGTCGGGCCGCCCCGACAACACTGCGATGGCCAGCGCGCCTTGCGCGCCCAGCTGCGGCCCCAACGCCGCCAATCCCATGGCACATACTGCGGAAACCGTTGCTGCCTTTGCGTTTCGCATCTGAGTTCCCCACAGGAAAGTTACAAGTTACAAGTTCCGAGTTACAAGTTCGTGTTCACCTCTGACATGCTCGACTCAGCTGGGCGTTGTGCACAGGTCGTCCGTTTTGAACTTGTAACTTGGAACTTGTAACTTTCGTTTCGATCAGGCGCGCTCGAACAGCGCTGCCGCGCCCTGCCCGCCCCCCACGCACATCGTCACGACGCCATAGCGTGCGCCGCGACGCGTCATCTCGTTCGCCAACGTGCCGACCAGCCGGGATCCCGTCATCCCGAACGGATGTCCAATCGCTATCGATCCACCGTTGACGTTCAGCCGCTCCATCGGAAGCCCGAGGCGATCGCGACAATAGACTACTTGCGACGCGAATGCCTCATTCAATTCCCAGAGATCGATGTCGTCGATCGTCAGCCCGTGCTTTTTGAGCAGCTTGGGGACCGCGAACACCGGGCCGATGCCCATCTCGTCCGGTTCGCACGCGGCGACCGAATATCCTCGAAAGACGAGCTTTGGCTGAATGCCAAGCGCCTTCGCCCGTGAGGCTGACATGACGAGCGTCGCAGACGCTCCGTCCGAAAGCTGCGACGAGTTCCCAGCCGTCACGCTGCCTTGCCCGCTTGTGTCGAACACCGGCGGCAATTTGGCGAGGCCCTCGAGCGTGGTATCGACGCGATTGCACTCATCGCGATCAACGTGGACGCCCTCCTCACCAACCTTCTCGCCGGTCTTCTTGTCGAGCACCCCGCGAGTGACATCCAGTGGCGCCAACTCGTCGGCGAAAAACCCTTCCTGCTGCGCGCGCGCGATTCGTTGCTGGCTCGCCAGCGACAATTGATCCTGGGCATCGCGTGTCACGCCGTATCGCTTGGCCACGACCTCCGCCGTTTCACCCATCGCCATATAGAGACCCGGATGGTGCTCTTTGACCCACGGATTCGGCGAGGTGTCGCGCTGCATCATCGTGATGGATTCGACGCCGCCGCCGATGGCGGCCTCTACGCCCTCCTGCGTCACCATGTGCGCAGCCTGGACGATAGCCTGGAGGCCCGAATTGCAGAACCGATTCACGGTGACGCCTGGTGTGGTGACCGGAAGGCCGGCGCGAAGGGCGGCCACGCGCGCGATGTTGTGTCCCTGGGTACCGTGAGGCTGTCCGCATCCCAGAACCACTTCCTCGATCTCGGATGGACTCAACTGCGGGGCTTTCGACAGGACGTGCTTGATCGCGTGAGCGGCGAGATCGTCCGGGCGCGTGAGGTTGAACGATCCACGGCCCGACTTGGCCAGGGGCGTGCGGCTGCTGGCAACGATGACGGCTTCGCGCATGGACGGGATCATAGTTCCAAGGTTCCAAGGTTCCAACGTTCCAACGTTCCAACGTTCCAACGTTCCAAGGTTCAAACCTTGAAACCCAGACCTCAACTCTGGACCATTTCGGACAAGGGAACTCTGGAACCTCGAACTCTGGAACCTGGAACATTGGAACTCTGGAACTCTGGAACTCTGGAACTCTGGAACGCGTGTAGGATTGCCCCCGTGCGCCCAATCCTCAGTGCTGCGTTGCTCGTTTTGCTCGCCTCGCTGGATGGGACCGCATGGCAAGGTTCCCCCGCCACGCCCGCGTCGAAGAAGCTCCTGTTCCTCACGCACGCCGCGCTCTACAAACACACCAGTCTCGGCCCGGCCGAGAACGCCGTGACGGAACTTGGAAAACAAGGCGGGTTCAGCGTCACGACCGTGCAGGGCTACAAGCAGGACGCTGACAAGCTCGACCTCACGTTTCTCACACCGGAGTACCTCGATCAGTTCGACGGCCTGATGCTGATGACGAATGGCAACCTGCCGCTCACCGACGATCAAAAGCGCGCGTTGATCGAATTCGTGCGCAACGGCAAGGCCCTGATCGGTGCGCATTGTGCGAGCCTCACGCTCTACAACCACCCCGCCTTCGGCGAGATGCTTGGCGGCTACTTCCGCCGATCCGGCCGGCAGAATCGCATCGTCATTCTGAAAGTCGAGGACCAGAAGCACCCGGCGACCCGAATGCTGGGAGCCAGCTGGCCGGTCGTCGATGAGTTCTATCTGTTCGGAACCGCACCGTGGGATGCCACCCGACCAACGGAGAACGTCGATGCGCTGTTCGGCAATCGAATTCCGGTCGGTTTCTCGCGCGATCGCGTACATGTGCTTTTGAGCATCGACACCGAGACGTCGAACCTCGCTGGTCAACCGGAGATGCAACGAGGCGGCGACTATCCGCAAGCGTGGTGGCGATCGTTTGGTCAAGGCCGTGTGTTCTATACGGCGCTCGGTCATCGTGATGACATCTGGTCGAACGATCCGATCTTTCGCGCGCACATTCTTGGTGGGATTCGGTGGGCGCTCGGGCTGGAGCATTGAAGCTGGCAGCAGCCGGCTGCCGGCCGCCGGCCGCCAGCAACGTGCGCGAGCCCTGTGCGTTCGTGTGACAATTCCCCCGTGCAAATTGACGCCGCCATCGTCTGGGAACAGGGTGCTCCTTTGTCCGTCGAGTCTGCGGAGCTCGATGCGCCTGGTGCGGGTGAAGTTCTCGTCGAGGTGAAAGCGGCGGGAGTTTGTCACAGCGATCTGCACGCGACGTCCGGCGACTGGCCGATGGGCGTGCCCTTCGTGCCGGGGCACGAGGGCGCGGGCATCGTTCGCGGCGTGGGCGCTGGTGTCACGCGTGCTGCGCTTGGTGATCACGTGGTCTTTTGCTGGGCGCCGTCGTGCGGGCAGTGCGAACCGTGCCGGCTTGGTACTCCGCTGCTGTGCGATCGGCTCGAGAAAACGACGTTTCGCAACAAGCTGCCGACCGGCGATACGAGGCTGCACGCCAAGGGACAGGACGTCGCACCGTTTCTCGGCACCGCGTGCTTCGCCAGCCACACTGTCGTTCCGCAGGAAGGCTTGGTGACCGTGCCCGACGAAGTGCCCTTCGAGGCGTTGGGGGCGGTCGGCTGTGCGGTGGTGACGGGCGTCGGCGCGGTCAGCAACGCCGCCAAAATTCCGCCCGGTGCGGTCGTCGCCGTCATTGGCGCCGGGGGCGTCGGCCTCAACGTCGTGCAGGGGGCTGCGCTGGCCGGTGCGTCTCGCATCATCGCGATCGACCGCGAGTCGGCCCCGTTAGCAGTGGCAAGTTCGCTCGGAGCGACCGACGTGTCGCAACCGACCGGGAAAACCTCGGAGGCGGTTCGAGCGCTGACGAACGGCCGCGGCGCCGACTTCGTCTTCGACACCGTTGGGACCCCCGCAACTCTCACAGATGCAATCACTTCCGCCAGGAAGGGCGGAACCGTCGTGGTGACCGGGTTGTCTCGAATCGACGCCCAGGGGACCATCCGGCTCTACCCGTTCGTCATGCAGGAGAAGCGCCTGATCGGGTCGGTTTACGGTTCGGGTAACCCGCTGCTCGACATCGAGCACCTCGTCAACCAGTATCGTGAGGGCCGCCTCAAACTCAACGAGTTGACGACCAGGACTTACCGACTCGATCAGGTGAACGACGCGCTCGCGGCGCTCGGTCGAGGTGACGGCGGGCGCGGGGTACTGCTGTTCTGAGTGCCCAGCGGGGTCGTGGCGGCCGGTCGCTCTTACGCTGTCCGTTCGCCCGCCAGGCACATTACAAATTCTGACAACAAGGTGCCCATAAATTGTAGAAAATGGAATGGTTTAAGCACGCGTCGCACTGACGTGTTTTCGGCAAGGTCGTGAGGCGCGAGGCTCGTCTCGGGCCACGATCGACGGGATGTTTCCGCCGGCGTCCCACGACGGCGCGGGACGAGGGTGAGCAGAGTCGAAGGTCGAGACAGGGATCACGAATGCAGCGCCTACTGTTTGCGATTCCCGCGGCTCTCGTCGCGGCGCTGGGAGTCGCGGCGGCCACCAGTCAATCGCCTCGAACCCAGGGAGCCGCCCCGGCTCCCGTGGCCAGCCATTCGCCTGCCACGCAGACGACCACCGCACAAAAGGACACCGCTGTAAAAGACATCGCCGTAAAGGACACCCCTGTAAGTGACCCTGCGTCGCAGACCCAACTCGTCAAGCAATACTGCGCGACGTGTCACAACGACCGCACCAAGGCAGGGCAACTCTCGTTCGCCAGCTTTGAGGCGGCGACGATCGAGCAGCATCCCGAGCTGGCCGAGAAAATGATTCGCAAGCTGCGGACGGGCATGATGCCGCCCGCCGGTGCGAAGCGTCCGGACGAAGCCACCCTCACCGCGTTCGTGTCGTCGCTCGAAAGTCGAATCGATCGCGCGGCCGCCTTGCGGCCAAACCCCGGTCACCGGCCCTTCCAGCGACTCAACCGCGCCGAGTACGGCCTCGCGATTCAGGGCTTGCTTGGCATCGATGTCGACGTTTCGGCCTTGCTGCCACCTGACACGATCAGCCACGGCTTCGACAACATTGCCGACGTGCAGGTGTTCTCACCGACGGTGCTCGAGGGCTACCTTCGAGCGGCGGCGAAGATCAGCCGCGACGCGATCGGCGATCGAACCGCCGCGCCATCAGGCGTCATCTATAAGGTGCCGAGGACTGCAGCGCAGCTCAAGCACGTCGACGGAGCTCCGATTGGGACGCGCGGCGGCTCATCGCTCGTGCACATCTTTCCAGCGGACGGCGAATACACCTTCCGCATGATGTTCCACAGCATTCCGACCGGACAGCTCTACGGGAGCACGACCCGCGGCGAGCAGATCGAGGTCTCGATCAACGGCGAGCGCGTGGCGCTGCTCGACATCAACCCACGGCTGAGCGAGGCCGACCCCAAGGGCATCAGCATCGAGACGCCGCCAATCATGGTGAAGGCGGGACCGCACCGCGTGTCGGCAGCATTCCTCGCACGATCCGAGAGTCCGGTTGACGATCTGCTCGCGCCTGTCGATTACACGCTGGCCGACACGCAAATCGGCAGCGCGATGGGCGTGACGACGTTGCCACACCTGCGCGAGCTGGCGATCACCGGACCGAGCAAGGTTACCGGCGTCTCCGAAACCGTCAGCCGTCGTCGCATCTTTCAGTGTCGTCCCACGACGCCGGCGGAAGAGGCGCCCTGCGCGGAGCGAATCCTTCGCACGCTCGCGAACCAGGCGTACCGACGTCCGGTCAACGGCGATGAGATGCAGGGGCTGCTCGAGTTCTACGACGCGGGCCGCAAAGAGGGTGATTTCGAGACGGGCATTCGGACCGGGCTGCAGGCGATTCTTGCGAGCCCGCAATTCCTGCTGCGCCTCGAGCGCGCCCCCGCCGGCATCAAGCCCGGTCAGAACTATCGGATCAGCGACATCGATCTGGCGTCGCGACTGTCGTACTTCATTTGGGCTACGGTTCCCGATCAAGAGCTGATCAACCTCTCGATGAAGTCGCAGCTGCGCGCGCCCGGGATGCTCGAGGCGCAGGTGCGGCGCATGCTCGAGGATCCGCGATCGGAAGCGCTCGCCACACGATTCGCATCGCAGTGGCTGCGGCTGCAGGATCTCGACAAGATTCACCCTGATGCCCTCACGTATCCGAAGTTCGATCACTATCTCGCCGAGGCCATGCGCCGCGAAACCGAACTGCTGTTCGAGACGTTGATTCGCGAGGATCGCAGCGTGCTCGAGCTGCTGACGGCCGACTGGACGTTCGTGAACGAACGTCTGGCGCGGCACTACGACATTCCGAACATCACGGGTGATCAGTTCCGGCGAGTGCAACTAGCTGGGGAGAATCGCCGTGGCCTGCTGGGACACGGCAGCATCCTGATGATGACCTCGGTGGCCGACCGCACCTCGCCGGTCAATCGCGGCAAGTGGGTCATGGAAGTGCTGCTCGGATCGCCGCCGCCACCGCCGCCCGCCAACGTGCCGGCCCTCGAAGAGACGAGTGGTGTCGCCGACGCGCGGTTGCTGTCGGTTCGTGAGCGGATGGAAGAGCATCGCAAGAATCCGGCGTGCACCTCGTGCCATCGGGTGATCGATCCGCTGGGACTCGCACTCGAGAACTTCGACGTCACCGGCGCGTGGCGCATCAAGGACAACGGTGTGCCGATCGACCCGTCCGGCACGTTGTATGACGGCACCGCGATGAGCGGTCCGATCGAATTGCGACAGGCGTTGCTCAAGCGATCGAACGTCGTTCTGACGAGTTTTACCGAGAGCCTGATGACCTACGCGCTCGGCCGGCGGGTCGAACACTACGACATGCCGACGATTCGGACGATCGTCCGTGATGCAGGAAAGAACGGCCACAAGATGTCAGCGTTCATTCTCGGAGTGATCGCCAGCCCGGCGTTCCAGATGAGCCGCGCCGAGGCCGTGGAAACGACAGCGGCACCAGAAGCACGTTAGGCACTTTCGCACCATATGCACTGTAGGCACGAGCACCCAGGCACGCTGAGGCACCGTAGGCACCTTAGGAGAGACCGATGATCATCACGAAGAAGCACGTTTCCCGGCGCACTGTCCTGCGCGGAATGGGCGTGACGATGGCGCTGCCGTTCCTGGATGCGATGGTGCCGGCCCGGACCGTGTGGGCGAAGACCGCCGCGGCGGGGAAGATTCGCCTCTCCTGCATCGAACAGGTGCACGGCGCCGCTGGCAGCACGAAGATTGGCCTCGAAAAGAACATGTGGTCGCCCGCGGCGGTTGGTCGCTCGTTCGATTTGTCGGCCACGAGCCTCAGCCCGCTCGAGCCGTTCCGCGACTACGTCACGATCGTGAGCAACACGGACGTGCGGAACGCCGAGGCCTTCGCGCCCAACGAGATTGGCGGCGATCACTTCCGGTCGAGCGCGGTGTTTCTGACCCAGGCGCATCCGAAGCAGACCGAAGGGTCCGACGTGCACGTCGGTCCCTCGATCGATCAGCTCTACGCCCAGAAGTTCGGGCAGGACACCGCCATCCCCTCGATGCAGTTGGCGATCGAGAACGTCGATCAGGCGGGCGGCTGTGCCTACGGCTATGCCTGCGTCTACACCGACACCATCAGCTGGGCCGACGCCGAAACGCCGCTGCCGATGATTCGCGATCCGCGCTACGCCTTCGATCAGCTCTTCGGCGTCGGCGCGACCCCGCAGGAACGCGCGGCGCGGCGTCGCACCGATCGGACCATCCTCGACTTCATCTCGACCGAGATTTCACGGCTGCGCAACACGCTGGGGACGTCTGACCGGGCGCGTCTCGACAGCTATCTCGAGGACGTGCAGGAAGTCGAGCGTCGGATTCGTCTCGTCGAAGCGCGCAATACCAGCGGCGAAGAGCGCGAACTGCCGGGTGCGCCCGCCGGCGTGCCCGACTCGTTTACCGAGCACGTGAAGCTGATGTACGACCTGCAGGCGCTGGCGTTCGCGGGCGACATTACTCGTGTCTTCTCGTTCAAGACCGGTCGCGACGGTTCGGCGCGCGTCTATCCGGACAGTGGCGTCAACCTGCCGTTCCACCCGGCATCGCACCACGGCGAGCGCGAAGACCGCGTGACGCAGTTTGCGGCCATCAACAAATACCAGGTCAGCCTGCTGCCGTACTTCATGGAGAAGCTGAAGTCGCTCAAGGAAGGCGACGGCAACCTGCTCGATCAGACGGTGATCGTCTACGGATCGCCGATGGGCAACTCGAACGTGCACAACCACAAGCGCTGCCCGCTGTTCTTCGCCGGGCACGGTGGTGGCATGTTGAAGGGTGGCCTGCACCTGAAGGGCGCGGACGGCACGCCGATGGCCAATGTCCTCCTGACCTTGGCGCATGGCCTCGGTCTCGAGATGGCGAGCTTCGGCGACAGCACCGGCGAGTTCAACTTGAACGCGGTACCTGAAACGACTGTTTAGCGGCGAGGGCCAGAGCGCGGGGTTTGAATTCCCTGTTCCCAGTTCCCTGTGCCCTCCCCTATGCCCTGTGCCCTGAGCCCTATGCCCTGTTTGAAAGTGGAGCCTGGACATGCTGCGACGAAGATTGGCAAGCGCGTTGGGTGTGAGCGTCGTAGGAGCGGTGTTTCTGAGTGCGGCAGTGCTCGGGGCGGCGACGGAAGCGCCGGTCGCCGAAGCGGCTCGCTCGGGAGACCGGGAGGCGGTTCGCGCCCTGTTGAAGCAAGGCATGGACGTCAACGCGTCGCAGGGCGACGGTATGACGGCACTGCACTGGGCCGCGCGGCTGGGCGACGTCGAGTTGGCGCAGATGCTGCTCTACGCGGGCGCCAACGTGAAGGCGATGACTCGGCTCGGTTCCTACACGCCGCTCCTGATGGCGGCGCAGATCGGCCACGCGCCGATGCTGGAGACGTTGATCAAATCCGGTGGCGATCCGAAGGCGGCGACGAGCAATGGCACGACGCCCTTGATGCTGGCGGCGGCGTCGGGCAAGGCCGACGCGGTCCGCCTGCTGCTCGAGCACGGCGCCGATCCCAATGCCAAGGAATCAGCACGTGGCGAAACCGCGTTGATGTTCGCCGCCAACTTCAATCGTGTGGACGCGATGAAAACGCTCATCGAGAAGGGCGCCCAGATTGACGTTGCGACCAAAGTGACCGATCTCGCCGGCTTGACGAGTCCGGAGGAGGAGTTCTTCCGCCAGCAGCAGCAACAGCAGCAGGGCGGTCAGGGTCAGGGGCAAGGTCAGGGGCAAGGTCAGGGCCAGGGCCAGGGGCAAGCCCCAGGGCAAACCCAGGGACAAGCAGCCGGTCGCGGTCAGGGCGGCGGCCAAGGTGGTGGCCAAGGTGCACCTGCAGCGCAGGCGGCCGGTCAGGGCGGGGGACAAGGGGGGGGACGCGGCGCCGCAGGCGCTCCGGCGAATCGCGGGCCGGACATCGCAGGCGTGACGCGGCAGTATCGCTTCAACGAGCTGGTGAGCACCCAGGGTGGGTTGACGCCGCTCCTGTTTGCGGCTCGTCAGGGTCACATCGACGCCGCGGCCGCGCTCTTCGACGCGGGCGCCGACATCAATCAAGTGAGTCCAGGCGACAAGACGAGCCCCTTGCTCATGGCCATCATCAACGGCCACTTCGACCTCGCGAACCTGATGATCGAGCGCGGCGCGGATGTGAAGCTCGCGAGCGACAACGGTGCGACGCCTCTCTACGCGGTGCTGAACGTTCAATGGGCGCCAAAGGCGCTGTATCCGCAGCCGCGCGCCTATACGCAGCAGAAGATGTCGCACCTCGATCTGATGAAGGTGCTCATCACCAAAGGCGCTGACGTCAATGCGCGGCTGAAGAAGAAAGTGTGGTACTCGGGCTACAATTTCGACCTCGCCGGCGTCGATGAGATTGGCGCGACACCGTTCTGGCGCGCGGCGTACGCGAGCGACACCGAGGCGATGAAACTGCTGGTGGCAAACGGAGCGGATCCCACGGTTCCGACAGCACGACCGGCCGGGCGGCCTCGCACTGGCGATGGCGGTCGCGAGCAGGTGCAGGACGTGTCGGGTTTACCTCCGATCCCGGTGGGTGGGGCTGCCGTCACACCGTTGCAGGCGGCATCGGGCGTCGGCTACGCCGAGGGGTTCGCGGCCAACTCCCATCGCTATGCTCCGGGCGGGATGCTCGCGGCCGTCAAGTATCTGATCGAGGAGCTCGGCGCCGACGTCAACGCGCGCGATCACGAGGGCAACACCGCCTTGCATCACGCTGCTTCACGCGGCGACGTCGAGATGATTCTGTATCTGGTGTCGAAAGGCGCGGACGTGAAAGCCGTCAACCGCGAAGGGCAGTCGACGGCCGATATGGCGAATGGACCCGTGCAGCGCACTCAACCCTATCCGGAAGCGTTGGAATTGCTCGTCAAGCTGGGCGCCAAGAACAACAACAAATGCGTCTCGTGCTGACTAGCGAGGCTCCGCCTGAGGCTGCTAAGCGTCGGTCGCGTTGAACCTGTTTTGAGTTGAACGTTTTCGTGACAATGAAGCCAATCTTTCCCGCCACCTTTGGTGCCGTCGTACTGGGTGTCGGTCTGGCCCTTGCCGCCGGGCAGGCGCCGAAGGCACCGGCGCCGCCGGCCATTGCTGCCCCGTCTCGAGCCGCGGCCACACCGCCTGCGACCCAGCCGGCTGGCGGGGCCGCGTCGGCGAAGCGCGCCGCACCTCCGCTCGTGGCCGCGCATACCGCGGGCCCGACCGCCGCCGAGCAGACCGCGATTGTGAAGCGGTACCTGCGTCGGCTGCCACAGCGATCGCGCCAAGGCTGGTGGGCTGACGCTTGCCGCGTTCGATGCCGCCAATGCGACCTCGCAGGTCGAGATCGCGGAAAAGATGATCCGAAAGCTCCGCGCCGGCATGATGCCGCCCGCGGGCGCGAAACGACCCGAGGGCGAGGCGCTGCTCGGGCTCGCGCGCACGCTCGAAGACCGCATCGACCGCGCGGCGGCGCTCAATCCCAATCCCGGATTCCGCCCCTTCCAGCGTGCCAACCGCGCCGAGTATGCGCGCGCCGTGCGTGACCTGCTGGACGTCGAGGTCGATGTCAACACGTTCTTGCCGCCCGACACCATCAGCGACGGCTTCGATAACGTGGCCGATGCGCAGACGCTGTCACCGACGTTGATGGAAGGCTATCTGCGGGCCGCCAGTCAGATCAGCCGCCTTGCGGTGGGCGATCGCAACGCGACCGCGACCTCCGTCACCTACAAGATTCCTCGCGCCCGTTCACAGATGGCGCACGTCGACGGTGCGCCGATCGGGACTCGTGGCGGCGTGTCCGAGATCCACGTTTTCCCGGCCGACGGCGAATACATCTTCAAGGCGGCGATGCACTACGAGCCGCTCGGAGGGTTGACCGGACGAGCCACGATGAGCGCGTTCGGCTTGAGCGAGCTGATTGACGTTTCCATCGATGGCGAGCGCGTGGCGACGCTCGAGCTCAACTCTCGGATGAGCGAGTCCGATCCCAAGAACAACCTCGAGCCGCAGACCCCACCGATTCACGTCAAGGCGGGTCCGCATCGCGTGTCCGCCGCCTTCGTGCAGAATTTCGAGGCCATTCCGGACGACCTCGTGGTCCCGCTGGAGAACACCCTCGCGGATGTCTCGATTGGGCAGGGCATCACGCTGCTGCCGCACATGCGCGAGCTGCGCATCATCGGCCCCTCTCGCGTGACTGGTGTCTCCGACACCCCGAGCCGGCGTCGCATCTTCACGTGCCGTCCCACGAGCGGCGCTGAGGAAGCGACATGCGCGCGCGACATCATCAGGCGGCTCGCGACTCACGCGTTCCGCGGTCCGGTCAGTGCAGACGATCTCGAAGGCCTCGAGGTGTTCTATCGCGATGGTCGTGCGAAGAACGACTTCGAGAGCGGCATTCGACTCGCGTTGCAGGCGATTCTCGCCAGCCCGCGTTTCGTGTTCCGGTTCGAAGAGGCGCCGCCAACCGTTCGTCCCGGGCAGAGCTATCGCATCACCGACGCGGATCTCGCGTCGCGTCTGTCGTTCTTCCTGTGGGGAACCGCACCCGATGCCGAGTTGCTGAAGGTCGTGGCGAGCCGCACGTTGCGTACGCCAGGTGTTCTCGACCGGCAGGTGAAGCGGATGCTTGCCGATTCGCACGCCGAGGCGTTGTCCACGCGGTTTGCGGCGCAATGGCTGAGGCTGCAGGACCTCGACAAGGTCAATCCCGACTATCTCCAGTACCCGCAGTACGACGATCGACTCGCCGCCAGCCTTCGACGCGAGACCGAGCTGTTTTTCGACAGCCTCGTGCGCGAGGATCGCAGCTTGCTGGATTTGGTGACGGCCGACTACTCGTTCGTCGACGAGCGCGTGGCGCTGCACTACGGCATCCCGAACATCACGGGTCCCGAGTTCCGTCGCGTCACGCTCCCGGAGAACCGCCGCGGCATTCTTGGACACGGCAGCATCCTGGTGCTCACGTCGAACTCGGATCGCACGTCACCGGTCTATCGCGGCAAGTGGGTGATGGAGGTGCTGCTCGGCAGCCCGCCACCACCGCCACCACCCAATGTTCCCGAACTGGACGAGGTCAAACCGACTGCGGCCGGGCGTACGCTGTCCGTACGCGAGCGGATGGAGGAACACCGGAAGAACCCGACGTGCAACGCGTGCCACCGGGTGATCGATCCGCTGGGGCTGGCGCTCGAAAACTACGATCCGACGGGAGCCTGGCGCATCAAGGACAACGAGGTCGCCGTCGATCCGCAGGGCGTTCTGTATGACGGAAGCAAGGTCGATGGTCCGGCGAGTTTGCGGACCGCGCTCCTCCGACACAAGGATGCCCTGGTCTTCAGCTTCACCGAAAGCCTGATGACATACGCGCTCGGTCGTCGCGTCGAGACCTACGATATGCCGGCGATTCGAGCGATTGTGCGCAATGCGGAGGCGAGCGGCTACAAGATGTCGGCCTTCGTCAACGGCGTCATCAAGAGCGCGGCGTTCCAGCGCGGAATGGCGCCGGTGGGCGAGGCGCGGGCGGCGGAAGCGGCGAGCAGTAGCCGATAGGATCTGACGTGACAGGGCCACAGAGACACGAGAGACTCAGAGGATCAGGAAAAATAAGAGAATTCTCTGAGTCTCTCGTGACTCTGAGGCTTCGTTCGTGGTCGGACAACGGCGGTTAGAATTCGACAATAGGGGCACGAACCGATGTTCATAGCGAAAAAGCAACTCTCGCGCCGCGAAGTCCTGCGGGGCATGGGCGTGACGGTGGCTTTGCCGTTCCTCGATGCGATGATGCCGGCGCGGGCAGCGCGGGCGCAGGCTGCGGCCGGCAGGGTCCGCTTGGCCGCCATCGAGATGGTCCACGGCGCAGCCGGCAGCACGAAGATCGGCATCGAGAAGAACATGTGGTCGCCGGCCGCCGCCGGGCGCGCCTTCGACCTCATGCCAACGAGCCTGAGCCCGCTCGAACCCTTCCGCGACCACCTGACGATCATCAGCAATACCGACGTCCGCAATGCCGAGGCGTTCGAAGCGCCCGAGATTGGCGGCGATCACTTCCGATCGAGCGCCGTGTTCCTGACGCAGATGCACCCGCGTCAAACCCAAGGGTCGGACGTCCGGGTGGGCACATCACTCGATCAGTTCTTCGCCCAGAAGCACGGCCAGGACACGGCCATCCCCTCGCTCCAGTTGTGCATCGAGAACGTCGATCAGGCAGGCGGTTGTTCCTACGGCTATTCTTGCGTCTACACCGATTCCATCAGCTGGGCCTCGCCGGAGGATCCGCTGCCGATGGTGCGCGACCCGCGGGCCGTGTTCGACATGCTCTTCGGAGTCGGCGCAACGCCGCAGGAGCGCGCCGAGCGCCGCTCGGAGGACCGCAGCATCCTGGATTGGATTCGCGAGGACATGTCACGTCTGCGCAATACGCTGGGCAGCGCCGACCGGGCTCGCTTGAACGACTACCTCGAAGACATCTACGAGATCGAGCGCCGGATCAAGCGCGTCGAAGCGCAAAACAGCACGGGCGAGCCGCGCGAGCTTCCGGGCGCGCCGATTGGCGTCCCCGACTCGTTCGAAGAGCACATCAAGCTGATGTTCGATCTGCAGGCGTTGGCATTTGCCTCCGATATCACGCGAGTCTTCGCGTTCAAGCTCGGTCGCGACGCCTCGAATCGGGTGTTCGCCGAGAGTGGCACCAGCACCGGCTTCCATTCGGCCTCGCATCACGGGGATCGTGAGGACCGCGTCACCGCCTTCGCGCGCATCAACCGGTATCACATCAGCATGCTTCCGTATTTCCTGGACAAGCTGAAGAAGACACCGGATGGCGACGGGACCCTCCTGGACAACACGCTCGTGCTCTACGGATCGCCGATGGGCAATTCGAACGTTCACAATCACAAGCGTTGTCCGCTGTTCCTCGCCGGGCACGCGGCCGGCAAGCTGAAGGGTGGCCTCCATCTCAAGGCGCCCGACGGCACCCCAATGGCGAATGCGATGCTCACCGTTGGCAACATGCTGGGCTTGGACTTCGAGAAATTTGGCGACAGCACCGCTGCGATGGACCTCAATCAAGCGCCCAGCACCACTGTTTGAGCGTTTCCGGCCGTCCGAGACAAATGGCCGAGGTTGAACCCCTCGGCCATTTTTTTGCACAGCCCCTGACGGAGGAGCTGGACCATGCGCCGCTCGACCCTTGTTCTTCTCGTATTGTCGTGGCGGCGAGCGCGGCGGGATGTGCAAGAGGGTGCAATGGGGCCATCTGCTTCGAGCCGCATCGACCCTGGGCCGCGCTCCATCGACCGCCTGAGCGTCCTCGAGCGTCGTTCAATTCTCGAGCGCGCGCAGGTGTGGCGCCCAATTGATACCGCCAGGCTCAATCTGATCAGCGGTCCAGCGGCCGCCGATGGTTTTCCATTCGACGCCTCAGCAGCCTGCGACTATCACTTCCCTGACAAGCCCCTGTCGGGCGTCACGCCGAAATTCGAGTGCGCCTTACGGCCCGGCGGCAAGGACGTCGTCAAGGTGAAGTACGGCGAGACCAACGGTGAAGTGTACGCGGAGGTCGCCGGCAGCCGGCTGTTCTGGGCGCTCGGGTTTGTCGTCGATCGGATGTATCCCGTCAGCGTGCTGTGCCGCAACTGTCCGCCCGATCCGTTCAAGGAAGGCAAGGAGGACTGGGATTTCGGCAAAAGCGCCAAGGGTGCGACGAGGCGGTACGGGACGGCGGTCATCGAGCGCGACGTCGAACGGTGAGAAGGTCGAGGTGCCAGACTACGAGGGCTGGGCGTGGCCCGAGCTCGACTTCGTCAGCGAGGAATCGGGCGGTGCGCCGCGCGCACATGTCGATGCCTTGAAGCTGCTCGCCGTCTTCGTGCAGCACGTTGACAACAAGCCGGAGCAGCAGGCCATCGTGTGCACCGATTCGCGCGAGCGTCGCGATCGGGCAGGCAATGCGACCTGTTCGGCGCCGATTCTCGTCGTCAAGGATCTGGGCTCGACGTTTGGCGGGGCGAAGCTGTTCAACTACGACAAGATGAAATTGGACAGCTGGCGAGAGGTGCCCATCTGGCGTGACCCGGCGACGTGTGAAGGTGACCTATCACGCAGCCTCATCGGTAATCTGGAGCACCCAACGATCAGCGAGGCCGGCCGCAGATTCCTGGCGACACGCCTGTCGATGCTCAGCGATCGCCAGCTACACGACCTCTTTACGGCGGCCCGCGTCGAGCGCCGGGGTGATACCACCCGAGACGCAGACGGTCCTCGGCGGCCAGTGACCGTTGCCGACTGGGTTGGCGCGTTCAAAGCGAAGCGGGCGCAGATTGTGAATCACAAGTGTCCTGCGTAGGGCTATAGAGGGCATAGGGCATCAGGGCATAGGGCATAGCAGGGCATAAGGGCCGCTACTCCCTCCTGTGCCCTGTGCCCTATGCCCTACGCCCTATGCCCTACGCCCTGTAAGTGTCTGTCAATGGACCACTTACCAGAGACAATCGCTGACATTCGCACCTGAAAGATGAGAGAATAAACGCTCGTCGTTACATATACTTTTGCCGGCCGGCCGTCAGGGGCCGAGGTCAGACATGAATCGACTCGTCGTGTCGATGCTGGTGGTAGGAGTTGCGGCGCTTAGCGCCCAGTCTGCCGTTTCGCAGGCGCAGCGACCCTCGCCTCCTGCGACGGTCGCTCAGCCCACCACGCCGTCTTCAAAACCCTCTGCATCACGGTCAGAAGCTCCCAAGTTGTCGTCGACACATCAGCCGTCTACCGATGCCCAGACGAGGGCTGCTGCACAGACGGCTCTGGTCAAGCAGGTACTGCACGAGCTGTCACAACGATCGCACCAAGGCCGGCCAGCTCACGCTCGCCGCGTTCGATGCCTCCAAGGCCGCAGACAGTGCGCCAATTGTCGAGAAAATGATTCGCAAGCTGCGCGCCGGGATGATGCCCCCGGCGGGTGCGAAGCGACCGGATGGGCCCGCGCTGACGACCCTTGCCGCCGCGCTCGAGACGCGCATCGATCGCGCGGCGGTGCTCGATCCCAATCCTGGGTTCCGTCCCTCGCAGCGGCTGAATCGTGCGGAGTACGCCAACGCGGTGCGCCAGCTGCTCGGGCTCGATATCGACGTCAACGCGTTTCTGCCGCCCGATACCCTGGCGCACGGCTTCGACAACATCTCAGAAGAGCAGGGGGTGTCGACCGCGGTGATGGAGGGCTACCTGCGCGCCGCCAGCGCGATCAGTCGTCTGGCCGTCGGCGATCGCAACGCGTCGCCGACCTCCACGATCTACAAGCTGCCACGCGACGGCACCCAGATGCGGCATGTGCGCGGCGCACCGGTTGGAACACGCGGCGGCGTCTCCGTCGTTCACATTTTCCCGGCCGACGGCGAGTACGTCTTCAAGATGCTGCTGCACAGCGGTCCGACTGGCGATTTGTTCGGCGGCGCCACCCGCGGCGAGCAGATTGAGGTGTCGATCAACGGCCAGCGCGCGGCCGTGCTGACCATCAACCATCTGATGCGCGAGTCCGATCCGAACGGGCTCAACCTGCAGACGCCGCCCATCATGGTGAAGGCCGGCCCACAACGCGTGTCGGCTGCTTTCATCCAGACCGCCGACGGTCCGGTGGACGACCTCGTCGCCCCCATCGAGCACACGCTGGCGGACACGAACATCGGCGAAACCTTTGGCGTGACCGCGCTTCCGCACCTGCGGGAGTTTGCGGTGACGGGACCCCAGAAGGTCATCGGCGTTTCAGACACGCTCAGCCGTCGGCGCATCTTTTCCTGCCGGCCAACGACGGCGCAGGAGGAGACGGCCTGTGCGAACGAGATCATCAAGCGTCTGGCGCTGCAGGCGTATCGCGGCACGGCGACCGGTGACGACCTGTCGGATCTGAGTCGTTTCTATCAGCAAGGACGGAAGGACGGCGACTTCGAAGCCGGCATTCGCCTGGCGCTGCAGGCCATCCTGGCCAATCCGCGGTTCGTGTTCCGTCTCGAGCAGGCGCCGCCGACGCTGCGCGCGGGGCAGACCTACCGGATTACCGACCTCGATCTCGCGTCGCGCTTGTCGTTCTTCCTCTGGGGCACCGTGCCCGACGAAGAATTGGTCAGGGCCGCGACCAGCGGCGGGCTGCGAACGCCGGCCGGGCTCGATCGTCAGGTCCGTCGGATGCTCGAGGATTCACGGTCCGAAGCTGTGGCCACTCGATTTGGCGCGCAGTGGCTCCGGCTGCAGGACATCAAGAAGAACCGGCCGGATCCGCTGCTCTACCCACAGTGGGACGACACTCTCGCCGATGCCTTCAAGCGCGAGACCGAGCTGTTTTTCGACAGCATCGTCCGCGACGATCGCAATGTGCTCGATCTCCTGACGGCGGATTACACGTTTGCCAACGAACGGATTGCCAAGCACTACGGCATTCCCAACGTGATGGGCAATCAGTTCCGTCGTGTAGCGCTGCCGGACGAGTCGCGTCGCGGCATCCTCGGGCACGGCAGCGTGTTGCAGCTCACGTCAGTGGCCGATCGCACGTCGCCTGTGCTGCGGGGCAAGTGGGTGATGGAAGTGCTCCTGGGGACGCCGCCGCCACCTCCGCCGCCGGGTGTGCCCGACTTCGAGGAGACCAAGGGGGTCAAGGATGCTCGCACGCTGTCGGTGCGCGAGCGCATGGAGCAGCATCGCGCCAACCCGTCGTGCAACTCGTGTCACCGCGTGATCGATCCGCTCGGCCTGGCGCTCGAGAACTTCGATCCTTCGGGCAAGTGGCGGATCAAAGACAACGGCGTCGTCGTCGATCCGACCGGGGTGATGTACGACGGTACCAGACTCAATGGCCCGGCGGATCTGCGTCAGGCGCTCATGAAGCACTCGGACGCGATTCTCTCGAGCTTCACCGAGAGCCTGATGACGTACGCGCTCGGCCGTCCGATTGAGTACTACGACATGCCGACCATCCGCGCGATCGTCCGCGACGCGGGCAAGAACGGCAATCGGATGTCTTCGTTCATCACTGGGGTCGTGAACAGCAGCGCATTTCGAATGGCGCGGGCGTCGGCGGTCGAAACGACAGCCGCCTCGCAGCAGGGACAGTAGGCACGGAAGCAACGACGCACGGCACGGGCTTACAGCGGCACAGAACACGGGAAGCACCTCAGGCACCCAAGCACTGCGATGCACTGAGGCACCCGCACCCAGGCACGACAGGCACGTTAGGCACAGAAGGCACCTTAGGAGCAGCGATGTTTATCAGCCAAAAACACCTTTCCCGACGCACGGTGTTGCGCGGCTTGGGCGTGACGATGGCCCTTCCGTTCCTCGAGGCCATGGTGCCGGCGCGGCGCGCGCTGGCGAAGACCACGGCTGGAAAGGTCAGGCTGGCCGCGATTGAGATGGTGCACGGCTCGGCCGGTGCCACCGCGATTGGGCTGCAGAAGAACATGTGGTCACCGGCGGCCGTGGGTCGTAACTTCGACCTCACACCGACCAGCCTCACGCCGCTCGAGCCGTGGCGCGACTACGTCACCATCGTCAGCAACACTGACGTGAGGAATGCCGAAGCGTTCGAGACGCCGGAGATTGGCGGCGATCACTTCCGCTCGAGCGCGGTGTTTCTCACCCAGGCGCACCCTCGTCAGACGAAGGGATCCAACGTCTTCGTCGGCAAGTCGATGGATCAGTTCTACGCGCAGCGTTTCGGGCAGGAGACGGCGATTCCGTCGATGCAGTTGTGCATTGAGGCCGTCGATCAGGCGGGCGGCTGCTCCTATGGATACTCGTGCGTCTACACCGACACCGTCAGCTGGGCGTCCGAGACGCAGCCGTTGCCGATGATTCGCGATCCGCGGTTCGCCTTCGACCAGTTGTTTGGCGTGGGCGCGACCCCGCAGGAACGGGCCGAGCGTCGCCGCGAGGATCAGAGCATCCTCGATTCAATCAGCGCAGCGGCTGGACGGCTCCGCAACACGCTGGGTGCCGCCGATCGCGCCCGGCTCGCCGCCTATTTGGACGAAGTGCGCGAGGTCGAGCGCAGAATCCAGTTGGTCGAAGCGCGCAACAACAGCGGCGTGGAACGCGAACTGCCGGGGGCTCCGGCGGGCGTGCCCGATTCGTTCTCCGAGCACATCAAGCTGATGTTCGACCTGCAGGCGCTGGCCTTCGCGGGCGACACGACGCGGGTGTTCTCGTTCAAGCTTGGACGCGACGCGTCGAGCCGTTCCTACCCGGAGAGCGGGACGAAGAGCGCGTTCCACCCGGCGTCACATCACGGCGAGCGCGAGGATCGCATTGTCGACTTCGCGAAGATCAACACCTACCACGTCAGCATGGTGCCGTACTTCCTCGACAAGCTGCGCAACACGCCCGATGGCGACAGCAACCTGCTCGAGAACACGCTCGTCATTTACGGCTCGCCGATGGGCAACTCGAACGTGCACAACCACAAGCGCTGCCCGTTGTTCCTGGCGGGGCGTGCCGGCGGCCATCTCAAGGGCGGCTTGCACTTGAAAGCACCCGATGGCACGCCGATGGCCAATGTCTTCCTGACCTTGATGCACAAGCTCGGGTTGGATGACGTCGACAAGTTTGGGGACAGCACGGGTGAGTTCAATCTCACGAGCGTGACTGAGACCACCGAGGTTCGTTCGTAGCTCCAGGCCTCGCTGGTGCCGAGAGCTCTACCTCGCCAGGGAAACGTGCGATGAAACGTCTTACGAGTGCCGCTCGATTGAGTGTCGTCGGGGCCATAGGCCTCACGGCCGTCCTCTCCGCGCAGGGCGCGTCCCAAGTGGCCGATTCGGCGATGGCCAAGGACGCGACCGCGGTTCGCGCGCTGTTGAAGCAGGGCGCGGACGTCAATGCTGCTCAGGGCGACGGCATGACCGCCCTCCATTGGGCCGCGATGAACGGTGACCTCGAGCTGGCGCAGATGCTGATGTACGCGGGCGCCAATCCGCGAGCTGGGACACGGCTCAACGGCTATACGCCATTGTTTCTTGCGAGTCGCGAGGGTCAGGCGTCAATCGTCGAGGCATTGCTGAAGGCGGGTGCCGAAGCCGATGCGCGCTCCTCGACCGGCTCGACCCCGCTCATGTTGGCGGCAGCATCCGGGAACGTCGAGGCCGTCGGGCGGCTGCTCGATGCGGGCGCCGATCCAAAGATCAGGGAGACCGCACGCGGACAAACCGCGCTCATGTTCGCCGCGGCTTACAACCGCGTCGGCGCGGTTGAGCTCCTGGCCAGGCGCGGTGCCGACGTGAGCGCGACCAGCAAAGTCGTCGACTTGTTCGAGCTGACGCGAGAAGAAGCCGCCGCACCAGCCGCACCTGCCGGCACTGGTGGTGGCGCTGGCGGCGGTGGGCAGCGAGCAGGCGGACAAGCCGGCCCGGGTGGACCGGGCGGCACGCGACCAGCGGCGGACGCGCCCAAGCGTCCGCAGATTCCGGGTCTCGACCGCGGCTACAACTACACCGAGCTGATCGCCTACCAGGGCGGGATGACGGCGCTGATGTTCGCGGCGCGCGAAGGTCACATCGAGACCGCCAGGGCACTGCTGGACGCGGGCGCGAACGTGGACCAGGCGCGCGTGGGCGACCAGACGACCCCGTTGCTGATGGCGACGATCAATGGTCACTTCGATCTGGCGAAGTACCTCCTCGATCGCGGCGCCGATGCGACGCTGGCGGGCGAGAACGGCGCCACGCCGCTCTACGCCGCACTCAATTGCGTGTGGGCGCAGAAGTCCAACTATCCACAGCCGCGTGCGTTTGCACAGCAGACGCTCACATACCTCGATCTCATGTCCGCACTGCTCGACAAAGGGGCCGATCCCAACGTGCGGCTGAAGAAGAAGATCTGGTACTCGGGCTACAACTCGGACCTGTCAGGGGTGGACGAGACCGGCGCCACACCGTTCTGGCGTGCCGCCTACGCGAGCGATATCGATGCCATGAAGCTGCTGGTGGCTCGTGGAGCGGATGCCAAGCTGCCCACCGTCAAACCCGCGGGCCGTCCGCCGTTTGGCGATTCCCCGCGCGAGGTCAAAGACGTGTCCGGGCTTCCGCCCGTGCCCGTGGGTGGTTCTTCCGTGACACCCCTGATGGCTGCCACAGGCGTTGGCTACGCCGAAGGGTTCGCAGCCAACTCCCACAAGATCCATCCCGCTGGCTGGATGCCGGCGGTGAAATACCTGGTTGAAGAGCTTGCCTCAGACGTCAATGCCAAGGACCATGAGGGAAACACCGCGCTGCACAATGCCGCCGCGCGCGGCGACCTCGAGATGATTCTGTATCTCGTCTCCAAGGGAGCGGATGTCAAGGCCGTCAACCGCGAGGGCCAGACGACCGCGGACATGGCCAACGGGCCGGTGCAGCGAACGCAGCCGTATCCCGAAGCCGTCGAGCTGTTGGTAAAACTCGGCGCGAAGAACAACAATAAGTGTGTTTCGTGTTAGGTGGGCTCCACCCCTACCCACCCGACCGACCCGATCAACCAGACCAACCAGACTGATGAGGAGAGGCACGATGCGACGTTGGACGACTGTCTTCTCGACCGCGCTTGTGTTCGCGATGTTCGGCGTAATGCTTGCGGCTCAGAAGACCACCGAAGTTCATCCCGGCAAGGGCGGAAGCCCGCATGTAAAGACCGCGTGGGTCATCGATGGCGCCAACATCTCGGTTGAATACGGTCGCCCCTCCCTGAAGGGGCGCGAGGAAGCGAAGATGATGCCCGTCGGACAGGTATGGCGGATGGGGGCAGACGAGCAGACCACGCTCGTCACCGACAAGCCGCTCAAGTTCGGCACGCTGGCGGTTCCGGCCGGCACCTACGGACTGCACGCGATGGTCAACGACAAGGACTGGCAGCTCGTGGTCAGCAAGCGGCCAAAGGGCTGGGGCATTCCGTATCCTGAAGGACAAGATCTGGGTCGCGCGCCGATGAAGCTGGGCAAGACCGCCAAGCCGGTCGACCCGTTGACGATCTCTATCGACGACACGGCGACCGGCGGCGTCCTTCGGGTTGAGTGGGGCACGCAGAGCGCCACGATTCCGTTCACGGTCGGGTAGTTCTCGTTTCTTGTGCTCGGTCGCGGTGCGGGCGCCAAGGCGCCTGCATCGCGCCGATCTGCTCCGTCATCCCTTCGCTTCGCGTACCAAATGCATCGAGTCCTTGTCTGCTCGCTCGTCCTCGCGTTCGTTTCCGCGCCCGCCGTCGGGCTGGCACAAAGCCAGGAAAACGGTCCCAGTCCCTCAATCGTGATCGACGGATCGCCCGCGCCGGAGGCACCGGAGACGATTACGCGCGATGCACGTGGGCGAGCCACCGTTCGCGCCATCAAACTCACCGAGCCGCTGCGGCTCGACGGCAAGCTCGATGAGGAGGTCTATCAGACCACCAAGCCCTTCGGCGGCATGCTGCAGGTCGTGCCGAAGTACGGCGAGCAATCCACCGAGCGGTCCGACATCTGGGTGACCTACGACCAGGACAACATCTACGTCACGTGTCGCTGCTGGGACGCGGCTCCACCCGAGCGGTGGATTGCGAACGAGCTGCGGCGTGACACCAATCAGTTACGTCAGAACGATCACTTCGGCGTGATGTTCGACACTTTCTACGATCGGCGCAGCGGCTTCATGTTCTACACCAACCCGTTGGGTGCGCTCGCCGACTATTCCGTCGTCGATGAAGGGCAGTCGAACACCGACTGGAATCCGGTCTGGAGCTCGCACACCGGCACCTTCGAGGGCGGGTGGACGGTTGAAATGGCCATCCCGTTCAAGACGCTGCGCTACCGGTCTGGCCTCAATCAGGTGTGGGGCATTCAGCTGCGACGGGCGATTCGCCACAAGAACGAGTGGACCTACCTGACGCCGGTCCCACAGAACATGGCCGGCCCGCAGGCGCTCAATCGCGTGTCGTCGGCCGGCACGTTGGTCGGCCTCGACTTACCGCCGGCGAGCAAGAACTTCGAGGTCAAGCCGTATGCCATCTCACGGCTCTCCACCGACAACTTGCGAGCCGTGCCGATCGAGAACGACTTGGATGGCGACATTGGCGGCGATGTGAAGTACGGTGTGACGGCCAACCTCACGGCGGACTTCACGTTCAACACCGACTTCGCCCAGGTCGAGATCGACGAACAGCAGGTCAACCTCACGCGGTTCAGCCTCTTCTTCCCCGAGAAGCGTGACTTCTTTCTCGAAGGCCGCGGCATGTTCGATTTCGCCCGCGGCGGCGCCGGCGCGCAGATGGGGCCCGTCCAGGCGACCGATACGCCGACCATGTTCTACAGCCGCCGTATCGGGCTCAACGCCAACCGCGTGATCCCGATCGTGGCCGGTGGGCGCCTCACCGGTAAGGTTGGTGACTTCGGGCTGGGCGTCATGAACATTCAAACCGGCGACGAGGAGGTGTCGAGGACCGAGGACACCAACTTCACGGTCGTTCGTGTCAAGCGCGACATCTTGCGTCGGAGCACCGTCGGCGGCATGTTCACGAACCGGTCGGTGTCGACGGTTGCTCCGGGGTCGAATCAGGCGTACGGCGTGGATGCGGCGCTCGCCTTCTATCAGAACGTCAATATCGGCGCGTACTGGGCGAGGACGCAGACCGAGGGCCAGGACGGAGATGACGACAGCTACCAGGCCAAGTTCGACTACCTTGCCGATCGATATGGCGCGCGCGCGGAATACCTGAAGGTTGGCGACAATTTCAATCCCGAGGTCGGCTTCCTTCGTCGTGATGATTTGAAGCGATCGTACGGACAGTTGCGCTTCAGCCCCCGGCCCACGAACATCCGCAGCGTACGCAAGTTCACCTACGAGGCTGGCATCGAGTACCTGGTCAACGGTGGCGGCGACCTCGAGACCCGTCAGTTATCGGGGCGGTTCAACACCGAGTTCGAGAACAGCGATAACTTCACCGTCGAGGTCAACGACAACTATGAACTGGTGCTCCTGCCGTTCACGCCGATTCCGGGCGCGGTGATCAGGCCGGGAGGTTACGATTTCAACGACGTGACGGTGTCCTACACGATGGGCACGCAGCGCCCGGTCTCGGGCACGGTGTCGGTGCTTCGCGGCGGCTACTACGGCGGCGACATCACGACGGTCGCGTTCGGCAGCGGACGTGTCACGGTGACCAAACGGTTCTCGCTCGAGCCGCGCATGTCGATCAATCGCGTCGAGCTGGACACCGGAACGTTCACGACCAAGCTGTTCGGGTCGCGCGTCGACTACGGCTTCTCCCCACGGATGTTTGTCAGCGCCCTGCTGCAATACAACTCCGCGGACCGCACCTTCAGCAGCAACCTGCGCTACCGCTGGGAGTATCGGCCCGGCAGCGAGTTCTTCGTGGTCTGGACCGACGAGCAGGACACGCGCCCGAACGGCATCGGCCTGAGGAATCGCGCGTTCGTGCTGAAGCTCACGCGGTTGCTGAGATTCTGAAGGGCGTAGGGCCTAGGGCATAGGGCACAGGGAGGGATCAGGGATCCCTTTGCCCTTCCTATGCCCTAAGCCCTATGCCCTAGGCCCTATCGAGTAGTTGCACCCAACTGCTGATCGATGTCGGTGAGTGGCTGGTTGAAGCCCAACGCTTTCAGCGTTCGAAGATTTACGCTGCCCGTGGCGTCGAGCTTCTGCGCTTCCTGAAACTTCTTGAGCTCTGCCGAGAGCTGATCGGACCATTTGCCGTCGAGAACGACGGCCTTGTGTCCACGCTGCTGGAGCGAGAGCTGGATCTGTCGAATACCCGCCGGCCCGATGAACACTGGCGTGCCTGTGAAGACGAGCGCCTTGTCGGCGAGAATCTGCGCCACGCTGTCGGTCGGCAACTTGCCGGGTTTCGGATCGATCAGCGATGAGGTGAGGCCGAGCGTGTGAATGATGCGGAGATCCAGCGTCGAGGTGATCTCCAGCCCTTTGGCCTTTTGAAACGCGCGCGCGGCCGCCTCCGAGCCAGCCATCCAGATGCCGAAGACGTTGTCCGTTGGATACCCGGCCTCGGTCAGCTTGTTCTGCAGCACGCGTGTCGTACGAGGGCTCAATGAGAATGGCGCGCCCCCGCTGCTCGCGGCTTGTGCGGTCACGGGTGCATCAGCGCCCGGAGGAATTTCGCCTCGTAGCACCTGCGGCATCTCCAGCGCCAGCAATGTCAGTTCGTCCAGATCCCCGCCCGGATCGAGGCCCATCTTTTCCTGGAACTTGGCGAGCGCGGCCGCGGAATTCTCGCCCCAGGCGCCCGAGACCGTTGGCACGGGGTAGCCGAGCGTCAACAGCTTTTGTTGAATGTGCTGCACGATGCCCGGGCTGATATACAAGGGCGCGCCCGAGGGTGGCGGAGGCTCTGCGGGTTTGGCGGGAGTCTGATTGCCGCCGGCGGTTTGATTGCCCGGGGCACGAGGCGCTTGATTGCCAGCAGGCGGCTGCGTCGCTTGTGGCCGCGCCGGCGGCTGATTCTGACGTGACAGCGCCGGCCGTCGAGGCCCGCAAGACACCAGGCCGATTGCCAGCAGGATGACCGCCGCGGCCTTTCCGACATCCCCGTGACTCATGACAAAAGTCTATCGCATGCGTGCGGCGGCATCGTGGTTCCGATCTTCCGGCGAAAGCCGGAAGCCACGAGTGCCAAGCAATACTCGCACTGCCGAGCAATATCCGTGGTCGAGCAATATCCGTGGCTTCCGCCTTCAGGCGGAAGTCCGACGAGCGAGGGCTCGATCGAGGAAGTCGAGTTGCGGCTTGAGGAGGTGCGTGCGGCTCGCGATCTGCGTGCCGAAATCCAGATACGGCTCGGTGATCGGATCGTAGGGCATCCAGAGGGGAAGGCCTGGACCGTTGGGATCTCCCGCCGCAACGAAATTCACCCAGTAGCTCGACATGCGATCGGCCAGCCGGCGGTCGTCGTCTGTGTAGTCGAAACCGGCTTCGCGTGGATCGGTCGACGGGATGACGTTGAAGACGTATGGGATTTCGCCGGCATGAAAGGCGCCTAGAGCGCCTCGTCGCGGCGCCGGTGGGGCATAGCTGAAGTAATAGAGAAACGCTTTCGAGCCGACCGCCGTCACAAGGCGTGCCCAGTTCCGCATATGGGACGAAAACGTGGTGTCGCGGGCCACGTCGACGACGGCGCGCGCCGTGTCTGCGTCGCTGCGAACGTTGTAGGCGAGTTCGAATTCACTCGCCAGCTCGCGAAAGTGTTGCGCCGTCCATCGTCTGAAATCCTCCAGCGTTCGCGGTGCGGTTCGCGCAAGGTCGAACGGCGTCATCTCATCCGCAGTCGAACCGACAATCACCGGCACGTGGTGATGCCGCCCGCCCGCAAAGATCGCTCGGATCTCATCTGGCAGGACCCATCCATCGACGTTCTCCTGGCTGCGAAAGCCATCGACCATCACCAGCGAGTCGGCGGGCAGTTGTCGCAACGCCGACAACGAATCGGCGCCAAGCCTTCGGGCCAACGCCAGTCCCACACCTTCCGCGGATGTTTGCGATCCACGATCGTCGGTCAGATGGGGAGTGCGGCTGAATCGGCCACCGCTCTGGCCGATCGCGCCTCGAAAGAGGCCGGCTGCCAGCGGCGACGCCATCAGCGTGTTGACGCTCCACGAACCGGCGGACTCGCCAGCGATGGTGACCTTCGCCGGATCGCCACCGAAGCGCTCGACGTTTCGCTGCACCCATTGCAGCGCGGCAATCTGGTCGAGCACGCCGTAATTGCCTGATGATCCCTGAGGCGACTCCGCGCTCAGTTCCGGATGCGCGAAGTAACCCAACGGACCCAGCCGATAGTTGAGCGAGACCAGAACGACGTTCTGCTGAGCGAGTGGGACGCCATCGCGTACGTCGCTGATGCTGGAGCCATACGTCAGCGCACCGCCGTGAATCCACACGAGCACGGGTAGCTGGTCGCGTGCATGGGCGGTCGTCCACACGTTGAGGAAAAGGCAATCCTCGTTTTGCGGCTGTAATGGCCGTATGTAGATGGACCCCCTCGGATATTGGGCCTGGGGGCACTCGTGGCCAAAGGTGGAGGCCTCGCGCACCCCCGACCAGGGGACCACCGGCTGGGGCGGTTTCCATCGACCATCCCCAACCGGAGGCGCCGCATAGGGGATTCCCTTGAAAACATGCACGCCCCGATCGAGAACGCCGGCGACCTGCCCGCTTTCGATGTCGATGATTCTGTGACTTGCGCTCATCAATACGCCAACTCGGCACTTGGCACTTCACGAACCCCTGGGCACCATCGGCATATGGGCACCATAGGCACCGCACCCAGGCACCCAGGCACCGAGGCACTGAGGCACCGAGGCATTTGCGCGCCCGCATTCTAATGGAAGAGGTCTCGCGTCTTGCCGGCTTCGGCCGCGATGCCGCGCCGGTGTCAAAGTTTACGAAATTGCCATAGACATCGAGCGGCGAAGAACCGACAATCTGTGGCTCCGTGAGCCATCACCAAGGAGGGAACCGATGTTTGGCGTTCTTGGGTGGATACTTTTCGGGTTGATCGCGGGCGTGATTGCGAAGTTGATTATGCCGGGCAGAGATCCCGGTGGCTTCGTCGTCACGATGCTGCTCGGCATTGCCGGCGCGCTCGTCGGCGGGTTCGTCGGGCGTGCGTTGGGACTCTACGGCGAAGGCGAGGCAGCCGGCCTGATCTTGTCGGTGATCGGTGCCATCATCCTTTTGGGAATCTATCGGATGGTGGTCAAGCCGCATCCCAAGGTCTAGGCACGGAAACACGGAAGCGGAAACACGGAAGCGCGAAATCTCGCGTGGCTTCCGCCTTCAGGCGGAAGATGCCTCTTCTGCTTCCGTGCTTCCGTGGCCCTTCGCTACGCGCGTTCGTAGAACGGCGGCGGCGCAATCCCCAAGGCGCGCAGGTAGACATAGCCCTGGCCTCGGTGATGAACCTCGTTATCGATGACGTACAGCATCAAGTTGTACGCCTTGTCGGTGTACTGCCCAAAAGCCGTTAATGTCTCCTGAAAGCGTTCCGCCGGAATCTGCGGCCAGAGCTTGTTGATCTGCTCCGTGCTCTCGTCCCACAAGCGCAGGACTTCTTGCTTCGACTTGGCCTCGCGCGTCGCGAACTGCGTCCACTGATTCGTCACCATACCCTGGACCATGGGCGACGCCATGGCGAGCATTTCCATCGCGAGCTCGCCAAAGGGGCGCATCGAGCCCACGGAAAAACTAAACAGCTTGTCGTCCGGGAAGGTGTCGATCATGCGCCGGGTGAGACGGCGGTGACCCTGCCAGTGGTCGAGCAGTGCGCTGGACGAAACGAAAAGAGCCGAGGGACTCGCGGTAACTGCCATGGCTATGACCTCATTGAGAAGAAGTGACGTTGGGAGCCAATCCTAGTCCACGATTCATGTCACCTTCTGTCATGATTCCACCTCTTACATCGATGCAGCTTGCGACCGGATGAGCTTGGCAGTATCCTCGCTTTACATCGGCGTCACATATTGACTTGTCGGCGCTATTCGGATCGTTCGACAACCAGAAACGCGTATCAAAACAAAGGAACGTTGGATGAGTCGTCACCTGCCCCCAGTGTCAGTCGTCGTGTGCGTCGTGTTCGCGGCCGGATGCGGGTACCGCCCTACGGAACCGGTGTCGGCCCAGACGTCTTCCCAGACGCGCACCTACTTCGTCGCGGCGGAGGACGTGACCTGGGACTATGCTCCCAGCGGCGCCAACAAAATCACGGGCAAGCCGTTCGAAGGCTTCGAGCTTTTCTTGACGACGGCCACGCCGATGACGCTGGGTCGGATGTACAAGAAGACCGTCTTTCACGAGTACACCGATGATTCATTCACCAAACTCAAGCCGCGAGAGCCGCAGTGGGAGCACCTGGGAATCCTCGGGCCGATGATTCGCGCCGAGGTTGGCGACACCATCAAGGTCGTCTTCCGCAACAACGCCAAGCATCCGCACAGCCTCCATCCGCACGGTGTCTTCTACGAAAAGTCGTCCGAAGGCGCTCAGTATGACGATGGGACGGGACAGAAGTTCGCGGTGGCGCCGGGCGCGACCCACACCTACACGTGGCCTGTGCCAGAGCGCGCTGGCCCGTCGCACGGGGAGGGCAGCTCCATCGTGTGGATGTATCACTCACACATCGAGGAGGAACGCGACGTCAATGCCGGCCTCATCGGACCTCTGCTGGTGACCGCGCGAGGTAAGGCGCGACCCGACGGCTCGCCGATCGACGTCGATCGCGAGATCGTTGCCGGGTTCATCGAGTTCGACGAGAACAACAGCTGGCACTTCGAGGAAAACATCAAGACATACGGCGTCAAAGGCAACCAGGTGCGGTTCATGGACATTTTCGCCGATCCCATCTACATCGCCAATCTCAGGGAAACCATCAACGGCTATTACTATGGCAACACGCCGCCGATGGTGATGAAGAAGGGCGAACGCGTGCGCTGGTACCTCTTTGGCTCCACGAACTTCGAGATTCACGCCCCGCACTGGCACGGCAACACGGTCGTCGCGCGACACATGCGGACCGACGTGACGAGCCTGCTGCCGATGGACATGGTGGTGGCGGACATGGAACCCGACAACGCCGGCACATGGCTCTTCCACTGTCACACCGGGCCGCACCTGCGCGCGGGCATGGTCACGCGCTATACGGTCGA
Organism: uncultured Acidobacteriota bacterium; assembly: GCA_963841905.1. GTDB lineage: Bacteria > Acidobacteriota > Vicinamibacteria > Vicinamibacterales > UBA2999 > JACCSI01. The sequence goes on from CAWJEM010000015.1 coordinate 81,019, forward strand.
AGCGGCTGCGAATACGACGGCGGGCGCCGGCCAGATAACTGACAGTTACAGTTAAAGACCGCTACCGGCAGCCAGCAGCCAGCAGTCAGCAACCGACCACCGGCCGCCGACAACCGGCCACTGACCACTGGCCAGCGGCAACCGGCCGCTGCCTTTCGCTCACAGCGAGTTGAGGAATCGCAGCACCAGGCCCTGTTGCTCCGGCGTCAAACCGTCAAACCGTCGTCGAGTCGCTGACGCTTGACCGCCGTGTCGCGCGATGGCTTCCTCGCGCGTGAACGACAGGCCGTCGTGCATCAAGCGATTTCTAGTGCGCAGCCCCCACAGCGGGGCCGTGCGGATGAGCGGCGCCGTTTCCGCGTACTGCGGTCCCGGCAACACCGGGATGCCATCGCCAGACTCGATGTCGTGCAGCAGGAAATCACTGTACGGGTGGATCACCTTGTTCCCCAGAGCCTCTGGCACGGTGAAGGCGCCGGCGTTGATGCGCGTGCCCGCTGGCGCTGTGACCAGCGAGGCCACGTGGCACGTCGAGCAACCGATACTCTCGAAGAGCTTCTCGCCTTCTAGCACCTCCGGTGTGATCGGGCCGCGCGACGGCGCTTTCGTCGAGCGCATGAAATTGGCGAAGGCAACGATGTCCACACCGTCATCTTCAGGGTCCGGTACGGTGTCGAAAGGAGCGACGTCGCGGCCGCTCGAACTGTTCTCGTCTGGGAAGAGCGGGCTCGTGATGCCCATTTCGTTGAGGTAAGCGTCGGCGCTGAATGACTCGAGGCTGGCGTGCTGGCTCTTCCAGCCGAAGCGGCCAATCCGAGAGGCCCCGCTGACCTCGAGCACCGGGACGATCACCGCTAACCCGCGCATTGATCCAGGCTGATGATCGCGGATCGCGAGGAGTGTCCGATTGGAGATGGCTTCGATGAATCCGGCCCCTAGCGTGTTGGTCGAGATTCGGAACGTCCGAATGTCATCCTCGAACGAGACCACCTCACCGATCTCGGGATGGGTGGCCCGCGAATGAATCAGCGACCCCCCGAGCGACTCGAAAAACTCACCTTCAAGTAGTTGCCCGGTGCGATGTTCCGCAATCTGGCTGGCGCCCCCAGTGACCACGTTCTGGTGGCATTCTCGGCAGCTCTGGGCGTTGTAGGTTGGGCCAAGGCCGTCGTCGACGGTCTCGACTTCTTCGAAAATGAACCGATTGTCGTTGAAGGAACGGAGTGGGACGACGTTGTCTTCGTCGATGTCTTCGAACGGCGGCCCTTGTTCGTTGAAGCCATTGGTCTCGTTGTCGAAGCCGACCGGCGCTTCGGTGGGTGCCGCGCGTCGCTCCCGGCCGGTGTCGTCTTCCTCGTCAACCGCACCCGCGTGGCTGAATCGCTGCCGGCGGCGTTCGTCCGCAGGGCGACCCTGCGTTGCGACAATCGCAATCGTCGTTGACGAAAGGATCGCAGCAAGTAGAACAGACAACGTACCTCTGGTGTAACTCAATGAATGAACGCGCAGGATTCTCATCGCGTCCCTCCTTCCAAGCGACATGGCGCTGGCGTCCTAGAACGAGGTGGGACCGAGGCTGGCGCAGAACGAACGTTGAACGCTACGTGCCGGCAGAGGGATTGTCGGGCAACGGTCCCGGAGACTGGCAAGCACACTAGTGGCGGGACGACACACTGTCATTGAAGTAGTTTAAGAAGTGCGCGACTTACCCCTCGCGATGCGTCCACGCAGTTTGCTCAAGAACTCAGGTGAGACGCCGATGTAGCGGGCGATCTGGTATTGCGGGATGCGCGCGTCCAGTCCGGGATACAGCTCGATGAAGGCGCGGTATCGCTGTTCCGCAGTCTTCCGCAACGATGCGGTCACACGCTGCTGCTGCAGGCGTAGGACACGCTCCACGGTGGTGTTGTAGAACGCCGATACCCTTGGGATGTCACGCCGGAGCTCCTGGAGCGACGTGCGGTCGAGCAGGAAGACGTCCGAGGGTTCCACCGCGTCAATCGCGAGCGACGACGGTCCTCTCGTCAGAAAACTTTCGGTGTCGGTCAAGCACCATCCCTCCGGCGCAAAGTGCAGCACACGCTCGGATCCGTCGTCGTCTGCGAAGTACGCGCGAAGGCAACCACGCAACACGAACGCCAGGAAAGTGGCGGATTCGGCGAAGCTGAGGAGTGTCGCACCCTTTGTCCAAGTGGCGACACTGCACCCGCGCGGTAACGCGATCGATTTCAGATTGCGTCAGTCGAAGATGGTCAGAAAGATACCGATGCAGCCGGTCCAGCATCCACTCGTCTCGCGCAGCCGAGTGAGGGATCTGGCTGTCGTCGCGATCTGACGTTACACCCCCACGGCTACTCAGACAACCGCAGGTCCCCGTTTGTAACTTGTAACTTGTAACTTGTACCTATCGTGAGATGAGCTTGGCTGCCTTCGTCGTGAGGTAGTTCCTCTCTGGAATGCTCGCGGTTCGGGCCGCGGCCGCCTGATAGTGCGAGATGGCGGCCGTGTGATCGCCTGCCATCTCGCACAGATGCCCTCTCACGGCATCGAGACGATAGTGCCGCGACATGCGCTCGTCAGCGTCGAGCGGCTTCAGCAGCTCGAGGCCCGCTGCCGGTCCATGCACCATGGCCGCCGCGATCGCATGGTTGAGCGCGACCATCGGGTTGTCGGACATCCGTTTGAGGACGGAATAGAGGGCGAGGATCTGGCGCCAGTCCGTCTCTTCGGCCCGCGTCGCTTCGTCGTGCACGGCGGCTACCGCGGCTTGCAGTTGATAAGGGCCGACCGAGCCGCGAGGAAGCGTTCGCGAAATGAGCGCCACGCCCTCCGCAATGGCGTCGCGGTCCCACAGCGTTCGATCCTGCTCGGCCAGCGGAATCAGCTCGCCGTCCGGTCCCGTCCGTGCCGCGCGCCTTGCGTCCGTCAACAGCATCAGCGCCAGTAGTCCGGCCACCTCTCCAACGTCCGGCAAAACGTGGTGAACGGCGCGGGTCAAGCGGATGGCCTCGTTGGCGAGGTCGCTGCGCTGAAGTTGTGGGCCGATGCTGCTCGTATAGCCTTCGTTGAAGATGAGATAGAGCACATGAAGGACAGCGTCCAGTCGTTCGGCCCGCTCGCGATCGGTTGGAAGACGAAAGGGTACACCCGATGTCTTGACCTTCTGCTTCGCGCGGCTGATGCGTTGCGCCATCGTCGCCTCGGGAACCATGAACGCGTTGGCGATTTCAGCGGTCGTGAGGCCGCCGACGGCGCGCAGCGTGAGAGCGATCGCCGACGTTTGCGTCAGCGCCGGGTGGCAACACATGAACAGCAGGATGAGCGTATCGTCGCCGCCGCCGGCGTGGTCAGCGCCGCCCGTGGAGTCCCAGCCGGCGCGTGACACAGCATCAGGCTCGGGTCCATCGACCACCTGACGTTCAGGCGATTCGATGACGACCGCGGTTTCTCGCCGCCGGCGGGCGAGCTCGGCGCGAATGTGGTCGGTCATCCGCCGCGCGGCGACGTGAATCAACCAGCCGCGTGGATTGTCCGGCACCCCCTCGTGTGGCCATTGCATCGCGGCCGCGAGCAATGCCTCCTGCACTGCGTCTTCGGCAGCAGAGAAGTCGCCGTAACGGCGGATCACTGCGCCAAGCACCTGCGGCGCCAGCTCGCGCAGCAAGTGTTCGCTCGTGAAGGTCACTGTCCTAGCTTACGCGCAGAGCCACCACCACGCCCCTCGTCAGTGCTAGCTCCGGCCCCGTCGTCTCGTTGGTCAGAAAATGTCCCGATCTGTCAAGTCTTGAAGACTATCGATCCAACTATCTCGGCAGCGTCCCGCTCCAAGGTACGCCGCATGAGCAGTTCGTGGGTACCCACAGCCGCGTCGGCGTTGCCCGCGTCCGAGGCCACGCGCGAATACGTCCCCGTTTCGTCCAGACACCAGGCTTGACGGGCGTCGCGCAGGTTCACCTCGAGGATTTCCCACAGCTTCTCGCGCAGGCCACGGCCCGTCACCGGCGTCACCACCTCGACTCGGCGCGAAAGGTTGCGAAACATCCAGTCTGCCGAGCCGATGAAGAACTCGCCTTCGCGCGGGTCCTCGGAACCGGCGGCGAAGTGGAAGATCCGGGGGTGCTCGAGGAAGCGTCCGATGATCGACCGCACGCGCACGTTCTCGCTCCATCCGCGCACACCGGGCTTGAGGCAGCAGAAGCCCCGCACGATGAGGTCGATCGACACGCCGGCGCGCGCGGCCTCGCAGAGCGCGGTGATCAGCGCCGGATCTTCCAACTGGTTCATCTTGGCCACGATCCGCGCCGGACGTCCCTCTCGTTGCGCCTCGACCTCGCGGTTGATCCGCTCCACGAGGCTCTTCCGCAGCGTTCGAGGTGCCACGAGCAGCCGCTCGAAGCCGGGGCTTTCCGCTCGGCCTGTCAAATAGTGGAAGAACCTGACCACGTCGCTGGTGAGCGCCGGGTCTGCCGTCAGCAAACCAACGTCGGTGTACATCCGGGCCGTGCGAACGTTGTAGTTGCCCGTCCCGATGTGCGCGTAACAGCGCAAGCGCCCGGCTTCTGTCCGGACCACCAGTGCTGTTTTCGCGTGGATCTTCAGCCCGGCCACTCCGTAGAGCACCTTGGCGCCGGCCTTTTCCAACGCGCTCGCCCAGTGCAGGTTTCGATCTTCGTCGAATCGCGCTTGCAGCTCGATGACGCAAGCGACCTGCTTGCCCCTGTCCGCAGCGCGGATCAGCGAGCGGACGAACGGCGTGTCATCGCCCACCCGATACACCGTCATCTTGATCGAGATGGTTGCCGGGTCATCGGCCGCGGCGCTGATGAAGTGCTCGACGCTGGCGTCGAAACTTTCGTACGGATGGTGAACGAGCACATCGCCATTGGCAATCGCCGCGAAGATGTCTTCGTAACCGCCTCGGAGGGCCGGCGGCTGGCGAGGCGACCAGGGGCGATCCCGCAAGGCCGGACAATCGAGACTCGCGATTTGAAACAGGCTGGTGTAGTCGAGCTCACCGGGCATGTCGTAGACGTCGGCGTCGGTCAGCTCGAACCGCTCCATCAAGCCCGTTCGGATGGCCGGATCCGCGTCCTGGGTGAACTCCAAGCTGCTGGGCCTGGCTGAGCCGCTCCCACGGAAGCAGATGGATACCATGGCTGGCCAGCTCGGTCACGATGGCCGCAAAACACCGGGCCTGCTGCTCCAGGTCGGGCTGCAGGCGCTCGTGAATGGCCGCGATGTGGGCGAGGCGGGCGGGTGTCGGATCTTCGCGCAGCACGGCGACGCGCTTCATGAAGAACTCGTCGAGATTCGAGGTGAAGATCGCCAAAAACTTGGCCCGTTCGAGCAGCGGCGTTCGCAAGTCCTGCGCTTCGGCCAGCACCCGGCGATTGAAATCGAGCCATCCCAGATCCCGGTCAATCCACACTTCGGCCAGGGGGGCCCTTTCGTAGGCGGGCGCAGCGTCCCGCTCGTCGGTTGGTACGGGGTGAGTGTCAGTCATGGCATTTCATCACGGTAGCTGAATGGCTCAACGTCTCTGCTCCAAGCACCGTCGCGACGGCGTTGGCGGTGTCATGAAATCCGTTGACGGCCTCCTGAAACACGATCACGACGAAGATGACTGCTAGAACGGCGGAGCGTACAGACCGGCAGACCTGCGAGGAACTCCATGTGTCTCTTGACGTATGCCTTCGTGATTTGCCGGATGCCGCGCAAGAAGCCGTGAGCGAATCACGGCAGGTTGTAGCGAAGCTGCGCGAAGAACATGAAGGCCTCGGCCGAGGCCGGACCCGATCCCCGATCGAACGGCTTGCGTTCCAGCCACGACAGCTGGGTGTTCAGCTGCACGGAGCCGCGGTTGGCAATCTTGAACGGCTGCCAGCCGAACGTGAGTGTCCCTTGTCGGATCGACTCGTTGTTCGAGTTCGACGAGCCGGGGAACCCGAAGCCGATGTACGTGCCGGTCGTGTCGACGAACGACGCCGCGTCGGTTTCGACGCCGCTGTAGTACCCGGCAATGGAAATTGTGGAGGACAGCTTCTGTTCGAGGCCGAACACATAGGACGTCGCGTCGATCGGCTCGATCGACCCATCCGCGGTGAAGCCGGCATCCGGCACCAGCCCGCCGATGTAGCGCCCGATGCCTGAACCGGTGGCCACTTGCCCGAGCAGCTTCGTGACGGACCCGAGCCTGAAGCTGGCATTGGCGTTCACGCCGCCTGCGGAGGCGCGCTCGTCGTCGCCGCTGTCGTACGGCGCGAGCTGGTGCCGGAACATCCGGAACACGCCGCCGACGTCCAGATGCAGCGCGCCGAAGCCGTTGAACGCCACGCGCGTGTGGAGATCGGGCATGAGATTCGGCACCTCGAGCTCGTCGGCACCGGTGTTGTACTGCGCGTCGATGTCAGACGCGCAACATTCGGGCAACGTCACCAGGCTCCTGCCCAGTTGCTGCTCCGGGTTCTCCAGCGAAAACGCCCAGTTGAAGGCCTTGCTCGGCCGCCAAGTCACGCGGACGCCGGGAATGCGGCCCCACACCATGCCGGCCAGGTAGTTGGTGTCCACCGCCTGCGACATCTCGACGTCGGAAGGCCAGGAACTCAGCTGATCCTTCATCGGGGTCATGAGCGTGAAGGACTGGCCAGCCGCCAGCAACCACGACGACTCGGATCCGTACTGCGCTTCGCCGAAAGCGTGGCGGAGCCGGAAGCCGGCAGAAGTGCTCGTGACGGCCACGTTGCCCGACACGGAGCCGTTGAAATCCATCTCGAAATAGCCCCCCAGCTTGCGGGAGTACGGGCCCTCCTCAGGGCGGAAATCCGCGTCCACGCGAATCGAGATTCTCGAAGGCTGCGCGGTGAGTCGGGTCTCCGAGACGTTGCCCTGCAGTCTGTTGTCGTACGGAACCGACGCGAAACTCGTGCCCGTCCCCCCGCCGCCGCTGACGTCGCGATACAGGGCGGTGATCCCGAGATAGCCGCCAATCCTGAGTCTGGCAGGCCCCACCGGGATGGAGGGACCCTCGGGTTTCTCAGCCGCGATTTCCTGCGTGGGGTTGAACTGGCGCTCCGGCTCCGCCGTCGGCGGCAATTGGTTCGGGTCCGCCATCGTCCCGGGCTGGACGGCTATCTCCATGGCCTCGGTCCACGTGATGTCCGCCCGTTCGCCCGGCTTGAGGGCATTCAACACGGCGGGGCCAATTGACTCGGATACGGTTCGCGTGTAGACAGTCCCGTGCGGCCCGGTGAAAACGACGGTCCGCGTCTTCGGGTCCCAGGCCGTGATCGTCACGGTGGCCTCACGTTGGCGGGAGACCGTGGCCCCGGGGACCGCTCCCGGCTGCTGGGTGAAAGTCGGCTCGACGATCCGATCGACGGCAGGTTCGCCCGCGGTCTTCAGGCGCACGTTCACGCGGTCGAAGTAGGTCGTCGTCACGAGGTCACCCACCTTTATCTGCTCGATCCCGGTCACGGTCGGCGGTATATCCAGCGTGACAACCTGGCCGAGCCGGCCTCGAATCGTCACCGTGCGCTTCTCGTAGTCGACGGCGGTGACGGTTCCCTGGACCGTGACCCGGTTCTCGGCTTCCGCACTGGGCGGCTTCGCGGGTTGTGCGGGAGCCGCTGGCTTCGGTTGGGAGGTCTGCTCCGAGGGTCCGGTCAACCCCAGGTACTCACCGACGCCATGTGCACGATGCGGATCGGTCACGTTAACCGGATCGGTGCCCGGCCCTTGTTTCATGAGCTGTGTCTTCAGCTCTTCCAAGGCTCTTCGCAGTTCGTGCAGTTGCTGCTGTTGAATTTTGCGCAGCTCGCGGAGGCGAGCGGTTTCGTCTGCGTTGGACACCTCCTGTCCAGCGCTGATCGACGTAAACAAGAGACAGAACAAACACGCCACCATGATCCAGCTTGCCCGCATACACAAACCTATTCCTCTAGCAGATCACGCGAGAATTAGAGTGCAGCTGACGCTCCACTCAGCAAGCGCTCTGCCAGTGGCGGCCCCGCGATGGCTTACTGCGCCATGATCTTCAGCGCTGAGCGCCCAGTATGTCGGAGGAGCCTCCGGTAAGCGGGATGACGTTAACATTGGCGTCATTTCGCCGAGAGTCGACGAGGGGCGCACGTTATATCGGATAGTCGGTGAGACGCAGGGTGAACGCACGGCAGATACCCGAGGAGATGCCGGCCGTGTCGGCGCGCTACGACTCTTCGGCTCGCGGCAGCGTCACCTGAACCATCCCTTAGCCTCCGATCCCTCGGTGTTATTCAGTCTGGCAGGACGCGTGCATCCGGATGCGGCGCGTCGCGACTGATGGGCCCCGAGGTGGTGCGCTGGCCCGTTTCGCGACGGAAACGGAAAGAGCAATCAGATGTCCTCTTCAAGCGATCCGCAGCCGAGCCTCGGGTTGATGGCCTGCACGGGCATCGTCGTTGGCAACATGGTGGGCGCCGGCTTCTACCTTTCCCCGTCGGCGTTGGCCCCGTACGGCCTGCTCGCGGTTCTCGCGTGGATTGTCATGGGCATCGGTGCTGGATGCCTCGGCCTGGCGTTTGCGCGCCTGGCGAGAATGGCGCCGGCCACCGGCGGGCCGTATGCGTACACCAGACTGGCTTACGGAGACTTTGCCGGTTCCTCGTGGCGTGGGGTTATTGGATCTCCATCTGGGCATCCCTTCCGGCAATCGCGGCGGCGTTGACCGGTTCGGTGATTGCGTTCCTGCCGGGCACCCAGGGAAACAGGCCTGTTGCCGTGGCGATCACGCTTGGCGCCATCTGGCTTGTCGTGATCACAAACTTACGAGGCGTCAAGACAGCGGGCTTCGTGGCATCGCTGACGACGTTTATGAAGCTCGTTCCATTCGGCGCGATTGCCGTGCTGGGGCTGCTTTATGTCCGCGGTGAGTTTTTCTCCACGCTGAATCCCAGCGGGAAGCCGTTGTTGGCCGCAAGCGCCGCGCTGGCGCCGCTGACGATGTTCGCGTATTTGGGGCTGGCCGGGCGCAGGGCGAGGATGCCAGAATCGACCAGGCCCACGACCATGACGGTCATCGCGGTGCTCGACTGGATGACGCCGGTGATCAGCGTGCCCGCCAATACCCCCTTGAGCGGGGTCCCGCGATTCTGGCGAGCAGATCGCGCAACCCGTTGACGGCGAGCTTCTGAATGCCATCGGGCATCAGCTCGAGGCCGAGCATGAACAGGCCAAGCCCGCCTATCACTGGCACGAGCACGTCCTTGAAAAATCGATCTGCATGGGGACTAGCCTTGCTGACTTGTCTCAACGATGGTGGATGGCGTCCTTGCTGCTGACCTTGGTGCCGGAACGGCGGTGGTGAGCTGAGCGGAGCCAGCCTAATCGTAGTGCTTGGATATGACGAGCCTGTTACGAGCCAGCCCTTCGGTCCATGGTGTCTCCAGCAGCTCGACGCATCGCCGAGGCACCCTACGCCGACCAAGCGACGCCCAAAAAGCAAGTGTTCTGCCAGCGCCGACCTGCCGACGGCTTGCCTGCGGGCGTACGACTTCGTGACGTTCTGACGTTGGGCGCCCCACATTTCGGAGTCTGCTCCGCGGACGTCACGATCAGGGAGCGACGATCCGAAGCGAGGGGAAGTACTTCCGGTACCGCTTCGCGTCTCGTGTGAGCAGCGTCAGGGCTTCGACCGCGGCGTGCGCACCGACGTAGAAGTCGGGCATCGGCGAGCGGCGGGCACCACCCGCGCGCCTGTACTTGACGAACACTAGGCCGGCGAGGAATCCCGCTTCCCAAGGCAGGTTCGCACGCCGAAAGTAGTCGGCCGAGACGACCTCGTCGAGCTCCTCGATCGAATCGAACAGCGGCGAGATCTCCGCGTAGATGATCGGATTGATGAACAGTTCACCCTGCTCCGCGCACTGCTCGAGCGCTGCCGCCGACCAGTCAATCCAGTCCTCGTCTTCGGTCAGGAGATCGATGAGGACGTTGCTGTCGACCAGCGTCGCAGGCATTACGCCCTCATGAGGCGCATCAGCTGCGCGGTCGTGAATCGGCGATTGCCGCGGCCGCGGATGTGGTCTGCGATTCTCCGCCCGCGGCTGGCGCCGCTGGCGCGAGCGGCTTTTCGGATCCGCACCACGTCGCCATCGATGTCGAACGTCACCTCGGTTCCCGCCAGCAACCCGAGTTCCTCACGAATCGCCTGAGGAATCGTCACTTGTCCTTTGGTCGTCAGGCGCATGGTAATACTCCTACTAGTAAGAGTAATACCAGGGCGGCTTTATCGTCAACGCTTCGGCGACGGGCCCCATGGGAATCTGCTGCCCGTCCCGCCCGAGCGTGAGTTCACGGGAGTGGGATGGCCTTCGTCGCTCTCGCATCCGACGCCTGGTGCAAGTCGTGGATGATCGGTGAGCCACTTGATCTCTGCCAGGCGAGGTGTGCGAAGGGCCCGAACCCGGTGGCGACAGTCCGACTAGGAGGTCATTGCGCAGCGGGTGGTAAGAGATACAGCGTCATCGCGAAGATCAGGTAGACCATCAAGACGAGCACGCCGACGAACCACGCCGATCGTCCGCTGCTGGTCACGAGCGAGGCGGTGAGCGTCGCGATGAGCATCATCACCACAGCGCCGGGCCACAATCGCAGATCCATCGGCGTGGGGCCGATCACATAGCTGAGCAGCACGAGCACCGGGGCCACGAACAACGCGATCTGCGAGGCGCTGCCTAAGGCAATGCCCACGCTCAGATCGAGCCGGTTCTTGCGCGCGCCGGAAAACGCCGACGCCATCTCCGCCGCACCACCGACCAACGCGACCACGATGAAACCGACGAACGCGGGAGTCATCCCGAGGCCCATGGCCGCTTGTTGCACCGATTCGACGAACACCTCGCTGACAAGCGCCACCAGCACCGTGACGCCAGCCAACGTGGCGAGCGCCACGCCAATCGGCCATGGTGCCTCATCGTCGCTTCCGTGCTCCGCCGCAGCGAACAACTCGCGATGGGTCCTGAGCGAGAACACCATACCGAGCCCGTAGGCACAGATTAGTAACCCGGACAAACCGAGGCTCAACTGCTGCGTGAACGCTGCTGACGGCCCGGCATCGGCGAGTCTGACCGCGGACGGAATCAACAACGCGATCGTGGCCAGGAAGAGCAGGCTCGCCTGAAGACGAGCACTGATGCGATTGAACTCCTGCACGTGGTACTTCAGCCCACCAAGGAGAAACGATGCACCCAGCATGAACAACGAATTGGTGACAATGGCGCCAGCGATGGACGCCTTGACCAGCATGTACTGGCCCGCCCGCAGTGCCGCGAGCGCAATCACCAGTTCGGTGAGGTTTCCAAGCGTCGCGTTGAGCAGCCCGCCGACGGTGTCGCCGGTCTTGGCCGCCACCGATTCGGTGGCGTGACTCAGCAACGTGGCGAGCGGCACGATCGCGAGAACCGATAACACGAACAGCAATGTGTGTGCTTCGGGCTCGAGTGCCTGGACGACGAACACGCCAGGCAGGAATACGAGCAGCCAGAGCAGCGGATTGTGGCGGAGTTCCGACAACAGGGCCGCCATGTTCAAGAATCACCAGGGTTTGCTTCCGCCCGGAACATGCGGCTGACAACCGCGAGGAAGAAGCCGGTCGACCATCCACACATCAGAATGCCCGTGAGCGCCTCGATTGCTCCGACCAATCGCCACTCTTGCGGCAGCACGAGGTCGCCGTAGCCGGTCGTCGTGTACGTCACGGCGCTGAAATAGAGGGCGGACGGCAGGTCGGCCATGGCGTCCGTCCACACGTAATAACAACGCCCACGTCGTGATTTCGATCAGGTGCAGGACAATAATCCAGCCCGCCAGGCGAATGAACAGCCAAGTACCCAGCCAGAAGTGGTGCGCCGTGGTGATTGGATACTGCAGCCAGCGCACTGCGGAGGTCACACCGATCGCGTGAATCATCACGCACAAAGCCATCAGGCCAAACCCGATGAGGAGTTTCGAGAACATGGATCGTGCTATTCGATCTGCCAGCGCGCCCGACTCATTTTCGCTTCACCAGCCGGTCCCGTCCAGATCTGGCGATCAGAGTCTTCCTGCTCGTCACATGTCGCTCGACGGTACGCTCATCACCTCCCGCACTTCGATCGGCATATTCAGAGGAACGCCGCCCTTGCCAGGAGCCGCCGAGGCGCGCGCGGCAATCTCATAGGCCCGCTCCTTGCTCTCGCAGTCGATGACCCAGAAGCCGGCGAGAAACTCCTTCGCTTCCGGGTAGGGGCCGTCGGTGACCTCAGGCGCGCCATTTTTGCCGGCGCGCACGATGCGAGCGTCCTGGGGCAGCGCCAGCCCCTGCGCCTGCACGAATTCGCCGGAATCCGTCAGCTCTCTATTCAAGCGGTGCATGAAATTGATGTGGGCCTTGATGTCGTCGGGCGGCCAGGTGCCGATTCCGGCTTCCTTCCAGCCGACGCGGGGTGCGTGCATCATCAGCATGTATTTCACGGTCTGAATCTCCTTCGAGCAGGTCTGGATTGGCCCGTTCCCCTGTAAGTCGGAGCCGCTTGAGGCTTCTCGACAGCCGGTCACTAAAGTTACAAGTTACAAGGTACAAGTTCAAAGTTGGAGGTCGACCAATTTGGCCAGGATTGGATCTGCTCGTCGCACCGCGCCACCGAAATCGGCTCGCCCGGTCAAGGACGAGGTTGCGGACATCGTCTCGTGGCTGAAGCGCAACGGGACCAAGAGCACACGAGATGGCATGGCTCGCTATGCCATCCCGTCCGACAAAGCGTTCGGCGTGTCGGTGGGGGCGATGAAGAAGTATGCGAAGCAGCTGGCGAAAGACCACGAGGTCGCGATGGCGCTTTGGGACACTGGCTGGTACGAGGCGCGAATGACGGCCGCCTTCCTCGGCGAGCCCGAGCGGTTGACGAGCGCCGAAATGGATCGCTGGTGCCGGGACTTCGACAACTGGGCCGTGTGTGACCATGCGTGCTTCCATCTCTTCGACCGGAGTCCGCATGCATGGAGCAAGGTCATGTCGTGGAGTCGGCGTCGCGGCGAGTTCCAGAAGCGGGCCGCCTATGCGCTGCTGGCATCGCTGGCGCTGCACGACAAAGAGGCGCCAGACGCGAGGTTTCTGCCAACGCTGAAGCTCATCGAACGGGATGCAACCGACGAGCGAAACTTCGTGAAGAAGGGTATCAGTTGGGCATTGCGATTGATCGGGCGGCGGAATCAGGCGCTCAATGCGGCCTCGGTTGCCCTTTCACGCCGCCTCGCAGAGTCGTCCGACCCGACGGCGCGGTGGTTGGGAAGGGGGGCGGTCAAGGAATTGACGAATCCGGCAGTCCTGCGAAGGCTAAAGGGGTAGCGCGATCGCTATTCCGCACATGCTGTACCATTGCCGTTAGCTGTTGCGGTGGTGCACGCAGTATGGAGAACCGAACTACCCAGTTGAGGACCGTGTTCGATTCCACTCAGGTCAAGTCGCCCCTGGTGAGCGTCATCGTCACGAGCTTCAATTACGCCCCCTACCTCGAGGCGTGTCTCAGCTCGATTGCTCGCCAGTCCTACAGCCACTTCGAGTGCGTCGTCGTCGACGATGTCTCAACCGACGGCTCGGTCGAAGTCATCGATCGGTTCATCCATAGTGATCTGGCGGCCGGGAAGTTTCGGCTGCAACGCCATTCCGAGAACGAAGGTCAGATGGCGGCTTTCCAAACCGGCCTGCAACACACCAACGGCCCGTTCGTAGTGTTTGTGGATGCTGACGACCTTCTGCTTCCGGATTTTCTGGAGACGCATCTCAAGGCGCACCTGAACTCGGCCCGGCTGGCCGCGTTTACGAACTCGGAGCTCCTTCAGATTTCTGCTGACGGTCAGGTGCTCAGTGGAATACAAGGGATCTCCGGTACGCCCTCACTTCGCTCGAGCCGCGCCCCTGACGGCCACAAATGGTCGCTGTCGACCGCGTCCGAATTTGCTCTCGAGCAGCCACTCCTGCCCGTGGCGTACGTCGGCACGTGGGATATTTATTCGACTGACTGGGTCTGGTCGACGACTTCGGCCACCATGTTCCGGCGCGCGGTGTTGGATGTGATCATGTCGCCCGAGTCACGGTGCTTCCGAATCAGTGCGGATCGCTACATCTTCAATTTCAGTCATGGTATTGGAGGCTCGCTGCTCATCCAGAGCGTGCATGGCTGCTATCGCCGCCATGGGGGAAACGGCTTTGGTGCCAACCCAGTTCTCGGAGGCGGTACCTTCCTCGGTGACAACAGGAAGGATCCTGTCCGTCTGGTCAATATTCTGATTTGCCAGGACATCCTCCGGAAGTTCGAGCTTTTTTGCTCGCTGTTCGGAAGGTGGCACGCGATTCGCCTACTGATCTATTTCAGGCCTCGCGGACTTCGCGACAAGCTGAAGCTCGCGCTGACGACCTCGTCTCAGCTAAAGCGCGCTGGGCAATTGCGCAAGGGCACACGTTCCACACAGCCGCTCCGACTACCGTCCGATTGAGGCCGGCAACCGGATAGGGCACAGGGCGCAGGGCGCAAGGCGCAGGGCTACTCCATGGACGATCGCGCCCTAGGTACCCCGAGCCGTATCAGCAGGGCGGCCGCGTACTCGTAAAACCTCGAGCGATCGAGCGGCGGATTCATCCAGCCGTGTGTCACGCAATAGGCTTGCGCATACGGTGCCTGGTGATGGTGTGCGTGACGCTCTGGCGACAAAATGATGCCGCGCGCCTGCAGCCATCGGACGATGGGCGGTGCGGTGGTCGTATGCGCCCACCCGTGTAGACGATTGGTCACGGCGACCGCGAGAAAGAAGAATGTCACGAACAGTGTCAGGAAGGTCGCCCAGGCGCTGGCCGGCACCGGAGGTCCGAGCCAGACTGCAACCGTGAGCGGCAAAACCAATCCAAGGCAGTTGTTCCCATTGAGCTCCAGGAATCCATGGCGCGTCATGGCCAGCGGATCGCGGTGGTGTTCTCGGAAGGGTTGAATCAGCGCAGGCCCGATGACCGCCGTGTCTTCCTCGAAGAAGGTGTCGCAGAACCAGTGCGCGAGGCCCGATACCCAGTCCGCCGCGCCGTACGCGGCGACGACTGCGAGCCCGGCGAGTCCGATGTCAGAAGAGCTGTCAACTGCACCCCAGGCACGCCTCGCGAGCACCAGCCACAGGGCCGAGCTGACGGCGATTCCGGTCGCTTCGAGGCAGACCAGTACCGAAGGAGCGTGGTTGGGCGCCGTGATCGTTCATGGGCTTCGACGGCCGGCGAGCCGCTGCCAGTTGGTGATGGCGTGGACCGGGGGACCGGCGGGTCGTCCTGGCTCGATAACGAGAAAGCGGGACGCATCCGGCAAGACGGTGTAGAACGGTGAGCTGATCCGGAAGAGTGGCCGCGGCGTGCCGGGCTGGAACGATGGTGCGGTGCGAATCCGCACCGACATGAGCCTCGAATCGGTTCCAACGAAGAACAGTTCGGTCCCGTTGCGCCCCCACTCCGGGTTGACGCCGCTCCCCTGCGAGACCTTCCAGCGCAGGCCACTGTTGTCGATCGACTGGATGTACGCCTCGTAGCGGCCGGATTCGTTGGAATCGTAGGCGACCCACCGGCCGTCTGGGGAGAATCGCCCGGATGACTCACCGGCCGGTGTCGGGTGGAGCACCGCGGCCTGCGCCGTGCCATCGAGCCTCAATCGCCAGAGGTCCCCGCTCGTGCCGCGGCCCGGCCGGTGAAAGAGCAGCTCGAGGCCATCGGGCGAGGTATCGGTCGGCTGTTCAATCCCCTCGGTCTTCAAGAGCAGATCGTCACGGCCGCTGTTGAGAACGCGGCGATAGAGGTCGGGCGGGCCGGCAGCGTCGGATGCGTAGAACAGTGCGGTCCCGTCCCGAGACCATATCGGCGTGCGCTCATCGGCCGGGGAAAAGGTCACGCGCACCGACGTCCCCAGCGAACGATCGAACACCCACAGGTCTCCTGTGCCCTGCGCTGGATCGCTGATATCCACGGCCACGCGCGCGCCATCCGCCGAGATGCGGGGCTCGCCGTAAAGCGCCTCGTCCCCAAGGCGTCCGACCTCGATTCCTTCACGATCCAGCCACACGAGACGGGACGGCGGCGGAGGAGTCCGATATGCCAGCATGCCGGTTGTCGAGATCGTGAAGTCTGCGAGGCCGGTGGAACGAAAATAGTGGAAGCGATCGGCGAGCATTGTCGCCTCGCCGGTAAACGTCCGCGCGGCTGGGTCGAAGGGTTGTGCGAACAAGCCTCCGTCTCGCGCATACAAGAGGTGGCCCGCGCGATCGAACAACGCTCGCGAATCGATGACGCCGATGTCAGCACGGTCGCCGCCATCGACGGACGCCGTACGGAGCATGTGGGCCAACGAGCGAGTCGTCTCGTCGACGAGCATTGTGAGATAGAGGAAGTGCCGTCCGTCCGGCAGGAAGTGCGGCCACATGAGCGCCGCTTCACGCTTGGTGGGATCCACCGCGACCACCTGCGTCGCGTTGCCACCATCCGCGCTCACGTTGAAGATCCCAGCAGGTCCGCCCTGGGGGGTCATGCCTGAGAACAGAATCGTTCCGCTCGACCCCCACGAGATTCCGCCAGTCGGGAGGGCATCGGCAAGGTCCTGCATGGCACCACCGCGGACGTCGATCCGTTTGAGCTTACCCTGTGCGAGAAAGGCGATGTAGCGGTTATCGGGCGACCACTCGGGAGACACTGCTCCCTCAGTGCCCGGGAGCGCCGTCAGCGTGAACGAGTCCATCGCTCGGAGAAACAGTCGGCCTGCACCAACCAGAGCGATCTGCCGGCCGTCGGGTGACAGCGCGACGGTGTAACCGGCCGGGAAAAACGGCATCGAGGTACCAGTTGGCCCGGGGCCGGCGATGCCCATCTGCAGCGGCGGCTGGCTAGCCACGTCGCCAGCCGAATCCTGCCGCCACGCGCCCGACAGGAGAAACGCGGCCGCGACAGTTCCGAGCAGGCAACCGAGCCCACATGCCCAGAGCGCGGCTCGGCCCAATCGACCGGGTCGAACGGGCGCAACGACGGGGATCGACGAGGAGACCGACGAAGCGCGCTCCCGAAGATTGACGAGGTCGCGCGCGAGATCGGCGGTCGAGTCATAACGTTGCCGCGGATCCTTTTGCAGGCATCGTTCGATGATCCAGACGAGTGGCGCCGGAAGATCCGCGCGACTCGAAGCAAGGGAGGCCGGTTCGTCTTTGATGATCGCACTCAGCGTCTCGACGGTGCTGGGACCGCGGAACGCCGTCCGCCCCGACAGGAGCTCATAGAGAATCGCACCCAAGGAAAATTGATCGGATCGGAAATCGACCGTCGCGCCAGTGGCCTGCTCGGGCGACATGTAGGAGGGAGTTCCGAAGGTCGGTCCGGGGCCAGTCTGGAACGAATCGATGAGCGAATCCGTGGCGGATTCCTCGGCCTTTCGATCGGGATGGAGCTTCGCCAGGCCGAAGTCGAGGATCTTCACCAGGCCCTCGGGTGTCACCATCACGTTCTCGGGTTTCAGATCCCGGTGCACGATGCCAGCCGCGTGTGCGTTGGCCAGTCCTTCGGCAATCTGCGCCGCGACGTTGAGCATCGCCTTGACGGGCATCCCTCCGCGCACGATCGTCTCGCGCAGCGATCGTCCCTCGACGAGCTCCATCACCAGGAAGTGCACGCGTCCGTCCACGCCGACGTCGTAGACGGTGACGATGTTGGGGTGCTTCAGGGCGGAGGCCGCCTGGGCTTCACGGGAGAACCGCGCGAGACGGTCGGGGTCGTCCGCAATCTCCGCGGGCAGAATCTTGATCGCAACCTCACGGCGGAGCCGCGAATCACGCCCGCGATAGACCTCGCCCATACCGCCGGCGCCCAGACGGGCGACGATGTTGTACGGCCCAAGGCGAGCACCTGGGTTGAGGGACATTGCGGGAACGCGTCGAGGATACACGACGGATGGCACCGCGAGCTCGGTTTGGGCGTGGATGCGGGCGTCGAAGATAATGTCGGCGGATGACTGCGTCAACCACAACGAAGAGCGAGAAAGAGGGGAGTCATGCCCAAGTTCATGGTCACGGCGTCGTATACCGCCGAAGGAGCCAGAGGGCTCATCAAGGAGGGCGGATTGGGGCGGCGGGCTTCGGTTAAGAAGTTGATTGAAGGCCTGGGAGGCAAGGTCGAGGCGTTTTACTTCGCCTATGGGGAGCACGACGCGTTTGTCATTGCCGACCTGCCTGACGCGGCCTCCGGTCTTGCGTTAAGCCTGGCCGTCAACGCGTCAGGCGCTGTTCGCCTGTCCACCGTCCCACTCATCACGCCCGAAGAAATGGACGCCGCGTCCAAGAAAACGGTCGCGTATAAGCCGCCCGGAGCGTAGTTGTGTGCGAACCCTGCTGCAGGCATCGTTCAAGCCTCGGCACTTCCATCAAGCGCCAGTGACTTGAGGAGCCGCGGACTGAGATCTGACAGACATCCGCGGCTACCCCATCAGTGATCTCCGCTTGAGTACACAGCGGTGCGTCGTGTTCAGCCGTTCCCATTGAAGTAACGTTGGAAAGGTAGTGCGCAGCGTTGTGCAGAGTCGATAGGGTTTGCCCGCGCGATCTCTCACGAAAGTGCGCAAGCTCGGGCATACAATAATTGGGCACGGAATCGCCACTGTCGTCGTCCACGCCACGAACCATCGCCCAGCTGACCCACGGGGATCGGGTGGTCATTATCGGCGCCGGTCCCGCCGGCCTGACGGCGGCGTACCTGCTCGCCAAGCAAGACGCTTACCGCGTGACCGTACTCGAGGGAGACAAGGTGGTCGGCGGCATCTCGCGCACAGCCACCTACAAGGGATTTCGCTTCGACATCGGCGGTCACCGCTTCTTCACGAAAATTCGACCGGTCGAGGATCTCTGGCACGAGCTTTTGGGCGGCGAATTCATTTCCGTGCCGCGGTTGTCGCGCATTCAGTACAACGGTCACTTCTTCGACTATCCGTTGAAGGCTGCCAACGCGCTCCGCGGCCTCGGCGTTCTGAACGCCGTGCGGATCGTGCTCAGCTATCTCAAGTGGCACTATCGTCCGTATCCGGTCGAAGAAACGTTCGAACAATGGGTGACGAACCGCTTCGGCAAGCGCCTCTACGAGATCTTTTTCAAGACCTATACCGAAAAGGTGTGGGGCATCCCCTGCACGGAGATCCGCGCCGAATGGGCTGCGCAACGGATTCAAGGCCTCTCGCTTGCGCGCGCCATTCTCAACGCGACTTCAATCAACAAACGACCATCGACCATCAAGACGCTCATCCACACGTTTCAGTATCCGCGCCTCGGCCCGGGGCAGATGTGGGAGACCTGTCGCGATCGGGTGGTCGAGCGTGGGCATCAAGTACTGTTGCAGCACGACGTCGATCGAATCGAACTGCAAGGGGGCCGCGTCTCCAAGGTCTACGCGAACACGCCCGATGGCGAGCGTGCCTTCGAGGCGGAGCATGTCATCTCCACGACCGCCGTGCGGTCGCTGGTGCGGGCCTTGGCGCCCAGGCCGCCGCTTGAGGTGTGCGAGGCCGCCGAAGGCCTGCGCTATCGGGACTTCCTGGTCGTTGCGCTGATTCTGAATCGGGACAAGCTGTTCCCCGACAACTGGATTTACATTCACACCCCGGGGGTCAAAGTCGGTCGCATCCAGAACTTCAATAACTGGAGCCCGGCCATGGTGCCGACGCCCGGGATGACGTGCCTCGGCATGGAGTATTTTTGCTTCGAAGGCGACGGGCTCTGGAGCGCGCGCGACGAGGATCTCATCGCGCAGGCGGGTCGTGAGCTCGAGCAGCTCGGGCTCGCCCAGCAATCGAGCATCGTGGACGGGACCGTCATCCGCATGCCCAAGGCTTATCCGATCTACGACGCGAGCTACCGGGCGCACCTGATGAAGGTACGCGAGTTCGTCGATGCGATTCCGAACCTCCACACCGTCGGGCGCAACGGGATGCACAAGTACAACAACCAGGACCATTCGATGCTGGCCGCCATGATGACCGTGTCGAACATGCAGGGCGGCTCGTACGATGTGTGGGACATCAACACGGACATGGACTACCACGAAGAGCAGAAGCTCGAGGCCACGAGCATGAGGGCGGCGGGATGAGCCATGTTAGACTCCGCACCGACAGTCGCGACGGATTGGCGAAAACGACCGTGACCGACCGTCGAGCGCTGGAGCCCATCGAGCTCGAGCTGGAGCTGGCGTTTGCGCCCATGCACAAGCGTGTGTTGGGCGTGGCCGTCGGCATCACGGCTGCGGCGATGGTCTTTCTCCTCACCGCCTTCCATGTGGTGGTGCGGCCCAACGGGCTACCCCTCGAGCTGCTCTCGGTGTACTTCTACGGCTACGAGGTGTCGTGGAGCGGAGCGTTTATCGGCGCGGGTTGGGCGTTTCTGACGGGATTCGTCTACGGCTGGTTCGCCGCGTTCTTGCGCAACGTGGTTATCGCCACCTGGCTCATGATGGTGCGCATCCGAACCCACCTGAATGAAGCACGGGACTTTCTGGATCACTTGTGATCGATCATGGTTGATCCACTGACCCCCTCGGAAGAGCATGTCGTCCGTAAGGTCATGGCCCGAGCCCACGAGCAAGGGTGGGGCGTGGCCTTTGGCCTGGTGTGTGGCATCGGGCTCTTTCTCGCCACGGCGATACTCGTGGTGCAGGGTGGTCCGAATCCGGGCCCGCATCTGGGCTTGCTCCGCGTCTACTTCCCGGGTTACAGCGTGACCTGGCTCGGAAGCGTGATCGGCTTCGTGTATGCCTTCGTTGGTGGCTATGCGATCGGCCGAACCGTCGCGACGATCTACAACCGGCTCAGTTCGAAGTGAGAGGAAGATCGCCACGATGAATCATCTGATCATCTCGCGCGAGTATCCGCCGTGCGCCTGTTCACAGGGCGGCATCGGCACCTACGTCGCGCATGTGGCCCAGCTGCTAGCCGAGCGCGGAGAAACAGTCCATGTCATCGGCGAGCGATGGCAGGGAGCGCCACTCAGTCGCGAAGTGCGGTGCGACGGCCGCCTGATCGTCCACCGGGTCGCACTCGACCGCCCGCTGCCGGAGGGGGACCAGAAGGTCGACACGTGGGCGCTGGACGCGATGCGGCATTCGTCCTTTCCTGCGCAGGCGTTTTCGTGGCAGGTGGCGCGTCTGGTTGAATCACTGGTAGAGGCGGCGGACATCGACTGCATCGAAGCCCAGGAGTTCGAAGGACCCCTTTACTACTTTCTACTCCGCCGCGCGCTCGGCCTGGGCCCACGGAGACAGCCTCCGTGTTTCGTGCACCTGCACTCGTCGATGCAGTTTGTCTGCCATCACAATGGCTGGGATCTCGGATCCGTCGGCGTTGCGATGAAGCGGTTCGAGGATTACGTGATTCAGGCGTCCGACGCCGCGCTGTGCCCGAGCCTCTATCTGGTACGTCAATCGGAGCGACACTACGGTTTCCCGGCGGGGTCGATCGCGCGTATCCCCTTACCGAAAGGTGATACGCCGCTGATCGAGCGGACCGCCGAGACGTGGGAGCGCGGCGTGATCACGTACTTCGGGCGCATGGAGGGGCGCAAAGGCGTCTTCGAATGGGTGGACGCGGCTGTCGCCGTGGCGCGAGAGCGGCCCGGTCTGCGGTTCGAATTGATTGGATGGGACACCCCTTTGACTTGGACGCGGAATATCGAACGGTCGGTTCGCGACGCTCTCAGACGACGGATTCCAAGCGACCTCGCATCGTCCATTACGCTGCTCGATGGCATGCCGCGGCCGCAGCTGTTCGAGCGGCTCGCGAATGCGCGCCTTGCCGTCGTGCCGTCGCGCTCGGAGAACTTTCCGAATACCTGTGTGGAGGCGATGGGCACGGGTCTTCCCGTGCTCGCGTCGCCGTGCGGTGGCATGGCGGAGATGGTGGAAGATGGGCGGACGGGATGGCTGGCGCGGAGCGCAGCCACCGCCGATCTTGCGGATGCGCTCCGGCGAGCACTCGATACGCCCGCTGCAACGAAGGCCATCATGGGGCGCGCGGCGGGCGACGCCATTCGGCGCCTCTGCGACAATACTCACACTGTCTCGGAGCACATTGAGTTCCGTCGCGCCCTCGCGGCACGCGGGCCTGGCCGATCGCGGCGGATTCCCCTTCAGGCTTCGAGCGTCGTCTGGGAGATCGAAGCGCCAGCGTCACCGGCGCGTGAGGGGCTTGAGACATCCACCAGCGACGGGTGCCCGTCCAAGCGGCGGCGCTGAGGCGGGTGGAGTCGCAGTCGTCATCGCACCGGGGCTCGAGCAGCTGCTCGACGCCTGCAAGTTGAGCATCGCCGCGCAAACAGTGGCCCCGGCGACGGTGATGATTGACAGCTATCATGCGATCGCGCCGCTTCTGGCATCGACGCCTGGACTGCGAGGCGTGGCCATGCTGGATGCCGGCTGTCGGCTCGAACCACAGTTCATCGAAACTGTTGAAAACGCGCTCGCGTCAGACGACTCGATCGGTGTGGTGTGTACATGGCACGACGCTGGACGCCCGTCCCAGATTGCGACTGCGCCCGCGCCGGGCCGCCCCTATCAATGGGTGCGCGATGACGTCGGACGCTGCGCGGTGTTTCGCGCCGAGGCGCTGAGAGCCGTCGAGGAGATCTTCGCGATCTCGGGCGGCACACTCACACCAGGTGACGTGGCGCTGGCCGTGCTGCTCGCCGGCTGGAGTGGTGTGCGCTATCCTGCGCTGCTCAGCCGGAGCGTCTACGTCCATGACGTCATGGCCGACGGCCTCGCCGACGCTCTCGCGGCGACCGGTCGTGCGCGTCTGCTCGCGCTGCTGCAAGCGCGCTTTCCCGCGCAGGTGGCCCAGGACGCGACCGAAGTCCTGCATCTCACCCAGCCACAGTTCGATGGACGTGCTGAGGCACCGACGCCGAGCGAGTTCATGCAGATGTCGGCGTCGCAGCGACTGGTCCTGGCCCGGCGCGCGCTTCGTGATCCCATGGGCGCGGTGCGGTGGGCGATCGGACACGGGAAGCGCGCGGTCCGTGAGGTTGGCCGCGCCGAGTGATCGTCGCGGTGACGCCGATTCGCGTCCGCGCCTTTTACACGCGATATCCGCATTGGGGCGCCTACTCCGGCTTTCGACAGATGTGTCGGTACCTGAGTCCCGCGGCCGTCGATATCTCGCTGCAACCGGTCTCTGACACCGACGAGGACTGGCCCCTCCCTAAGAATCCCTTGAACCGTCCTTTGCGCCGGTACGTCAACCGCCGGGGCATGGCATGGTACAAGCTCAGCGACCTCGCCGCCGAGATTGCCGTGACCCCGGCCGCGATGACGAACGCCGTGGACATCATTCACTTCCTCGATGGGGAGCACACCGGGCAATACCTTCCGGCTTGGATCAAGCGATGGCGACGATCTCGCGTGAAGACGGTCGGCACCTTTCACCAGCCGCCAGAGCTCCTGCCTGGTCTCGTGAATCCCAACATTGTCCGGAGTCTCGATCGCGTGACCCTGGTCTCGCCCTCGCAGGTGTCGTACTTCCGCGCATTTCTTCCCGCCGAACGGATACAGACGATCCTGCACGGCATCGACGTCGAGTTCTTCCGGCCGGCCGAGTCGCGCAAGCCCGACGGCATCTTCCGGTGCATTACGGTCGGCCATTGGATGCGGGACTGGCGTGCGATTCGTGCCGTCGCTGAAGCGGTCCGACCGCGACGGCACCTGGAGTTTCACACCGTGACAAATCGAGCGACCGGCTTGGAGGGCCTGCCCAACGTCCACCGGCACGAGAACGTCGACGATGAGAGCCTGCGGGGCTTGTATCAGCAGGCCGACGTGTTGTTTCTACCGCTCGAGAACGCGACCGCGAACAACAGCCTTCTGGAGGGCATCGCGTGTGGGCTGCCCGTGGTGTCCACACGGATCGAGTCGGTCCTGGCGTATGTCGACGAGACTGCGGCTGACCTCGTCGCCGGCAACGAACCCGAAGCCCTGGCAGCCGCAATCTGCCGACTGGATGACGACCCGGACCGGCGCGCCAGGATGGCCGCGGCGGCGCGGGCGAGAGCCGAGGCTTTGGCGTGGTCACGGATCGCCGCGGAGTGGGAAGATCTGTACGCTTCCATGCTCGTGTCCTGACCGCGTGGTTCGTGACACAACTGCCGGGCGGCACGCCTGCGAGCACCTGCTTGAAGCGGTCAGGCCGTTGTCGTCCGTTCTGCTCTGAGCGTGGCATTCGACTCGTTCAGGTAGGCCTCGACGATCTCGCCGGCGTCGCCGACCTCGCGCACCTCACCGCGCGCCATCCAGACGGCGCGCGAGCACACACGGCTCACGGCGTTCAGATCGTGCGACACGAAAATCACGGTGCCGCCATTCGCTTGAAAAGTCGCCAGGCGTTCGAGGCAGCGCTGGCTGAAACGCTCGTCGCCGACGGCCAGGACCTCGTCGAGCAAGAGGACCTCCGGCTTCGAGCACACGGCGACGGAGAAGGCGAGTCGGGCCCGCATGCCGGATGAGTAGTACTTGGTCGGGGTATCGATGAACTCCTCGATCTCGGCGAAGGCAACCATCTCGTCGTAGCGCTCCGCGATCTCTTCACGCGTCAGGCCCAGCGCGGCGGCATACAAACGGACGTTCTCCGCACCCGTCAGGTCGGGATGGAACGTCGCGCCCAGCTCGATGACTGCGACCACTCGTCCGCGCCGGACGATCGTGCCGCTGGTGGGTGGATAGATGCCCGCGATCAGGCGAAGCGCCGTGCTCTTTCCGGCGCCGTTTGGACCGATGAGCCCGACCGATTGGCCGGCGTCGACCTGAAGATTGAAGTTGGTCAACTGGAACTGCGCATGGCGGATGTGGATGGGTCGACGCAGGACGCTCCTCACGAACACCTCCTGCAGCGAGGTCTGTACGATGCTCGTAGTGATAGAAGCGCTTCGTCACGCCCGTGCACTCGATGATCGGCGGTATCGACATCAGCACCTCAAACGATCTCAGCGAAGAGGTCGCGCTGGCGCCTGAAGATCGCATAACCGACCAGACACACCACGACGCACGCCGCCGTCGCGCCGCCCAGATGCGCGAGCGACGGCACGCGTCCCATGTACAGAGCCTCATGGAAGAGTGTGAGTACGGAGGCGACGGGATTCAGATTGAACACCTGTCGGAACGCAGGCGGCACGAGGTCCGCGGGATAGAACACTGGCGACACGTACAACAGCATCATCAGCGCCGCCGGCAGACCGTGTTGAAGATCCTGGAAGAAGACCGAGAGCGCTGCCGCAGGAAGCGCGAACCCCAGAGTGACCAGGAGCAGGAGCAGCGTCAACACCGGCAGCAGCAGGAAACTCACAGGCACCCCGCCGTGGTGGAACACCGCGAGGACCACGACCACCGGGACCATTTCCGCAAGGAACTCGATCAGGCGCGAGGTGACGGCGGCGAGCACGAAAACGTCAGCTGGCACGGGAACGCTCTTCGCCACCCACGCGTGCTCGGGAATCACGAGCACGCTCGTGGTGAGGGTGTGCAGCACGAAGACCCACGCGAAGTACCCGCTGATCAGAAAAGCCCAGTAGTGCGGCACGTCCAGGCGCACGATGTAGCCGAACACCAGGATGAGAATGCCCGCCGTCAGGGCTGGGTTGACCAGCAGCCACAGAAACCCCAGGCCCGATCGCTGATAGCGAACTTTGAGGTTCCGGATGACGAGTTGCCGGAACAGTTCACGAAACTGCCAGCCGGAGGCTATGGGGTTGAGGGCGCTTGCGTTGGCCATGCACCACGATGGTCAAAACACCAAGCAGCGTTCGCGAGCCGACTGATCACAGTCCTGCTGGCCGGGTGCGAAGGAGCCGCGGCGAGTCGGGTCAGCCCGTCACGGCAGGGTTTGATGTTACCACAGCGCCTTTCATGGCCCTGGGCTTCGCGCATGAGCGTTCGGCGGTGGCGGCGGCGTGGATGTTCGCGTGAACCGGCGCTTTCTCGGTCCGCGCGCAGTTCGATCTGCTGGGTAGCTTCGCGGATATCGTCGAAGGCAACTCGCGGTTCGCCGTCGGCGGCGTCGTCCGGTTGGGGGGCGTAGTCGACTACCAACGTGCGTTGGATCTGTCGGCCGGCGCAATGGTTCGCTCGAGCTGGGCGTCAAGAAATAGCCGGTCTGCTATCCTCGCACTCATGTCGGAGCCCACCTCGCCGCTCGCGCTCGGGCAGATCAACATCGTCGTCCGAGACATGCCGAAGTCGCTCGCGTTCTATCGGCTGCTCGGCCTGTCGATCCAGGAGGTCCCGCACGCCGAGTGGGCGCCTCACCACGCGAGCGGCGTGACGTCGAACGGCGTGCGCGTCGAGTTCGACAGCATCGCGTTCGCGAAGCAATGGAACCCCGGGCTCGACGAGGCGAAGCTCGGCTCCGCGACGATGCCGTTCTTCCACGTCGCGGTGCGGGAGGAGGTGGATCGTGTGCACACGCGGGTGACCTCCGCCGGGCACCGGAGCCAGCAGGCGCCCGAAGACGCGTTCTGGGGGGCGCGCTACGCGATCGTCGAGGACCCCGACGGGAACGCGGTGGGGATCATGAGTCCCATCGACGAGTCGAGGCGCCGCCCGCCGCCGCCCCCGCCGGGCGTTTGAGGAGCGATGCCGCTTCGCGAACGCACGGTGATTGATACCATCGTGCTGCTGGGCAACTTGCTCGTCGACGACGTCGTCCTTGACGACGGCACGACGCGCATGGGGCAGCCAGGTGGCGCGTTGTTGTACGGCGCTCTTGGCGCAACGCTGTGGGACTCGCGCCCGGGACTCGTCAGCGTCCGGGGCGACGATTATCCAACTCAGATACTCGACGAACTTCAGCAGCGCGGCGTCGATCTGAGCGGCGTGCATCCCTTGGGTCGTCCCGGCGTCCGCACCTGGCTGCTTTACGAAGGGCATGTTCGGCGTCTGATTCACCGGTTGGGGTGCCCGACGCACGAAGAGGTGTCGCCGCGGCCAACACTCATCCCCGCGAAATGGAGCGCCGCTCGGGCGTTTCATCTCGCGCCGATGCCGTTCGACGTGCAGCGCGCCCTGCTGACAGCACTTGCGGCCCACGCACCAGCCTTCATCTCGATCGACCCTCACCACGCGGTCACCGAGGAGACGCTTCACGAGTGGCGGGAAGTACTGGCGCACGCTGACGCCTTCCTCCCGGGCGAAGACGAACTCCTGCTCGAAGGCGCACAGGCCGATCCCCATCACGCGCTTCCGCGCCTCGTGAACGGCCGCCTGCGTTTCGTTGTCTTCAAGCGCGGGGCAAAAGGCGGAGTCCTCTACGACGCACATGACGAGCGCTTCTACAGTTGGGACGCTCGCGCACCCGCAGTCGTCGATCAGACCGGCGCAGGGGATGCCTTCGGCGTCGGGCTGGTGCTGGCGCACCTCGAAGGGCTTCCGATCGAGGTCTGTCTGCAGCGCGCGATCGTCACGGCAAGCTTCGCCGTCGCTGGCTGGGGACCTGAGGCACTGTTGGCGGCCACTCGCGCCGATGCCGAGGCCAGGTTGCGTCAGTGGTACGGCAGCGAGGAGCAGCAGTGAAGGAGCGGTTGGAATACAGCGACGATGTCGCGCGGGCCCTCGCCGTCAAGGCGCCCGTGGTCGCGCTCGAAACGACGGTCGTAACGCACGGTCTGCCGCACCCGAATGGCGTGACGACGGCGTTGTCGCTGGAAGAGATTGTCCGCGCGGCGGGCGCTACACCGGCAACCATCGGCGTCATCGACGGTGCACTCCGCGTTGGGCTCACGCGCATCGAGTTGGAGCAACTCGCGAAAACACCGAACGTCGCCAAGATCAATCTCAGCAACCTCGCCGCGGCAATTGCATCCGGTCAGCCCGGTTCAACGACGGTGGCAGCCACCATGTTCGCAGCGCATGCCAGCGCAATACGCGTGTTCGCCACTGGAGGCATCGGGGGCGTGCATCGCGACGCGACCGAAAGCGGCGACATTTCCGCCGACCTCACGGCACTTTCGCGCATTCCGGTCGTGGTCGTTTCTGCCGGCGCCAAGGCAATCCTCGATCTGCCGCGCACGGTGGAGATGCTGGAAACACTCGGCGTGCCGGTGTTTGGATTCGGAACGGACGAATTCCCGGCGTTCTATCGGCGATCGACCGGGCTCCCCGTGGATCGCCGCTACGACTCCATCACCGACCTCGCGTCGGCTGTGCAACTCCACCTGTCCCTTGGCCTCGGCACGGGCGTGCTCATTGCGAATCCGATTCCGATTGCGGACGAAATGCCGTCCGAGCTCTATGAACGCGCGCTCCACACGGCACTGTCCGAGGCGGAGGCGCGCCGCATCCGGGGCCGTGCCGTGACACCGTTCCTGCTCGACCGCATGCGCGCCTTGACGGGCGGAGAAAGCGTCCGGGCCAACGTGGCGCTGCTGAGACACAACGCGCAGGTTGCCGCGGCTCTTGCGGTTGCGGGCTTATGAGACATCTGCGTAGCGAACCCGGCCCAACTGATGTGTCGAAGAACCTGTCGCTGGACCGAGAAGATTCAAAAGCAGTTCCGATGACGTGAATCACTCCGGACACATGAACTGGTGGTTGAGGTAGACGCTCACCTGGTCTTTGTCGATAGCGTCCAAGAGATTGTCTACGGCTTGAAGGTGCAGCTGCTGCAGAGCTGCAAGCTGGATGAGCAACTGGGCCGAAACCTCACCCAACTGCAATAGATATTCGTCGCCATCGGGAAAAGCGATCCAGTCATTGCCAGGAAAGGCAATGCCAGCCTTCGCCGTCGTGGGTGCCCCGTTGTTGTTGAGAGTGACATACGTCGCGTCGGGAATGGCGTCGGGAGTCGTGTCCGCGGCGGCGGGACGAGGCCGGTGATGAGTCTGTGTTTACTCGCCGCAGGTTTGAGAAACAGCATGGAATTGTTCGTCGGCGAACCCTGAAAGTCGATCTGGGTAAAACCAGCGAATGTCCCGCTCCATAGAGCGGCGTCTTTGGTGCCCAGATAATCGAAGAACGCCTTGGCCTCCACACCGGTCAGAGTGTCCGCGAATGTCACGACTGCATAATCAAGAGAGAAAAAATAGGCTCTCTGTTATCGGGACTGAAGTGAGCGGTTCCATCCTGGTTCAAGACGTATCCGAGAGCATTATCGAGGACGTTAACATCCGCTTCGCTCACCGCATCTGGCCCCGAGTCCTGGACGGTAAACACGTACGAAGGATTGGTAACGGCCTCGAAACCACCAGCAGCAACACGAAAACTGGTATTACCGGGATGGACGGTGCTGATTGCGCCATCAGCTAACAGGGCGTTAATCACCTGGTGGACGATGCCGCACTCATGAGGAGTCGATTGCTCCACAGCTCCAGGTTTGCGTAGCCGACACTCTGGATCTTGACGAGCGCCTCCTCCCCCACGACATCTCCAGAGGGAATCGGTTCCACCGAGATGTACGTGGTCGCGTGAACCGCAAGCGTGGTCGTGAGCAGAATGCTTGCGATCAAGCATGGGAAGAACTTTCGTCGACTCGTCGTGATGCTTGTAAACATTTGTTTCACCCGGAAATTTCGCAGTCGTCTTACACTCGGCGAGCATCGTGCGGGGCATATGATACGCGGCAGCGACAGGGGCGGAAGCTCTTTCGTCGAACATTTCGAGTTCGCCTGCTGAGCCGCATGCCGAGCCGCCTGAGTCATGTCGCCACGCGTGCGATATGCATCCGCGAGTACGGAGTCAGCCTCCGCCAGCCCAGCCTCTGGCCGACGACGAATCCCGTTATCCGCCGACGTGTTCCGCGCGGAACATCGTCAGCTCCCAGATGTTGGATCGCTCATCGTGGCGGACGAGATAGGTATCACCGTCTTCGCCTTTTAGCTTGAAGTACCGGTAGTCGGGCGCCAGCCACGCGTCGACCACTTCCGCGACGGCGGTGCGATGGTCTCCAAGAATCAGGGTGCGTGGGGTTTGCTCGCCACGATGGCCCGCGTAGCACTCGACTCTAACCGTGAGGGCCCGTTCCTCTTGCATCCGATCACCATACGACGTTGAAACCATCGTAGCGCTTGAAGCCGTTACTGCTTCGACGTCCTGGGCCAAGCCGCGCGACGATACTTGACTCGGTCAACTATCGGATCCACACTGACCTGGCAGGCCGTCTCCGGGCCATTCGAAGGAGGATCGCACGTGGCCGCTTCCGCACTCGCGCAGCACGTCGACGCCGTCCGAGGCTTCAATCGCTTCTACACGCGCCAGATTGGCGTGCTGCAGGAAAAACTCCTCCATAGCGCGTTCTCGCTGACCGAAGGACGCGTGCTCTACGAGATCGGGTATCACGGCGACATCGGGACGCCCCGCGACAGGGAGCCGACCGCCGTTGACCTTGCGAAGGCCCTGGACATCGATGGCGGCTACTTGAGCCGCATCCTCCAGCGCTTCGCCAAGCGCCGGCTCATCACACGCACGGCGTCAGACGCCGACGCACGCCAGGCGCATCTCGCCCTCACCGCGCGCGGACGGGCTGCGCTCGTGCCGCTGCAGCAACTGGCGCGAGACGAGGTGGCCGTCATGCTGCGACACCTCTCGCCGACCGAGCGTCGGCGCGTCGTGGACGCGATGCGTCTGATTCAAACATCGCTCGGCAAGCCTGGGGACGCCGCGGTCGCCGAAGCGGCGGCCGCGCAGGAGCATGAAGGCGACAGCGAGCTGTGCACACTGCGCGAGCATCGCGCGGGGGACATGGGCTGGATCGTTTCGCGGCAAGGCGCACTCTACGCCAAGGAATACGGCTGGACGACCGAATACGAAGCGCTCGCGGCCGAAATCGTGGCGCAGGTCCTCAAGAACTTCGACCCGACGCGCGAACGCTGCTGGATCGCCGAATGCAACGCTGCCCGGGTCGGCGCGGTGATGATCGTCAAGCATTCCGACACCGTGGCGAAACTGCGGCTGCTGCACGTCGAACGGGCGGCGCGCGGGCTCGGTATCGGCAAACGCCTGGTCGACGAGTGCATCCGCTTCTCGCGAGCCGCTGGCTACGAGAAGATCACGCTGTGGACGCAGGCGAACCTGCTCGCCGCGCGTCATCTCTACAGGACTACCGGCTTCAGATGCATCGCGCAGGAGCCGCACCACCGCTTCGGTAAAAACCTCGTCGCCGAGACCTGGGAGCTCGCGCTCTAGCCGCGCTCCGCTCGTTCGACCCGCCAGACCGTTCGGCGAATTGGCCGCCCGCGCCCCCCGGCGACCGAGTGCCCGATGCGCAGCTCCTTCGCGACGGTCAGCCGACGTACTTGCAGCAGGCTCTCGGGAGTCCATACCTGCACCTCGTGCTGTGCGGGCCAGTCGCCGCGTGGAACGAGCACGACGCAACGGGCATGGTTGAGCGATTTCCCGAGATCTTGGCGATTCACCACCTGGCTCGCGAGCATTCAGACGGAGCGCTCGTTGATTCGAGCGGCGAGGTATTCACCCGCCTCGGCATCGATCGACATGCGACGTACCTGATTCGTCCGGATGGCCACGTTGCGTTTCGTTCCGGCGGAACCGATCTACGTGGCCCAGCCGCGTACCTCGCACAATGGTTCACAGCTGGCGGCACTCGCGAGACTCTCAAATGATCGCAACCGTCGCCATGCATGCTTCGACGAGGCGAGAGGTTGTCGTTCGTCATCGACTTCTCGTCGTATGCCGTGGGAAGCAGGCGACGTGGAGGTCTGGCGCTTCGTGAATCGCGGCATGTTCCGGCGCACGACGCTCCCCGTGCACACGCACCTCGCGCCCTTCCAGGTGTTCCGCCGGAATCGGCGGGCGCCATTGCCCCAAGAGAGTGGGTGGAAGCACACAGTCGCCATCGACGACGGAGAAGAAGTTGAGGTCCTCATTCGCTGGAATGGCTATCGCGGGCGCTACCTGCTGCACTGTCACAACCTCGAGCACGAGGACCACACGATGATGGCGCGCGTTGATGTGATTTGAGTCCCCTTCACGAGGAAGACGCCACCGCCAAATGCCGCAACTTGTCCGGATTGCGCACCGCGTACAGCGCCCGAATCACGTCGCCGTCGATCTCGAACGCCACAGTCTGCACCGGTCCCTCGGGTCCGTCCACGATGACACCGGGCAGGCCGTTGATGGTCGCAAGGCGCACCGTAAACTCCGGGCGCCACCACTGACCTGGGTGTGGGCGCGCGGCGTCAACCAGGAACCGCGCCGCGCGCTCGGCGCCGACATCGATTACGTCCCGCGCGGCCCGCACCTTGCCGCCGCCGTCCGACCAGATGCGCACGTCGCTCGCGAGCAGCTGCGTCAATGCCTTGAGATCGCCCGACTGAGTTGCCGCCATGAATGCGGACAGGAGCTGCGCATGTTTCGCATCGATCTCACCCGAACGCGCGGGCGGCACGGTCGCGCCGCGTGGTCGCGCTGCGCGCACGTGCTCGCGTGCGCGGGCGGCCAGCTGCCGGCACGCCGCTTCGCTCCGCTCCAGTGCCGGCGCCACTTCGTTGAACGAGAAATCGAACACGTCGTGCAGCAGGAAGGCAGCCCGCTCGAGCGGCGACAGCCGGTCGAGCGTCAAGAGCAGTGCGATGGACAGATCTTCGGCCAGCTCCGTGCGGCTGTCGGGCGCGAGCGCTGCCGTGTCGAGAACCGGCTCCGGCAGCCAGGGACCGACGTACTCCTCGTGCCGTGCGCGCGCCGAGGTCAGCATGTTGAGACAAATTCGCGTCGCGGTGGTCATGAGAAACGCTCTCGGTTCCGACACGTTCTCGCGGTTGGCCCCATGCCAGCGTAAGTACGTCTCCTGCACCGCGTCCTCGGCGTCGGCCATCGACCCGAGCATGCGGTAGGCGAGACCGAGCAGGCGCCGTCGGTACGGCTCAAACGTCCCAGCAGGATTCGACATCGCGTTCACAGTGCTCACGCCGTGCGCACCGTCGTCAGGCGGTGCGGCGGGAGCGGGCCAGAGCCAGCCCGCCGAGGGCCGTGCCCATCAGCCCCAACACCAGGGCCATGGCGCCACCGATTACTCCGTTGCCACTGCCGGGACCACCGTCGGCGATGGCCAAAACCAGCCCGCCGTTGACGCCGGCGATTAGCCCCGCCACTAGGGCCGCGATGGCTCCGAGTCGCCCAAAGGCGGTGCTGAAACGACTGGCGGGGCGGCCGAGAGCCAGCCCACCGATTACCACGCCGATCAGCGCCAGCACAACGACCGTGGTGGCCCAGAGTCGCCGCGGGGTCAGGCCGTAAACCGTGGTGGCGGCTGGCTCGGAAACCTGCGCGGCCACCAGCACGCCATGCACAACCCCCCCGAACAGGGCGACTGCAGCCAGGGCCGCGAGAATAATAGCGAAGGTTCGTTTCATAGATTTATGTCGCTCCTTCTGTCACCAACGGTGGGACCGGATAGGGCTTTGGAATGTGACATGGCTGCCCCGGCCGGCTTCCCCTTACTTCGAAGGTTTCGACTTGCCAGACCTGTTGAGGGCGACCGCTTGGCGAACGAGCGCCTTGAACGCGGACTCGTCAACTTCTTCTCCTTCGTGGATGTCGATCGCGCGGCGTACGTTTCCGTCGAGACTCGAGTTGAAGAGACGCGCCGGATCCTTCAGAGACGCGCCCTTGGCGAAGGTAAGCTTCACGACATTCTTGTACGATTCGCCAGTGCAAATGATGCCGTCGTGCGACCAAACCGGGGTGCCGGGTTGGGTTGCTTTGACCCACTTCCACTCCTCGACGACGTCCGGGTCTGCGTCCTTGATGAGCGTGCGCATTCTGGCGAGAGTCTTCCCGCGCCAGTCCCCGAGTTCGGCGATTGCTTTCGAGATGAGCACCGATGGCGACTGGCCTTGGCTCGCGCCCGACTTTTTCATATTTCCATCCTAGGCGTGGCCTGCACGCGGCGCCAGAAGAAGTACGAGAGCCCCCACAGCACGCCGGTGGCCGCCGCAAAGCCCCACGCCTCCGGGCCATCACCCACCGCGAAGTGAGCGATGAGCGCAGAGCCGAGGGTGATGGCGAAGCCGGCGTAGGCCCACTCCTTGAGCCGCGCAGGCACCGGCGCAAGCAGCAGCACCACGCCGAGGAGCTTGGCCCACGCGAGCTCCACCCGGAAGTAGTCGGGGAAGCCGAGTTGGGTGAACGCCTCCGCTACCTGCGGCAGGCGCAGTTGCGCGTAGGCGGTGAAGCCTATCTGCAGGCAGAAGAGCGCGGTGACGATCCAGAAGCCGATGACGATGCCTTTGGCGCGGGGCAGGCTCAGGTCCATGGGCGAGAGGGCGCCGTTGCCTCTCCAATGTCGACATTCATGTCGATCTCCTTGTCACCATGACGGATCGCGACGGAGGAATGTGACCGATACCTACGCCTGAGTCGCTCGCTGAAAGTCCGCCCTACCGGCGCATCAGCTGCGTGACCTGAATGAGATTGCCGCAGGTGTCGTTCAGCATGGCGATCTTGGAGGCGGTTACGTCCGTCGGTGGCGTGGTGAACTCGGCGCCGCGCGCTTTCATCCGCTCGTAATCGGCTTGCACATCGTCAGTGAAGAACATCGCCGCGGGCTGGCCTTGCTCGAACATTGCCTGCTGGTAGGCTTTGGCCGCCGGGTTGCCGTTGAGCGCCAGCTGCAGCTCCGTGCCGTCCGGGTCCTCTGGTGAGGCCACCGTGAGCCAGCGATACGGCCCCTGGCTGAAGTCGGCCTTCTTCACGAAGCCCAGCACTTCGGTATAGAAGCGCAGGGCCTTCTCCTGGTCGTCGACGTGGACGCTGGTCAGTTTGATCTTCATCGGTCCCTCCTTGTGCCTGCCCCGCCGAAGCCGCGGCGAAGGCGGGTCACATCTTTTACCGTTCGTCCGTCAGTGTTATGACGGAACGCGACGAGGAAGTGTGACCGATGAACGAACGCGATTATCTGGGCGAGCGATTCGAAGAACACCGAGCTCATCTGCGGGCCGTGGCCTACCGGATGCTCGGCTCGTTGAGCGAGGTAGACGACGCCGTTCAGGAAGCATGGCTGCGGCTCAGCCGCGCCGATACCGACGGGCATCGACAACCTTGGCGGCTGGCTGACCACGGTCGTCGCGCGCGTGTGCCTCGACATGCTGCGATCGCGCCAATCGCGGCGCGAGGAGCCGTTGATCCCGGACGCGCAGGAACCAGTCGCGACCGGCACGAGCGGAAGCAGCCCCGAGCAGGAAGCGCTCCTCGCGGATTCGGTCGGGCTCGCGCTGCTCGTCGTGCTCGACCGTCTGACGCCGGCAGAACGCCTCGCCTTCGTACTGCACGACATGTTCGCCGTGCCGTTCGAGGAGATCGCGCCGATCGTCGGCCGTTCCGCCGAGGCGGCGCGGCAGCTCGCGAGCCGCGCGCGGCGCCGCGTGCGCGGCGGCGGGGCGCCCGACCCCGATCTGGTTCGGCAGCGTGAGGTCGTCGAGGCCTTCATTTCCGCATTACGCGCTGGCGACTTTGAAGGCCTTCTCGCGGTCCTCGATCCGGATCTCGTAGTTCGCGCGGACATGGCGGCCGGCGCGCCGACTGAGATTCGCGGCGCAGCGGTCTGGGCGAAGGGGGCGGTCGCCTACGGGCACCTCGCGCGGCTCACGCGGCCCGCGCTCGTGGATGGGGCCATCGGCGTCGTGGTGGCGCCGCGGGGACGATTGGTGAGAGCGCTCCGGTTCACGATCGCGAACGACAAGATCACCGAGATCGAGGTCATCGGCAATCCGGCGCGGCTCGGCGAGCTCGACGTGTCGATCGTCGACTGAGATATGGCTGGAGGAGCTCAATCGGCGTGGAAATCCGCGACTTGAATACTTTGGCGAGCGGGGATATCGCGGCCGCATACATGCTTTTGCGAGCAAGCGGAACCCTGAAGGACGGGCGCGAGGTCGGATGCTGGGTCCGCGCGACCGTTTGCTGCCAACGGTCAGATCAGAGGTTGGTTGATTACGCACGAACATATCTCACCTCCTCGGCGTGCGTTCGCATGTGTGAGGGCTCGAGTGTGGCGCGAGAAAGGAATTTAGAATGGCCAGCGGGCAGGCCGGGCGGTTGATTGCAGCGGGCGTACTCGCGCTGACGAGCGCGTGGCCGTCTGCACTCTTTGCGGGACAGGCCGGGCCGAACAGCCGCGCGGAGGCGACCAAGATCGTGGCGGAAATGCGCCGCATCGTCACGCCGCAGGGTGTCGAGCGCTTGGAACGGGTACGCATCGGCGGCATCGATCAGTGGATTTCCGTGCGCGGCTTCGATCGTCGTAACCCGGTACTCCTCTACATTCACGGCGGACCAGGGTTTCCTGCGATGCCGACAAGCTGGTATTACCAGCGCGGATGGGAAGAGTACTTCACGGTCGTTCAGTGGGACCAGCGCGGAGCAGGCAAGACCTATCTAGCCAACGACCCCAAAGTTGTCGGCCCGACGATGACACCGCAGCGCATGATTGCCGATGCTGAGGAGATGATCGGCTGGGTGCGTAGGGAGTTCGATAAGAAGAAGATCTTCGTGCTCGGGCACTCGTGGGGCAGCTATCTCGGCCTCGAGATGGCGCGGCGCCATCCTGAGTGGCTTCATGCGTACGTCGGCATGGGCCAGATCACAGATTCACTGGAAAGCGAGCGTCGCGGCTGGCGATTCGCGATGGATGAAGCGCGCCGGGCTCGCAACGAGCAAGCCATACGCGAGCTGCAAGCCATTGAGGGATACGCGCAGGGCAACGGACCGCCCCAGTGGAAAGACGTCGAGGTGCAGCGCAAGTGGCTCGGCTTCTACGGTGGCGCAGTCCATGGCCGTACGCGCTTCGACCATGAAATCGTCGGCACGGCCCTGTCTCCGGAATACAGCGACACGGATGTAGAGTCGATCTGGGTGGCGAGCGACTTCTCGGAGGAGCGTTTACTGCCGATGGTCTTGACGACGAACTTCAGCAGTGTCACCACCCTCGAGTGTCCGATGATCCTGTTCAACGGCCGCTACGACTACAACGTCTCCGCGACGGTGGCGGCGGAATGGTTCGAGCGGCTCCGAGCGCCGTCCAAGACGCTCGTCTGGTTCGAGCGTTCGGCTCACGACATCGTCAACGAGGAGCCTGGCAAGGTGCTGCTCTCGCTCGTGCAATACGCCCGGACGATCGCTGAGCATGCGGGCGATGTCCCTCCGCGATGACGAACAGCCGTCGAGATGGTGAGAATTAGGACGGATCTGGCTGACCGGCGTCAATCGCTTTTGCGAATCAGCCTCTGAGAGATCTGCGCATGCGGCGCGAGGCTTCGTACCCCTTCGGCGATTGACTCGCCGGCTTGGAGCAGCGCCTCGATGGGCATCGGCTCGAGCCGCTCGAGTACGAACCAGATGTCTGTGGTTGCCACGGTGATGCGCGTTCTGGGCGTCTGCCTCCAGTTCCACCGGCGGCAGGTGACACCCTCGTCGTCGCGCCAGACGACCTCGCCCGCCTCTACCATCTCGAGCGCGGACTGCCCGTCGCGGGTTGTCTCGAAAGACTCGTTGCCGACTGCCCGCACCAACCGCGGCGGGCCAGCGTACGCTGACAGGTCCTCGCCGCCGACTGGCACTGCGTATGTGACGCTGACGGCATTGTAGAGATCGACGATGGCATTGATTGAGGCGAGGGGGCCATCGCGCTGGAGGCGACGCCACAGTGCTTCCGCGGAACATGGCGTCCGCTGTGGTTTTGCGCCGAATGCTTTGTACGCCTCCCGCCACGAAGCCAGATGGGCCTCAGCCCACGCCGGACGCGGCGCGTCGACCGACACGATGCGCGCCGGCGCGGAGCTGGCTTCGTTCCGACAGCCACGCGCCACGATACTCACGGCGACGTAGTCGGGGCGGAGCGCCCACACGGCGGCGTTGACTTCCGGTGTCATCAAGTGGTTAGATACAACATAATGACCAAGGCGGTCAATATATCGACCGAGGGCACCGAGGGGACGCCCGAGCGAGACATCATCGCTACCGTGTCGCGGCGCATCCAGGCGAAGCGGCGTGAGCGGCGCCTGTCACTCGACCAGCTGTCGGCCCGCGCGGGAGTGAGCAAAGGGATGCTGGTGCAAATCGAGCGGGGCGCGACGAATCCATCGATTGGGACGTTGTGCAAGGTCGCGGGGGCGCTCGGAGCGTCGCTGGCCGATCTGGTCGACCTGGTGGGTTCGTCGCGTGCCGCCGTCGTTCCCGCGCCGCCCCCGCGGGTATTGTGGAAAGGGCCGAAGGGCGGATCCGCGACGCTGCTCGTGGGGTCGACGGGCCCGGACATGCTGGAGCTGTGGGCATGGGACCTGCACCCTGGCGAACGCTACGACGCCATCGCGCATCCTGCCGGCACACAGGAGCTGTTGCACGTCACGCAGGGACGGCTCGCGCTCCTCATGGATGCGGTCAGCTTTGTCATTGGCGCTGGTCAGTCGGCGAGCGCGTCGACTGATCGCCCGCACGCCTATGAGTGTGTGGGCGGCCGGCCGGTGCGGTTCACCATGGTCGTCCTGGAGCGTCACCCATGACCACGACGTCCACGGTCATCGCCGTGCTGCTCGCTGTCGGCGGCGGAGTGATCTATCACGTTGCCGCCAAGTCGGTGCCTCGTGATGCGGCGCCGACGCTGGTGCTGCTTGTCGCCTACGTCACCGCGCTGGCGTTCACCGGACTCGCGCACTTCTCGTGGCCCATCGAGCGGGGCCACGCACCGTGGTCACGATTGCTGCATCCAGGTGTTCTCGGTGTCGGTGTGGGAGCCGCCATGATTGAGCTCGGGTACGTGCTGGCCTATCGGGCCGCCTTGCCGGTCAGCGTGACGTCTGTCGGCATCAATAGCATGGTTGCGGCCCTCTTGATTCCAGTGGGCCTGC
Source organism: uncultured Acidobacteriota bacterium (assembly GCA_963841905.1). GTDB lineage: Bacteria > Acidobacteriota > Vicinamibacteria > Vicinamibacterales > UBA2999 > JACCSI01. The sequence goes on from CAWJEM010000015.1 coordinate 119,905, forward strand.
TCGCGTTCGACGAACCCCTATCCGCGACGAGGATTGCAGGAATCGTGCTGAGTCTCACAGGGGTCTGGCTTCTCAGACAGTAATTTGGAGAGTTGGTCCGAGGCGGGCTTCGATCTTCTAGAGACCACGAATAGGAAGGCTGAAACGGAGGCATTGATATGCTCATCGGCGCGCATTCCATCATCTACAGCATCGCTCCCGAGGCAGACCGCGCCTTCCTCGCCGACGTGCTCCGGCTGCCGAACGTCGACGTGGGCGAGGGCTGGCTGATCTTCGGGTTGCCGCCGGCCGAAGTGGCGGTGCACCCATCGAACGAGAACAATGGGCACGAGTTCTATCTGATGTGCGACGACATCGACGCGTTCGTCGAGGAGATGAAAACGCACAACATCGCCAGCACGCCCGTGCAGGATCAGGGCTGGGGTCGGCTTTCGCAGATCACGCTGCCCGGTGGCGGCAAGCTCGGCATCTATCAGCCGCAGCATGCGCGCCCGGCGCCCATGAGGGCGGGCAAGGCGGCGAAGCGCCCGCCAAGCGCACAGCGAAAGAGTCTGTCAAGAAGACCGCGATGAAGGCAGCGAAGTCGCTGGAGCCATTTGGCGGTCGAGGAAGGATGCGAAATGAGCATCGCGAAGAGCGTGATGCAGAGCTTCTATCGCAAGGCCGCGGCGTCGGGTACTGGTTTCGTCGCGGCAGTAGGTGACCGCTGGGCGAGGTGATCCGACCTTTACAAAACTCCCGCAACGATTTCGGCGCTCCCGCCAATCACGACTGAGCCGCGTCGTCAGCGCCTGCCAATCGCGGTCGACGATGACACGAGAATCTCGCTTCCGAGCGGCCATCCTGGGCGCGATCACGACGATCATTTTTCCAGGCGACCTGTCTGCGCCAGTTCGCGCCCAATCAACCGACCCTTGCGCAGCAACGTCCAGTGCGGCCGATACGGCCGCACGCGGCATGTCTGAGCCCGCGCCAGGCACGACGCCGAAGACGTCCCCGCTCGATCACGATGACCGGTGGAGCCACCTTGATAGTCTGTGGGCTCACCGAGCGGCCGTTCGGCAGGGCCGCGTGTCGACGCAGGCGGCAAACCCACGGTTGACGCAGGATGCGGGTGAGATCGCCGTCCTGCAGGATGCCGGCGATCTCGTCATCGCGCCAAATCAGTTGGACTTGCGGGACGTGGCCTTGCGGCTGACGCCCAATGACAGCGGCGGCTATGACGTTTCGCGAGTCGCCTTCGCCTTCAGACAGCCGCTCGGCACCCCTATCACGATGGACGACGATGACGCTCGCCAGATCGCGTTGCCGTTCACCTTTTCGTTTTTCGGTCGGACGCGCGAGCACGTGTTCGTGAATTCCGATGGGAACCTCACGTTCGGGGACGGTGACATTGCGACCACGGCGCGATCCATCTCGAGGTTCTTGACAGGTTCGCCACGCGTCGCGCCACTCTTCAGCGATCTGGACCCGTCTGCCGGCGGACGCATCTCGACGTTTGGCGACGACAGCGCGTTTACCGTCACCTGGTGCGCCGTCCCGGAATACGGCACACGCCAGAGCGCTACAGTCCAGGTGACGCTCCATCGGGCTGGCCCGATCGACATTCAAGTCTCGAGTCGGACGACGATTCGCGAAGCGGTCGTCGGAGTGTCTCCCGGAGCCACCACCGACTTCTTGCCCGTGGACTTCGGCGGCCACCAGTCGATTCCAGGAGGCTCATCGGCGCTCGGCGAACGCTTCACCTCGACGTCCGATCTCGACACGGTATTGGTCGCGCGGCGATTCCTCGCGACGCACGGGGACACGTTCGACAACATCGTCATCTTCACCGACGAGAAGTTGCTCAACAACGCGTTCGCATACGAGATTTCGGTCGCCAATCACATTCGGGGTCTCAACCTGCCGGTCTTCGACGACTCGGCGGAATACGGGAGCGCGGGGAGGCTGCAAAGCCTGTGCAACATGGATGCCCTGTCGAAGTATCCCGACGATCCGCGGCAAAAGTTCCTTGGCGAGAATTCAACGCTCAGTGTGATGGGACAGGAGATCGGCCACCGATGGCTGGCGTTTCTGGATTTTCGCGATCACACGGGACGCGTGTCTCAAGCGCTGCTCGGTCGCGATGCCGCGCATTGGAGCTTTTTCTTCGATTCCGACGCGTCCGTGCTGGAAGGCAACGACATCGAGGATTTGGGTGGCGGATCGTTTCGTACGGTGGCGGCCGTTCAACGATTCAGTCTGCTCGATCAGTACGCGATGGGGCTCGTGGATCAGGCTCAGGTCCCGCCCTTCTTCTACGTGCAAAACGCGACGATTCTGACGCCGCCTCGCACGGCCGCATCCCCACCCGAAGTCGGCGTCACGTTCAGCGGCACCCGACGTGACGTCAGGATCGAGGACGTGATTGCCGCCGTTGGTCCACGCGTGCCGTCGTCTGCCGAGAGCCCAAGGGTGTACCGCCAGGCGTTCGTCTATATCGTCTCCGCCGGTCGGGCAGTGGACAGTCGAGCCATCGAGAAAATGGATCGCATCCGAATGGGATGGGATCAGTTTCTGTCCGCCGCGACCGACTCGCGCATGACCGCAGACACTCGGCTCGACGCGTCAGTGGACTCCGGCATGAATTGACCGGTGGTCGGTGTGCTGCCGCATTCGCTTAACATCCTTTACAAACTTCTCGAAACGATTTCGGCGCTCCGGCCAATCACAGTTGAATGGCGTCCGAAGTAGAAGTGCGCGACTCCGACGGCGACCTGGTGCAGCGTGCGGCATCGGGCGAACTTGACGCCTTCACGGAAATTTTCTGTCGCTATCAGCACGTCGTGTTCCGGTTTGCCCGCGCCATGACAGGCTGTCCGGCGGCGGCCGAGGACATTTCGCAGGAGGTGTTTATCGCAGTCTTCCGCGATCTGGCGAAATACGACCCGGATCGCGCGACGTTCACGACCTACCTCTACGGCATTGTCCGCAATCTGAGCCGCGAACGGCTCCGCAAGGAGCGGCGATTCTTTCCGCTCGACGTCATCAGTCGATCCGGCGGGTGCGCCGCCTACGTCGATGATCCATCCGATGCGCTCGAAGATCTCGAGCTCGCATCGCAAGTGCGGCGAGCACTCCACAAGCTTCCACCGCGATACCGGGAGCTCATCCTTCTTTGCGACCTGCACGGAATCAGCTATGCGGATGCTGCAGTGGTGATCCGCATTTCAACGTCGACGGTGCGATCGCGACTCCATCGCGCACGCCAGCTGCTTCGACAGCGCCTCACACGTGTCGCGCGACCAGAACTCCGTCGTCCGGCAATCCAGAACGGAGCGCTGTATGAACTTTGACGCCGCGTGGCGGGCGTTCGAGCAGGACGATGCCAGGATCAAAGCGCCTGCCGTGCTCGAAGGACGAGTGCTCCACATGCTGCGCGCTTCGCGTGTCGAGCGGTCCCGTCGGCGGATGGTGTTTGCCAAGCCGAGCCTTTGTGCGACCGCGGCAGCCCTGCTGCTCGGCATGTTGGTGCGTCGGCCGGACGATGCGCCACCCTTGCGGAAACTGGCGTCACGTCCGGTTGCGAGCGACACGGCCCCGGCGGCGTTGAAGCCAGAGGCGAGACGAGACCGGCCGGTCATTCCCGCGCGTAATCGACGTCCATCGACGGCGGTCCGCGCGGCGACGACGGTCACGATCACGCAGGCGTTTCCCGAAGCACTGCAAGTCGTCCGCGTTCGCGTCCCACGCGAGGCGCTCGAACCGCTCGGCCTCGTCCTGTTCGAGCCCGGCGGGCAGGGCATCGTCGATGTGGATCTGCTCGTAGGCGAAGACGGCCTGCCGCGTGACATCCGTTCCGTGCGAACCGTACAGGAGTAGCGATCATGATCAAGCGAATCGTAATGAGCACCCTGCTCCTCGGCGGTGGTGCGACGTCTGCGGGTGCGCAGGACGTGCTGCAGCAGGTCGCGCCAGCGCCCCCGGAAATCGGCATCGTTGCGCTGGACCCGATCAACGTCGGACGTGTCGTTCGTGGTGCGCCGTACACAGCGGATGCCATTACCGAAATGACGCAGGTACTGGCCGACGGCAATCGTATCGAGCAGCGCACGTCCGCGACCGTGGCGCGCGACAGTGAGGGTCGCACGCGTCGTGAACAACAGGGCATTGCGCTGGGCGCCTTCGTCGCGAAAAACGAACAGCCTATCGTGACCATCATCGATCCCGAAAGTGGCGTCTATATCACGTTGAACTACGACCTGAAGGTCGCGTTCCGTGCGAAGCCGTTTAAGGGACCGTTGCTTGAATACAAAATTGAGGGAGCGGCGGTGCCAACCTTCGAGATGTTCGTTCAGACGGAGCCGATGGCGGGCGCGGTCAGTGGCGCTGCCGGAGCTGGCGTAATGACGTCGCGGATGATCGCGCCGCCGATGTCCGCCGAGCCGGCAGGCGAGGAAACGCTGGAGACGAAGGTGCTCGAAGGCGTGAAGGTCGAGGGCACGCGCCGGACGACGACGATTCCCGCCGGTGCGATGGGCAACGTGCAGCCGATGGAGATGGTATTCGAGCAGTGGTACTCGCCCGAGCTCAAGGTGATCGTGATGACGCGTCGGGTCGACCCGCGATTTGGTGAAACCACTTACCGTCTTACCAACATTCAGCGCACCGAGCCGTCGCCTGATCTCTTCAAGATTCCCGCCGACTTCCGCATCGAAGACAGGCGTCCGGGCGCGATGATGCCGGTGCGTCCCGAAGGCTTTAACAATTTTTAACAAACGCACGGCGATCCGCCGTCAATCACTAAAGCCAGCCCGCCTGAAAGCTCCGGTGCGCGTTTCATAGACGTCCACCGGCAGGAAGGCGTCTCCTCTGTGGAAAGCGAGCTCAATTGCCCAAGCGGTTCGATCGTATTCGAACCAGCCACAAGACGTTTGTCAGTCAACCAGCGCCCGCTTGATCTCACCACGACGGAATTCCGCATCTTGGCATGTCTGCTCCATCACACGGGGCGGGCGGTGTCACGCGAGACCTTGATGACCGCCGTGTTCGGTCGCGAGTTCAACCCGCTCGAGCGCTCCGTCGACGTGCACATCAGCCACCTTCGGAAAAAGCTCGGACGCGATAGCGACCTCATCGTCACCGTCCGAAGCGTGGGTTATCTCTTGCGCTCGGTGCGATGATGTCTCGGAAGAGCCCCTTCATCGCGGCTACGGTAGCGTCGAAATCTCCACCATCCGTACTTCATTACGAGAACGCCGACCGCGCCTGCCACGACTGCCAGGGACAGGTGACCGCGAAAGGCAAGGCCAAGGAGGGCGACATGCGCAGCGATCAGCGCCAACACCACGAGTACCGCTATCCATGTGCGTCCGTGAACTCTATGTCCCTGCATTCGGTCACTCCGCAGCTACCGCGAGCACGAAGTGGAGGCTGCTGATGCTCACGGGTCCGCTCTCGATGCAGCGCAATCCCGCTTCCTCGAGCAACGCCACGACGTCGCGCGGATCGACGTGACCATGACGGTGGAAATGCGCGAGGAAGCCTGATTTGGATTGTGGGTGCGCGAAGTCGACGACCAGCACGCGACCCTTGGGCTTGAGCACGCGCCGGATCTCGCGCGCGCATTGTTGGCGCACCTGGCGCGGGAGGTGGTGAAGCATCAACGTGCTCACGACCACGTCGAACTGCGCCTCAGGCAACGGCAACGCCTCGGCAACGGCGATCTTGAAGGCCACGTCGATTCCTGCCTTCGCGGCCTTCGAGGTTGCCCGCGCGATCATCGCTGGGGACGCGTCGATGCCGACCACCTTGCCGGTTGGCCCAACCTGCCCCTTGGCCACAATTGCTAGCGTTCCGGTTCCGCACCCGATATCGAGCACAGATTCGCCGGCTGCGAGGTGCGCCAGGCCAATCAGTTGTTCGCGGAACGCGCGATCGCTCCGATGTGTCAGGAGCCACACGAGCAGGTCGTACCCGGCGGCCCAGTGCAGAACGCGGCCAAGCGTGGCGGGTGGGGCGTCAGGTGATGAGATCATCGCTGCGGTCAGCGTAGACTTGGATCTAGCGGCCGTGAAGAACACGCAATCGCGAAAAGTCCGGAACCGGACATCAAACATAAATCGTCCGGAAACGCCAGACCGCCGAGTACAGCGAACGAAGAGGTCGCTGCACGACGCGCTCATCGGACTCGCTCGCGAAAAGCCCTACCCGTCAATCGCCATTAAGGAGATCCTCGACCGCGCGGACGTGGGCCGGTCGACGTTCTATGCGCATTTTCGCGATAAAGACGATCTGCTCGAAAGCGGCATTCATGAGATCCTGCGGTCGATTCGGAGTCAACCTCGCGCCGGCAGCACCCCCGAACGGGTGATCGCGTTCAGCGCTCCGCTCCTGAAACACATCGATGAGCATCGTCGTGGCGCAGGTCCGAAGATGAAGCGCGAAGGGCGCGTCGTCATGCATGAGCACATGCAGGATGTGCTTACGAGTTTTATCGCTGATGAACTTGAGATGATTAGCCCCGGCAGGTCGAAGGTGCAGATTCCGACCCGCCTCCTTGCACGACATGTGGCCGCGGCATTTGTGCTCGTGTTGAACTGGTGGGTCGAGAGCGACTCGCCGCTCACGCCGGCGGAGTGTGACGCATGCTTCCGTGCCCTCGTCGTGCCAACTCTAGCTGCGCTTTGACGTCACCACTGTCGCCGTCCCCTACCGACGGGCCGCATCCCTTTAAACCCCAATCACCTTCCAAGACGCGCGGGCTTCGCAAGTGTTTGAGAGTGGCGCCTTGTCGAGCGATTCGTCGACCGGGTTCCAGGACCAGCAGAGACATCAAAGACGCGTGACTCGGATTCGCTCCAGAGGTTCAGCCCGTCGACATCGATGATCCGGATCCGCCTCCGGGTCATTTGAATGACCCCTGCGTGTTCGAGTGTTTTCAGCGCGCGCTGGACGACCTCACGGACTGACCCGACCATTGCCGCAATCTCATCTTGAGTGTACTGAATACGCAAGCTGGGCGCGTCCTCAACGAGCGTTGTCTGACCGCGAGCACGATCCAGGAGCAGCTTGGCCACACGTGCGACAACGTTCCGAAGCGAGAGATCCTCGACGAACACCTTATATGCACGAAGGCGCGATGCGAACAGCCGAATGACGTCAAGGGCGACGTCGGGATGATGTCTCACGAGGTCCACCACGTCGGCTGATGGAAGGAGAGCGATCGTGCTTTCGGTCACCGCGACGGCGTCTGCCGGGAGGGGCTCATCGTCAAAAACCGGGATCTCAGCGAAGGTACGGCCTGGCCCAAACACTTTCAACACCTGCTCACGACCCTGGGCTGAGGTCGTCACCGTCCGGACGCGGCCGCTCAGGACGACACAGAGGCCTTCGCACTGGTTGCCTTTCCTGAAGATCACGTCGCCCGCCTGATAGTGACGTTCGCGTAGCCCAGCCGCCAGCTCGCGAAGCTCGCTTGGCGGCAGCGAAGCGAAGTAATGAACCTGCTTGAGGAGCTTGAGCTTGGCAGGAAGGTCCATATCAACGCCCTCTTGTCGAGTATGACATCAGACCGATGGTGCCAGCGCCTCGTCGTGTGCGACTAAAGTTGCGGAACGTTGCGAGCGGCCAGGGGTACCGTTGAACCGTGAGATTCCCTCTCACTACACCGACGGGAGTGAAGCGCGTGCGACAATTTCAACGCGGCGCACTGATGACCTGCTTGTGCGTCGCCATGATCGCACTTGAGGCACCGCGGGCGAACGCCGTCGAGCAATTCGGAGAGGTGCATTTCCCCATCGCCTGCAACGCTGGCATCCAGGAGGAGTTCGACCTGGCGGTTGCGATGCTGCATACCTTCTCGTTTCCCGCCGCAGCCGAGACTTTTACAGCCATTTCCCAGAAAGACCCGGAGTGCGCCATGGCGTATTGGGGTCTTGCTGCCACTGCGATCGGAAGCCTGTACGGTGGACGGCCGGGCCCCATGGCGTTACAGGGGGAAATCGCAGTCAAAAAAGCCCAAGCCATAGGCGGGAAAACCTCGCGTGAGCGCGACTACATAGCCACCATCGAGGTGTTCTACAGGGGTGCGGACAGGACCAACTACGCAACGCGCGTGCATGCCTACGCAATGCTCTGGAGCGACTCCATCGCAAGTATCCGATGATCGCGAGGCCGAGATATTTTATGCATATGCTCTGTCAGCGCTAGGGGCGCCAACCGATCAGACCTTCGCCTACCAGCTCAAGGGCGCCGCTATTCTTGAAAAGCTCCTGCCGGAGCTGCCCAATCATCCGGGGGTGTTGCATTACCTGCTCCACGCTTACGACAACACGCCGTACGCTTCGCGTGGCCTGGCGGCCGCCCGTCGGTTGGGCAAGGTCGCACCTTCGTCGCCGCATGCCCTGCAATTTCCCGCTCACATCTTCGTTCGAATGGGCCTGTGGCAGGAATCGATCGACACCAACCGCGCAGGCGCGGCCGTCACGATCTGTTCTTCAAACCGCACGCCATGGATTTTTGTACACAGTTATCTGCAAACCGGGCAAGACATGGAGCCAACGCGTCATTGATGAAGCCGCGACGATCAAAATCATCCCACATATTCTCGATGCCCATGCGATGGCCGCGATGCCGGCCCGTTACGCGGTGGAACGCCAGCGTTGGGGCGAGGCGGCGGCGCTCACCCTGCCGCAGCAGCGCGAATTTGAATGGAGCCTTTTCCCGCACGCCAAGCGGCTCTGGTATTTGCCCGCGCCCTTGGCGCGGCGAGAACCGGTAACATCCATGCCGCAAGAAAGGATCTCGATCGCTTACAGGAACTGCGCGCGAACCTGATCAAGGCTAATGGCGAGGTACGTGGCAAGAATATTGGGTCTCACAGATCGAAGACCATCGCCAGATGGTAACGGCGTGGATCGCCTACACACAAGACAGGCGCGACGAAGCTTTGCAAATGCTGCGTGCCGCTGCCGATCGCGAGGGTTTCTCCCCAGAGTGGGATCCCGTGATGCCGGGGCGTGTTATCTCCGCGCGACAGCTCCTGGGAGAAATGTTGCTGGATGCGAATGATCCACTGCCAGCATTGCAGGCGTTCGAAGCTGCAT